>NZ_JACVXA010000126.1 GCF_014903745.1 Mangrovicoccus algicola | reverse complement strand
GAGGAGTGTCTTGCTCTTACCGGGTCAGATCAAGCGCGAAAAGGGCGTTTGGTGGATGCCTTGGCAGTAAGAGGCGATGAAGGACGTGATACCCTGCGATAAGCGATGGGGAGCCGGGAATAGGCTTTGATCCATCGATCTCCGAATGGGGCAACCCACCTGATTACATTCTGTTTTTGCTTCGCAAAACGCACACTCCGTGCCGGCCCTTGGCCGGTCTGGCGCGTCGCGGCGAAGTGGTGAACAGAGTGTATAACCAGGTACTATTTTCCTGAATACATAGGGATTATAGAGCAAACCCGGGGAACTGAAACATCTAAGTACCCGGAGGAAAGGACATCAATAGAGACTCCGCTAGTAGTGGCGAGCGAACGCGGACCAGCCAAGCCAGATAAGTGACCGGAACCGGTTGGGAAACCGGGCCATAGCGGGTGACAGCCCCGTACGGGAAGCTTTGATGGATGTATCAAGTAGGGCGGGACACGTGAAATCCTGTCCGAAGATCGGAGGACCACCTCCGAAGGCTAAGTACTCCTTACTGACCGATAGCGAACCAGTACCGTGAGGGAAAGGTGAAAAGCACCCCGACGAGGGGAGTGAAACAGTACCTGAAACCGGACGCCTACAAGCAGTCGGAGGGGATTTATCCCTGACGGCGTACCTTTTGTATAATGGGTCATCGACTTGGTCTCACGTGCAAGCTTAAGCCGTTAGGTGTAGGCGCAGCGAAAGCGAGTCTTAATAGGGCGTCGAGTTCGTGGGATCAGACCCGAAACCGAGTGATCTAGGCATGACCAGGATGAAGGTTGGGTAACACCAACTGGAGGTCCGAACCCACACCTGTTGAAAAAGGTCGGGATGAGTTGTGCCTAGGGGTGAAAGGCCAATCAAACTCGGAGATAGCTGGTTCTCCGCGAAATCTATTTAGGTAGAGCGTCATCCGAATACCCCGGGGGGTAGAGCACTGGATGGGTAATGGGGCCCCACAGGCTTACTGATCCTAACCAAACTCCGAATACCCGGGAGTACTGGATGGCAGACACACGGCGGGTGCTAACGCCCGTCGTGGAGAGGGAAACAACCCTGACCTCCAGCTAAGGCCCCCAATTCATGGCTAAGTGGGAAAGCATGTGGGATGTCCAAAACAACCAGGAGGTTGGCTTAGAAGCAGCCATCCTTTAAAGATAGCGTAACAGCTCACTGGTCTAATCAAGACGTCCTGCGGCGAAGATGTAACGGGGCTCAAGCCATGAGCCGAAGCTGAGGATGCCGCAAGGCATGGTAGCGGAGCGTAGTGTGAAAAGCTCCATGCGTCTTTAGTCTTCCTCGGAAGGCATTGGACGCAAGGAGCTGTCGATGAAGCCGGGGCGTGAGCCATCCGGTGGAGAGATCACTAGCGAGAATGATGACATGAGTAGCGACAAAGAGTGTGAGAGACACTCTCGCCGAAAGTCCAAGGGTTCCTGCTTAAAGCTAATCTGAGCAGGGTAAGCCGGCCCCTAAGTCGAGGCGGAAACGCGTAGACGATGGGAACCAGGTTAATATTCCTGGGCCAGGAGGATGTGACGGATTGTCCGGAGCGTATGTCCCTTATCGGATTGGGGCATATCGATGGCAGTCCCTGGAAATAGCCCTCCGCCAGACCGTACCCGAAACCGACACAGGTGGACTGGTAGAGAATACCAAGGCGCTTGAGAGAACAACGTTGAAGGAACTCGGCAAAATACCTCCGTAAGTTCGCGAGAAGGAGGCCCGGTGTATGATCACCGGGGGCACAAACCAGGGGGTGGCGACTGTTTACTAAAAACACAGGGCTCTGCGAAGTCGCAAGACGACGTATAGGGTCTGACGCCTGCCCGGTGCCGGAAGGTTAAATGGAGGGGTGAGAGCTCCGAAATGAAGCCCCGGTAAACGGCGGCCGTAACTATAACGGTCCTAAGGTAGCGAAATTCCTTGTCGGGTAAGTTCCGACCTGCACGAATGGCGTAACGACTTCCCCGCTGTCTCCAACGTTGACTCAGCGAAATTGAATTGCCTGTCAAGATGCAGGCTTCCCGCGGTTAGACGGAAAGACCCCGTGCACCTTTACTACAGCTTCAGACTGGCATCAGGACTGCGATGTGCAGGATAGGTGGTAGGCTTTGAAACCGGAACGCCAGTTCCGGTGGAGCCTCCCTTGAGATACCACCCTTCGCATTCTTGATGTCTAACCGCGGTCCGTCATCCGGATCCGGGACCCTCTGTGGCGGGTAGTTTGACTGGGGCGGTCGCCTCCTAAAGCGTAACGGAGGCGCGCGAAGGTTGGCTCAGAGCGGTCGGACATCGCTCGTTGAGTGCAATGGCAGAAGCCAGCCTGACTGCGAGACTGACAGGTCGAGCAGAGACGAAAGTCGGCCATAGTGATCCGGTGGTCCCATGTGGGAGGGCCATCGCTCAACGGATAAAAGGTACGCCGGGGATAACAGGCTGATGATGCCCAAGAGTCCATATCGACGGCATCGTTTGGCACCTCGATGTCGGCTCATCTCATCCTGGGGCTGGAGCAGGTCCCAAGGGTACGGCTGTTCGCCGTTTAAAGAGGTACGTGAGCTGGGTTTAGAACGTCGTGAGACAGTTCGGTCCCTATCTGCCGTGGGTGTAGGATACTTGAGAGGAGTTGCCCCTAGTACGAGAGGACCGGGGTGAACGATCCACTGGTGGACCTGTTATCGCGCCAGCGGTAGTGCAGGGTAGCTATGATCGGAAAGGATAACCGCTGAAGGCATCTAAGCGGGAAGCCCCCCTCAAAACAAGGTATCCCCGAGGACCGTGGTAGACCACCACGTCGATAGGCCGGAGATGTAAGCGCAGCAATGCGTTCAGTTGACCGGTACTAATTGTCCGATAGGCTTGACCTGATCCGGTAAAAGCAAGACACCAGCCGTCAATCAAGAAGACGGCAAATGAACAGAAGTCAGACTAGGACCTGATGTTGTCCTTCCTCCCCAAAAAGGGAGGATAGGGGGATTTTCCTCGGTTTGGTGATCACAGCACAAGTGAAACACCCGGTCCCATCCCGAACCCGGAAGTTAAGCACTGTCGCGCCGATGGTACTGCGTCTCAAGACGTGGGAGAGTAGGTCATCGCCAGACCTAGAAAAATCCCCACCCTCTCTATGAACGATCAAATCCGACCGGACAAAAATGGCGCGGGATGGAGCAGCCCGGTAGCTCGTCAGGCTCATAACCTGAAGGTCGCAGGTTCAAATCCTGCTCCCGCAACCATCGTTTCCGACCAAGCCCTCGCCA
>NZ_JACVXA010000125.1 GCF_014903745.1 Mangrovicoccus algicola | reverse complement strand
CTGCGAGTAATCTAACTCCCAGTCCGGGATCCGGGGGCAAGGTCAGCCCTTGTTCCAGGGCGGACGCTTCGGGGTCACGGCTGGCAACTGGATTTTCGACATGACGAGTCTCCATCCGGCCCTCCCGACCCCGGCGACGGCACCGCGCCGACAGCTGCATCGTAGCACGACTTTGAGCAACCGGTCCCGATTCCGGCGGGACCAAACCCGGTTCCGCGCCGCCGCAAGGCTGGAGTGAGCCCCACTTCTGCCGTTCGTGCGTCCGGCAGCATTGGTCGAGGAGGGCGAAATCCGGTCATTCGCTGCGCCAAGCCCGAGCGACCGTACCGCGGGACGTAGCGCCAATTCGCTGCGGTTGCGCCAAGGTCGGCTTTGCAGGTTTCGCCTTTGTCAAAACGGTCGCTTGAGGGCAAAGAACGCCACACAATCTGTGGGTGATTTCGTGCGAGCGTGCATCTATAGTTTGAATGGCCCTAGAGCATTTGGATAGATGATCCATAATGCAGCGAAGGCTGCATGCGCTATCGCATCCGATATTCCAGTGCCTTCGGTACCCATGTTTTTGATAACCTCCTCGATACGTATTTTCATGGCAGGATGGGACTCTGAATCGCCCCATTGATCGGCGGCGATTAGCGTCATTGCAAACAGCGCGAAATAGACACCGAGCTCACGCTTTTGCCGAACTTTATCCTCGGCATCGCCGGATTGTTCAGCGTAGTTCGCTACGAACTCCATAATGAATGTGGTCGCAAATTCATCGCATGAAAGCTCCTCGGCGTGTTGATCTATAGAGGGAGCATTGAACGTCGCGCTCGTGCCGTCTTGTTGATGCTGGATATGTCTGAGCTCATGTAGGAAGGCCCAGCCAGTTGCGATGGTAGCGAGTTCCCCTGCCGCGCGCGCTTCCACATCATCCTTTACATCGCAATATTTGCCCGGTTCCGGCACGCCCGGCGGCAACTGCACGACTTCTGGGTCTTCAGCACCTAGCATATCGCGAAATGCCTGAACCATTGATCGAAATCGGGTGAGATCGATGTCGTTGGTGTCAGTGCTCCTAGAAAATGCGGAATAACCTTCCCAGGCAATAAAACTGGCAAGCCAAAACGCCCGCATCGCTAGGTGATTGAAGCGAACAATCCTGAACAGGCCAGCCTCCAAAGCAAAAGTACCCTCTGATCCTGCATCGTCCATCAACTGAAACTCAGGGTGGTATTTTTTCCAGAAGTTTTCCAGCTCTGCCTTTCGTTCCGGTGCGCATCCTAGAAACAGGTTGCGAGCAGCCTGCTGCACTGCCTGGTCATTCTCTTTCATGACATCGTCCGTCACTACACCTTCCCTTGGCCTATTTTGATCAAGTCGGTCGAGCAATACGTAGATTGTTCTCAGCTCTTGCCGAAGTGGATGGCGCAGCTTTTACGTGTGTCCGGGTAAAGCGCAAGCTGCAATAACGGTCGTTTTTGGTCGGGGCCCAAGGAGCGGACATTAGTTAGCAGTGCAGCATCGGGTAAGGAGGGCTCTCAACACCCTTTCGCCGCGATCATCACAAACGACCGATTTGAAAAACCTCGCCGTTCACCAAGCTGAAGCTGAACTCACTGAGTGCGGACTTTGCTGCAATTCACCAGGGCGTTGCGCCATTCGGCTCCACGAAGCAACCGCTGACATCAGCCGTGAGAGCATACTCGGCGGGCAGCCGGGCACCTTCCTCGGCCGTCATCTCACCAAACCCGGTTAGGTCGGTCTTGACGAAACCGGGGCTGACCGAGTTCACCTTGATGCATTCTCCCTTCAACTCTTCATGCAGCTGAATCGTCAGCATGTTCAATGCCGCCTTGGAGGCATTATATCCGATGAAGCGCTGCGAGTAGTAAGGCGCATCCGGATCAGCGTTCTCGGTCAGGGAGCCCATGGAGCTCGACAGGTTCACGATGCGAGCGTCCGGTGCGGCGCGCAGCAGGGGCAACATCGCCTGGGTCACTGCCAGCGCGCCGACGAAGTTGACCTCCATCACCCGGCGCACTGCATCAAGAGAGGCCTTGCCGGGTGCTGCGTCGCCAAGATCAAAGATGCCGGCATTGTTGACGAGGATGTCCAATCGACCGAAACGCCCCTTGATCGCCGCTGCCGCGGCAGCGATGGTCTCGGCGTCGTCAAGGTCAAGATGGAGGCTTTCGGCAATGAACCCCTCGTTCATCAATGTCGCGGCAGCGGAGTCTCCCCGCGCCTTGTCGCGGCTTCCCAGCAGGACATGAACGCCCGCCTCACCCAGCTTCCGAGCCGTTTCGAAGCCAATTCCCTTGTTGGCGCCGGTCACCAGCGCGATGCGTTTCTGGGTCATAAGTCTTTCCTTTTGTTCTGGTAACCCAGATATATGAAGAAATATTCAGCTTTTGGATTCGCATATGTCGGAGCATTCACCAAGCGCACTCAAGCCTAGGAAAACACCGTCACAATCGCGGTCACGTGTGACTGTGGACGCGATATTCGAGGCGACGATTCAGGTTTTGCTGAAGCAGGGCATGGCGGGCCTGACAACCACGTCGGTTGCGGAGCGTGCGGGCGTCTCGGTGGGCACCATGTATCAGTACTTTCCGAACAAGCAGGCCCTTGTCTATGCGTTGAACGAGCGGTTCCTTACCAGGCTGGCGGAGAAAGTGGAAGATACCTGCGCACGTATGGCCGGGCGCCGGGCTTGCGAGGGCGCCGAGGCCCTGATCGACACGTATTGGTCCGTGAAGACTGAACGGATGGAATTGACCCACGCGCTCTATCGATCCGTGGCAGAGCTGGACAACGACGCGCTCGTGCAGGACTTCGCCGCGCGTGTGGACAGGGCAACCGAGGGAATGTTTCGCGCCTGCCCGGATCTGTCCACCGGAGACATTGACCAGATCAACTTGTCTCTGACGGCTGTAATCTACGGCACCGTCCGCAATGCCTTCGAGCGCGGGCTGGAACAGGAGAAGATCTCGGCGCTGAAGTCCGACCTCAAGGCGATGTGCCGCGCCTACCTGGCATCTGTGAAATGAACAGGCACCCGAGACTTAGTCGGCAATGGGCGCGAAGCCGACCTCGGCTGCAAGCGTCCTGAATGGCCGCTGAGGGCCGGTCGCGCTCTCGACAGGCTATCGCGTTTCAGCGGTCAAACTCTTCGGCAGGCCCTCACTCCACTTGCGCAGTTCATCCAGGAAACCCAGGGCAGTGCGCCCGAAATCAGTAATTTCGTAGACGACGGTGATCGGGGCGGTGTCGCAGACTTCGCGCCTGACCAGCCCCCCCTAGTTCGACAGCTAGACGCGTAAGTAGCTGATATTTTTATGGCG
>NZ_JACVXA010000124.1 GCF_014903745.1 Mangrovicoccus algicola | reverse complement strand
GTCCTGCGGCGGGCACGACAGGGGGCCGGGCCGCCGGGGACGCCGACGGGGACCCCGGCGCGGGCCCGGCGCTGCCGGGGCATGGCCGGTGGGTTGGCGCGGCCGGTGCTTGCAGAATCCCGCCGCCGCGCCGAGCATCCGAGCATGGACAGGACCGATCCGCCCCCCGGCCCGCTGCGGGCCGCCGATGACGAGGCCCGCGCGCTGGCCCGGCGCCTTCTGGCGGAGGCGCGCTTTGCCGCGCTGGCCGCCATCGATCACGCCACCGGCGCCCCTGCCATCAGCCGGATCGCCCTGCTCGCTGGCCCGGATGGCGGCGGCCCGGTTTCGCTGATCTCGCGGCTGGCGGGGCATGCGGCGAACCTGGCCGCCGATCCGCGCTGCGCGCTGCTGCTGGGCGAACCGGGGCCGAAGGGCGATCCGCTGACCCATCCGCGCCTGAGCCTTTCCTGCCTGGCAGAGCCCCTGCCCCGCGAGCATCCTGCCCATGGCCCGCTGCGCGATCACTGGCTGCGGCTGGTCCCCAAGGCGGGGCTGTATGTCGATTTCGCCGATTTCGGCTTCCAGCGGTTCCGCATTGTCTCTGCGGCGCTCAATGGCGGGTTCGGCCGGGCCTGGCGGATGACACCGGAAGATCTGTCACCGTGACACGCCCCGCCAGCCCGGTCAGCGGCAGGGTCCGCATCCCCGCCACGGCCCAGGTCCCGGCGGCAGCCTGCATGTCGTAGTCCAGCACATGCACATCGCCCGCCCCGTCCCATAGCAGCACGCGCTGGCGGATCAGGGCGCCGCCGCCGCGCGGCGCCAGGAAGCCAAGCCGCGCCGCGTCCTGCAGGATCGGAAACCCCCGCCGCAGGAGTTCCGCGAAACGCGCCGCCGAGCCCAGCTGTTCGCGGATGTCCGGCGCCAGGGTCTCGAAGGCGCGGCCCGTCCGCCCCTGCCCGATGGCGGCGATCTGGCCGCCGATCACCGCGCGGATCGCGATGGCGGGATCCGGAGGCGGAACCGACATGACCGCGCTGAGCCGCGCGGCCCCCGGCAGGATCGCCGTCAAACTCAGCACTTTCATGGCAACTCTCTCCTGGTGGCGCGGCGAGCCTAGGAGAGGAGGCGTTAAGACGATCCTTAGACGCCTGCGGGGCCTCCCCCGCAGGCGGAACCGCGATCAGGCGGCGGCCAGTTCGCCGGCCAGGGCAGACCGGATCAGCGCGACGGTTTCGGCCACGCCGTAAAGCGCGATGAACCCGCCGAAGCGCGGCCCCTGGGACTGGCCCAGAAGCACCTCGTAGAGCGCCCCGAACCAGGCGCGCAGCGGCTCGAAGCCATGGGCCTTGCCGACCGCGAAGACCTCGGATTGCAGGGCCTCGGCATCCAGCCCGCCCTGCCAGGCCTCCAGCCGCGCGGCCAGATCCTCCAGCGCCGCGCGCTCGGTCGCGTCGGGCAGGCGGAACACCTTGGAAGGCCTGACGAAATCCTGGTAGTAGCGGACCGCGTACCCGACCGCGGCATCCAGCCCGGGATGGGTTTCTGGCGTGGCCTCGGGCGCATAGCGGCGGATGAATCCCCACATCGTGCCCTTGTCCTCGGCATTGGCCACCCCCGCCACGTTCAGCAGCATGGAGAAGGGCACGACCATGTCCGAGGCCGGCACCTTGCCGGGGCCGTGGATATGGAAGACCGGATTGGCCAGCTGCGCCTTAGGATCCTGGTCCGGATAGGCATTGAGCTGCTGGTGATATTCATCCATCGCCCGGGGGATCACGTCGAAATGCAGCCGCTTGGCGGTCTTGGGCTTCTGGAACATGAAATAGCTGAGGCTCTCGGTCGAGGCATAGGTCAGCCATTCGTCGATCGAGATGCCGTTGCCGGTCGATTTGGAGATCTTCTGTCCCTTGTCGTCGAGGAACAGCTCGTAGGTGAAATGCTCGGGCTTGCGGCCGCCGAGGATCTCGCAGATGCGGTCATAGATCGGCGTATTGGTGGAATGGTCCTTGCCGTACATCTCGAAATCGACGTCCAGCGCCGCCCAGCGGGCGCCGAAATCGGGCTTCCACTGCAGCTTGACGTTGCCGCCGGTGACCGGCAGCGTCCATTCGCGGCCGTCATTGTCGTCGAAGGTGACGGTGCCCTCCTTGGCATCGACATGCTTCATCGGCACGTAGAGCACGCGGCCGGTCTCCGGATGGATCGGCAGGAAGATCGAATAGGTCGCCGCGCGCTCGTCGCGCAGGGATTTCAGCATGACCTTCATCACGTCGTCATAGCGTTCGGCGGCGCGCAGCAGCACCTCGTCGAACTGGCCGGACTTGTAGAAATCGGTCGCCGAATAGAACTCGTACTCGAAGCCGAACGTGTCGAGGAAGCGGCGCAGCATCGCGTTGTTATGATGCCCGAAGCTTTCATACTCCTCGAACGGGTCGTAGACGCTGGTCAGCGGCCGCTGCAGGTCCTCGCGCAGACGGTCCTGGTTCGGGACGTTGCCCGGCACCTTGCGCATCCCGTCCATGTCGTCGGAGAAGCAGATCAGCCGCGTGGGGATGTCCGAGATCTGCTCGAAGGCGCGGCGGATCATGGTCGTGCGCAGCACCTCGCCGAACGTGCCGATATGCGGCAGGCCCGAGGGACCGTAGCCGGTCTCGAACAGGACATAGCCCTTCTCGGGCGGTTTCTTCTCGTAGCGTTTGACCAGGCGGCGGGCCTCTTCAAAGGGCCAGGCCTTCGAGTCCATTCCAAATTCCGCCAGATCGGTCATTTCGCTGTGCTTCCTGTTGTGCAGCGGCCCCGTGCCGCGCGGGCTCTCCCTATTGATCGGACCCCGCAAGGTCAATATTTAGCCTCCATGCATCAACGGAAGGACGCCCAGTGACCCAAGACGACCAGCAAGAGCCGCAATCGCTGAGCCCGCAGGACGCCCTGGTTCTGTTGATGATCGCGGCCTCGGTCAGCGACGAGAACATCCGCACGGCCGAGCTGGTGGCGATCCAGACGGAGGTGAACCACCTGCCGATCTTCGCGGAATACGACCTGGACCGGTTCCCCAAGCTCAGCCGCCTGGTCTTCGACCTCTTCTCCGAGGAGGAGGGACTGGACGCGCTGTTCGGGCTGGTGCGCGAGGCGTTGCCCGAGAGGCTCAACGAGACCGCCTATGCGCTGTGCTGCGACGTGACGGCGGCGGATGGGCGGCTGCGCGAGGTGGAGCTGCGGTTTCTCGAGGAGATCCGCTACGAGCTGAAGATCGACCGCCTGGCGGCGGCGGCGATCGAACGCGGCGCCCGCGCGCGGCGCATGACGCTGTAGCGCCCCGGGGCAGGCCGGGGCCGGACCCGGCCG
>NZ_JACVXA010000123.1 GCF_014903745.1 Mangrovicoccus algicola | reverse complement strand
GCGCCGCCGCCAGGGAGACCGTGCCCGGCACCGGCAGCGCCCGCCACGCGCCGGGCGGCAGCGCCGCCGCCAGCAGGCTGCCCGCGCCGAACCAGAAGGGATCGCCCGAGGCCAGCACGGCCACCCGCCGCCCGGCCTCGGCCAGCACCGGGGCGATGTCGAAGGGCACGGGCCAGGCGCGGCCGCGCGACCCCGCCCCGGCCAGCGCCAGGTGGCGCGGCCCGCCGAAGACCAGCTCGGCCGCCTCCAGCGCGGCGCGGCTTGCATCGGTCATGCCCGCCGGTCCATCCTCGCCGATGCCCAGGATCGTCAGCCAGGGCTCAGCGGGGTCGATCATGACACGTCTTCTTCTTCTGGGCGGCACATCCGATGCCGCGGCGCTGGCGCGGCTGGTGGCCGATGCCGGTCTGGATGCCGTCTATTCCTATGCCGGGCGCACCGCCGCCCCGGCGGCGCAGCCGCTGCCGCTGCGGACGGGCGGCTTCGGCGGGATCGAGGGGCTGGCGGCCTGGCTGGCGGCCGAGCGCATCACCCATGTGATCGACGCCACGCATCCCTTCGCCGCGGGGATGAGCCGCAACGCCGTCACCGCCTGCGCCGCGCGGGGGCTGCCGCTGCTGGCGCTGGAACGGCCCGGATGGCGCGAGGCCCCCGGCGACCGCTGGATCCGCGTGCCCGACCTGGAGGCCGCGGCCCGTGCCCTGCCCGAGACGCCCGCGCGGGTCTTCCTGGGGATCGGGCGGCAGCAGGCGGAGATCTTCGCCTGCCGGGCGCAGCATCATTACCTGCTGCGCCGCGTCGATCCCGGCCCGCCGCCCCCCGGCCTGCCGGATGTCGGCCAGATCGTCGCCCGCGGCCCTTTCGACCCCGAGGCGGAGACGCGGCTGCTGGCGGCGCATCGCATCACCCATGTCGTGTCGAAGGATTCGGGCGGCACCGGCGCGGTGGCCAAGCTGACGGCGGCGCGGCGCCTCGGGCTGCCGGTGATCCTGGCCGAGCGTCCCGCGATCCCTGCGCGCGAGACCCGGGCCGATCCGCAGGCGGCGATGGACTGGCTGGAGGCTCACGGCGCGGGCACCCCGCGCGGCGTGTAGATCCAGCGCCCGACGCGGCGCGTCCCGGCATTGCCGACCAGCACGACGGTGCGCATATCCGCCATCTCGGGACGCGCCTCGTTCAGGGTCACCGTCTCGATCCGCTCCTGCGCCGTGGTGACGGCGCGGGCAAAGGTGATCAGCCGGTCCGGACCGCATTCCTCGCGCAGGATCTCCAGCACGCGAGCGAATTGATGCGGCCGCGCGCGCGAACGAGGGTTATAGAACGCCATGGCGAAATCGCCCTGCGCCGCGTGGCGCAGCCGGTGCTCCACCAGCGCGAAGGGCTTGAGGTTGTCGCTGAGATTGATCGCGCAGAAATCATGGCCCAGCGGCGCCCCGGCCCGCGCCGCCGCCGCCAGCATCGCGGTGATGCCGGGCAGGATGCGGATATCGGCGCCCGTGCCGCCGCGCGCCTCCACCGCCTCGAACAGCGCCGAGGCCATGGCGAAGACCCCCGGATCGCCCGAGGAGACGATGACCACCCGCGCCCCCGCCGCCGCAAGATCCAGCGCATGGGCGGCGCGGTCCAGTTCCACGCGGTTGTCGGAAGGATGCAGCGCCAGCCCCGGGCGCGGCGCGACCCGCGCGACATAGGGGACATAGCCGATCACGTCCGTCGCCTCCGCGAGCGCGGCCGAAACCTCGGGCGTGACCAGCGCCTCGGCGCCCGGTCCCAGACCGGCCACCGCGATCCATCCGCTCATTCCGCCGCCTCCGCGCGTCCCTCCGGCGGGGCACGTTCCGGGCGCCGACCCTGCCCGTGGACCAGCACGATGGCGAAATAGGGGCAATCCTCCGTGGCCGCCTCCGCCAGGCGCAGGATGCGTTCCCCCGGCATCGTGCCGCGTTCGACCAGCCAGGCATCCTGCAGCCGCCCGGCGCGCTCCAGCGCGCGGCGGATGCGCGGCAAGTTGCGCCCGGTCTTCATCACCACCAGCGCATCGGACCCCGCCATGCGCCGCGCCAGTTCGTCCTCGGGCAGCGTGCCGGTCAGCACGCAAAGCACGTCATCGCCCCAGGTGATCGGCAGCCCGGTCCCCGTCCAGCAGCCCGACATGCCGGTGATGCCGGGGATCACCTCGATCTCCACCCGGTCCTTCAGCCGCATGTAGAGATGCATGAAGGAGCCATAAAAGAACGGGTCGCCCTCGCACAGCACCACCACGTCGCCCGATGCGGCCAGCACCGCCAGCCTTTCGGTCCAGTCGTCGTAGAAGGCGCTGAGCCGGTCGATGTATTCGGGGCTGTCGAAGGGGATCTCGGTGGTGACCGGGTATTCCATCGGATGTTCCACCGCGCCGGGGGCCAGCATCCCCTCGACGATGCGCCGCGCCTGGCCCGCGCGCCCCGCCTTGCGGAAATAGGCCACCTGCCCCGCGCCGCGCACCGCGCGTTCGGCGCGGCGCGACATCAGGTCGGGATCGCCCGGGCCCAGCCCGGCACAGATGATGCGCCCCATCGTCATTCCGCCCGGCTGGCCAGCGCGTTCAGCGCGGCGACGGTGATGGCCGAGCCGCCCAGCCGGCCCTCGACGATCAGCCAGGGCACCGGCGCGGCGGCGGCCAGCGCGGCCTTGCTCTCGGCGGCGCCGACGAAGCCCACCGGACAGCCGATGATCGCCGCCGGGCGCGGGCAGGCCGGGTCCTCCAGCATGCTCAGCAGGTGGAACAGCGCGGTGGGCGCATTGCCGATCGCCACCACCGCCCCCGCCAGATGCGGCCGCCACAGCTCCAGCGCCGCGGCGGAGCGGGTGGTGCCCAGCCCGGCGGCCAGCTCCGGCACCTGCGGGTCGTGCAGCGTGCAGATCACCGCATTCCCGGCAGGCAGGCGCGCGCGCGTGATGCCCTCGCTGACCATGCGCGCGTCGCACAGGATCGGCGCCCCCGCGGCCAGCGCGGCGCGCGCCACCTCCGCCATGCCGGGGCCGAAGCGGATGCCGCGTTCCAGACCCACCATCCCCGCGGCATGAATCATGCGCACGGCGACCGGCTCTTCCTCCGGATCGAACCGCGCCAGATCGGCCTCGGCGCGGATGATGGCGAAGGACTGCGCATAGATGCGGGCACCGTCCTTCTCGTAGTCATGGGGCATCAGCTCGTCTCCGCAATCAGGGGCAGCCATGCGGCAGGAAGCCGGGCCGGGTCGCAGGGCATATACCCCTCGGGCGTCGCCGTCAGGGTGACATCGGCGCGCGGCGGGCGGGCGCAGTGCTTGTCGCAGCCCGAGACATGCAGCACCGCCCCTTCGGGCAGCAGCGGCGCCAGCCGCCGCGCCAGCGCGCGGGTCGGGCGATGCGCCTGCAGGCAGAAGGGCGCGCCCGCGCAGGCATGCACGCGCAGCATGGGATCCGCGGCATCGCCGATCAGCCCGGGCAGATCCGGCAGGCTTGCGGCCCCTTCCAGGAACAGCATCCGCCACGGCGTCAGCCGCAGCCGCCCCGCCCGCGCCAGCGCGGCCAGCGTCGCGGCGGGAACCGTGCCGAAGGCGAAACCGGCCAGGCATCCCCCCGCGACCGGGCCGGGGCCGGGCGGGGGATGCGCCGG
>NZ_JACVXA010000122.1 GCF_014903745.1 Mangrovicoccus algicola | reverse complement strand
CCGCATAGTGAATATCGGCCCAGTCCGGGATCCGGGGGCAAGGTCACCCCTTCCACCCGGCCTCCCCCTTGAAAAGGCCCGCGCCCGGCACCCGGCGCGGGCCTTCTTCTTTGCCGGAGCTGCGATCCCGTTCGGGCGTCCCGCCCGGACAGGCCCCGCGCCGCCGCGACCACCGGTGCCCCTCCGGCCAATCTCCGACGCAGGTTGCGCGATCACGCGCCGGGCGGTCCCCGGAAGGAAGGCGGCCGCTTGTCTGCCCCGCTGCGCAGGGCGCCCGGTTCGCCGGAGGAGAAGGGCCGGAAACGGAACGCCCCGGCAGAACAGCCGGGGCGATGCGTGGATTGCATGCCTTGCGGAAATGCGACGGAAACCGGGCCGCAGGCTAGCCCCCGCCGCCCGGCCCTTCCGCCGGGTCCTGCGCGTCATCGGACCCGTGCCCGAAGGCTTCCAGTTCCGGGCGCTCGCCGATCGTCACATGGTCGATATCCTCAAGGGCAAAGCCCCGGATCAGGGACGGGATCATCATGCAGACCAGGACGAAGATCGGCAGGCCGACGACGGTGATAACCTCCTGCAGGGCGGTCAGCCCGGCCTCGCCCGCCAGAATGATCAGCATGGACGCCACGACGCCTTCCGCCGCCCCCCAGAAGACCCGCTGATGCACCGGACCCGGGCGCGCCGTGCCGGTGCACAGCATGTCCACGACCAGCGAGGCCGAATCCGAGGATGTCGCGAAGAAGATCGCCACGATCACCACGGCCAGCCCCTGGATCAGCGACGTCAGCGGCAGGTTCTCGAAAAAGGCGAACATGGCGAGCGGCACGCTTTCGGCAACGGCGTCGCTGATCTGGCCCGCAGAGTCCCCCATGGCCGCGCGCGCTGCCAGGCCCAGCCCGTCGAAATCCATCGCCTGCCAGCCGAAGATGGAGAACCACACCAGGGTGAACAGCGACGGGGCAAGCAGCACGCCGAAGACGAATTCCCGGATGGTCCTTCCCCGCGAGATCCGCGCCACGAACAGACCGATGAAGGGCGACCAGGTCACGGTCCAGGCCCAGTAGAACACGGTCCAGGACCCCTGCCAGCCCCAGGCGTCATTGGAAGGGTTCTCATCCGCAAGCATGTCGTTCCAGAAGGCAAGATGCGGCAGGTTCGAGAGGTAGAGCCCGATCGTCTCGACAATCCCGCGCAGCAGGAAAAGGGTCGAGCCCGTGACCAGCACGAAGACCATCAGACCGACCGCCATGCCGATATTTATGTTGGACAGCAGTTTCACCCCCGCATCCAGCCCGGCCACGATGGAGCCGATCGCCACCAGGGTCAGCACGGCGAGAATGGACACCTGAACCGTCACCCCGTCCCCTGTTCCCCAGAGCGCATCAAGCCCCGCCGCGATCTGGCTGGAGCCCAGCCCCAGCGACACCGCGACGCCAAACAGCGTGCCGAGGATGGAGGCGATGTCGATGGCCTTCCCGGCAGGCCCGTGGATGCCCTCGCCCAGAAGCGGGTAGAACACCGAGCTTACCCGCACCGGCAGGTCGTATCGATTTATGAAGTAGGCGAAGGCAAGTCCCGGGAGGGTGAAGATCGTCCAGGTATGCAGCCCCAGGTGATAGATCGCGATGGCCATCGCGTCGCGCGCGGCCTCCTCGGTGAACGGCTCCACGCCCGGCAGCGGCGGCTTCGAGAAATGGCTGATCGGTTCGGCGACGCCCCAGAACATCAGCACCGTGCCGATCCCGCCGGCAAAGAGCATGGTGAACCAGCTCAGTCCCGAATACTCCGGCCGGGCCCCCTTGCGCCCCAGCCGGATATGGCCATGCCGGGACATGGCCGCCCAGATCAGGAAGCCCAGCCACAGGTTGACCCCCAGAACGAAGAACCAGCCCAGATTCGTGACGATCCAGGCCCGTCCGGCCGCGAAGGCCGCCCCGATCGGTGCCGGGAAAAGCACGAGGGCAAGAACGAAGACGACGGTACATCCCGCAGACATGAAGAAGATCACGGGATCCGTCCTCAGTCCCAGCCTGTCAGCTAGCTGTTGCAAATTCCTCTCCCCATGCTGATTTATTCCGGCCAGATGCCGGTCAACCCGCGGGGTTCCGCCGAGGTTCCGCCTGATACCACCCTTGATTGCCGCATGAGGATGCCGATGACCAAGTTCCGCTTCAACCAGCCGCTGGGCGGCAACCAGATGCCCAGGACCGGCGGTCCGGCCACCATGATGCGCCTGCCCGCCCAGGATAGCGCGGCGGGGCTGGATGCCTGCTTTCTGGGGATCCCGATGGATATCGGCACCTCGAACCGCCCGGGCACGCGACTGGGCCCGCGCCAGATCCGCGACGAAAGCCGGATGATCCGCCCCTACAACATGGCAACCGGCGCGGCGCCCTTCGACCACCTTCAGGTCGCCGATATCGGGGATGTTCCGGTCAATCTCTACGATCTGAAGAAATCCGTCGACATCATCGCGGCTCATTACCGCGAGGTGCTGTCGCATGGCGTCATCCCCTTGACGCTGGGCGGGGATCACACCCTGACCTGGCCGATCCTGCGGGCTATGAAAGATAGGCACGGGCCCGTCGCGCTGATCCATGTGGATGCGCATGCGGATACCAATGACGAGATGTTCGGCGAGACCGCGGCCCATGGCTGCCCGTTCCGCCGCGCCTGGGAAGAAGGCTGCCTGGTCAATGACAAGGTGTACCAGATCGGGTTGCGCGGGACGGGCTATGCCGCCGATGATTTCGACTGGGGCCGGCGGCAGGGCTGGAGGGTGATCCAGGCAGAAGAATGCTGGCACAGGTCGCTGGCGCCGCTGATGGCCGAAATCCGTGCCGAGATCGGCCAGACCCCGGTCTATCTGAGCTACGACATCGACAGCCTCGACCCCGCCTTCGCCCCCGGGACCGGCACCGTCGAGGTCGGCGGGCTGACCACCATGCAGGGGCTAGAGATCATCCGTGGCTGCGCCGGTCTGAACCTCGTGGGCGGCGACCTCGTGGAGGTGTCCCCGCCCTATGACCCGGCAGGCAATACCGCGGTCATCGCCGCCAATTTCCTGTACGAAATGCTCTGCGCCCTGCCCGGCATCCCGCGCTAGCTCCGGCAATCGCGCGGGGGCGGCGCCGCTATGCCCCCCCCGCGCCGGATCGCCGTTCTTGCAGGATCACGGCGTCGCGCACTCTCTCCGCGGCCGCCTGGATCTCTGGTGGAACGGCGGGCGTGTATCGACCCAATGAAAACCTGCTCATGCTACAAGGGAGAACGTAGCGATGAGTATGACGATGGACGACAGCATCAAGCGTTGGACGGCGAAGCGGAAGACGGCTCTGGTGATCGAGATCATCCAGGGCAAGAGGACCGTGTCGGAGGCAAGTCGATCATTCGACCTCGCACCCTCCGAGATCGAGGGATGGGTTGAAGACGCCAAGCGGGGGATGGAGAACTCGCTGCGCGCCAACCCGCTCGACATCCGCGAGCAATACGAGAAGCAGCTCCGGGACCTTCAGGAAGCCTATGGCGAGGCCATGCTGGAGGTGCGGGCCCGAGTGAGATCATGAACGCCATTGGTTCGAGAGAATGATCGAACGGCTTCAGGCCCTGCTGGATGCGCAGGACGGGAATTGATCCGTCGCATCCAGCACGGCCTCTTGGCGGAGGGTGTCGCAGTGTCGGTCGCCAAGCTCTGCACGTGGTTCGGCATTCCCCGGCGCACGGTCTACTACAAGCCGGTGAAAGCCGCGCCGAAGGTCGATCCCCGCTTTGCCGAGCCGATCAAGAAGATGATCGAGGAGGAGCCGTCCTTCGGCTATCGGACCGTGGCCTGGC
>NZ_JACVXA010000121.1 GCF_014903745.1 Mangrovicoccus algicola | reverse complement strand
CGCGCAGCTGCGCAGCGCCCGCAGCAGCGCGGCAAGCGCCGTGGCGGCCGCCTCCACCGCGGCCGTGCTGAGCCCGCAACCCGCCGCGGCCACGATCCGCGCCCCCGTGACCCAGCCGGTCGAAGCCCCCGGCAACGTGGCGCGCCGCGCCACCGATGACGGCGAGATCAACCTGCGCAAGGTCAACCTGCTGGGCACGTTCGGCAGTCCCGGCAATCTGCGCGCGCTGGTGCGGATGCCCAATGGCGATGTCGTCAACGTCTCGGTCGGCGATCGGCTGGATGGCGGGCGCGTCGTCGCCATCGGCGAGGGGCAGCTGCGCTATCAGCGCAAGGGCCGCAATGAAATGCTGAGCATGCCCAGCAGCTGACCCATCCGCCGCAGGCCGGGCGGGTTCCGGCACGCGGCCCGTGCTGCCATCATGGCCGCGACTGCCCGAGCCCAGGAGACCCGACCCGACATGGAGAGCTTTCTCTTTCAGGCCACGCTCTATCTCACCGCCGCCGTCGTGGCGGTGCCGCTGGCCGCGCGGCTGGGGCTGGGTTCGGTGCTGGGCTACCTGGCGGCGGGCCTGTGCATCGGCCCGGTGCTGGGGCTGGTCGGCAACGAGGTGGGCGAGTTGCAGCATTTCGCCGAATTCGGCGTGGTCATGATGCTGTTCCTGATCGGCCTGGAGCTGGAGCCGCGGGCCCTGTGGGACATGCGCCACAGGCTCCTGGGGCTGGGGGGGCTGCAGGTGGCCGGGTCGGCCGGGCTGATCATGGCGGGGGCGATGGCGCTGGGGCTCGACTGGCGCCCGGCCCTGGCGGTGGGGCTTGCCTTTGCGCTGTCCTCCACCGCGATCGTGCTGCAGACCCTGTCGGAAAAGGGGCTGATGCAGACCGCGGGCGGACGGTCGAGCTTCTCCGTGCTGCTGACCCAGGACATCGCGGTGATCCCGATGCTGGCCCTGGTGCCGCTTCTGTCACCGCCGGAGCTGACCGCGGGCGGGCAGAGCCCGGCCCTGACCGGCGCCGGCGGCGCGGCGGAACTGGAACTGGGCGGATCCGGCGGTCACGCCGAGGCGCTGGCCGCGATGGTGGACCGCCTGCCCGGCTGGGGCGCGGCCCTTCTGACGCTGGGGATCGTGGCGGGGATCATCCTGGCCGGGCTCTACCTGATCCGCCCGATCTTCGCCTATATCCACAAGGCGCGGCTGCGCGAGCTGGACACGGCGCTGGCGCTGCTGATCGTGATGGCCATCGCCTTCCTGATGATGATGGTGGGGCTGTCGCCCGCGCTCGGCACCTTCCTCGCGGGGGTGGTCCTGGCCAGTTCGGAATTCCGCCACGAGCTGGAAAGCGACATCGCCCCCTTCAAGGGCCTGCTTCTGGGGCTGTTCTTCATCACCGTGGGCGCGGGCATCGATACCGGGCTCCTGCTGGCCGAACCGCTGCGCGTGCTGGGGCTGACCCTGGCGGTGATGGCGCTCAAGGCCCTGGTGCTTCTCGGGCTGGCCTGGCTGTTCGATCTGCGCGGCCGCGACCGCTGGCTGTTCGCGCTGGGACTGGCACAGGCGGGGGAGTTCGGCTTCGTGCTGCTCGCCTTCTCGCTGCAGCAGAGCGTCATTCCTCCCGCGCTGGGGCCGGTGCTGTACCTGGTGGTCGCGCTGTCGATGCTGCTGACCCCGCTGGTCTTCATGCTGTACGAACATCTCGGGCGGCGCCTTGCCGATCCCGGGGCCGGCGGTCCGGAGGCCGACGAGATCACCGAACAGGGCCCGATCATCATCGCCGGGATCGGCCGCTTCGGGCAGGTGGTCAACCGCATGATCCAGATGTCGGGCTTCCGCGCCGTGGTGCTGGACAACGACCTGTCCACCATCCGCCTGATGCGCCGCTTCGGCTTCAAGAGCTTCCTGGGCGACCCGACCCGGCCGGAACTGCTGCATGCCGCGGGCCTGGCGCGGGCCAGGGTGCTGGTGGTGGCGATGGACGACAAGGAGGCCTGCACCCGCATCGTCGCCTATGCGCGCAAGGAACGGCCCGACCTGCACATCGTCGCCCGCGCCTATGACCGGGTGCATGTCTATGAACTGTTCCGCGCGGGCGCGGATGACATCGTGCGCGAGATGTTCGACAGCTCGCTGCGCGCGGCCCGCTACGTGCTGGAGAACATGGGCCTGTCCGAATACGAGGCCGCGGAGGCGGAGCGCGCCTTCTACAAGCATGACCGCCGCGCGATGCTGGAACTGGCCGAGGTCTGGACCCCCGGCCTGCCGGTGGCCCAGAACGAGCGCTACGTGCAGCGCGCCAGGGAACTCGACCGCGAGATGGAGACCGAGATGGTCACGACGCTGGGCGAGGAGATCGAGACCGCCGAGATGCGGCGCGCCGAGCGCAGCTGAGCCCCCGGCTCAGTCCCGGTCCGAGACCCCCGCCTCGCCGAAGCTGGCCATGCCCGAATGGCAGGCCACCGCCGCGCGCAGGATCGGCACCGCCGCCGCCGCGCCCGAGCCCTCGCCCAGCCGCAGCCCAAGCCGCAGCAGCGGCTCCATCTTCAGCGCATCCAGCAGCCGCAGATGCGCCGCCTCTGCCGAGCAATGCCCGGCGATCGCGTGGTCGAGCCCGCCCCAGACCGCCTGCGACAGCACCGAGGCCGCCGCGCAGGAGATGAACCCGTCGAGGATCACCGGGATGCGCAGCACCCGCGCGCGGGCATAGGCGCCGGTCATCGCGGCCACCTCGCGCCCGCCCAGGCAGCGCAGGATCTCCACCGGATCGCCCGCCTCGATCGCCGCGGCATGGGTGTCCAGCGCCGCCTCCACCGCCGCGGCCTTGCGTGCCAGGCCCGGATCGTCGACGCCGGTGCCGCGGCCCACCCAGGTTCCCGCACCGCCGCCATAGAAGGCCGCCGCCAGCGCCGCCGCGACGGTGGTGTTGCCGATGCCCATCTCGCCGGCGACGAAAAGATCGGCCTCCGGGTCGACCGCGTCCCAGCCGCTCTGCAGCGCGGCGCAGAGATCCGCCTCGCTCATCGCCGCGGCTTCGGCGATATCGCCCGTCGGCCGGTCGAGATCCGCCGCATGCACCGTCAGCCGGGCCCCCGCGACCTGCGCCAGCTGGTTGATCGCTGCACCGCCCGCCCGGAAATTGCCGACCATCTGCGCCGTCACCTCCGGGGGATAGGCCGAGACGCCGCGCGCCGCGACCCCATGGCTGCCGGCGAAGATTGCGATCTGCACCCTGTCCAGCACGGGGCGGTCGCTGCCCCGCCAGGAGGCATACCACAGCGCCAGATCCTCCAGCCGCCCCAGCGCGCCCGCGGGCTTGGTCAGACCGGCATTGCGCAGCGCCGCCGCCTGGCGCGCCGCCGCATCGGCAGAGGGAAAACCTGCAAGCTCCGCCTTGAAATCCTCGATGGTCTTGAACATGGATGCCCTGCCTTCCGCCTTCGCCCGACGAGGACATGCCATGCCTGCCCGCCCCGGACCGCTTCTCGATCTGCGCGACATCGCTGCCGCCCTGGGCTTGCTGACCCGCCTGCCGGTGAAGGTCAACACCGGTTTCGCCATCGCGCGCGGGGCCGGGGCGGCCTGGGCCTGGCCGCTGGCGGGCTTGGCCGTGGCGGTGACGGCGGGGGGCGCGGGCTGGATCGCGCAGGCCGCCGGGCTTCCCGCGACGCTGGCGGCGGGGCTCGTCCTGGGGCTGCAGGCGCTGCTGACCGGCGCGATGCACGAGGACGGGCTGGCCGATTGCGCCGACGGTCTCTGGGGCGGCTGGAGCCGCGCGCGGCGGCTGGAGATCATGAAGGACAGCCATATCGGCAGCTACGGGGTGCTGGCGCTGGTGCTGGCCACGGGGCTGCGCTGGCAGGCGCTGCTGCTGCTGCTGCCGCTGGGCGCGACCGGCTGGGGGATCTGGCTGGGCGCTTGCATGATCTCGCGCGGCGCGATGGTCGCGGTGATGGCCGCCCTGCCCCGGGCGCGCCCGGGCGGGCTGTCGGCGACGGCGGGGCGGCCGTC
>NZ_JACVXA010000120.1 GCF_014903745.1 Mangrovicoccus algicola | reverse complement strand
GTCTGCGAGTAATCTAACTCCCAGTCCGGGATCCGGGGGCAAGGTCAGGCCGGTGAAGGTCTGGTCGCCGATATGCGTCGTGTGTTTCGTAAGCGACCGCCCATCACCCTCGTTGTTTGACGCGTTGTGACGTCCGAGATGACGCCCCTAACGTAAGCGCTGCTCTGCCCCCTGGAAACAGGACCGTTTGAAGCTGGAGTTTTCGGCTACTCTATCTTGGCTGGGAGAGGAGCGGAAACGCATGAAGGCATCGAAGTTCACGGAGTGAGACGGGACCGTGGCCCCAGTGGGGCCGCGAAAGCCCGTCGAACCAAAAGGCCTTCATCCTGAAGCAGGGCGAGCAAGGCACGCCGGTCGCTGAGATCTGCCGCAAGGCGGGCATCAGCCAGGCGACCTACTTCAACTGGAAGAAGAAGTATGGCGGGTTGCTGCCGGACGAGATGCGCCGGCTGAAGGCGCTCGAGGACGAGAACACACGACTGAAGAAGATCGTGGCCGATCTGACCCTCGATCGGGAGATGTTGCAGGACGTGATCCGCCGAAAGCTCTGAAGCCTGGGCGTCTGCGAGAGATCGTGACCGGGATGTGCGTCGACTGGGGCGTGTCGATCCGGAAGGCTTGTGGGGCCATCTGCTTCGACACGTCCAGCTACCACTACAAGTCCCGGCGGACGCACCAGGGTGCCGTTGAAAGGCGGATCAAGGAGATCTGTGAGACGCGTGTGCGGTATGGCTCTCGCCGCGTGCATGTCCTGCTGCGGCGAGAGGGGTGGGTGATCAACATGAAGAAGACCCGTGGGATTTACAATGAGTTGGGACTTCAGCTGCGCCATAAGCACCCGAAGCGCCGGGTGAAGGCGAAGCTGCGGGAGGACCGCCAGGAAGCCATCGGCCCGAACGATGTCTGGGCGATGGACTTCGTTCACGACCAGCTCGCCATGGGCAAGAAGCTCCGCATCTTGACAGTCGTCGACACCCATTCCCGACTGTGCCCGGCGGCCGATCCCCGTTTCACCTATCGTGGCGAGGACGTCGTGCAGACGCTGGAGAAGCGTCTGCGCCCAGGTCGGCTACCCGAATACCATTCGCGTCGATAATGGCAGCGAATTTATCTCTCGAGACCTCGATCTCTGGGCCTATGCCAACGAGGTCACGCTGGACTTCTCACGACCTGGAAAACCGACCGACAACGGTTTCATCGAGGCGTTTAACAGCAAGCTTCGGTCCGAATGCCTGAACGCCCACTGGTTCATGAGCCTTGCCGACGCCCGCGAAAAGTTGGAAGCTTGGCGTCGACACTACAACGAGGACCGACCCCACAGCGTGATCGGATACAACGTCCCGATTGCCATGCATTATCCCGATGGCGTCACCGGCCCGTCATCGTGAGGCAGCTGGAAAAGTCCAACTTTCGGCGGTCCAAGGTTGGGGAGCAGAGCAACAACCTGCAGACTCTCGTTATGAATGAGGGACCGGAGGGGGGCAGGTCATTGCATATGACACGGCCTTTCCGTTGGCTGGAAAACTCTCTCGGCCATCGGATAAGGTGCCCGATGCCTGACGGCCTCCCCTGCTCGGCTTCGCGTGTCGCAGGGGAGATATCGGCCCTTGGCCGATCGCGCATTCGGCCTGCGGCCTCACCGCGGCGTCGCACCCGGCATCTCGGTTTGCCCGCCTCGCGAGCACGTCGCTCCCCGACCGCTCCGCCGGATTGTGCTCCAGTCTGTTTTGACCGGAGGCCAAAACCATCCCTCCGCTTCATCCGTCTCCCGCGTCCGGTCGCGGCGTTTGCCTGCTCGTGTCGGGCAAACCTACCGTCAATCACACACACATGAGCGCAGAAGCATATCCTCCGGATGGCCCCCAAATCAGCCCGCCTCAAGGATCGCAAAACTTTTCGGCAAGGGCGGTGCGCGCGGAGGTGTCAGCCCAGTGATCGACGGCGCGCCCTTGTTTCGCGACACGCCAGGAAAACTTTTGCGCCCGGCAAGCCGGCGGCTTCGCCGTCCCTGACCCGGACAGATTCGGTGACCTAGACGTACGGCCATGCCCCCACACTCACGTGGTGGCTCCACAACCATCTGGAGATACCGACATGGCTTACGACAACGTAACCGCCTAGAGACCATCGAACTCTTCGGGCTGACGGAGAAGGGCGCCGTCCTGCCGATCCCCGAAGACGACATCCTGAAGGACAGCATCACCCGCGAGACCTTCGAGGCGCTGCTCGGCCAGCTGCGCGGCACGGGGCTCGAGGGCGAGATCGAACCGCTCGCCCATGGGTTCGCCACGATCCTGCAGCGTCGCAAGGTCGCCCTCGGTAAGGAGCTTGGGGCCGCTTTGTCGCCAGCCAGAACCTGCAATCCGTCTTGCGCTGCCATATCGGCGCCTTCGAGGCGATCGGCGGCGCGCCGGAGGAAATCCTCTATGACCGGATGAAGACCGCGGTGATCGGCGAAGACGAGGCGGGCGTGGTGACCTACAACGCGTCGCTGGTCGCGCTGCTGAACCACTACGGCACCATTCCCCGGGCCTGCCGTCCCTATCGCGCTAAGACGAAAGGGAAAATCGAGCGGCCGTTCCGCTACATCCGGCAGGATTTCTTCCTGGCCCGCAGCTTCCGCAACCTCGACGACCTGAACACGCAGTTTGATGCCTGGCGAGCCGAAGTGGCGAACCCGCGGCTCCACGCCACTACCCGGCGGATCGTCGACGATGCCTTTGAGGGGGAAAAGCCTGCCCTGAAGCCGCTCCCCGCGATCCCCTATGATGCGGTGCTGACCATCGAGCGGCGGGTCAGCCGCGAGGGCATGGTCTCGGTCGGCGGGAATCTCTACTCGGTGCCCGACACGGCGCGGAAGCGCATGCTGGAAGTCCAGCACCACGCCAGCGAAGTCCGGATCTTCGAGGACGGCAAACTGATCGCCCGCCACCCGGTGCTCGAGGGCAAGGGCCTGCGCCGGGTCGACCCTGCCCATCGCAAGGCGCCGCCGCCGAGACCGCCCCAGCAGATGCCGGTCCAGGGCCTGCGCCGCCCGCTCGAGTTCTATGATGCCGTCGGCCGCCGCCTGGCCGCGGGCGGACAGCCATGAGCGGACAGCTCGACCGCATCCGCGGCGCCCTGATCGGGCTCCGGATGCCGCGCGCTCTGGAAGCGCTGGAACACATCCTGGCCCGGCTCGAGCGCGGCGAGATCACCGCCGTCGAGGCGATCGACGCGCTGCTGGGCGAGGAATACGCGACGCGCGAGGGCCGCCGCATCGAGGTCGCCCTGCGCACCGCCAAGCTGATGCCGATCAAGACGCTGGAAAGCTTCGACTTCTCGTTCCAGCCGTCGCTCGACCGGGAGCGCATCGCGGCGCTCGCCCAGCTCGACTTCGTCCGCCGCGCCGAGGTGGTTCACTTTCTCGGCCCGCCGGGCACGGGAAAATCGCATCTCGCCACCGCCCTGGGCGTGGCCGCGGTGAAGGCAGGGCGCACGGTCTATCGCGCCACGCTCGCCGAACTGATCGAAGCCCTGTCCCAGGCCGAGCGGTCAGGCCGCCTGCCGGAGAAGATCCGGTTCTACGCCCGCGCCTCGCTGCTGATCGTCGACGAGATCGGCTACCTGCCGATCACCCGAGGCGGCGCCAACCTGTTCTTCCAGCTCGTCAACGCCCGCTACGAAAAGGGAGCGATGATCCTGACCTCCAACCGCGGCTTCGCCGAATGGGGTGACGTGTTCGGCGATCCGGTCGTCGCCGCGGCGCTGCTCGACCGGCTGCTGCACCACGCGGTCGTCGTCCAGATCGAGGGCGCCAGCTACCGTTTGCGCGCCCATGCCGATCTCATTCCCGAGCACGTTCGCGCCAACGCGCCCATCATGCCGCCCCCGCCGCCGAAACTGAAGAACGGAGCTGCCGATCACTGACACCGGCTGATCGTCGGACCCGCCGAAGTGGGGAATTTTACTTCGGCACTTCTGGGGAATTTTGACTCGGCGTTGACACGCAGTCCAGCAGGTGCCAGCGGTCTGCAACCTGGACTGCATCGGGCA
>NZ_JACVXA010000012.1 GCF_014903745.1 Mangrovicoccus algicola | reverse complement strand
AAGAGATAGGGGCTCCTCGTCTTACCGGTCGAATAGCTCAACAAGGACCCTTTCGCCAGGGCGGCGCGCGCCTTGTCCGAGAGGAGCGATTGATCGATCAGGATCTGAGGCTCCTCCCGCGGCATTGCGGAGGGCAACGGCGCCGCCTCCTTCGTCTTGGTGACGGCAATAGGCACGCGTTCCTGGGAAGAGGGCGCATGGGATGTATTGTCCTCGACAATGGGCGCTGCGGTCTCGGGCTCCACGCCAGTCGTGTCGACCTGGTTCTGACCGGGACAGGCCATCTGTGGTTCGGCCGGCGTGGTGGCCGCCGGCATGGTTGACACCGGCACGGAAATCGCGATTGGCGCGGCTGCGGGCGGGATGGCCGGGACCGGAGCTGGTGGTTGCGAGGCAAGTCGGGACATGGTGACCGTCGCGGAGGCCGACCGGCTTGCCGTGACGGACCGGAAGATCGGGGTCGCTTCCTCGTAGGTGCCGAGCTCGCGCCGTTCCCGTTCGCGCGACACGTCGAGCATGACACGCAGAGCCTCGAACGCCAGCGCGCGCCAGTCCGAGCTGGTCTCGTCGAGGGTCACGCCGAACTGCCTCGCCATCTCGCGCAAGGGGTCCGTGACCGGGGACCGATCACCGAGCGCCAGGGCCCGGCGCAGCATGTCCTGGGTTGCGCGCTCGGTCTGCGCCGCGAAATTCGCCGCCGCCTCGGAACGCGGTTCGGCCGACGCCCGCAGGGCTTCGTGGGCGGCGATCTGGCAGCGCGCCAATTCGGTCAGCAATGTCACGTGCTCGGGGCTCAGATGATCCACCGGTCTCTCCGTCGTCAGCGCGACGGCCAGGTCCGTGAGCGCCGTGAGGGCGCGGACGCGGCATGTCGCTTCGGAGAGGACGTCGGTCCGAAGGCTGAGACAGATGGCCGAACTTTGACCAGGGTTCGATATCTCCCGGAACGCGCGCGGAAGCCGGCGGCGGAAGAAGTAGCCCGAGGGGCGTCTTTCGAGATGGGGGGTGTGTGCGACTCCGGCCATGCGGGCAGCCTCCGAAACGGGTTCCAGGGCATCCGGGAGTCGCGGTGTGCACCGGTTCGGGCACGGATTTGTGCACCAATTTGTGCACGTGCACAGGTGGCTCCGACTCTGGTCGGAGGTCACCTCATGGGAAACCCAATGAAATAAGGCGTTTTGCCTATATCTGAGGGATTTTGGCTCCGGCGGTAGGGATCGAACCTACGACCAATTGATTAACAGTCAACTGCTCTACCGCTGAGCTACGCCGGACCAGTTCGGGCTTGCGCCCTGGATCCTCGCGGAGCATCTCCGCGGACCCGTTTCGGTGCTTTCGCACCCAGCATCCAAACCGAAGGTCGATTTGGCTCCGGCGGTAGGGATCGAACCTACGACCAATTGATTAACAGTCAACTGCTCTACCGCTGAGCTACGCCGGAACGCTGTGGAGCGGTGTCTACCCAAGCCCCCCGGGGGGCGCAAGGGGCGTTTTGCGGGCGGATCCGCTTTTTTCGGGCTGACGCAGCGAGAAGCGGGCCGTCGCGGAAAGCGCAGGTTCCGCAAGGACCAGCTCGCGCCGGACAAGCTCCACCAGATGCGCCAGAAGATTGCGCGCGGCGGCGGGCCAGAGTGCGGGCGGTGTCCCCTCGTAGACCCGCGCGGTCAGCCCGGACAGGTCGGCCGGCGCCCGGGCCAGCGCGTCGAGGATCTGCGCCTCGCGCGCATGGCGATGGGCAAGCAGCGTGTCGATGCGCGCCGCCGGGTCGGGTATCGCCGGGCCATGGCCGGGATGCAGGACGGTTTCGGGCCGCGCGCGCAGCCTCGCGCAGGAGCGCAGGAAATCGGCCAGGTCCCCGTCGGGCGGCGAAACCAGCGAGGAGGCCCAGCCCATCACCAGGTCGCCGGTGAAGATCGCGTCCCTCCAGGCGAAGGCCAGGTGGTTGCCCATGTGGCCGGGCGTATGCAGTGCCTCGATCCGGCCGTCGCCGAAAGGCAGGATCTCGCCATCCGCCAGGCAGCGATCGGGCGTGAATCCCGCATCGATCCCCTCGCCGCCGCCGATCGGCGCCGCCGCCGCCAGCCGGGTCATCACGGCGCTCCGCCCGGCCGTGGCGTTGCCGAAGGCGAGGACCGGGGCGCCGGTCGCGCGCGCAAGGGCAGGGGCAAGGGCGGAGTGATCGCGATGGGCATGGGTGACGAGGATCATGGTCAGCCCCTCTCTCTGCAGCGCGCCCAGCAGCGCCGCGAGATGGGCCGGATCGTCCGGGCCGGGATCGATCACCGCCCGGTCCGCGCCGCAGCTCAGCAGATAGCTGTTGGTGCCGCGGAAGGTCATGGGCGAGGGGTTGGGCGCCAGGATCCGGGCCAGCCCGGGGGCCAGGCGCTCGGGCTGGCCCGCTGCGGGACGTGTTTCTGCGGGGTCGGTCATCGGCGGCGCTCCGGCGTTTTGCCGCTTTGCGCGGCGGCTGGGTCTGCTAGAGCTAGGCCATGGCCGTGCCGAGTCTCAAACCCTATCTGCCCCAGAGCCTGACCGGGCGGGCGACGCTGATCCTGCTGCTGCCGGTCGTGATCCTCCAGCTGGTCGTGTCGGTGGTCTTCATCCAGCGCCATATCGACGATGTCACGGCGCAGATGTCCGAGGGCGTGCTGCTGGAACTGCATTACCTCCTGGACGAAATCGGCGATGCGCCGACCCTGGGCGAGGCGCGGCTGGTGGCGCGCGACCTGGGACCGAAACTGCAGATCCGGGTGACCATCCCCGCCCAGGACGAACTGAGCGACGGGTATCGCTGGTACGACCTCTCGGGCTGGCGGGTGATCTCGGCCCTGCGCGAGGGGCTGCCGGAGGCGGAGGTGATCGACCTGAAACGGTCGAAAAGCAGCGTCCACATGCGCGTGCCCACCCGCTATGGCAGCGTCGATCTGCGCTTTCCGCGGCAGAGGATCTCGGCCGCCAATCCGCATCAGCTGCTGGTGCTGATGATCACGACCGGGCTGCTGATGTCGGCCATCGCCTATCTTTTCCTGCGCAACCAGCTGCGGCCGATCACCCGGCTTGCGGCCGCTGCGCAGGCCTTCGGCAAGGGGCGGCACACCGCCTACAAGCCCTCGGGCGCGCGCGAGGTGCGCGCGGCGGGCCTGGCCTTCCTCGACATGCGCGACCGGATCGAGCGGCAGATCGAGAGCCGCACGCTGATGCTGTCGGGGATCAGCCACGACCTGCGCACGCCGCTGACCCGGATGCGGCTGGAACTGGGACTGATGGAGGAAAGCGAGGAGGTGGAGGCACTGACCCGCGACGTGGCGGACATGGAACGGCTGGTCAACGAGTTCCTCGCCTTCGCCCGCGGCGATGCCCTGGAGGCGCCCGAGCCGGTGGACGCGGCGGCGATGCTGCAGGATTTCGTCGGCCGCGCCTCCCGCGGCGGACAGCCGGTCAGCCTGGGGCGCTGCGACGAGACCGGCATCGTGCAGCTGCGCCCGATGGCGGTGGCGCGGGCGCTGGACAATCTGGTGGGCAATGCCGTGCGCTATGGCAGCCACGCCTGGGTCAGTCTCGAGGCCGGGCGGCAGGCGCTGATCCTGCGGGTGGAGGATGACGGGCCGGGCATTCCCGAGGCCGAGCGCGACCAGGCGGTCAAGGCCTTCGCCCGGCTGGACCCGGCACGCAACCAGAACCTGCCCGGGGTGGGGCTGGGCCTGTCCATCGCCGCCGATATCGCCCGCAGCCATGGCGGCCAATTGCGGCTGGGCAGCAGCGCATCCCATGGCGGGCTTCGCGCGGATCTGGTGCTGGCGCGCTAGCGGTCCCGCGCCTCACCGCGGGCGGGGGCCCGGGGCCGGGGCGGCACTGGCCAGATCGGCACGGAGCTGATCGCGCAGCGCCTCCGCCGCGGCGGATTGCAGCCGGCGGTGGCGCGCCGCGCGGCGCCGCAATTCGGGACTGCCGCCCAGCTCGGCCCCGGCCTGCCACAGGCCCAGTGCGCTGAGCTGGCGCAGGGAGAAAAGCGCGATCTTGAGGTAAATCATCGGTGTCTCCGTCAGAACCATGATCCCCCCGCCGTCCCATCTGATGCGATGCCGCGCCGACGCAAGAAACGGCGTGGTGAACACCCTTCCTTCCAGCAGATCGCCATCCGTCATGCCTGCGAAACAGGCGGCATTGCGCCGGGATGCCTTCAAGGCGGGCAGCCGCCGGTTGCGGTGGCTCGGGCCGGGGAGGCGCGCTATGCTGCGACCGTCCGCCATCCGAGGAGAGGCCCCATGCCCGCCGATGCCGCGCAGCATCCCCTGCAAAGCGACCAGATCGACCGCCTTGTCGCGGTCTTCTATGCCAGGCTGCGGCAGGATCCCCAGCTGGGCCCGGTTTTTGCCGCGGCGATCGGACCCGACGCGGCCTGCTGGCGGCGCCACGAGGCCTGGATCGCGGGGTTCTGGCGCAAGGCGACGGGGCTGGACCGCTCCGCGTATGAGGGCAATCCGCAGCAGGTCCATAGTGCCAATCCCGATATCGCCCCCGGGCATTTCGACATCTGGCTGTCCCATTTCCGGGCCGCGGCCGAAGAGGTGCTGGCGCCGGAGCAGGCGGCGGCAATCCATGCCATGGCGACGCGGATCGGCCGAGGGATGCGCATCGGCGTTCAGGCCGCCCGCCAGCCCCAGGGGGCGCCGCCGGTCCTGTCCTGAGCGCGGGGCCCGCGGTCGGCTCAGAACAGGCTGAGCTGGTCGCCGGGACGGGGAGGGACGCGGAACTGCGCCAGGTCCAGCGGGGGCAGCGGCCCGTCCAGCCCCAGCCTGCGGGCCGCCAGCTCGAAGCGGCGCGCCACGAGGTTGGCATGGACCCCCTCGCCGCGCATCCGCCGTCCCCAGTCGGGACGATAGTCGCGCCCGCCCTGGGTTTCGCGCAGGCGCGCCATCACCCGGGCGGCCCGGTCGGGATAGTGTTCCTGCAGCCAGTCGCGGAACAGGTCTGCCACCTCCAGCGGCAGGCGCAGCATGATCCAGCTGGCCCCGCGTGCCCCCGCGGCCTTGCCCGCCTCCAGCACGCGCTCGATCTCGTGATCCGTGAGGGCGGGGATGACCGGCGACATCATGATCCGCACGGGCACCCCCGCCCGCGACAGCCGCGCGATCGTGCCCAGGCGCCGCGCGGGGACGGGGACGCGCGGCTCCATCTTCCGCGACAGTGCCGGGTCCAGCGTGGTGACGGAGATGCCGACCTGCACCAGGCCGCGTTCGGCCAGGCGCGACACCAGGTCCAGATCGCGCTCGATCAGCGTCCCCTTGGTGGTGATCGTCACGGGATGGCGGAAATCCAGAAGCACCTCCAGGATGCGCCGCATCACCTCGTGCTGCTTTTCGATCGGCTGGTAGGCATCGGTATTGGTGCCGATGGCAATGGGCTGCGGGCTGTAGCCCGGCGCGGAGAGCTCGCGCGCCAGAAGATCGGGCGCATTCGGCTTGACCGTCAGCCTGGTTTCGAAATCCAGCCCCGGGGACAGGCCCAGATAGGCGTGGCTGGGACGGGCATAGCAGTAGATGCAGCCGTGTTCGCAACCGCGATAGGGATTGATCGACCGGTCGAAGCCGATATCGGGAGAGGTGTTGCGCGTCAGGATCCGCCGGGCCTGTTCATGCGCGACATGGGTGCGCAGGAAGGGCAGGTCTTCGGCGATGTCCCATCCGTCATTGAAGGGCACATGGGCAAGAGCGTCGAAGCGCGGCGTGTCATTGCTGGCCGCGCCGCGGGCACGGCGTCTTTCGGGGGCGATGGGGTGTCTGCGCATGTCGGGCTCCATGCCGGAACCATGGAACAGACACGGAACATTTGCAAGCCGCCATGCGCATGGCTGGACCTGGGCACGGCGCATCCCCATCTGCGGTGAAAGGAGGGCCCGATGCCGTTACGTCTTTTCCTGTTCCTCGCCGGAGGCGCGGCCCTGGCGGCGGCGCTGACCATCGCGCTGGGATGGGGCCTGTCCGGGGAACTGCCCGGACCGGTCCTTGCCGTGGCGGTTCCGCTGGCAGTGGCGCTGGCGCTGGCGGTGCCGCGGCGCTGAGCCTCAGCCCGCGGCCTCGGCGGCCTGTTCGCGGATGCGCTGCACCATCGCGCGCACCCCGTTCGACCGCTGCGCCGACAGGTGTTCGTCCAGGCCCAGCCGCGCCAGTTCGGCATGGGCATCGACCTTCAGCACCTCGGCGACGCTCAGTCCCGAATAGAGTGCATGCAGCACCGCGATCAGGCCGCGCACGATCATGGCATCGCTTTCGCCGCGGAAATCATATTGCGCCGCGGGCCCGGTTCCCTCGATTCGCGGATGCAGCCAGACCTGGCTGGCGCAGCCATCGACCTTGGTGGCGGGAACCTGCAGCGCGGGGTCGAGCCCCTCCATCGCGCGGCCCAATTCGATCACGTGACGGTAGCGGTCTTCCCAGTCGTCCAGGAATTCGAACGTGTCGGCTATCTCTTCAAAGGCGGCACTGGCCATCGCGGTCTCCTTCGCAATGGTCCGAGGGGTAAGGGTTTTCCGGGCAGGGGTCCAGCCCGTGCGGCAAAGGGAGCGGCTTCCCCCGGCGCCGGTTTTGGGCTATCGCACGGGCCATGACACGCATCCTGACGACCCGCCGCACCGTCCTTCTGTCGCTTTCCGCTCTGGGGCTGACCGGAGCTTGCGGGCGCGATTCGCCGAACAGCCTCGAACCGAAGGGCGGCTATCCGAACCCGACGGCCGACGGACGCGAGCTGATCCCGGTTGTCGAGGAGATGAGCATCGAGCCCACGCCCGGCGGGGTGATCGTCACGGCGACGGGCCGGACGCTGCCGGGATACTGGGATGTCGCATTGGTGGCCCCGGCGGGGCCGCGAGCCGTCGAGACCGAGATCCGCCTGGAATTCCGCGTCCGCCCGCCGGTCAATCCGGTTCCCGCAGGCGCGCAGCCCGTGCACAGGGTCAGTGTCGGGCGGTTCATCTCGAATGCCGAGCTTGCCGGCGTGAGCAGCATCGCCGTTTCCGGCGCCACCAACAGCCGCAGCAGCCGCCGCTGAGACAGGCGGGGCCGGGGGCGGCAGGCGGCCGCCCCCGGCCCCGGGATCACAGCTCGACGATGGCGATTTCACCGCCGCGGGCCGAAAGCGCGATGCGTCCCTCGCACAGGCGCAGCGCATCCTCGCCGAAGACCGACCGCCGCCATCCCTTCAGCGCCGGCAGATCGCGTTCCCCGGCGGCAATGGCATCCAGTTCCGAGGTCGTGGCAACGAGTTTCTGTGCCACCCCGGCCGATTCCGCCTTGGCCTTCAGCAGCACCCGCAGCAGTTCCGAAAGGGCCTGGCTGGCCGGCGAGCGGTCGGGTTCGGGCTTGCGCGGAATGGCGTCGGCCGGGGCATTCATCCCGGCTTCGACCGCCGCCAGGATCCCGTCGGCAATCTCGCCCTTGCGCGCCTCGCGCAGCAGCAGCCGCGAGCGGGACAGGTCGGCCGGGCTGCGCGGCTTGGTGGAGGCCAGTTCGACCAGGGCGTCATCCTTGAACACCCGGCTGCGCGGGATGTTGCGCTCCTGCGCGAAACGTTCGCGGAATTCGGCCAGCGCCGCGACCACGCCCAGGAACTTGCCGCTATTGGTGCGGGTCTTGACGCGCTTCCACGCCTCCTCGGGGCGGGAGATGTAGGTCTCGGGATCGGTGAGGACCTGGATCTCCTCCTCCACCCAGCCCTTGCGCCCGGCCTTCTCCAGCTCGGCCGAGAGATATTCGTAGATCACCCGCAGATGCGTGACATCGGCCAGCGCATAGGCTTTCTGGGCATCGGTCAGCGGGCGGCGGCTCCAGTCGGTGAAGCGCGATGACTTGTCGAGGCTGGCGCGTGCGATGCGCTTCACCAGCGTCTCGTAGCCCACCTGTTCGCCGAAGCCGCAGACCATCGCCGCCACCTGCGTGTCGAAAAGCGGCTCGGGGATGACCCCGCCGTCATGATAGAAGATCTCGACATCCTGGCGCGCGGCATGGAAGACCTTGACCACATCGGTATTGCGGCACAGGTCGTAGACCGGGGAAAGGTCGATCCCCTCCGCCAGCGGATCGATCAGGACCGCGCTGTCCTCCTCCTCGCCGGGATAGGCGATCTGCAGCAGGCACAGCTTGGAATAATAGGTCCGTTCGCGCAGGAATTCGGTATCCACCGTCACATAGGGATGGCGGGCAGCCCGGTCGCAGAAATCGCGCAGCTCTTCCGTCGTGGTCAGGGTCTTCATCGGTTTCTTCTTTGCGTTCCGTGGGCTAGGCCGGGTGGCCAAGGATGCGGCGGCGGCTCGCGGGATGTCAAGCCAGCGTGAAGCGGCGGCGGTCGCCCCCGGCGAAGCGGCGCAGCGCCTCCGGGTACAGCCGGTGTTCCAGCGGCAGGACCCGCGCGGCAAGGCTCTCGGGGGTATCCTCGGCGAGGATCGGCAGGCTGGCCTGGCCGAGGATCGGACCGCCATCCAGTTCCGGCGTGACCTCGTGGACGGTGCAGCCATGTTCGGCATCGCCCGCCTCGATCGCCCGCGCATGGGTGTGCAGGCCGCGATATTTCGGCAGAAGCGAGGGGTGGATGTTCAGCATCCGCCCCTGCCAGCGGGTCACGAAGCCTTCGGTCAGCACGCGCATGAACCCGGCCAGGCACAGGATGTCGGGCCGGGCCTCTTCCAGGACGCGGGTCAGTTCCGCCTCGAAGGCGGGGCGGTCCTTGCCGAAGGGCCGGTGATCCACCACGGCGGTGGGGATGCCGCGTTCCGCCGCCCGGGCCAGCCCGCCCGCCCCGGCGGTATTCGCCAGAACCAGGCAGGGCCGGGCGGGATGGTCGCCGGTCATGGAGTCGGCAAGGGCGACCATGTTGGAGCCCCCGCCGGAAATCAGGATGGCGACGCGCTTGGTCACGCCAGCGTCCCCGCATAGGTCACGCCCGCGCCCGCGGTCACATGGCCCAGGCGAATGACGGACTCGCCCTCGGCGGCCAGCAGCGCCTCGATCTGCGCGGCGCGCTCCGCCGCCACGACCGCGACCATGCCGATGCCGCTGTTGAAGGTCTTCAGCATCTCGGCCTGCGACAGGCCGCCCGCCTCGGCCAGCCAGGCAAAGACCGGCGGCAGCGTCCAGGAGGACAGGTCGATCGTCACGCCCAGCCCCTCGGGCAGCACGCGCGGCACGTTTTCGGTCAGCCCGCCGCCGGTGATATGGGCCAGGGCATGGACCCCGCCCGCGTCGATCGCCGCCTTCAGCGGCTTGACATAGAGCCGGGTGGGGGTCAGCAGGGCGGCGCCCAGCGGGCCGTCGGCGAAGGGGGCGGGATCGTCCCAACCCAGCCCGGCCGCATCGACGATCCGGCGCACCAGCGAATAGCCGTTGGAATGCACCCCGTCCGAGGTCAGCCCCAGAAGGACGTCGCCGGCGGCGACCTCCGCGGGCAGATGCGCGCCGCGCTCCATCGCGCCGACGGCAAAACCCGCCAGGTCGAAGTCACCGGCGGGATACATGCCCGGCATTTCCGCCGTCTCGCCGCCGATCAGCGCGCAGCCCGACAGCTCGCAGCCCTTGGCGATGCCTTCGATCACCTGCGTCGCGGCCTCCAGCTCCAGCTTGCCGGTGGCGAAATAGTCGAGGAAGAACAGCGGCTCCGCGCCCTGGCAGATCAGGTCGTTGACGCACATGGCGACAAGGTCGATGCCGACGGTGGAGACATGGCCCGTGTCGATGGCCAGTCGCAGCTTGGTGCCGACCCCGTCGGTCGCGGCGACGAGGATCGGATCGTCATAGCCCGCCCCCTTGAGGTCGAACAGCGCGCCGAAGCCGCCCAGTCCCGACATGACGCCCGGGCGCGCGGTCGCCTTGGCCGCGGGCTTGATCCGCTCCACCAGCGCATTGCCTGCCGCGATATCCACCCCTGCCTCGGCATAGGTCAGGCCGTTCTTCTGCTCGCTCATCGTCGTGATCCCTCGCTGCGCGGGCTCCGCCTATAGCAGTCCCGGCAACAGTGCAATCGTCTCCGAGCCTGCGGCCCCTTGACGCCGTCCCCCCGTCTGGTAGCCCTTTTCGCGGCGGGCCTGTAGCTCAATGGTCAGAGCAGAGTGCTCATAACACTTTGGTTGGGGGTTCGAGTCCCTCCGGGCCTACCACGCCTTTCCGGAAAGCGACCCTGTCATGTGCCCGCGCGGCGCGAGGCGTGGACAAGCCTGCATGTGCAGGCCGACGGGCGGTCCTGCGGGGCGGTTTGCGGAAATGCAGGCATGGGGGAGTGGCAGTCCGTAGGGGAATCGAACCCCTCTTTCCAGGTTGAAAACCTGGCGTCCTAACCGATAGACGAACGGACCGCAGCCGGTGGCAGCGCCCGCAAGTGGCAGTCCGTAGGGGAATCGAACCCCTCTTTCCAGGTTGAAAACCTGGCGTCCTAACCGATAGACGAACGGACCGCGGCGTGGCGGCTGTGCCCGGATGGCAGTCCGTAGGGGAATCGAACCCCTCTTTCCAGGTTGAAAACCTGGCGTCCTAACCGATAGACGAACGGACCGCGCTTGCGTGAGGGGCTATTTAGAAAAACCGCCCCGGTATGGCAACAGGAAACCTGTGGATATCCGGCGATTTTTCAGCCTTCCGCAGCGTCCTCCAGGCGCAGCTGCACGGTGGTGCGGCCGTTCCAACTGTTGAGGTCGAGCCGGCCGGCCAGATGCGCGGTCATCCCCTGCCTTTCGCAGACGAAACGCCCCAGCTCGGTGTCGAAGGCGCCGAAGGCGATGGCCTCGATCCGGGTCTGCCCGTCGCTGGCCGTGACCCGCAGATGGCCCTCGCCGACCTGTCGGGCCGACTGGATGCGCAGCGAGGGGAAGGCGAAGCGCGGGGCAGGGGCGCCCGCGCCGAAAGGGCCGGCCGCCTCGATCGCGCCGACCAGGTCGACCGTGGCGCCTGCGGGCATCAGCACGCCGTCCAGCGCCAGGTCCTGGGGTCCCAGATCGGCCGCGCCCTGCCGCGCCAGCACCTCGGAGATCGCGGCCATCGCCTCTTCCAGGCGGTCCTGCGCGACGGTCAGGCCGGCCGCCATCTTGTGGCCGCCGCCCTTGAGCAGCAACCCCTCCATCGCCGCGCGCTGCACCGCCGAGCCCAGGTCGATCCCGGAGACCGAGCGGCCCGAGCCCTTGCCGATGCCGTTCTCCAGCCCGATCACGATGGAGGGCCGGTCGGTCGCCTCCTTCATGCGGCTGGCGACGATGCCGACCACGCCGGGATGCCAGCCTTCGCCCGCCGCCCAGACCAGCGGCGCATCGGTGCCGCGCGCCTCGGCCTGGGCCATGGCCTGGGCGCGGACCTTTGCCTCGATCTCGCGGCGCTCGCGGTTCAGATCCTCCAGCCGCGCGGCCAGGCCGGCCGCCTCCTCGGGATCGTCCGTGGCCAGGAGCCGCGCGCCCAGATCGGCGCGCCCGACCCGGCCCCCGGCATTGACCCGCGGCCCCAGCACGAAGCCCAGGTGATGGGCGGAGGGCGCGCCGTCGAGCCGCGCGCTGTCGGCCAGCGCGACGATCCCCGGTGTCTGGCGGCGCGCCATCACCGTCAGCCCCTGCATCACGAAGGCGCGGTTCACCCCGACCAGCGGCGCGACATCCGCCACCGTGCCGAGCGCCACCAGATCCAGCAGGCCGATCAGGTCCGGCCCGGCCTCGCCTGCCTCGCGCAGCTGCCGGTTGGCTTCGACCAGCGTCAGGAACACCACGCCGGCCGCGCAGAGATGGGCCAGGTCGCCGGTCTCGTCCTGGCGGTTGGGGTTCACCACGGCAAGCGCGCGGGGCAGGGTCTCGCCGCCCAGGTGGTGGTCCAGCACGACGACATCGACCGTCGCCGCCTCCAGCGCCTCGTGGGAAAGCGTGCCGCAATCGACGCAGAAGATCACGTCATGGCCCGCCGACAGCTCGGTCATGGCCGGGGCGTTGGGGCCGTAGCCCTCGTCGATCCGGTCCGGCACGTAAAGCGTGGCATCGACCCCGAAATGACGCAGCCAGCGGATCATCAGGGCCGCAGACGTGCCGCCATCGACATCGTAATCGGCAAAGACCGCGACGCGCTGGCGCGCCCGCGCGGCGGCGACCAGCCGCGCGGCGGCGGGCTGCATGTCCTTCAGGACGCGTGGGTCCGGCATCAGGTCGCGCAGCCGCGGGGCCAGGAAACTCTCGACCTCGGGGGCGGCGACGCCGCGCCGGGCGAGGATCTGGCACACGGCCTCCGGCCGGCCGGTCATCTGCGCCAGCGCCTCGGCGGCGCGCATCCGCTCCGCATCCGGCCCGGTCCAGCGCCGTCCCGTGGCGGAGGCCGTGACCCCCAGAAATGCCGTACCCGTCATGTCATCCGTCCTTCGCTGCGAAGGGCAGGGATACAGGCGGCGGCCGCCAAGGAAAAGCCCCGGTCGCCAGGGGCGCCGGGGCTCGGATCAGCGGTCTGCTCGGGTCAGGAGAACTGGACCGGGTTGCGGTAGAACATCCGCCGCACCGATCCGGTCTTGGAGCGCATGAGGATCGTCTCGGTGGTGAAGAAACCGGGCTCGCGCTTGATGCCCGAGACCAGCGAGCCGTCGGTGACGCCGGTCGCGGCGAAGATCACGTCCTCGGTCACCAGTTCGTCGCGATCGTAGATCTTGTCGAAATCGGTGACGCCCGCCTTGGTCGCGCGGCCGCGCTCGTCATCGTTGCGGAACAAGAGCTTGCCCCAGAACTGGCCGCCCATGCATTTCAGCGCGGAGGCCGCCAGAACGCCTTCCGGGGCGCCGCCCGATCCCATGTAGATGTCGATGCCGGTCTTGTAGGTCTCGGCGCAATGGATCACGCCCGCGACATCGCCATCGGTGATCAGCCGGATCGAGGCGCCGGTGGAGCGCAGCTGGTCGATCAGGTCGTCATGGCGCGGCCGTTCCAGCACGCAGCAGGCGATCTCGGGCGTGTCGACGCCCTTGGCCTTGGCCAGCGCCTGGATGCGCTCGACCGGGGTCATGTCGAGGCTGACGACATCCTTGTCATAGCCCGGCCCGATCGCCAGCTTCTCCATGTAGACATCCGGCGCATGCAGCATCGAGCCGCGCGGGCCCATGGCGATCACGGTCAGCGCGTTCGGCATGTCCTTGGCGGTCAGCGTGGTGCCTTCCAACGGGTCCAGCGCGATGTCGACGGCCGGGCCGTTGCCGGTGCCGACCTCTTCGCCGATATACAGCATCGGCGCCTCGTCGCGCTCGCCCTCGCCGATCACGACGACGCCGTTGATGTCCAGCATGTTCAGCTGGGTGCGCATGGCGTTCACCGCCATCTGGTCGGCGGCCTTCTCGTCGCCGCGTCCGATCAGCTTGGCCGAGGCCAGGGCCGCGGCTTCGGAAACACGCGCCAGGCCGAGCGACAGCATGCGGTCATTGAAATCAACTGGGGTGGCCATCAACGCACTCCTTAACTTTTCTGTCTTGCCGACAGGCCGGGGGGCCTGCCGCTTAGAGGCGCTCGATGCGGATCGCCACCGGCTCGCCCGCCAGAACGCCGGTTGCGGGCATCTGCGACAGGGCCGCGTCGAGATCCGCGCGAGTCGTCCTGTGCGTGACAATAAGGACAGGCGCGCTGGCTTCCGCGTGGCCATACTGACGCATCCGGTCGATCGAGATGCCGTTATTGCCCAGGATGGTCGCCACCTTGGCCAGGGCGCCCGGCTTGTCGTCGAGGATGAAGCGCAGATAATAGGGCGCTGGCGTCGCCGACATGGCCGCGGGACGTTCCACCAGCGTCGCGGCGGGCTGCCCGAAGGTGGGCAGCCGCAGCCCGCGGGCGATGTCCATGATGTCCGACAGCACCGCCGAGGCGGTGGGGCCTTCACCGGCCCCCGCGCCCTGCAGCACGATGCGGCCCGATTCGTCGCCTTCGACGACCACCATGTTGGTGGCGTTCTCCAGCTGGCCCAGCGGCGAATTGGCCGGCACCAGGCAGGGCGTCATGCGCTGTTCCAGCCCGCGCCCCGTCATCTGCGCCACGCCCAGCAGCTTCACCCGGTATCCCATGTCGGCGGCGCGGCTGATGTCCTCGATGGTGATGCGCTCGATCCCCTCCAGGTGGACGCCGTCGAAATTCACCTTGGTGCCGAAAGCGATGGCAGCCAGGATCGCTAGCTTGTGCCCGGCATCGATGCCGCCCACATCCAGCGTCGGATCGGCCTCCAGATAGCCCAGCTTGGCGGCCTCGGCGAAGACCTCGTCATAGCTCAGCCCGGCGGATTGCATCCGCGTGAGGATGTAGTTGCAGGTGCCGTTCATCACGCCCAGCACGCGCTCCACGCCGTTCCCGGCCAGTGCCTCGGTCAGCACCTTGACCGCCGGGATCGCCCCGGCCACCCCGGCCTCGTAGCGCAGGCAGCGCCCGGTTGCGTCGGCCAGCTCGGCCAGCTCCTGGCCATGGATCGCCATCATCGCCTTGTTGGCCGTCACCACGTCCTTCCCGGCGTCCAGCGCGGCGCGCGTCGCCTCCAGCGCCGGGCCGTCGGCGCCGCCCATCAGCTCGACGAACACATCCACATCCGCCCTGCGCGCCAGCGCCACCGGATCGGTTTCCCAGGCATAGGCGGACAGGTCGATGCCGCGGTCGCGGGCCGGATCGCGCGCGCAGACGGCGCTGATCTCCACCTCCCGCCCGGCGCGGGCGGACAGGAGCCCGGCCTTCTCCTGGACGATGCGGACCACGCCGCGACCGACCGTCCCAAGTCCGGCAATTCCTAGGCGCAGCGTGTCGGACATGGGGGATCTCCTGTTCTCGTCTCGGCCGGCGCTCCCTTAGCGGCTAAGGCGGGCCGGCGCAACGGCCCCGGGCGAAGCGCCTCGGCAACCGGGCCGGAACCGGTGCCGGAATCGGGCCCGCCCCTTGCCGCGCGGACGGGCCTGTCCCTCGCCGGGCCGGGTCCGGACCCGGGGGATTGCCGGCCTGCGCCGCCTTTCCCTGCGCCGGGGAAGGCCCGGCGGGGGACGGTTTCCGGCGACGGAGGGGCCGGAATGGCGATCGGTTCCCCGGATGGCGCCCCGTTCTCCCGGGGCGGCGCATCTCTTTCCGGGCGGCGCATGGTGGAACGTCCCATGGCAGGCCGGGCCTCTGGCCGGGACCGCCCGTGATCCCGGTCTTGCAGGCGCGGCGGCGCCCGGTCTGCGCATCGGAACGCGATGCATCGCGGCGGAGAGCAGAGGGCCGGGGGCGCAGGAGGCATGACGGGGCAGGCGGCATTTACCCCCATCGGCGTCTTGGAGTCCTCCGCCGGGGCGGGTTCGGCGGCCGGGGCCAGGATCCTCCGCCGCCGGGCGCAGGACGGCCCGGCCACGGCTATTGGCGGTCGCGCAGGGCGGCGGCGCGGTCTTCCAGCCGGTCGGCGCGGGCCGCCAATGCGGCATTCCCCGCCGCCGCGCTGGCGCCGAGCTGGTCGCGCCGCGCGGTCAGGGCGGCATTGCGCGCATCGAGCTCGGCAGCCGCCGTTGACGCTTCGGTCGCTTCGGCAAGGGCCTGTCCGCGCAGCGGTACGAATTCCGGGGGAGGGCCCGCCAGGGTGCTGCGATCCTCGGAGGCGCGGTATTCCGCGGGGACACAGCCGGCCAGGGCCGGAAGCAGGCAGAGAAACAGCAGCGGACTGGCATGGCGGGGCAAGGGCGGGTCTCCGGTCGGTCAGGCCCCTGATTATCCCATGGCGCGCGCCGGAGAAAGCGGCGTGCGCGTGAAAGGCGCGCCGGAATGGCGCGCCTGCGGGGAAAGCGGCGCTCAGCGGAACAGGGACAGGACGTTCTGCGGTGCCTGGTTGGCGATGGAAAGCGCCTGGATGCCCAGCTGCTGCTGGACCTGCAGGGCCTGCAGCCGGGCGGAGGCCTCCTCCATGTCGGCATCGACCAGCGATCCGATGCCTGCCCGCATCGAATCCGTCAGCTTCGAGACGAAAGCGGCCTGGGTGTCGATCTGGTTGCCGACGGAGCCGAAGGCCGCGGCGGCGTCGATGGCGGTGGAGATCAGCGTTTCCATGGTGATCAGCTGGGCCGCCAGCGTCCCGGCATTGGTCGCATCGATGGTCGAAAGCTGGGACAGGCCGCCCGCGCCCTCGTCGCCGAACTGCCCCGTGACGGTCAGGTCGAGCGTGCCGGAATTGGTGAAGGTCAGCTGTCCGGGCACCGCGCTGTCATATGCGACGACCAGCCCCGAGATGTTGAAGGATTCGATCTGCGCCTTGAGATTTGTCGCGACGATGTCCTCGGGCGTGTTGCCCGCGGCGATGTCGTTGGCGCTCACCGTGTAGCTGGCACGGTAGCCCGCGATGTTGATGTTGATGCTTTCGCCGACATCGTAGGTGGGATTGCCGATGACCACGGCATCCGTCCCCCCGGCATTGTCGAGCGACATCACGAATGTATCCCCGGCCAGCGAGACCACCGTCGCCGTGCCGCCGGAGAAGACGGTCTTGGCCGTGTAGCCGCCCGAGCCGAGATTCTGCGCCAGGACGCTGATGTAATTGGCGGTTACCGTGCCGGTGGAATCGCGGTCGATGGAGGAAAGGACATTGGTCGTGGCCGTGCTGCCGTCGACGAGGTTCAGGCCGTTGAACTGGGCGGCGCTGACCACCGAGGAAATCTGGTTCTTCAGCGCGTCGACATCGTTGTTGAGCTTGGTGCGGTCGACATTGTCGCCCTGCGCGGCGACGATCTTGGTCTTGATCTCGTTGAGCAGGTCCTGGATCGTCTCCGCCGCCGTCTGGGCCACGGCCACCGTGGATTCGCCCAGAGACAGGCTGTCGGAAATCGCACGGAAGCCGTTCACATCGGATTCCATGACCTTGGAGATCGCCCAGATCGCGGAATTGTCTTTCGCATTGGCGATCGTCTTGCCGGTGGAAATCTCGCTCTGGACCTTTTCGAGGCCCGTATTGATGGATTTCAGCGTTTGCAGCGCGACCATCGCGCTGGTATTCGTCAAAATACTGGACATCTGCCCACGGTTCCCTTCTTTGGCGCAGTTCGGCGCCGAGATACATTCGAGGTCCGATTGAACCCTGTGCGCAGCCATTCTGATCTTACGATCCGCCTTCCGCGGCCGTGCCGTCCCTTCGGAACGCCGTGGCAGCTAAGGACAGAATGGCTAATGAACGGATAATGGTTGCCGGGCTCTGCGCGCAGGGGACCGGGGCCGTCGGCGGGACGGGCCTTTGCGCCGCGCCGGAATCGAGAGGCTCGAAAGATGAATGACGCCGGAAATCCAGAGGGTTGGCAGGCAGACACGCAGGATGCTGCCGGACAGGCGCCGCTGGCGGTCCTGTTTCCTTCGAGAATGCGCGTAATTTTAGCCGTCATTCTTCTTGCCGGGCTCGGCGTGCTGCTGACGACCCTTTCGGTCAGCGAGGAACTCGACGGCGCCATGGTCCGCATCTGCGTGCTGGCCGTCGCGGCCGGGGCGCTCGGTGCCGCCTGGAAGGTTTGGCGCAGCGCCGGGCAGGGGCTTGTGCTGCGGCCCGACCGGGTCGTCGCCAGCGACGGGCGGACCGTCTTCCTGCTATCGGATGTGCGGCGGCTGGAACGCGGCGTCTTCGCGGTCAAGCCCGCCAATGGCGTGGTCGTGACCCTGTCGGCCCGCGACGGGGCGCGCTGGGTGCCGGGCCTGTGGTGGCGCACCGGACGCAGGGTGGGGATCGGCGGCATGACGCCCAAGGCCCAGACCCGCGCCTTTGCCGACCGGCTGGAGCAGCGCCTCGCCGAGGTGCCGCGCCAAGCTTAGCAGAAGATTCACCAGTGCCGGAGAAGTCTCATCCATGATGGCGGGGCGCCCGAGTCGTCCCTGCCCGCGACCGGAAGGAAGAGCCATGACCACATCGCCCAGCCCGCAGGTGCCGGAGCCCGGTTTCCGTCAATCCGTCGACATGATGTTCAACCATGCCGTCGCGCTGATGGACCTGCCCTCGGGGCTGAAGGAGAAGATCCGCGTCTGCAACGCCACCTATACCGTGCGCTTCGGCGTCCGGCTGCGCGGCCAGATCCAGACCTTCACCGGCTACCGCGCCATCCATTCGGAACATACCGAACCGGTCAAGGGCGGCATCCGCTACGCGATGGGGGTCCACCAGGACGAGGTGGAGGCGCTGGCGGCGCTGATGACCTACAAATGCGCATTGGTGGAGGCGCCCTTCGGCGGCTCCAAGGGCGGGTTGCGCATCGATCCGCGCCAGTACGAGGAGCACGAGCTGGAGGCCATCACCCGGCGCTTCGCCTATGAACTGATCAAGCGCGACCTGATCCATCCCAGCCAGAACGTGCCCGCGCCCGACATGGGGACGGGCGAACGGGAAATGGCCTGGATCGCCGACCAGTATGCCCGCATCCAGACCACCGACATCAATGCCCGCGCCTGCGTCACCGGCAAGCCGCTCAATGCGGGGGGCATCCAGGGCCGGGTCGAGGCGACCGGCCGCGGGGTGCAATACGCATTGCGCGAATTTTTCCGCCATCCCGACGACATGGCCGAAGCGGGGCTGACCGGCACGCTCGACGGCAAGCGCATCATCGTGCAGGGGCTGGGCAATGTCGGCTATCACGCGGCGAAATTCCTGTCGGAGGAGGACGGGGCGCGCATCGTCGCCGTGATCGAACATGATGGCGGGGTGATCGATCCTTCCGGCATCGACATCGAGTCGCTGCGCCTCTGGATCGCGGAGCATGGAGGGGTGCGCGACTATCCCCATGCCCAGGTGGTGCCGGACGGGGCGGTCCTTCTGGAGGAGCCCTGCGACATCCTGGTGCCCGCCGCGCTGGAAGGCGTCATCAACCTCGAGAATGCGGAACGCATCCGCGCGAAACTGGTGATCGAGGCGGCCAACGGACCGGTGACGGCCGGGGCCGACGAGGTGCTGCGCCGCCGCGGCATCCTGGTCATTCCCGATCTCTATGCGAATGCCGGGGGGGTGACGGTCAGCTATTTCGAATGGGTGAAGAACCTGGGCCATATCCGGTTCGGCCGGATGCAGCGGCGCCAGGAAGAGGCGCGCCACCAGCTCGTGGTCGACGAACTGGAACGCATCGTTTCCTCGATGGGCAACGGCATGACCCTGTCGGAAGGATTCAAGACCCAGTACCTGCGCGGCGCGGGCGAACTGGAACTGGTGCGCTCGGGGCTGGATGACACGATGCGCACCGCCTACCAGTCGATGAGCGCGCTGTGGCGGCGCAGGGCGGATGTTCCGGACCTGCGCACCGCCGCCTACATCGTCGCCATCGGCCGGGTGGCGGAAAGCTATCGCGCGAAGGGGCTTTAGCCGCGTCGGGTCCTCTGGCATCCGCCGCGGGCTTGGGTCATATTGGCGGTCATGAGTCTCCCTCCCGGTTTCCTCGATGAATTGCGCAGCCGTGTCAGCCTGGCCCAGGTGGTCGGCCGCAAGGTCATGTGGGACAGCCGCAAGTCCAAACAGGGCAAGGGCGACATGTGGGCGCCCTGTCCGTTCCACCAGGAAAAATCCGCCTCTTTCCACGTGGATGACCGCAAGGGATTCTATTACTGCTTCGGCTGCCACGCCAAGGGCGACGCCATCGGCTTCGTCAAGGATACCGAGAATGTGGGCTTCATGGAGGCGGTGGAGATCCTCGCGCGCGAGGCGGGGATGCCCATGCCCCAGCGCGATCCGCAGGCCCAGAAACGCGCCGACCGCCGCAGCCAGCTGGCCGAGGTCATGGAACAGGCGGTGCGATATTACCGGATGCAGCTGGGCAGCGGCGCCGCCGAGGAGGCGCGCGCCTATCTGCAGCGCCGCGGCCTGTCGCAGGAGGGGCAGGACCGCTTCGGCATCGGTTTCGCCCCTAACCAGCGCCGGGGCCTGTTCGAGGCGCTGCGCGCCCGCGGCATCGAGGAGGCGCTGATCGTCGATGCCGGACTGGCGGCGCGTCCCGACGATGGCGGCCCGCCCTATGACCGGTTCCGCGGGCGCATCATGTTTCCGATCCGCGATGCCCGGGGGCGCTGCATCGCCTTCGGAGGCCGGTCAATGGACCCCAATGCCCGGGCCAAGTACCTGAATTCCCCCGAGACGGAGCTGTTCGACAAGGGGCGCAGCCTGTACAATCACGGCCCCGCGCGGGAAGCGGCGGGCAAGGGCCAGCCGCTGATCGTGGCCGAAGGCTACATGGATGTGATCGCCCTCGTCGAGGCCGGGTTCGGCGGCGCGGTTGCGCCGCTGGGCACGGCGGTGACGGAGAACCAGCTTCAGCTGATGTGGCGGATCGCGCCCGAACCGGTGATCGCGCTGGATGGCGACAAGGCGGGGCTGCGCGCGGCGATGCGCGTGATCGACCTGGCGCTGCCGCTGCTGGGGGCGGGACGATCGCTGCGCTTCGCCCTGATGCCGCCGGGCAAGGATCCCGATGACCTGATCAAGGCCGAAGGCCCCGGCGCGATGCAGGCGATCCTCGACAAGGCGAGGCCTCTTGTCGACCTGCTGTGGCAGCGCGAGACCGAGGGACAGAGTTTCGACAGCCCGGAACGCAAGGCGGCGCTGGACCAGCGGCTGCGCGAGCTGATCGGACGGATCGCAGATCCGGGGCTGCGCCAGCATTACGGCCAGGCGATCCGCGATCTGCGCTGGGGACTCTTCCGTCCCGGCCGCAAGGAGCAGCGGCCCGGCGGGGGCGCGGGTGCCCGCGGCGGGTTCACGCCCGGCGGCGGTACCGCCCGCCGCCTTCTGCCGGTGCAGCCGCGCCCCGAGACCTGTGCGACACCGCTGGCGCGGGACCCCGACAACCGTGCGGGCGAACGCATCCGCGAAATGTCGATCCTGGCCGCCTGCCTGCTGGAGCCGCGCGTCGTCGCGACCTTCGAGGCCGATCTGGACCGGCTGCAGATGCTCGAAACCGAGCACGGGGCGCTGCTGCGGGCGATCCTCACCCAGGCGCCCGAAGCGCCGTCTTCCGGATATCTGGACGCGATCCGCGACGCGGCCGGGCCGGGCACCGTTGACAGCGTGCTGATCAGCCCCCATGTGCGCGTGACCCCGGTCTTCAAGCATCGCGGCAATCTCGAGGTCGCGGTCTCGACACTGGCTGAATCGCTAGCCAAGCTGCAATCCGAGCGCGGGTTGCGCCTGGAGATCGAGGAGGCGGCCGAGGAGATCGGGCAGGGGCGCGCCGAATACGTGACCTACCGGCTGGCCCAGGCCGCCGAGGCCCGCAACCGCGCGGAACGCGCGCATATGGAAAAGGACAGCGCCTTCGACGTTGCGGAGAACGGCGCGCGGCTCGATCGGGACGAGCGGGACGCATTCAGACGGCTGCTGGACCAGCTGCCGCTCGGAGAATCAGGCAAGGACCGGTGATTCGATTCGTAATCGGGGAAGAATCACTCATAATTGCCTGCTAGACAGTGACAGAATCAGCGACGGACACTAGGTGAGTCGCCCGGGACCCGTGAAGGAGCTGCAAATGGCCGCCAAGGACACCGACGATCACAAGCAGAACGATACTGACAACGAGCCGATGCTCGACATGAGCCAGGCCGCCGTCAAGAAGATGATCGCCGATGCCCGGGAGCGGGGCTTCATCACCTATGACCAGCTCAACCAGGTGCTTCCGCCCGACCAGGTCTCCTCGGAGCAGATCGAGGACGTGATGTCGCTGCTCTCCGAGATGGGGATCAACATCATCGAGGAGGAAGAGGCCGAGGACGGCGACGGCAGCCCGGCCGCCTCCACCGCCGTGGTGACCAAGAACGAGTCCCGCGATGTCGCGATGGCGTCCAGCGAGACCGAGAAGCTGGACCGCACCGATGACCCGGTGCGGATGTATCTGCGCGAGATGGGCTCCGTCGAACTGCTGAGCCGCGAGGGCGAGATCGCCATCGCCAAGCGGATCGAGGCAGGGCGCAACACGATGATCGCCGGCCTGTGCGAAAGCCCGCTGACCTTCCAGGCCATCACGATCTGGCGCGACGAACTTCTTTCCGAGGACATCCTGCTGCGCGACGTGATCGACCTGGAGGCGACCTTCGGGCGTGCGGTCGGCGAGGAGGGCGAGGAAGGCGGCACCCCGGTCGTGGAGGGTCTGAGCGTCGTCGCCTCCAACGAACCCGCCAAGGAGGAGCGCGCCGAGTCCACGCCGGAATACGATGCCGACGGCAATCCGATCTCCCGCGAGGAGGAGGATGACGATGACGACCAGGCGAACATGTCGCTGGCCGCCATGGAAGCCGCGCTGAAGCCGCGCGTGCTGGAAACGCTGGACCGGATCGCGCGCGACTACGCGACCCTGTCGGACATGCAGGACCTGCGGATCTCGGCCACGCTGAACGAGGACGAGAGCTTCTCTTCCGAGGATGAGGCGGAATACCAGCTGCTGCGCAGCGAGATCGTGCTTCTGGTCAACGAATTGCATCTCCATTCCGGCCGGATCGAGGCGCTGATCGACCAGCTCTACGGCATCAACCGCCGCGTCATGTCGATCGACAGCGCGATGGTGAAACTGGCCGACCAGGCGCGGATCAACCGGCGCGACTTCATCGAGGCCTATCGCGGCTACGAGCTGGACCCCTCCTGGATCGACCGGATGAGCGCCAATGCCGGGCGCGGCTGGCAGGCGCTGTTCGAACGGTCTCTGGACAAGGTCGAGGAGCTGCGCGGCGACATGGCCCAGGTCGGCCAGTATGTCGGCCTGGACATCAGCGAGTTCCGCCGCATCGTCCAGCAGGTGCAGAAGGGCGAGAAGGAGGCCCGCCAGGCCAAGAAGGAGATGGTCGAGGCCAACCTGCGCCTGGTGATCTCCATTGCCAAGAAATACACCAATCGCGGGCTGCAATTCCTCGACCTGATCCAAGAAGGCAATATCGGCCTGATGAAGGCGGTCGACAAGTTCGAGTATCGCCGCGGCTACAAGTTCTCCACCTATGCGACCTGGTGGATCCGCCAGGCGATCACCCGCTCGATCGCCGACCAGGCGCGCACCATCCGCATCCCGGTCCACATGATCGAGACCATCAACAAGCTGGTGCGCACCGGCCGCCAGATGCTGCACGAGATCGGCCGCGAACCGACGCCGGAGGAACTGGCCGAAAAGCTGCAGATGCCGCTGGAGAAGGTCCGCAAGGTGATGAAAATCGCCAAGGAGCCGATCAGCCTCGAGACCCCGATCGGGGACGAGGAGGACAGCCAGCTGGGCGATTTCATCGAGGACAAGAATGCCGTTCTGCCGCTGGACAGCGCCATCCAGGAAAACCTGAAGGAGACGACGACGCGGGTGCTGGCCTCGCTGACCCCGCGCGAGGAGCGGGTGCTGCGGATGCGCTTCGGCATCGGCATGAACACCGATCACACGCTGGAAGAGGTCGGGCAGCAGTTCAGCGTCACGCGCGAACGGATCCGCCAGATCGAGGCGAAGGCGCTGCGCAAGCTGAAACATCCCAGCCGCTCGCGCCGGTTGCGCAGCTTCCTCGATCAGTAACGCGCCGGCCCACGCCGAGCTGCGGAGCGAACGGACGCGCGGCCCTTCGGGGACCGCGCGTCTTTCTTTCTTCGGGGCAGGGCCGTCGTTGCAAAGCGCGGATCAGGCGACCTTTGCCGCCTTTTCCGCCTCGAGCTTGAGATGAACTAGCGTCTGGTTCAGCAGGATATAGGCGATTTCCCCGAACGTGGCCGGACCGGTGAAATTGCCCGTGCGCTTGCCTTCCAGCTCGCCGTAAAGATAGTTGAGGATGCAGTTGCAGGAGAGCTGTTCGCCGCCCGCGCTGCCGATCTGCGCGCCCAGCACGCTGGCATAGTCGCCGATGGATTTCGCGACGCGGTATTCCACGCCGGCGATGACCGGTGCGTAGAATTGCACCAGCCCGCGCTCCGGCGATATCCCGCGCAGCGAGACATTTATCATCGCCCCGGCATAATCCGCGACCAGCGGCAATTTCAGGTCATGGCCGATCCCGGAGAGATACTCGGCGAAATCGACCGCCTCGCCGTTGACATGCGCGGTGGCCGCGGAAAAGCCGGTCTCCTCGAAGACGATGCGGTCGGCGGACAGGTCGGGTTCGAACAGGTTGATGATGTCCAGTTCCGCCCGGCGCCCCAGGGGCAGCGCCACATGCAGCAGCATCGCGCCCTCGTCATGGACGGCCCCCGAACGCCCGTCGACGATCTTGGGCGTGGTGCGCCCGATCTCGTCCAGATGTGTGCCGGTGATCCAGCCCATCAGGGGCTGGGAAAAAAGACCCGGATAGCCCGCCCCCTCGATCGCGAAAGCCTCGTGAGCGCGGGAAAAGGCCGGGATGAGGATGGTGGAGACCCCGTGCTCGAACCGCTCCTCGCACAGCGATGCCAGCCTGTCCGGATCGTAATGCCGGATGCGGAAATCCCGCGCCGCGGCGAATTCCGTCACGAAGACGTTTTCCTCGTCGCAGCGCCCGCCCTGGGCCGTCAGGAAATAGACCGAGGTCCCGCCGATCCAGCTGCCCGGCGGAAGGTGGCGCAGCGCCGATTCTGATCCCGCAAGCAGCAGAACCTTGCCCGCCTCGATCTCGGCCGCAGCTTCTGCGATGGTCATCATCGTGTTCTTCATCAACGCGTTCCTTTCTCAGAGTGCCGCGAGATCCTTCGACGCGAACTGGTGCTTGGCGAAATAGGCGGACAGGCTGCTGACCGCCTGGTCAAGCAGCGCGGGCTGGCCGGATACCTCCCGGCGCAGATTGGCGACCAGGATTTTGGTGGCCAGCGATGCCTCTCCCAGATCCTTGCTGCTTGTCAGTGTCTCGCGGAAAACGGCGTCATTCATTGGTGTCCTCTGAAAAACGGAACCCGGCGCCCCGGCGATGCCGGGCAGGTCCTCCCGGCCGGAACGGATGGGTGCGGCTGATGCGCATTGCCCGCCTCCCGGCGGAGGTGGGCGCAAGCGTTGTGGCAAGACGCGCGCGCGATATCAAACCATAAGTGCCTAGTATTTTAGCGAAATATGAAGTTTCGGGCGGCGGCAGCGGGGCGCAGGCCGGACGGGGCGGCGGAGATCGGATTTCGACTGTTCACCTGATGTTCACAAATTCCCATTGGAGACTCGCGCCGTTGCACCTATCTTAGCCGGGTTGAAGCCGGAGGGTGTCGCATGGCCGAGTTGAAGAAGATCGAAGTCCGGGGAGCGCGGGAGCACAACCTCAAGGGCATCGACGTGGACATCCCCCGTGACGAGCTGGTCGTGATCACCGGCCTTTCCGGCTCGGGCAAGTCCAGTCTCGCCTTCGACACGATCTATGCCGAAGGGCAGCGGCGCTATGTCGAAAGCCTCTCGGCCTATGCGCGGCAGTTCCTCGACATGATGGAAAAGCCCGATGTCGACCATATCTCGGGGCTCAGCCCGGCGATCTCCATCGAGCAGAAGACGACCTCGAAGAACCCGCGTTCCACCGTCGGCACGGTCACGGAGATCTACGACTATCTCCGGCTGCTTTTCGCCCGCGCGGGCACGCCCTATTCGCCCGCCACCGGCCTGCCGATCGAGGCGCAGCAGGTGCAGGACATGGTCGACCGGATCATGGAGATGGAGGAGGGCACCCGCGGCTATCTGCTGGCCCCCATCGTGCGCGACCGCAAGGGCGAGTACCGCAAGGAGATGCTGGAACTGCGCAAGCAGGGCTTCCAGCGGGTCAAGGTCGACGGCACGTTCCACGAACTCGATGAGCCGCCGAAGCTGGACAAGAAATTCCGCCACGACATCGACGTGGTCGTCGACCGCATCGTCGTGCGCGAGGGGATGGAGACGCGGCTGGCCGACAGCCTGCGCACCGCGCTGGACCTGGCGCAGGGCATCGCCATCCTGGAAACCGCGCCGCGCGAGGCCGAGGACGGCACCGCGCCCGAGCCGGAGCGGATCACGTTTTCCGAGAATTTCGCCTGTCCCGTCTCGGGCTTCACCATCCCGGAAATCGAGCCGCGGCTGTTTTCCTTCAACGCGCCCTTCGGCGCCTGCCCGGAATGCGACGGCCTGGGGGTGGAGCTGTTCTTCGACGAACGGCTCGTCGTGCCGGACCAGACGCTGACGCTGGTCAACGGCGCGCTGGCGCCGTGGCGGAAGGGCAAGTCGCCCTATTTCACCCAGACCATCGACTCGCTCGCCAAGCATTACGAATTCGACCAGAAACTGCCCTGGAAGAAGCTGCCGAAGCATGTCCAGCAGATCTTCCTCTTCGGTTCGGGCAAGGAGGAGATCCCCTTCCGCTATGACGAGGCCGGGCGGGTCTATCAGGTGGAGCGCGTCTTCGAGGGCGTGATCCCCAACATGGAACGCCGCTACCGCGAGACCGACAGCAACTGGGTCCGCGAGGAATTCGAGCGTTACCAGAACAACCGCCCCTGCGGCACCTGCGGCGGCTATCGCCTGCGCGAGGAGGCGCTGGCGGTGAAGATCGGCGGGCTGCATATCGGCCAGGTGGTCGAGATGTCGATCAAGGAGGCGCATGACTGGATCGGCACCGTTCCCGACGCGCTGTCCAGGCAGAAGAACGAGATCGCCCGCGCCATCCTGAAGGAGATCCGCGAAAGGCTGGGCTTCCTCAACAATGTGGGGCTCGAATACCTGACGATGAGCCGCAATGCCGGCACGCTTAGCGGCGGGGAAAGCCAGCGGATCCGCCTGGCCTCGCAGATCGGTTCGGGCCTGACCGGCGTGCTCTACGTTCTGGACGAGCCATCGATCGGCCTGCACCAGCGCGACAATGACCGGCTGCTGACGACGCTGAAGAACCTGCGCGACCAGGGCAACACGGTGATCGTGGTCGAACATGACGAGGATGCGATCCGCCATGCCGATTACGTGCTGGATATCGGCCCCGGCGCGGGCGTGCATGGGGGCCAGGTGATTGCCGCCGGGACCCCGGCCGAGATCATGGCGACGCCTGCCTCTGTGACCGGCGATTACCTTGCGGGGCGGCGCGAGATCGCCGTTCCGGCCGAGCGGCGCAAGGGCAACGGCAAGAGCCTGACCGTCGTCAAGGCCAGCGGCAACAACCTGAAGGACGTGACCGCCGAATTCCCGCTGGGCAAGTTCGTCTGCGTCACCGGCGTCTCGGGCGGCGGCAAGTCCACCCTGACCATCGAGACGCTCTACAAGAATGCCGCGATGAAGCTCAACGGCGCCCGCGAGACGCCGAGCCCCTGCGAGACCATCAGGGGGTTCGAGCATCTCGACAAGGTCATCGACATCGACCAGCGCCCGATCGGGCGGACGCCGCGGTCGAACCCCGCGACCTATACCGGCGCCTTCACCCCGATCCGCGACTGGTTCGCCGGGCTGCCGGAATCCAAGGCGCGCGGCTACAAGCCCGGCCGGTTCAGCTTCAACGTCAAGGGCGGGCGCTGCGAGGCCTGCCAGGGCGACGGCGTCATCAAGATCGAGATGCATTTCCTGCCGGATGTCTACGTCACCTGCGAGACCTGCCAGGGCAAGCGCTACAATCGCGAGACGCTGGAGGTGCAGTTCAAGGGCAAATCCATCGCCGATGTCCTGGACATGACGGTCGAGGATGCGCAGGACTTCTTCAGGGCCGTGCCCTCGATCCGCGAGAAGATGGACGCGCTGGTGCAGGTGGGGCTGGGCTATATCAAGGTCGGCCAGCAGGCGACGACCCTTTCGGGCGGCGAGGCGCAGCGGGTCAAGCTGTCCAAGGAGCTGTCGAAACGCTCCACCGGGCGGACGCTTTACATCCTCGACGAGCCGACGACGGGGCTGCATTTCGAGGATGTCCGCAAGCTTCTGGAAGTGCTGCACGAATTGGTGGAGCAGGGCAATACCGTGGTGGTGATCGAGCATAACCTGGACGTCATCAAGACCGCCGACTGGATCATCGATATCGGCCCCGAGGGCGGCGATGGCGGCGGCAGGATCGTCGCGGCCGGGACGCCCGAGGAAGTGGCCGCGGCGCAGGACAGCCATACCGGGCGCTATCTGCGCGACATGCTGAAGCCGCGGCAGGTCGCGGCCGAATGACCGCCGCCTGCAGGGCGGGGGTGGCCTGCAGTGGCTGAGCGGCGCGCCCTCGGGCTGGCGCTGGGAATGGGGGGCGCACGGGGCTTCTGCCATATCGGCGTGCTGCGCGCGCTGGATGAGCTGGGCGTGCGCGTGGACCGGGTGGCGGGCTGTTCCATGGGGGCGCTGGTGGGCGTCGCCTGGGCGGCCGGGCGGCTGGACGCGTTCGAGGACTGGGCGCGCAGCCTGACCCGGACGAAATTCCTGGGGTATATCGACCTGCGCATCTCGGGCGGGGGGCTGGTGGCGGGCGCCGAGATTCCGCGCCTGCTGGACCGGCTGGGCATCCCGGCGGAGATCGAGGCGCTGGAGCGGCCCTTCGGCGCCGTGGCGACGGATCTGCAGACCGGGCGCGAGGTCTGGTTCGGCCGCGGGCCGCTGCGCCCGGCGATCCGTGCCTCCGTCTCCATACCCGGCGTGCTGACGCCGGTGCACCATGACGGGCGCTGGCTGGTGGACGGGGCCCTGTCCGACCCGGTGCCGGTGATGGGCTGCCGCGCGCTGGGGCCGGGGCCGGTCCTGGCGATCGACCCCAACGGCTTCGGTCCCGAAGGCTTCTGGACCCCGCCCGGCCCCTCGGGGACGGTCACCGGCACGCTGATGGATCATCTGCGCGCCGGAGGCCTGGCGATGGGGCTGGGCGGCTGGATGGGGCCCGCCGAACCCGCGCCGCCCGCGGCCGTGCCGCCCAACTACATGGACGTCATCTGGGCCTCGGTCGACATCGTGTCCTCGGGGGTGATGCGGATGCGGCTGGCGGCGGCGCCGCCGGACCTGCTGCTGGAGGTGCCGCTGCGCGACCTGAGCATCCTGGAATTCGAGAAGGCCGCGGCCGCCATCGATGCCGGCCACGCGGCGGTGATGGCCCGCGCGGAGGAGATCCGCGCCATGGCCGGGGCCTGAGACCGGGGGCGGCATGCGCCCCCGGCCATGGGGTCAGGCGCGCCGTTCCGAGGCAAGCCCCTTCCAGATCGCCAGGCACATCAGCAGCAGGACGATGGTGAAGGGCAGGCCGGTGGAGATCACCATCGATTGCAGCGAGCCCAGACCGCCCGCCGACAGCAGCAGCACGATCGCCACGGCGCCCTCGAAGATCGCCCAGAAGACACGCTGCGGCACCGGCGCGTCGACCTTGCCCCCGGCCGTGATCGTGTCGATCACCAGCGAGCCGGAATCCGAGGAGGTGACGAAGAACACGATCACCAGCACGATCCCCACCAGCGAGGTGATGCCGGACAGGGGCAGCTGGTCGAGCATCTTGAACAGCTGCAGCGGCAGGTCGGCATCCTGCGCGGCGGTATAGCCGTCCTGCACCACCTGCTGGATCGCGACGCCGCCGAAGACCGACATCCACAGCACGCAGACCAGCGACGGGATCAGCAGCACGCAGATCATGAATTCGCGCACCGTGCGCCCGCGGCTGACCCGCGCGATGAACATGCCGACGAAGGGCGACCAGGAGATCCACCAGGCCCAGTAGAACGAGGTCCAGCCCTGCATGAAGTTGACGTCCTCGCGGCCGACCGGATTGGCCAGGGCGGGCAGGTACTGGAAATAGGCCAGGAGGTAGTCGAAGAAGCCCGTCAGCACCGCGATGGTAGAACCCGTCAGCAGCACGAACAGCAGCAGCACGACGGCGATGCCCATGTTGATCTCGGACAGGACCTTCACCCCGCCATCGAGCCCGCGCAGCACCGAGACCAGCGCGATCGCGGTGATGCCGGTGATCAGCAGGACCTCGGTCGTGTCGCCGATCGGCACGCCGAACAGCTCGTTCAGCCCGGCATTGGCCTGGGTCGCGCCGAAACCCAGCGAGGTCGCCAGCCCGAAGAGCGTGGCAAAGACCGCCAGCGTGTCGATCACATGGCCCGGCCAGCCCCAGACGCGCTCGCCCAGGATCGGGTAGAAGGCCGAGCGGATCGTCAGCGGAAGGCCCTTGTTGTAGGAAAACAGCGCCAGCGCCAGGGCGACGACCGCATAGATCGCCCAGGGGTGCAGCCCCCAGTGGAAGATCGTCGCGGCCATGCCCAGCCGCAGCGCGGCCTCGGTATCGCCCTCGGCCGCGCCGAGCGGCGCCCAGTCGGTGCGCACGCCGTCCTCGCCCACGGCAATGCCGCCCAGGGAGGAGGAGAAATGGCTCATCGGTTCGGAAACGCCGTAGAACAGCAGGCCGATGCCCATGCCCGCGGCGAAGAGCATCGCGAACCAGCCCAGATAGGTATAGTCCGGCGTCGCCTCGGTCCCGCCCAGCCGGACGCTGCCCAGCGGCGTGACGATCAGCACCAGGCAGAACAGCACGAAGATGTTCGCCGCGCCCAGGAAAAACCAGTCGAAACTCTTGGTGACCACGTCGAACATGGCCGAGAACAGCCCGCCGGCCTGCTCGGGCAGGGCAAGCGTGTAGAAGACGAAGGCGACGATCGCCAGGCCGGAAACGGCGAAGACCGGGTTGTGGATATCGAAACCCACGGGGCCCAGCCGGCCCTCGAAATTGTCCTGGCCGATCTCGTATTCCGTCTCGATCACGTCGCTGACGCCTTCGGGTTCCGGCAGGCCGGTATCGGATGTGTCGCTCACGCTGCGATCCTTTCGCCTGGGGGGGAACCTGCCCGGAACCGACCGGGCGCCGTTGCGGGACGCGTGACCGGGGCCACGTCGGAGATGGCCGCCACGCTTGGCGGTGTTGGTGGTGAAAGCATCTTTCTTCCTGTCGTTGCGCCGGGCGTGACGCCCGGCAGGGGAGAACGCGGATCCCTGCTGCGGGGTTCCTTCAATTTTTACCTATCGGCGGAAAGCGGCGGATGGCAAACCGGAAGCCCGGACCCTGTCGCTTTCTGCCCGGGCGGGCCGATTTTCCTCTTGACCCTTCCGGCCGGGCACCATATTTCGCGGCCACTCTCTGGCGGAGTAGCTCAGTTGGTTAGAGCAGCGGAATCATAATCCGCGTGTCGGGGGTTCAAGTCCCTCCTCCGCTACCATCACACCCCTTCGTGCCAGGCGTAAACTCCCGAAATCGCGGAGGATGGCGCCGGTGCCGCCCGATGGCGCATTATCGGGCGCCGCTGCGGCATTCGCGGTCGCACCCGGCGCGGCAACGCGGCCGGCAGACGCGGTCCGGCCCGGCAGGTAGCAGAAGGGCGCGGAGCGGTCCGGCTCCGCCGATCGCTGGAGCCTGCCGATGAAACTTGTCGTCCTGTCCGATCTGCACATGACCCGCCCCGGCGAGGTCCTGGCCGGGATCGATCCGGCCGCCCGGCTGGAGGCGGCAATCGCGCGCATCAACGCGGCCCATGGCGATGCCGATCTGGTGGCGCTGGCCGGGGATCTGACCGACCGGTCCCGGTCGCAGGCCTATGAGGATCTGCGCGCCGCGCTGGAGCAGCTCTCGGTTCCCTGGGCGGCGACCCTGGGCAATCACGACAACCGCGATGTGTTCGCCCGGATCTTCGGGCCGGGGGCGCTGAATGATGACGGGTTCGCGCAATCGGCGCATCATCTGCGGGGCGAGGTCGTGATCCTGCTGGACAGTCTGGAGAAAGGGCCGGGCGCGGGCGGCTGGGGGCAGGGGCGCGGCCATCTCTGCGCCCGGCGCCTGGACTGGCTGGCGCGCGAACTCGACCGGGCCGGGGGACGGCCCGTGCATGTGGTGCTGCATCATCCGCTGCTGCAGGTGGCCCCGGTGCCCGATCCCTGGCTGCTGGAGGATCCCGGCCCGCTTCTGGCGATGCTGGACGCCTATCCCGACATCCGCGGCGTGACCGCGGGGCATATCCACATGGCGACGACCACCCTGCGCCGCGGCATCCCCTATCACACCATCGCCGGCGGGCACGCGACCAGCCGCGAGAGGTTCGGCGAGGGGGCGGGGCGCCGCCGCTTTGCCGGGCCGGGGCAGATGGCGGTGATCCTCAGCGGGGCCGAGCGCACGGTCCTGCATTTCGACGATTACGTCGATGCCAATCCGGAGCTGGAGGCGTGAGACGGGCTCAGCCGGTGGCGCGCTGGTCGGACGCCACCGGATCGGAGCTGAGATCGAGCGTCGCGAGGTATTGCATCAGCGCCAGCCGCACGCTCTGATCGCCTGCCGCGCGGGCCTCCTCGACGACGCGGCGCACCTCGCGCAGGTCCGAGCGGCGCAACAGGTGCTTGACCGGCCCGACCGAGGCCGGGCGCATCGACAGGGCGCGCAGCCCCATCGCGGCAAAGCACAGCGCCTCCACCGGCCGCCCGGCATCCTCGCCGCAGAAACTGACCGGCGTGCCGGTCTCGTCGCAGCGCCGCACGATCTGCTCGATGAAGCTGAGGAAGCTGACATTGAGCGTGTCGTAGCGGCGGCGCACCCTTTCGTTCTCGCGGTCGGCGGCGAAGAAGAACTGTTTCAGGTCATTTCCGCCGATCGAGATGAAATCCGCCATCTCGAAGAACTGCCGCGGCGCATAGGCCAGGGACGGGGTTTCCAGCATGGCGCCGATCTCCACCCGCTCCGGGGTGAGGTGGCCCATGCGCTTCTCGCGCTCCAGCTCCTCCAGCATGACCGCGCGGGCATCGCGGAATTCGGCGAATTGCGCGATGAAGGGGAACATGATCGTCAGCGGACGGCCATTGGCGGCACGGATCAGCGCCTGAAGCTGCATGCGCATGATGCCGGGCTTGTCCAGCCCGACGCGGATCGCCCGCCATCCCAGCGCGGGGTTGGGCTCCTCCGTGCGTTTCATGTAGGGCAGGACCTTGTCCGATCCGATATCCAGCGTGCGGAAGACCACGCGCTTGCCGTCCGCGGCATCCATGACCCGCCCGTAGATCCGCGCCAGCTCGCCGCGGCGGGGCATCTTGTTGCGGATCAGGAACTGAAGCTCGGTGCGGAACAGCCCCACGCCCTCGGCGCCGCAGCTGGCCAGCGAGGGCAGGTCGACCAGGAGCCCGGCATTCATCGCCAGCCCCACGGTCTGCCCGCACAGCGTCGTGGCGGGCTCCCGGCGGATGGAGGCATAGCGTTCCTGCGCCTTTGCCTGCATCGCCAGCTTGTCGCGGAAGGCGTTGGCGATCGTCTCGTCGGGCCGCAGATGGACATTGCCGTTGTCGCCATCCACCAGGATCGGATCGCCGGTCAGCGCCTCGGTGGTGATGCCCGGGGCGTTGATGACCAGCGGGATCGCCCAGGCCCGGGCGATGATCGCCGCATGGCTGCCGACCGAGCCTTCCTCCAGCACGATGCCCTTCAGCTCGCGACCGTAATCCAGAAGTTCCCCGGGGCCGATATTGCGCGCGACCAGCACCGGGTTCTCGGGACGCTCCGCCCCGGTATCGCTGCCCTGGCCGGTCAATTCGCGCAGCAGCCGGTTGGACAGGTCGTCCAGGTCGGTGCCGCGGGCGCGCAGATAGGGATCGCTGGCCCGGGCCAGGCGGGCGCGGGCGGCGGACTGCTCCTTCTCCACCGCGGCCTCGGCCGAGAGGCCGCGGGCGATATCCTCCTCCATGCGCCGCATCCAGCTTTTGGAATTGGCGAACATGCGGAAGGTCTCGATCACCTGCATCGCCTCGGCATCGCCCGAGGATCCGGCATCGAGCACCCGGTCGAGCGACACCCTGAGCCGCGCCACCGCGGCGCGCAGGCGTTCCAGCTCGGTCTCGGGGTCGTCGCCGATCGGGTTGGTGACGACGACGCGCGGATCATGAAGCAGAACCCGCCCCTCGGCGGCACCTTCCTGGCCGGTCGTGCCGCGGAACAGCACCGGGCGCTGGTGCAGCGCCGCGAGGGCCGCCCCCTCGTCGAGGAAGGCGCCCAGCTCGGTCATCTCGGCCAGCACCATGGCCACGACCTCGACGCCGTAGAGCTCGTCCTCGGAATACTGCCGCTTTTCCTTGGACTGCACCACCAGCACGCCCAGCACCTGGCCCAGGCGCTGGATGGGAACGCCGAGCAGGGAGGCGAAGATCTCCTCCCCGGTTTCCGGCATGTAGCGGAATCCCGGCTCGGCGGGGGCATCGGCCGAGTTCAGCGGGCGGCGGGTGCGGGCGACCTTGCCCACAAGCCCCTCGCCCAGGCGCATGCGCGTCTTGTGCACCGCCTCGGCCTTCAGCCCGTAGGTCGCGCAGAGCTCCAGGGTCTCGGCATCGCGGAACAGGTAGATCGAACAGACATGGACGCCCATCGATTCCGCGATGATCGTGGTGATGCGGTCAAGCCGCTCCTGCCCCGCGCCGCTGCCGGCGAGGGCCTCGCGCAAGCGTCCAAGCAGCTTGCGGCTCTCAGTTTCCTGGGTCTGGCCCATGGGCCTCCGGTTCAGGCTGCTTTGTCCAGTCCGAAGGCATCATGCAGGGCCTGAACGGCAAGTTCCATATATTTCCGGTCGATGAGGACGGAAATCTTGATCTCCGAGGTGGAGATGACCTTGATGTTGATGTTTTCCGCCTTCAGCGCCTCGAACATCTTCGCCGCGACCCCCGCATGGGACCGCATGCCGATGCCCACGACCGACACCTTGCAGACCTCGGTATCCTGGGCGAGCTCGTCGAAATTGATCTCGCCGCGGGCGCGGGCCTCGTTCATCGCCTTCTCCGCGCGCAGCACCTGGTCCACCGGGCAGGAGAAGGTCATGTCGGTGCGCCCGTCGGCCGAGACGTTCTGCACGATCATGTCCACGTTGATCCCGGCCTGGGACAGCGGCGTGAAGATGGCGGCGGCGATGCCGGGGCGGTCCGCCACCGACAGCAGCGTCAGCTTGGCCTCGTCGCGGGAATAGGCGACGCCGGAGACGACTTTGCTTTCCATGATTTCCTCCTCGTCGCAGACCAGCGTCCCGCTGGCCTCGTCGGTTTCCTCGAAAGATGACAGGACGCGCAGGCGCACCTTGTAGCGCATCGCCAGTTCGACCGACCGGGTCTGCAGGACCTTGGCGCCCAGCGAGGCCAGTTCCAGCATTTCCTCGAAGGCGATCTTCTCCAGCTTGCGCGCCTTCTTGGTGATGCGCGGGTCGGTGGTGTAGATGCCGTCCACATCGGTGTAGATGTCGCAGCGCTCCGCGGCGAAGGCGGCGGCGAAGGCGACGGCGGTCGTGTCCGAGCCGCCCCGGCCCAGCGTCGTGATGCGGCCTTCCTCGCTGATGCCCTGGAAGCCGGCCACGACCGCGACCTTCATCCCCTCGGCGAATTTCTGGTCGATATTGGCGCGCGGGATGTCCAGGATCCGCGCCGCGGAATGCGCGGAACTGGTCTTCAGCGGCACCTGCCAGCCCTGCCAGCTGCGCGCGGGGATGTCCATTTCCTGAAGCGTCAGCGCCATCAGCCCGGCGGTCACGTTCTCGCCCGAGGAGACGACCGCATCGTATTCGCGCGCATCGAAGAGCGGCGAGGTCTGGTTGACCCAGCCCACCAGCTCGTTCGTCTTGCCCGACATGGCCGACACGATGACGATGACATCATAGCCGCGATCGACTTCGCGGCGCACCTTCTGCGCGGCGTTGCGGATGCGGTCGAGGTCGGCAACCGAAGTGCCGCCGAATTTCATCACGAGGATGGGCATGACGTTTCCTTCCCGGCGGCCCGGCCGGGACCGGACGGCGTAACACGGCGGCGGTCTTACGGCGGCGCAGGGGGTTCTGCAAGAGTGCAGTATCGCCGCGGCGCGGCACGCGGGGCCACGGGCAGCCGCCTGTCCCTTTGCGGCGCCCCGGACGGGCCGGGGCGCGCCGGGTCAGTTCTGTCCGCGGCGGTCGCGGAAGGGCAGGGGAAGCACCGGGATGCCGTCGCTGAGAAGCGCGCGCGCCTCCTCGGCATTGGCCTCGCCATGGATCGCGCGGCGCGGACTGTCGCCTTCGTGGATCGCGCGGGCCTCGCTGGCGAAGCTGCGCCCGACATAGTCGGAATTGGCCTCCACCTCGGCGCGCAGCTTCTCGATCGCGCGGCGCATCTTCGCAGGCATTTCCGCGGCGCTGGCCATCGGGGCGGGGCCATCGGCGGCCGGCGCGGCACCCGCAGCGGCGGGGGGCGGCGCGGCCTTCCGGTCCGATGCGGCGACGCGCGGTGCCATCAGCGCCTTGGTCACGTCGCGCGCCCCGCAGGCGGGGCATTCCACCAGCCCGGACGCGACGAGCCCGTCGAATTCCTCGGCAGAGCGGAACCAGCTTTCGAAAGCGTGGTCCCGGGAGCATCTGAGGGCGTAGCGGATCATGGTGTCGCGATCTCCGGAGGCGCAGGTGCAGCAGATAGCGCCGAAACGTCAATTTTCAATGCTAGGCAAGCCGGATCCGGTCGGCCGGGGGCAGAAGCTCGGGGCTGAAGCGTTCGAGGATGCGGCCCAGTTCGCGGCTGTCGACCATCGCGGCGGCCTGCTTGGGCGTGACCCAGCGGCGCTTGCGCTGGCCGGCCTCGGGAAAGCGGCGCTTCATCTCGGTGACTTCAAGCGCGTAAAGCGCCACGACGCAGGGCAGGTCGCCCTTCTTGTAGCCGTAGATGCCCAGGCAGAGCGGATGCGCCCGGCCCTGGACCCCGGCCTCCTCATAGGCCTCGATCGCCGCCGCGCGGGCGGGGGTCGACCCGGCGATGGGCCAGCCCTTGGGCAGGATCCAGCGGCCCTTGCCGCGCGAGGTGATCAGCAGGATCTCCACCCGGCCCTTGTTGCGCCGGTAGCAGATCGCCCCGAATTGCGACCTCGGCTGATGTTTCTTCGTCGTGCCCAGCGATAGGGGCACCTGCCTGATGGGGTGGAGCGACATGAATTCTGCCCGACAGCTGATTGAGTCGTTGTTGTTTTCTGTCCCGAGTATGGGATGTTTCGGTCGCGTGTCCACATCCGATGCCCTCGCACGGGGCCTTGATTGCGCGAAGGCGGGGGCTAGCTTCCCGGGCGGGCAGAAAGAGGCAGAGATGATCCGTATCCTGGGCGCAGTCGCACTCATCCTGGCGGGGGCCGTGCAGGCCGCGGCCTTCACCTTCGCGAGCATCGATGGCGGCACGCTGGAGACCGAGGCCTGGGCGGGGCGTCCCGTGCTGGTGGTCAACACCGCCTCGCGCTGCGGGTACACGCCGCAATACGAGGGATTGCAGGCGCTTCACGAACGCTACGGCCCCCGGGGGCTGGTCGTCCTGGCCGTGCCCTCGGATGATTTCCGCCAGGAACTCGACAGCGCGGCCGAGGTGAAGGAATATTGCGCGGTGGTGTTCGGCCTGACCCTGCCCATGACCGACATCACGGCGGTTCGCGGCGCGGCGGCCCACCCGTTCTACCGCTGGGTGCGCGAGGAGGCCGGGTTCGAACCGGACTGGAATTTCAACAAGGTCCTGATCGGGCGCGATGGCCGGATCGCCGCGACCTGGCGGTCGCGTTCGGAGCCGCTCTCGCCCGAGATCACCGGCCCGATCGAAGCGGAGCTGGCCGGGGGCGGATGAGCGCCGCGTGAGCACCGGGCCTGTCTTCATCGGGGCGGAGATCTATCGCGCCTCCTCCTTCGGGGCGCATCATCCCCTTGCCGTGCCGCGGGTCTCCACCGTGATGGATTTGGCGAGGGCGCTCGGCTGGCTCGCGCCCGGCCAGTACCGAACCAGCCCGCGTGCCCGGCCCGAGGGGCTGGGCATCTGGCATGATCCGGATTACGTCGCCGCGCTGATGCGTGCCGAGCAGGCGCAGGCGGTCGAAGTGTGGACGCGGGAGCGCTATCGCATCGGAACCTCGGACAATCCGATCTTTCCCGAGATGTTCCGGCGGCCCGCGACGGGCTGCGGCGCCGCGATGCTGGCGGCGGGGCTGCTGCGCCGGGGCGGCGTGGTGCATGCGCCGGGCTGCGGCACGCATCACGGGCTGCCGGACCGGGCCAACGGCTTCTGCTTCCTCAACGACCTGGCCATCGCCATCCTGTCCCTGCGCGCCCTGGGGATCCGGCGCATCGCCTATCTGGACATAGATGCCCATCATCCCGACGGGGTGGAGCACGGGTTCGGCCGCGATCCCGAGATCCTGATGGTCTCGGTCCACCAGGCCGGACGCTGGCCGCGCACCGGGCTGGCCGGGGATCGCGGGGCGGGCAATGTCTACAACCTGCCGGTGCCCGCCGGGCTGAATGACAGCGAATTCGCCCATATCCGCGACGCGCTTGTGCGGCCGCTCGTGGCGGCGTTCCGGCCCGAGGCGGTGATCCTGCAATGCGGGGCGGATGCCCTGGCCGAGGACCCGATGTCGCGGCTGATGCTGTCCAACAACGCGCATGCGGATTTCCTGCACGCGGTGCGCCCGCTGGCGCCGCGCCTGCTGCTGACCGGGGGCGGGGGCTACAACCCCTGGTCGGTGGCGCGGCTCTGGACGCGGCTCTGGGGCGAACTCAACGGTCTCCCGATGCCGACGCGCCTGCCGCCCGCGGCGCGGCAGGTTCTGCGCGACCTGAGCTGGACCCGCGCCGGACGCGCGCGGCCGCCTGCTCCGGGATGGACGGACACCCTGGCGGATCCGCCGCGCCCGGGGCCGCTGCGTCGCGAGATCCGCGAACTGGTGGCGATGCACAGGGCGCGGCTGCCCCAGGCTTCGCCCGGGCCGAACGTCGCGGGAAAGGCCCCGGGGCCGGGTTGAGCAGCCGGCGGGGCGGGCGCGGCTGTCGGCAAATCGCGGCCGGCGGGGGGGCGCCTTCGCGGCGCCGCGAAGGCCCGGGCAATCTTCCCGTCCCCGGGAAACCCGCCGGGCGGGGCCGGGTCAGGCGGAGGGCGGCGCGTCCGGGGGCGTGCCCATGCGCGCATCGTGGCACAGCGCGTCCAGATAGCCCCGCAGCGCCTCGAGTCCCTCCGGGCGGAGCCGGTAGATGCGCCGCGCCCCGCAGGCTGACACATCCAGCAGCCCGGCGCAGACCAGGACCCGCAGGTGCTGCGACACCGCCGGGCGGCTGACCCGGAACCCCTGTGCCAGCCTGCCTGCCGAGGCCGGGCCCAGCCGCAGCCGGTCCAGCAGGGCGCGCCGGGTGGGATCGGCGAGGGCTTGAAGCGCAGGGATGTAAGTCATAGCTTACGGTAAGTCCGTGCTTACAAATCTGTCAAGCATGTGCGGAAGCGCCCTGCAGACTGCCCTTGCAGCCCCCGCGGGACACCCCTAAGACTCACTGGACCGGCGCTCGTGCCACCAAGAGAAGCAGGCGATTGAGATGAAAGACCCTATCGACGTTTACATGAACACCCTCGTTCCCATGGTGGTGGAGCAGACCTCGCGCGGGGAACGGGCCTATGACATTTTCTCGCGCCTGCTGAAGGAGCGGATCATCTTCCTTTCGGGGCCGGTGCATGACGGGATGAGCTCGCTCATCGTCGCGCAGCTGCTGCATCTGGAGGCGGAGAACCCCAACAAGGAAATCTCGATGTACATCAACAGCCCCGGCGGCGTTGTGACATCGGGCCTGTCGATCTACGACACGATGCAGTACATCAAGCCGAAAGTGTCCACGCTGGTCGTGGGCCAGGCAGCCTCGATGGGGTCGCTGCTTCTGACCGCGGGCGAGGCGGGCATGCGCTTCTCGCTGCCCAATTCGCGCATCATGGTGCACCAGCCTTCCGGCGGCTTCCAGGGCCAGGCGACGGATATCTCGATCCACGCCAAGGAGATCCTGGAACTGAAGGAGCGCCTGAACAACATCTACGTCAAGCACACGGGCCAGGATTACGCCACCGTCGAGGCGGCGCTGGAACGCGACAATTTCATGACCGCCGAGGCGGCGAAGGCCTGGGGCCTGGTCGACGAGATCGTCACCAGCCGCGGCACGCCGGATGCCGGCAAGGCGTAAACCATCAATTTGCGGGAATACCCGGCACGGCGATTTATGCGTTGTGCAGGTATTCCTGCTGTCCTAAGCTGACCGGAGGCCGGCCGGGTCTCCATTCTTCAGGGTTCCGGCCCGCCCGACAGGAGGTGACGACATGGCGAACAACTCAGGCGGTGACAGCAAGAACACGCTGTACTGCAGCTTCTGCGGCAAGAGCCAGCACGAGGTTCGCAAGCTGATCGCCGGCCCGACGGTGTTCATCTGCGACGAATGCGTCGAACTCTGCATGGACATCATCCGCGAGGAAACCAAGTCCGCCGGGCTGAAATCCTCCGACGGGGTGCCGACCCCGCGCGAGATCTGCGATGTCCTCGACGATTACGTGATCGGCCAGTTCCACGCCAAGCGCGTGCTTTCGGTGGCCGTGCACAACCACTACAAGCGGCTGAACCACGCGGCGAAATCCTCCGATATCGAACTGGCGAAATCGAACATCCTGCTGATCGGCCCGACGGGCTGCGGCAAGACGCTGCTGGCGCAGACGCTGGCGCGGATCCTGGATGTGCCCTTCACCATGGCGGATGCGACGACGCTGACCGAGGCCGGCTATGTCGGCGAGGATGTGGAGAACATCATCCTCAAGCTGCTTCAGGCGTCGGAATACAATGTCGAGCGCGCGCAGCGCGGGATCGTCTATATCGACGAGGTCGACAAGATCACCCGCAAGTCCGACAACCCCTCGATCACCCGCGACGTGTCGGGCGAGGGCGTGCAGCAGGCTCTGCTGAAGATCATGGAAGGCACTGTCGCCTCCGTGCCGCCGCAGGGCGGGCGCAAGCATCCCCAGCAGGAATTCCTGCAGGTGGACACGACCAACATCCTGTTCATCTGCGGCGGCGCCTTCGCGGGGCTGGACAAGATCATCGCGCAGCGCGGCAAGGGCTCGGCGATCGGCTTCGGTGCGGATGTGAAATCCGACGAGAACCGCGGCGTCGGCGAGACCTTCAAGGAACTGGAACCCGAGGACCTGCTGAAATTCGGCCTGATCCCGGAATTCGTCGGCCGCCTTCCGGTGATCGCGACGCTGACGGACCTGGACGAGGACGCGCTGGTCACGATCCTGACCGAGCCGAAGAACGCCCTGGTCAAGCAGTACCAGCGCCTGTTCGAACTCGAAGACACCCAGCTGACCTTCACCGAGGATGCGCTGCGGGCGGTTGCGCGCCGCGCGATCGAGCGCAAGACCGGTGCCCGGGGCCTGCGCTCGATCATGGAGGACATCCTGCTGAACACCATGTTCGATCTGCCCGGCATGAACGATGTCGAGGAAGTGGTGGTCAACGAGGAATCCGTCGGGGCCGAGGCCGCGCCGCTGCTGATCTATGCCGAGCGCAAGGACGAGCCCGCCTCGGCCGGCTGACCCGCGCCCGGCGCGACATCTTGGAATGCGGCGCCTCCGGGCGCCGTTTTTCGTTTGCGGGCGCGGGGCGGATCGGCTTTTTCACGGGTCTGCGGGCATGGATGCGGCAGGGCGCCGCGTGCACGCCGCCAAGGAGACCAGGACATGAAACGCATCTTCTCCGGCTCGCCCTTCGAGCCCAAAATCGCCTATTGCCGTGCCGTCGTCGCGGGGGGGTTCGCCTTTGTCAGCGGCACGACCGGGATCGATCCCGAAGGCCCCGCAGAGCAGTCGGCCGCAGATCAGTGCCGACTGACCCTGACGCGGATCGCCGCCGCCCTGGCCGAGGCCGGCAGCGGGCTCGACCGGGCCGTGCGCGTGACCTATTACATGCAGGACATCGCCGAATTCGAAAGCTGCTGGCCGGTGCTGCAGGAGCATTTCGGGGCCAACCCGCCCGCCGCCTCGGTGATCGAGGCCAGGCTGATTGATCCGGCCATGAAGATCGAGATCGAGGTGACCGCCCTGGCCTGATCCGATGCTGCGGCGGCGGATCACGGTTAACAATGCCTCTACCATTTCCGGGCAAGGTCAAGGCGACCCTGTCCGGAAATGGAGGCCGCCATGCCTGCGATCCCGCTTTTTCCCGTAGCCTTCGTGCTTCTGCTTCTGTTCGCCCCGCCCGCCGGGGCACAGAGCCCGGCGGAGCATCTGCCGCCATCCTTCCGCGATCCCGGCGCCGTCTATTTCCCGGTGGCGGAGATCGCGCCGGGGCTTGAACGTGCCTGTCTCGCCGTCGCACGGGAGCAGGGGCATGATGTCGGCGGTTTCGACGCGCCCGGCTTCATCCAGCATGACCTGGGCGGCCGCCTGTTCCGGCCGATCTGGATGCGGCAGGGGGGGACGCTGTGGTGCCATGCCGATCTGGGCGTCGGCCGGGTCGAGGTCACCGGCGACATGGCAGCCCCCGCCGGAACCGCGGAGCGGCCGCGCCTGCCGCAATTCGACGGGCGCAAGCTGATCGCCTATGACAGCCGCTGGCTTGATCCGGCCGAACGCGCCTGTGCCGGGCTGGCATATGCGCGCCACGGAAGACCGCGCCTGACGCATGTGCAGAATGACCAGAGCCATCGCGCCGGAACCGTCCATGTGATGCTGTCGGTGGCGGCGACGGGAGACGGGACCCAGCCGATCGCCTATTGCGCCTTCGACACGCTCGAGGGCAGTGCGCGCCTGCTGCCCGATCCCGGGCCTGCGCTGCGCGACAAGGCGAGGGCGACCTTCCGCTACCTGCGGCCGATGCTGCGCGCGCAGGGCGAAAGCATGTCCAGCGCCCGCGGACCGCAAGCCGCCGCCGCCTGGCTGCGCGCCTTCGATGAAAGCCGCTTCCAGTTCTGATGCGGCACCCACGGGGGCTCCCTTTCCGTCCTTGACGAAAAATCGGCGGGACTGCCCGGATTTTCGGCAAACTCGCAGGGGCAGGGGATATGATCCCCGTCTGAATATTGCATCAATAATTATATCTTGCGCCACCTACGCCGCGGTGCAGAACTTCCGTCAAGTACGAGTGAGACGTGACATGACGGACAAGACCCAACTGACCTGGCCCGAGCAGCTGCGCCGGGATGACCGTGAGCTCAAGGCCCTGACCTGCATGGCGCAGAATCTGCCCGCGACCCGCCCGGGCGTGACGCTCGGGGTGAAGGATATCATCGACGTGGCGGGATTGCCGACCGAATGCGGGTCGCCGATCCATGCCGGGCAGGTGGCCGCGCGCAGCGCGGATTGCGTCACGCTGCTGGAACGCGCCGGGGCGGTTGTCGCGGGAAAGACCGTCACGACGGAATTCGCCACGACCCGGCCGGGCCCCACCTGCAATCCGCTGAACCCCGCGCATACGCCCGGCGGGTCCTCCTCCGGGTCGGTGGCGGGCGTGGCGGCAGGGCTGTTCGACTGGGCGCTGGGGACCCAGACAGCGGGATCGGTGATCCGTCCGGCAGCCTATTGCGGGATCGCCGGTTTCCTGCCCTCGCCGGGGGTGATCCCGCGCCGGGGCGTCCGCATCATGTCGCCGACCCTGGACCGGGTGGGGGTCTTCGCCCGCGACATGCAGGGGATCGCGGCGATGCTGGAGGCCTTTCCCGGCTGGTCGCCCGCAGCGATGCCCGACAAGGCGCCGCGCATCGCGATGCTGCCGCGCGGAGTCTGGGAGGACAGTGCCGACGAGGCCACCTGCCGGACGGTCCTCGGCACGGCCGACGCGCTGCGCGATGCCGGGGCCGAGATGACCGAACTGGATGATCCCGCCCCGTTCCTCGAGATGATGGAGGCGCAGAAGGCGGTGATGGGCTACGAGATCCCGCGCGCGCTTCACCGGGAACTGGCCGAACACCGCGATCTTCTGTCGGAGGAGCTGCGCGACTATTGCGATGCCGCGCTGGCCATTCCGCATGAGAGCTATGCCGCCGCCCTGAAGACCGCCGACCGGTTCCGCCTGTGGATCGGCGGCGTGCTGGAGGGCCACGACGCGATCCTGGGCCCGTCCGCCGCGCAGCTTGCGCCAGAGGGGCTGGGCTGGACCGGCGATCCCTTCGTCAACCGCATATGGTCGCTGGCGAAGCTTCCTGCGGTGAGCCTGCCCGGCGCTGCCGCGCGAAACGGGCTGAAGGCGGCGGTGCAGCTGACCACCGGGATCGGGCGGGACGGGCTTCTCTGCGCGCTGGCCACCCGGTTCGCACCGCTGGTGGCGGGGATCGCCCCCGAGTGAACAGGGCCCGGCGCAATGGCCGCGCCGCCGGGCAGGTCCGATGAGACCATGAAAACAAGAAAGCGGCCGCTTTCCCAACAGCGAGGACGACCCATGTCTTTCCTTTCAAAGATCGCCCGGCCCGCAAGGGGCGCCGCCATCGCCTCGGCGCTGGCCTGCCTGTCGCTGCCCGCCGCGGCGCAGGAGTTCAAATGGACGGTCCAGACCGCCTATGCCTCTGGCGACGACCTGCACATGACCTTCGTCAAGCTGGCCGAGATGATCGACGAGATGTCGGGCGGCCGGCTGGTGATGGAGGTCAGCCCCGGCGGCGCCTTCGTGCCGGCCTTCGACGTGCTGGATGCCGTGAATGACGGCGTGATCGACGCGGCCGGCGGCGATGCCGATTACTGGGTGGGCAAGCACCCGGCCGGCAGCCTCTTTGCCTCGGCGCCCGGCTTCGGGATGCCCTCGATCGACCTGATGGGCTGGATGGAATATGGCGGCGGCAAGGAGCTGTTCGCCGAATACATCAACGACACGCTTCAGATGACCAATACCGTGTCCTTCCTGCTCAGCCCCGCCCAGGCGCAGCCCTTCGGCTGGTTCGAGGAGCCCGTCACCTCGGCCGAGGACATCAAGGGCATGAAATACCGCACGCCCGGCCTGCCGGTCGACGTGATGCGCGAGATGGGCGCCGCGGTCGTCACCGTGCCCGGCTCCGAGGTGGTGCCCTCGCTGGAGCAGGGGGTGATCGAGGCGGCCGAGTATTTCGGTCCCAAGGCGGACATGATCCTGGGCCTGCCGGATGTGCGCAAGATCTACATGATGCCGAGCTACCTGCAGCTGGGCTTGGTGCAGAACTTCTTCATCTCCAAGGACCGCTGGGACGAGCTGCCCGACGACCTGAAGGCGATCGTCAAATATGCCGTCATGGCGGAATCGGCGGATTTCTACTGGAAGGGTCTGGACGAGAATTCCAAGGCGCTGGCGCAGATGGAAACCGAGATGGGCGTGCAGGTCACCGAGACCCCGCGCGACGTGATGGAGGCGCAGCTGGCCGCCTGGTCGGCGGTTCTGGACCGCTATGCCGCCGATGACGAATTCTTCGCCAAGGTTCTGGACAGCCAGCAGGACTTCGCCCAGCGGGTGGTGCCGCTGAAGGCGCGGATCAACCCCCCGGCCGATATCGCGCTGAAGCATTTCGGCTTCGAGTGATCCGGCGGCGGGGCGGCTCCGGTCGGGGCCGCCCCGTGCCCGCATCCCAGCCAAGGTATCCAGATGACCGATGACGAAGACGACGCGCTGTTGCGCGTGCTGAAACAGGACGAGGACCTTCCCGACCTCGACCAGATGCGCAAGGCCGTGCCCGCGATCCCCGACCCCTGGCGGGCGATCGTGATGCGCCTGGACCGCTTTGCCGACCTTTACGGGCATGTGCTCAGCTGGCTGGTGCTGGCGCTGGTGGCCATCGTGGTGATGGAGGCGATCCGCCGCTACGCGTTCAACAGCCCCAGCATCTGGGCCTATGACCTCAGCTACATGCTGTATGGCACGATCTTCATGCTGGGGGCGGGCACGACGCTGCGCTTCGGCGGGCATATCCGCACCGACCTGTTCTTCAAGGACTGGTCGCCGCGCACCCAGGCGGGGGTGGACCTGGTCTTCTACCTGCTGCTGTTCTTCCCGGGCCTGTTCTTCTTCTTCTGGGCGGGCTTCGACAAGGCGCTGAGTTCCTACATGATTTCCGAACGCGCCTCGGCCAGCTTCTGGCGGCCGATCCTGTGGCCCTATCGCGCGGTCATTCCGGCCACCGCGCTCCTGCTGATGCTTCAGGGGGTTTCCGAGGTGATCAAGGCCGTGTTCCAGTTCCGCAGCGGAGAGCCCGTATGAGTTTCGGCGTCATTCTAGGTTTCGCCCAGCTGGCCGCGCTGCTGGCGGGGATCTTCGCGGGATTTCCCATCGCCTTCACGCTGATCGTGCTGACGGTGTTCTTCGGCTATCTGGGACTGGGCGGGCGGGCCTTCGACCTGATGGTCTACCAGTCCTGGGGCGTGATGGGGACCGAAACCCTGGCGGCGGTGCCGCTTTTCGTCTTCATGGGCTACATCCTGGAACAGGCCGGCATCATGGAGCGGCTGTTCAAGGGGTTCCAGTTCACCCTGGCCCGCGTGCCCGGCGCGCTTTACATCGGCGTGCTTCTGACCTCGACCATCTTCGCCACGGCGACGGGGATCATCGGCGCCTCGGTCACGCTGATCGGGATGCTGGCCGCGCCGGTCATGACCAAGTCGAATTACGATCCGGCCCTGTCGGCGGGGACGATCACCGCGGGGGGCACGCTGGGCATCCTGATCCCGCCCTCGGTCATGCTGGTGGTCCTGGGCCCGGTGGTGGGGGTGTCGATCCCCAAGCTGTTTGCCGCCTGCATCCTGCCGGGGCTGCTGATCACCTTCCTGTTCCTCGCCTATACGCTGATCCGCTGCTGGATCAATCCGGCGCTGGGACCGGCGCTGCCCGAGGCGGAACGCCCGGCCAGCTGGAAGGTCGCGGCCAGGGAACTGGCCATCGGCATGGCGCCGATGCTGGTGCTGATCGGCGCGACGCTGGGCAGCATCCTGACGGGGGTGGCGACGCCGACCGAAGGGGCGGGGATGGGGGCGGCGGGGGCGCTGATCCTGACGATCCTCTACGGGCGCTTCACCATGGGGCGGCTGCGCATGGCGCTGTATCAGACGGTCATCGTCTCCTCGATGATCCTGTTCCTGCTGCTGGCCTCCAACATGTTCGGCGCGGTGTTCAACCGGCTGGGCACCGGCCCCTGGATCGCCAATCTGCTGGTGTCGTGGGACCTGCCGCCCTTCGGCGTGGTCATGGCGCTGATGGTCGTGGTCTTCCTGCTGGGATGGCCGCTGGAATGGGCGCCGATCGTGTTCATCTTCCTGCCGATCTTCCTGCCCATCGTGCAGGAGGCGGGGCTGAACCTCTTGTGGATCAGCGCGCTGGTGGCGGTGAACCTGCAGACGGCCTTCCTGTCGCCGCCGGTGGCGATGGCGGCCTATTACCTCAAGGCCGTGGCCCCGCAATGGCATCTGAAACAGATCTATTCGGGGATGTTCCAGTTTGTCGGGCTGCAGGTCATCGCGCTGATCCTGGTGCTGGCCTTCCCGGCCATCGCGCTGTGGCTGCCCGCGGTGATGTTCGACTGATCCCGCCTTGCCGTTCCGGGGCCGAAATGCCCCGGGGCGGCGATCTCAGCCGGGACGGGCGATGGCGCCCAGGACCGCGCGGCGCACGGTCTGTTCGACATGATCGCGCAGGAGCCGTCCCGCCAAGGCGCCGTCACCCGCCCGCAGCGCCGCCATGATCGCCTCGTGATCCTGCATCGCCGCGTTCCAGTCGGCCTCGCTCTTCTCCGCGAGGAAGCGGCTCATATGCATCCGTGCCAGGGCGATGCGGTAGAGTTCCAGCAGCGCGCCATTGCCGCCCATCTCGATCAAGGCCTCGTGGAACGCCTTGTTTGCCTTGCGGAACCTGGCCGCGTCGCGCCCGGCATGCCCGGCCAGGATCTCTGCATGCAGTTGCTCCAGCTGGGCCAGCATCGCCGCGCGCTCCTCGGCCGGGGCGGCATCCAGAGCCCTGCACAGCAGTTCCGCGCCCAGTTCCTCCAGAACCCCCATCACCGGCAGCAGGTCGTCGAGCTGCGCGGCGCTGACCTCGGAGACGCTGGCGCCGCGATTGGGCATCAGCGTCACCAGCCCCTCCACCGAGAGCGCCTTGAGCGCCTCGCGCAGCGGCGTGCGCGATACCTCCAGCTGCTGCGCCAGCGCCTGTTCCGGCACCTTGGTGCCCGGACGCAGCGCGCCGCTGAGGATCATCTCGCGGATCTCGCCGGTGATTTCCTGGTGAAGTGAGCGCCGTCCCACGCTGTCGAACTCCCGACGCTTCGGATTTAATGCATTATTCAATACCGGGGCAGGGACGGCAACCCCTCCGGACGACAGGACGGCACAGGCACCCGCGATGCGTTGCACCTCCCGTTGCGACCCGCTATCAAGGCGCCACGGCCCCGTAGCTCAACTGGATAGAGCAGGTGACTTCTAATCACCAGGTTCCGGGTTCAAGTCCTGGCGGGGTCGCCATCGCCCGAGGGAGGGCGACGAAGGGGAGGAGTGTTTGTCAAGCGCGTCTCCGCCGTGATAGAGGACCGGTTTCCCCGAGGGACAGGATGCGCGCGACGGTGTCGGCCGGCCCCGGGGGGATGGACGAGAGGTCTTCGAGTGACTGAGAAACGCGACTATCCCGAGCTGGCGAGCGCCGCCCGCCTGTCCGTGGCCCCGATGCTGGACTGGACGGACCGGTTCTGCCGCCTGATCCACCGGCAGTTTTCCGTGCGCACGCTGCTTTATACCGAGATGGTGACGGCCCCGGCGCTGGTGCGGGGCGGGGCGCTGCACCTGTTGGATCACGACCCGGCGGAGCATCCCGTGGCGCTGCAGCTGGGCGGGTCGGACCCTGCCGAACTGGCCGAGGCGGCGGCGCTTGGCTGGCAGGCGGGCTATGGCGAGATCAACCTGAATGTCGGCTGTCCGTCGGACCGGGTGCAGTCGGGATGTTTCGGGGCGGTCCTGATGCGCGATCCGGCGCTGGTGGCGCGGGCCGTCGCGGCCATGATCGCCGCCAGCCCGGCCGAGGTCACGGTGAAATGCCGCATCGGCGTGGATGACGACGATCCGGCCGCGGTCCTGCCGGGCTTTCTCGATGCGGTGGCCGGTGCCGGGGTCCGGCGGGTCACGATCCATGCCCGCAAGGCCTGGCTGAAGGGACTGTCGCCCAAGGAAAACCGCGAGATCCCGCCGCTGGACTATCCGCTGGTCCTGGCGATGAAGCAGAGGTTCCCGCAGCTGCATGTCTCGGTCAATGGCGGGATCACCTCGCTGGATCAGGCCGAAAGTTTCCTGGCGGCGGGTCTGGACGGGGTGATGATCGGCCGCGCGGCCTATCACGAACCGGCGGCGATCCTGGCCGATGCCGACCGGCGGATCTTCGGCGACGCGGCGCAGGCGAAAACCGCCGGGCAGGTCGCGCGCGCCATGATCCCCCATATCGCCGCGCATGTCGCCGCGGGCGGGCGGGCGCATGCGATGACGCGCCACATGCTGGGGCTCTTTGCCGGGCGCCCCGGGGCCCGGGCCTGGCGGCGGCATCTCTCCGTCGCGGCCGCGCGCCGCGAGGCGGGGGCGGAGATCGTCGAGGAGGCGCTGGCGCTGGTCGAGCGGGAAACCGCCCGCGCCGCGGGCTGAGCGGCGCTCAGACCGCCTGCGCGTCGAGATCGGCGAGGCCCGAGGCCTCCATGGCCCGCGCCGCCTGTTCCTCCATCAGCCGTTCGCGCCCGGCGCCCTCGACCGGGACCCGCCCGGCCTCCAGCAGCAGCGGCGCGGCCAGGGGCGACAGCCGGTCCAGAGGCTGGTGGTCGATCCGTCCGCCGATGCGCCGCAGCATCTCCTCGATCCGGCCGAAATCGACCAGCCCGCCAAGCGCCTCCTGCCGCGTGATGCGCAACAGCAGGTGATCGGGGTCGTAGCGGCGCAGCGTGTCATAGAGGATGTCGGTGGAAAACGTCGCCTGGCGCCCGGATTTGCGGCTGCCGGGATGGTTGCGCTCGATCAGCCCGGCGATCGTGGCCACCCCGCGGAAGCTCCGCTTCATCACCGCATTGCCCGCAAGCCAGGTTTCGAACCCCTCGCGCAGCCCCTCGGGGGAGAGCAGGGCGGCCGGATCGGCAAGCGGTTCCAGCCCCCAGATCAGAAGCGCGTAATCCGTGGCCACGAAGCCCAGCGGCGCCAGGCCCTCCGTCTCCATCCGCCGGGTCAGCAGAAGCCCCAGCGTCTGCATCGCGTTGCGTCCTGCGAAACCGTAGAAACAGGCATGGTGACGCCCGTCATGGGGGAAGGTTTCGACCAGCAGCCTCTCGCGGCGGGGCAGGCGCGACACCTGCGCCTGCAGCTGCAGCCATTCGGCGGTATGGGCGGGCAGGCCGGGCCAGCCCGGCCGCGCCAGCAGTCCCAGGATGCGGTCCGACAGCTGGGTCGAGGTGGCGAATTTCGTGCCCGAGAACACCGCCAGCCGGGGCTCCCGCCCGCGCGCGCGGCTGACCTCGACGGTCGTCTCGCGCAGGCCCTCGTAGCGCACCACCTGTCCGCCGATGAGGAAACTGTCTCCGGGGCTCAGCGTCGCGGCAAAGGCTTCCTCCACCTCGCCCAGCGGCGCGCCGCGCCCGCGCAGCCGCACCCGCACCAGGTCGCTGTCCTGGATCGTGCCCAGGTTCATGCGGATCAGCCGCGCCGCCCGCGGATCGCGCAGGCCCCAGCTGCCATCGGGGCGCTGCTTGAGCCGCTGCCAGCGGTCATAGGCGCGCAGCACGTAGCCGCCGGTCGCGCAGAAGTCGAGGCAGGCGTCGAAATCGGCGCGCGGCAGCCCGGCATAGGGACCGGCCTGTGTCACCTCGGCGTAAAGACCGTCAGCGGTGAAATCCCCCGCGCAGGCGGCGATCAGGATATGCTGGCACAGCACGTCCAGGGGGCCGGGGCCGCGCGGGCTGCCGTCGAGATCGCGCGCGCGCACCGCCTCCAGCGCGGCCTGGCATTCGATCACCTCGAAGCGGTTGGCCGGGACCAGCCGCGCGCGGGAGGGGGCGTTGTAGCGGTGATTGGCCCGCCCGATCCGCTGGACCAGCCGCTTGATGTTGCGGGGCGCGCCGATCTGCAGGACCAGGTCGACATCCCCCCAGTCGATCCCCAGGTCCAGCGTGCCGGTGCAGACGATGGCGCGCAATTCGCCCGCGATCATCGCCGCCTCCACCTTCTGGCGGCTTTCGCGCGACAGGCTGCCGTGATGGATCGCGATGGGCAGCGCATCGGCATTCTGCATCCACAGGTCGTGGAAGAATATCTCGGCCTGGGCGCGTGTATTGTGGAAGATCAGCGTCGTGCGGTGGCGGCGCACCTCCTCCAGCACGCGGGGAATCGCATAGCGCCCGCCGCCCCCGGCCCAGGGGGGCGGCACGGGCAGGTCCAGCATCGCGATATCGGGATCGGGCCCGGGATCCGCCTGCAGCACCGGGCAGGGGTCGGGATGGCGGGCCAGGAACCGCGCCAGGGCCGGAGGGTCCTCCACCGTTGCCGACAGCCCGACCCGCCGCAGCCCGGGACACAGCGCCTGAAGCCGCGACAGCGCCAGCATCAGCTGGTCGCCGCGCCTGGACTCGGCGAGGGCATGGATCTCGTCCAGCACCACCCTCTGAAGCCCGGCAAAGATCCGCGGCGCGTCCGGGTAGGAGAGCATCAGCGCCAGGCTTTCCGGCGTGGTCAGCAGGATATGCGGCGGATCGGCCCGCTGGCGCCGCCGCGCGGTCGCGGAAGTGTCGCCGGTGCGGTCCTCCACCCGGATCGCCGCGCCCATCTCGGCGATGGGACGGTCGAGGTTGCGCCGGATATCCGCGGCAAGGGCCTTGAGCGGCGAGACGTACAGCGTGTGCAGGCCCGGCGGCGGGGACAGGCCCAGTTCGGCGAGGCTGGGCAGGAAACCCGCCAGCGTCTTGCCGCCGCCCGTGGGCGCGACCAGAAGCTGGGCGGAGGCCTGCTTCTGCGCCAGCATCTGCGCCTGATGCGGATGCAACACCCAGCCGCGCGCGGCAAGCCAGTCCGAGACATGGGGGGGAAGATGCGTCATGATGCATGAACTAGTCCGCCTTGCGGTGCAGGGCCAGCAACCGAATGTTAGCCTGGCGGCGGGCATTCTGCCCCGGCCTGCCGCAATTGGGGATCCGTCGTGTTCAAGACTTTCCGCCCATCGCCGCCGCCGCCCCATATGTGCGTCCCGCGGCCGCTGGTGATCGATGCCGATCACGGGCTGATCCGCGGCGGGCAGGGCAGGCTGCGTCACCCCGATCCGCAGCGCCTCGAACTGAACCGTTCTGCGCTGGAGCTTCTGCGCCTGTGGCTACGGTTCCGGGGCCGGGTGCTGCTATTGTCCTCGCTGCCGCAGGACTGGGCGCTGTGGCTGAGCGAGACGCTGGGCATCCCCGGCGCGGTCCAGGCCGTCGGGCGACGGGCCGGCGACAGGGCGGAGGATGCGGTGCGCCGTTTCGGCATGCGCGGCTTCGAATTTCTCGGCGGGCCGGAAACCATCGCCGTGCTGGGGGCCGGGGCGGCGCGGCTGTGGCTGCTGGGCGATCCCGGGACGCTGCAGGCGCAGATGCGCACTCTGGGCGTGCCGCTGATCGTTCTCGATACGGGGGATGCGGTGGCGCTGCGCGATCTTGCCGGGCGCGGGGCCGGGGGCTGGCCGCTGGACCGGCCCCGCAGCGACGGTGCCCGCGAACAGCGCGGCCTCGGCCCCTGAGCGCCGCAGCGGGCGCCGCCGGAAGGCATCCCGCCGCGGGGCGGGATGCGCCGGGTCTCAGTTGACGATCGTCGCCTCGGTCGCGGCGCGCATCTCCTGCTCGGTCACGCCATCGGCGAGTTCCAGGATCTTCAGCCCGCCCTCGACCACGTCGAGCACGCCCAGATTGGTGATGATCCGGTCGACGACCCCGGTGCCGGTCAGCGGCAGGGTGCATTCCTTCAGCAGCTTCGACTCGCCGTGCTTGTTGGTGTGGTCCATCACCACGATCACCCGGCCGACGCCCGCGACCAGGTCCATGGCGCCGCCCATGCCCTTGACCAGCTTGCCGGGGATCATCCAGTTGGCCAGATCGCCGTTCTCCGCGACCTCCATCGCGCCCAGGATCGCCGCCGCGATCTTGCCGCCGCGGATCATGCCGAAGCTCATGGCGCTGTCGAAATAGGCGGTATTGGGCAATTCGGTGATGGTCTGCTTGCCGGCATTGATCAGGTCGGGATCCTCTTCGCCCTCATAGGGGAAGGGGCCCATGCCGAGCATGCCGTTTTCCGATTGCAGCGTGACATTCACCCCCTCGGGGATGAAGTTCGGCACCAGGGTCGGAATGCCGATCCCCAGGTTCACATAGGTGCCGTCTTCGAGTTCCTGCGCGGCACGCGCCGCCATCTGGTTGCGATCCCAAGGCATTTTCGGCCCTCCTGTGGTCGGTCGCGGGACGGGCCCCCGGGGCTGCCCGCGGATGTTGCGTCGGACGGTGTCAGGCGGCGGGGCGGGTCGTGACCTTCTCGATCCGCTTCTCGTGGGTGCCCTGGATCAGGCGGTGCACGTAGATGCCGGGCAGGTGGATGTGATCGGGGTCGAGCGTGCCCACCGGCACAATCTCCTCGACCTCCATGATGCAGGTCTTGCCGCACATGGCGGCGGGCGGATTGAAATTGCGCGCGGTCTTGCGGAAGATCGCGTTGCCGGTCTCATCCGCCTTCCAGGCCTTCACGATAGAGATGTCGGCGAAGATGCCGCGCTCCATGATGTAGGTCTCGCCGTCGAACTCCTTGTGTTCCTTGCCCTCGGCGATCCGGGTGCCGACGCCGGTCTTGGTGTAGAAACCCGGGATGCCGCAGCCGCCGGCGCGCATCCGTTCGGCCAGCGTGCCTTGCGGGTTGAATTCCAGCTCCAGCTCGCCCGAGAGGTACTGGCGCATGAACTCCGCGTTCTCGCCGACATAGGAGGACAGCATCTTGCGGACCTGGCGGCTTTGCAGGAGGATCCCCAGCCCGAATTCGTCCACCCCGGCATTGTTCGAGGCGACGGTCAGATCCTTGGTCCCTGCGTCGCGGATCGCCTGGATCAGCAGTTCCGGAATGCCGCACAGGCCGAAGCCGCCCGCGGCGATGAACATCCCGTCGAACAGAAGCCCGTCGAGCGCATCCGTGGCCGAAGCGTAAACTTTCTTCATTGGGTATCCCCTTTGCCTCCACTTCCCAGCGTTGTGACGCGCTGCAGCGAAGCTGTCAACGGACTGGGGAGAGGGCGGATTTTCAAAGCCGGGCAGGACCTGTCCGGGACGGCGCCGCGGGCGCGGGCGCGTTCATGCCGCGCCTGCACCCGGGTCTTTGCCGCTGCGGCGCCGTCTATTCCAGAACGTCCGCCCCGTCGTCGCCCTTGTTCCCCGGCTCCGCCTTCTTCGCGGCGGGTTTCTTCGCCGCGGTCTTCTTTGCGGCGGTCTTGCCGGTGGCGGCCTTCTTTGCCGCGGGCTTCTTCGCGGCGGCCTTCTTGGCGGGGGCCTTCTTCTTGGTGCCGGACTTGCTGGCGCGGGCATTGACCAGCTCGACCGCGACATCCAGCGTCACGTCCTCCGGCTCCACCGTCTCGGGGAGGGTGGCGTTGACCTTGCCCCATTTGACATAGGGCCCGTAGCGTCCCTTCATCACGGTGATCTCGCCGCCATCGGGGTGTTCGCCGACTTCCTTCAGCGGCGCCTGCGCCGCGGGCTTGCCGCGCTTGGGCTTGGAGGCCAGCACCTCCACCGCGCGGTTCATGCCGATGGTGAAGACCTCTTCGACATCCTCCAGGTTGGCATTGGTGCCGCCCTTGTTGGAGATTGAATCGGCATGTTTCAGATAGGGGCCGTAGCGGCCGATATTGGCCCAGATCGTCACCCCGTCCTCGGGATGGGCGCCGATCTCGCGCGGCAGCGACAAGAGCTTCACCGCCTGTTCCAGCGTGACCTCCTCGGGCGGCCAGGGCTTGGGCACGGACTGGCGCGGCGGCTTGGGGGTCTCGTCGGTGACCGGGCCGCGCTGGACATAGGGGCCGAAACGCCCCTTGAAGACGCGGATCTCGTCGCCATTGTCCTCGCCCAGAAGCTTGCCCTCGGGCGGGATCGCGCGGGCGGCCTCGTCGCCTTCCAGCGGCGGGCCGAAGGGCCGGGTGAAGCGGCATTCGGGATAGTTGGAACAGCCGATGAAGGCCCCGCCCGAACGTGCGGTGCGCATCGACAGCCGGCCGGTGCCGCAATTGGGACAGATCCGCGGATCGGTCCCGTCCTCCTTGGGCGGATACAGGTGCGGCGCCAGCGCCTCGTCGATCTGGTCGAGCACCTCGGAGATGCGCAGATCCGCCGTTTCCTCGATCGAGGCCGAGAAATCGCGCCAGAACTGCCGCAGCACCTCCTTGTAGTCGCGGCTGCCCGCCGAGACATCGTCAAGCTCGTTCTCCAGCCCGGCGGTGAAGTCGTATTCCACGTAGCGGCGGAAGTACTTGGTCAGGAAGACCGTCACCAGCCGTCCCTTGTCCTCGGGGATCAGGCGGTTCTGCTCCTTCACCACATAGCCGCGATCCTGGATCGTCGTCACGATCGAGGCATAGGTGGAGGGGCGCCCGATGCCCAGCTCTTCCATGCGCTTGACCAGCGTGGCCTCGGTATAGCGCGGCGGCGGCTGCGTATGGTGCTGCTCGGGGGTGACCGTGTCCTTCTTCATGGGCTCGCCCTGCGCGACCTGCGGCAGGCGGCGGTCATCCTCCTCCTCGGGCTCGTCGCGGCCTTCCTCGTAGACTTTCAGGAACCCGTCGAAGAGCACCACCTGGCCGGTGGCGCGCAGCCCGACCTGTCCGTCGGCCGAGCCGATTTCCACCGTGGTGCGTTCCAGCCGCGCGGCCTCCATCTGGCTGGCCAGGGTGCGTTTCCAGATCAGCTCGTAGAGGCGGCGCTGGTCGCTATCGGTGATCTTCAGCCGGTCCGGCGCCATCGCCATTTCGGTGGGGCGGATGCATTCATGCGCTTCCTGCGCGTTCTTGGCCTTGTTCTTGTAGGTGCGCGGCTTGGCGGGCAGGTACTCGGCGCCGTAACGGTCCTTGATCGCGTCGCGGGCCATGGTCACCGCCTCGGGCGCCATGTCGATGCCGTCGGTCCGCATGTAGGTGATGTGCCCGGCCTCGTAGAGCCGCTGCGCCGCCGACATGGTCTGGCGCGCGCCCATGCCGAATTTCCGGCTGGCCTCCTGCTGCAGGGTCGAGGTCATGAAGGGCGGGGAGGGGTTGCGGCTGCCGGGGCGGGCCTCCACCGAGGTGACGGAGAGGTCGCGGGACCGGATCGCCTGAACCGCCAGATCGGCAGCCTCCTGCGTGGGAATGTCGAATTTCTCGAGCTTCCTGCCGCCCAGCACGGTCAGCCGGGCCTCCAGCATCTGGTTGCGCGGCGTCTGAAGCTGCGCCTTGACGGTCCAGTATTCCTGCGCGCGGAAAGCCTCGATCTCCATCTCGCGCTCGACGATCAGGCGCAGGCAGACCGATTGCACCCGGCCCGCCGATTTGGCACCGGGCAGCTTGCGCCACAGCACCGGCGACAGGTTGAAGCCCACCAGGTAATCCAGCGCGCGGCGTGCCAGATAGGCCTCGACCAGTTCCATGTCGACATCGCGGGGCTGGGCCATCGCGGCGGTCACGGCGGATTTGGTGATGGCGTTGAAGACCACGCGCTTGACGTCGGTGGTCTTCTTGATCGCCTTGCGCTTGGTCAGCGCCTCCTGCAGGTGCCAGGAAATCGCCTCTCCCTCGCGATCGGGGTCGGTGGCGAGGATCAGCGCATCATCCTCCGCCAGGGCATCGGCGATGGCCTTGACGTGCTTCCTGCTGTCGGAGCCGACCTCCCACAGCATTTCGAAATCCTTCTCGGGATCGACCGATCCGTTCTTGGGAGGCAGGTCCCGGACATGGCCGTAGGAGGCCAGAACCGTGTAGTCGGAACCCAGATACTTGTTGATTGTCTTGGCTTTTGCCGGGGATTCGACGACGACGACGGGCATTGACGCTCTTTTCGGACTGACGCTCTGGAAACTGCCGGGTAGATGTGACCGTTGCCCGCAGAATGTCAATGGATGCGGGGCGGACCCTGCGGCGCCATCTATCCCGAGAGGCTGACCAGCCCGCCGCTCTGCCTGCAGATGCGGCCGTCGAGTTCCAGCGACAGCAGGACCGGAGACAGGTCTGCCGCAGCGATGCCCAGATCGCGGATCAGCTGATCCTCCGGCACCGGCGAGGGGCCGATGCGGGACAGGATTTCCTGATGCAGGGGCAGCATCTGGGCGGCATCGCCGCGCGGGACGGGCCCCGGCGGGTGACGGCCATTCGCCGGCGGCGCCCCGGCCCCGCCCGCCGCTGCGCGCGCCGCATCGGGGGCGGCGAGGGCGGCGGCATGTTTCCGGGCCTGGTCGCGCCAGTTTGACGCAACCTGCCGCGGTGGCATCTCCAGCGGCCCGATCGCCTCCAGGATGTCGTCGAGCGCACGCACCAGCCGCGCCCCGTCGCGGATCAGCATGTTGCACCCCGCCGCGCGCGGATCGAAGGGATGACCCGGCACCGCCATGACCTCGCGGCCCTGGTCCAGCGCGGCCCGCGCGGTGATCAGGCTGCCCGAGCGCGCGGCGGCCTCCACCACCACCAGACCATGCGCCAGCCCGGCGATGATGCGGTTGCGGGGCGGGAAATGGCGCGCCTGCGGCTCCAGCCCCGGCGCCTGTTCGGACAGCCGCAGGCCCTGCTGCCCGATCTCGCGGAAAAGCCCGGCATTCTCGCGCGGATAGGCGATGTCGACGCCCCCGGCCAGAGCAGCGACGGTGCCGGTCTTCAGTGTCGCGCCATGGGCGGCCGTGTCGATGCCGCGCGCCATCCCCGAGACAAGGGTGAACCCCGCCTCGCCGAGGGCGCCCGCCAGAAGACGCGCCATGCGCTCGCCGAGCGAAGAGGCGTTGCGGGCGCCGACCAGTGCAATCATGGGGGAATGCAGCAATTCGGTTCTCCCGCTGCACCACAGCAGAGGCGGCGGATCCTCGATCGCGGCCAGCAGCGCGGGATAGTCGGGATCGCCGAAGCAAAGAAGCCGCGCGCCGGTGCGGCGTGCGGCCTTCATCTCGGCGCGGGCGGCATCGACGGAACAGGGCCGGTACTCGTCGACCCCGGCGGCGCGGGCAATGTCGGGCAGCGCCTCCAGCGCGGCGGCGGCGGTGCCGTGTTCCTTGATCAGCCGGTGAAAGGTGGCCACTCCGACCCTGCGGGATCGAAATAGGCGAAGCCACGACAACCTGTCTTCTTCCAACTTGGGTGGGGTGAGGGGTGTGGGGATGGAAGAATACAGTTTCTTGGTCATCGCAGCTCCGCCCGAGGGGTGACACCAACATGGCGTTCTTAAGGTTAACCCCAAGTGAACGGATGCGGGCTCAGTCGAGAAAAAATGGAATCTCCCGCATTTTTTTCATCTCCGCGCCACGCCCCGCCTTCATTTCCGCGCCACGCCCCCGTCCGGTCGCGCGCTCAGCTTCCCGCCCCGCCGACGGTCAGCCCGCCCATCAGCAGCGTCGGCTGGCCCACGCCCACCGGCACCCATTGACCGGATTTGCCGCAATTGCCGATTCCCGGATCCAGCGCCATGTCATTGCCGATGGCGCGGATCCGCTTCATCGCCGCCGGGCCGTCGCCGATCAGCGTGGCGCCGCGGACCGGCGCGCCGATCTTGCCATCCTTCACCCGGTAGGCCTCGGTGCAGTTGAAGACGAACTTGCCGTTGGTGATGTCCACCTGTCCGCCGCCGAACCCCACGGCATAGATGCCGTCCTTCAGCTCGGACAGGATCTCTCCGGGGGTCGCGTCGCCGCCCAGCATGTAGGTGTTGGTCATGCGTGGCATGGGCAGATGCGCATGGCTTTGCCGACGCCCGTTGCCGGTGGAGGCGCTGCCCATCAGCCGGGCGTTCTGGCGGTCCTGCATGTAGCCGACCAGCACCCCGTCCTCGATCAGCACGGTGCGCTGCGACGGCGTGCCCTCGTCATCGACGGTGATGGAACCGCGCCGGTCGGGAATGGTCCCGTCATCGAGGACGGTGACGCCCCTGGCCGCGACCTGCTGGCCCATCAGCCCGGCGAATGCGGAACTGCCCTTGCGGTTGAAATCGCCCTCCAGCCCGTGGCCCACCGCCTCGTGCAGCATCACGCCCGGCCAGCCCGCGCCGAGGACCACGTCCATCTGGCCCGCGGGGGCGGGGACCGCCTCCAGGTTGACCAGCGCGATCCGCAGCGCCTCGCGCACGCTCGACTGCCACAGCGCGGGCTCCAGGAGGCCGCTCAGCGCGGTGCGCCCGCCGCCCCCGGCATTGCCGCTTTCGCGGCGGCCGTTCTCCTCGACGATGACGGAAACCGACAGCCGCGTCATGGGGCGGGTATCCTCGACCATATGGCCGTCGGCGCGCAGGATCGCCACCTGCTGCAGCGACGCCGCCAGCGTCGCAGAAACCTGCACCACGCGGGGGTCCAGATCGCGGGCGAAGGCATCGATCTCGCGCAGGGTCTCGACCTTCACCGGGAAGGCGGCATCCTCGATCGGATCGAAGGCGGCATAGAGATGCCGGTTGGTGGCGCGCGGGGCCTCGGCCATCACGCCGCCGCCATCGCCCACGGCCAGCCGCGCCGTGGCGACCGCGCGACGCAATGCGGATTCGGAAATCTCGGTGGAATGGGCATAGCCCGCCGTCTCGCCCTTCACCGCGCGCAGCCCGAACCCTTCGGAGGCATCGAAACTGGCCGTTCTCAGCCGCCCGTCATCGAAGCTCAGAACCTCCGCCCGCCGCCGTTCCAGGAACAGTTCGCCATCGTCAGCGCCATGGGTGGCCTCGGCGACGAGCCCCAGGGCTGTGTCGCGGTCGAGCTCCGTCTCGAACGGGGCGAAGGGCTGGAGGGACATCTCGTTTCCTTTGTTTTCTGATCGAGATCAAATTCTTGTGGACCTTGCGGCACGGCTGCGATTTAACAGATGCAGAAAGTGCCGGCGCAGAACCGGTCATCCGAAAGAACACCTCGCCGGGGCGGGAAGGTCAAGCGAGACTGTCCCGGGCGGATAGCGGAGTTTAAGGGAGAATCCATGCGACTGACCAGGTCATCGGCCGGTTCGGCAGCGGCGCTCTGGGCGTTTCTCGTCGGTTCGGCGGCTTTCGCCCAGGACGTGCTCGGGCCTCTGGAAACCATCGGCAAGCCGGTGCCGGGAGGGCTGGGTTTCCAGCCCGCGGCGACCGAGCTGGCCCGCGACATCCACTGGCTGGACGGGTTCCTGCTGATCATCATCGCCGCGATCGTGCTGCTGGTGACGGCGCTGCTGGCCTGGGTGATCCTGCGCTTCAACCGCCGCGCCAATCCCACGCCCGCCGCCTTCACCCACAATTCGCCGCTGGAGATCGCCTGGACCATCGTGCCGATCCTGATCCTGGTGGTGATCGGGGCATTCTCCCTGCCGATCCTGTTCAAGCAGCAGGAGATCCCGCGCGGCGACATCACCATCAAGGTGACGGGCTACCAGTGGTACTGGGGCTATGAATATGTCGACGAGGGATTCGCATTCGACAGCTTCATGCTGCAGCGCGACCAGCTTGCCGAATACGGCTACAGCGACGACGAATACCTCCTGGCGGTGGACACGCCGCTGGTGCTGCCGGTGGGCAAGACGGTGGTGGTCCAGATCACGGGGGCGGACGTGATCCACTCCTGGGCGATGCCTTCCTTCGGGGTAAAGCAGGACGCCGTGCCGGGACGCCTTGCACAAGCCTGGTTCAACATCGAAAAGGAGGGCGTCTATTTCGGCCAGTGCTCCGAACTCTGCGGCAAGGATCATGCCTATATGCCGATCACCATCAAGGCGGTCAGCGAGGAGGTCTATGCCAGGTGGCTCGAGGGCGCGAAGGCGGAATATGCCGGCCTGCCGCCTTCGGTGAAGGTGGCCTCGGCCGAGTGAACCCGAGGGAGGCAATTTGAAGGCCCCGCGTGCGGCGGGGCCCGATGGAAGGCTAGATGACTGATACGACTGTCATTTCAACCGAAGGCGAAGCCGGTTTCGGCGATTACGTGGCGCTGCTGAAGCCGCGGGTCATGTCGCTTGTCGTCTTCACCGCGCTGGTCGGGCTGCTGGTCGCGCCGGTGCCGGTGCATCCCGTCGTGGGCTTTGCCGCGATCCTCTTCATCGCCATCGGCGGGGGGGCGTCGGGGGCGCTGAACATGTGGTGGGATGCCGATATCGACCGCATCATGACCCGCACGCAGAAGCGCCCGATTCCCTCCGGCAAGGTCGGCGCGGACGAGGCGCTGGCGCTGGGGCTGGCGCTTTCGGGCTTCTCGGTGGTGATGCTGGGGCTTGCCGCCAATGTCGCGGCGGGGGCGCTGCTGGCCTTCACGATCTTTTTCTATGTCGTGATCTACACGATGTGGCTGAAGCGCTGGACGCCGCAGAACATCGTCATCGGCGGCGCGGCGGGGGCGTTTCCGCCGATGATCGGCTGGGCGGTCTCCACCGGCGGCATCTCCGTCGAATCGGTGCTGATGTTCCTGCTGACCTTCATGTGGACCCCCCCGCATTTCTGGGCGCTCGCGCTGTTCATGAAATCCGACTACAACGCGGCCGGCGTGCCGATGCTGACCGTCACCCATGGCCATGACGCCACGCGGCGGCATATCCTGGTCTATACCGTCCTTCTGGCCCCGGTCGGGCTGGCCCTGGCCTTCACCTCGATCGGCGGACCTGCCACGCTGCTGGCGGCGGTGGTGCTGAACCTGATGTTCCTGCACGGCGCCTGGACGATCTTCCGGCGCAGCACCGAACAGGCCCTGGCCGACGGCTATGCGGCGGAGAAGCGGGTCTTCAGGTTCTCGCTGCTCTACCTCTTCGCGATGTTCGGCGCGCTGCTGGTCGATGCCACGCTGCGCGGACTGGGATGGGACGTGATGCCATGGCTCTGACCCGGCTGCACGAGATCCACGCCCGGCGCTTCGGGCGCAACCTGGGCGTGGGGCTTTGCCTGCTGGCATTCGTCGCGCTGGTCTTCGGGCTGACGATCGCCAAGGTCTCGGGGCAGGGCGCCACGGAGGGGTTCGATCACGTGCTGCGCCCCGACATGGTGCCCCCGGCCGCGGAGGCGCCGGGAGAATGAGGCTTGACGGTCCCCGCAGAACGCTGGCTGCCACGATCGGCACCGTGCTCTTCATGGGGGCCATGGCCTGGGCCTCGGTGCCCTTCTATCGCTGGTTCTGCGCGGTGACGGGGTTCGGCGGGACCACCGGCGTCGCCGAAGCCGCGCCCGACCATGCGCTGGAGCAGGAAATCACCATCCGCTTCGACGCCTCGAAGGATCGCGGCATGCCCTGGGACTTCCGCCCGCTGCAGCGCGAGATGACGCTGAAGATCGGCGAGACGGGGCTGGCCTTCTACGAGGCGGTCAATCCCACCGACCGCACCATCGCGGGATCCGCCACCTACAATGTCGCCCCCTACGAGGCGGGCGGGTTCTTCACCAAGATCGACTGCTTCTGCTTCACCGAACAGGTGCTGGAGCCGGGGCAGCGGGTGGACATGCCGGTGACCTTCTATGTCGATCCCGAGATCGTCGCCGACCGGGATGCGAAATACGTGCACACGATCACGCTGTCCTATACTTTCTACGAGACCGGGCTGCCCGATGACCGCGCGGAGGCGGTCCCGGACATCCCGCAGGGGACGACGCCACAGGGAGGATAGACCGCAATGGCGCATGCCAAGACCCATGACTACCACGTCCTGCCACCCTCGATCTGGCCCTTCCTGGGGTCGGTCGGGGCCTTCGTCATGCTGTTCGGCGCGGTGCTGTGGATGCACGGCTCCATGCCCTGGATCTTCTTCGCCGGACTGATCTGCGTGCTCTATGTCATGTGGGGCTGGTGGGCGGACACGATCACGGAAAACGACGCGGGCGACCATACGCCGGTGGTCAAGATCGGGCTGCGCTACGGCTTCATCTTCTTCATCATGTCCGAGGTGATGTTCTTCGCCGCCTGGTTCTGGTCCTTCTTCAAGCATGCCATGTACCCGATGGGACCGATGAGCCCGATCGTCGACGGCGACTGGCCCCCCGCCGGGATCGAGACCTTCGACCCCTGGCACCTGCCGCTGATCAACACGCTGATCCTGCTGTGCTCGGGCTGCGCGGCCACCTGGGCGCATCATGCGCTGGTGCACGAGAACAACCGCAAGGACCTCAAGAACGGGCTGCTGATCGCGATCCTTCTGGGCATGCTGTTCACCGCCTTCCAGATCTACGAATACAGCCACGCGGCCTTCGGATTCGCGGGCAACATCTACGGCGCGAATTTCTTCATGGCGACCGGGTTCCACGGCGCCCATGTCGTCATCGGCACGATCTTCCTGGCGGTGTGCCTGGCGCGGGCGATGCGGGGGCATTTCACCCCCGAGAACCATACCGGTTTCGAGGCTGCGGCCTGGTACTGGCATTTCGTCGACGTGGTCTGGCTGTTCCTCTTCGCGGCCATCTACATCTGGGGCAGTTCCTAGGCCCGGGGACAGCCCCCGCTTGCACCGGGGGCCGATTTCCGACAAGAGCGGAGGGCGCGGATCGCAGGATCCGCGCCCTTGCCGCAAGAGGAGCCCGCCCGCATGTCCAGGTATGTCGCCCCCTTCCTGATCGGCGTGCTCGGCACGCTGGTCCTGATGGGGCTGGGCGTCTGGCAGATGCAGCGGCTGGAATGGAAACAGGCGGTGCTGGCCGAGATCGACACGCGGCTTGCCCTCCCGGCCGAGGCGCTGCCCCTTGCGCCGGATCCGCTGCGCGACAGGTTCCGCCCGGTGCGCCTGCAGGGACGGCTGGGCGAGGGACGGGCGCTGGTGGCGACCCCGGCCGATGGCGGCGGCGCCATGTGGATGCGGGTGATCCGGCCGCTGGAACTCCCCGATGGCCGCCGGATCCTGCTGGAACTGGGCCGCACCACGCCCGAGGCGGCGGAGCTGCTGGATCTGCTGCCGGTCTTCGAGGGCGAGGCGATTCTCTACTGGCCGCAGGAAACCGACATCTTCACGCCCGCCCATGAACCGGGCAGCCAGCTGTGGTATGCGCGCGATCCCGAGCTGATGGCGCGGGAGCTGGGCACCGAGCCGCTTCTGGCCATCGTCCGCGCCGCCGATACCGTCAATCCGATGCTCATCCCCTCCGAGCCCGATCCGACGCGGATCCCGAACAACCATCTGAATTATGCCGTCACCTGGTTCGGTCTGGCGATCGTCTGGGCGGGCATGACCGTCTTCTGGCTGCTGCGCCTGCGCCGCCGCCGGTATCTGGAAAGGTAGTACCATGCGCTATGTCTCGACCCGCGGAAACGCCCCCGTCCTGAGCTTCGAGGAGGCGATGCTGACCGGGCTCGCGCGTGATGGCGGGCTCTATGTCCCCGAGACCATTCCGGCATTCACCCCCGAGGAGATCGCGGCCCTGGCCGGGCTCTCCTACGAGGAGGCCGCCTTCCGCGTGATGCGTCCCTTCACCGGCGATGCCTTCACCGACGAGGAATTCCGCGGCATCATCGCGCGGGCCTATGACGGCTTCGGCCATGCCGCGCGCGCGCCGCTGGTCCAGCTGGGACCGAACCATTTCCTGTGCGAGCTGTTCCACGGGCCGACCCTGGCCTTCAAGGATTTCGCGATGCAGCTGATCGGGCAGATGTTCGAGACGGCCCTGAAGCGGCGCGGCGACCGGGTGACCATCGTCGGCGCCACCTCGGGCGATACCGGCTCTGCCGCGATCGAGGCCTTCGGCGGGCTCGACGCGGTCGATGTCTTCATCATGTACCCGCATGGCCGCGTCTCCGAGGTCCAGCGCCGCCAGATGACCACGCCTGCCGCGGCGAATGTCCATGCGCTGGCCATCGAGGGCGATTTCGACGATTGCCAGGCACGGCTGAAGGACATGTTCAACCATTTCGAGTTCCGCGACCGGGTGCGGCTCGCCGGCGTCAACTCGATCAACTGGGCGCGGGTGCTGGCGCAGGTCGTCTATTACTTCACCTCCGCCGTCGCCCTGGGCGCCCCCGCGCGCAAGGTCAGCTTCACCGTGCCCACCGGCAATTTCGGGGACATCTTCGCGGGCTATATCGCGAAGCGCATGGGGCTGCCGATCGACCGGCTGGTGATCGCCACCAACCAGAACGACATCCTGCACCGCACCATCGCCACCGGCGCGCATCGCAAGACCGGCGTGACCCCCTCGATCAGCCCCTCGATGGACATCCAGGTCAGCTCCAATTTCGAACGCGCGCTGTTCGATGCCTATGACCGCGACGGCGCCGCCGTGGCGCGGCTGATGGAGGAACTGGCCAGCGAGGGCGGGTTCGAGGTCAGCCAGGGCGTCCTGGCGCGGCTGCGCGACATTTTCGCCTCGGGCCGCGCCGACGAGGAGGAAACCGCCGCCCAGATCGCCGCCACCTATGCCGCCACCGGCGAGGTGCTGTGCCCGCACAGCGCCGTGGGCGTGAAGGTCGCCGGGGAGCATCTGGACCCCGCCGTGCCGATGATCACCCTGGCCACCGCGCATCCGGCGAAATTCCCCGATGCGGTCGAGGCGGCGATCGGCATGCGGCCCCCTCTTCCCAAGCGCATGGCGGACCTCTATGACCGTTCCGAGAGAGTGCTGCCGGTCGCCAACGACCTGGCGGTGCTGGAGGAGACTATTGAAGGATTGATTTTCGCGTGACAGTTCAGATCCACAGGTTGTCCAACGGGCTGCGCATCGTAACCGAGCATATGCCCGGCCTGAAATCCGCATCCCTGGGGTTGTGGATCAATGCCGGCGGCCGCCATGAACGGGTGGAGCAGAACGGCATTGCCCATTTCCTGGAACACATGGCCTTCAAGGGCACGCGCACGCGCAGCGCGCTGGAGATCGCCGAGGCGATCGAGGATGTGGGCGGCTATATCAACGCCTATACCTCGCGCGAGATGACCGCCTATTACACGCGCGTCCTGCAGGAGGACGTGCCGCTGGCGCTCGATGTCGTCTCGGATATCGTGCTCAACCCGCTGTTCGATCTGCGCGAGATCGAGGTGGAGCGCGGCGTGATCCTGCAGGAGATCGGACAGGCGCTGGACACGCCCGATGACGTGGTCTTCGACTGGCTGCAGGAAGTGTCGTATCCCGGCCAGGCGCTGGGGCGGTCCATCCTCGGCCCGGCCGAGCGGGTGGGCACCTTCTCGCGCGAGGACCTGTCGAAATTCGTCACCGAACGCTACGGGCCGGGGCAGATGATCCTCGCCGCGGCGGGGGCGGTCGATCACGACAAGCTGGTGCGCCAGGCGGAGGCGCTGTTCGGCCATCTGCGCGCCAGCCCCTTCGAGGTCGCGGACCCGGCCAAATTCGCCGGCGGCGAGCGGCGCGAGATCAAGCAGCTGGAGCAGGTCCATTTCACCCTGGCCTTCGAAAGCCCCAGCTATCGCGACCCGGCCATCTACACGGCGCAGATCTTCGCCACGGCGCTTGGCGGCGGCATGTCCTCGCGGCTGTTCCAGGAGATCCGGGAGAAGCGCGGCCTGTGCTATTCGATCTTCGCCCAGGCCTCGGCCTATAGCGATACCGGCATGACCACGATCTATGCGGGCACGTCCGGAGAGCAGCTGGGCGAATTGTGCGACATCACCATGGACGAGATCCGCAAATCCGTGGACGGCCTGACCGAGCCCGAGATCGCGCGGGCGCGCGCGCAGATGAAGGCCGGGCTGCTGATGGGGCTGGAAAGCCCTTCGGCCCGGGCGGAGCGCCTGGCGCGGGTTCTGTCGATCTGGGACCGGGTGCCCACCATCGAGGAGACGATCCAGAACATCGAGGCGGTCGGTGCGGATCGCCTGCGCGATTTCGGCGCCGAGCTGGTGACGCGCTCGCCCCTTGCCATGGCGGTCTACGGACCGGCCGGGGACGTGCCGCCGCTGGACCAGCTCAGGAGCCGCCTGGCCGCCTGAGACCCGCCCCATGATCGCACGCAAGCGCCGGTTCCGGCTCCTGTCCGAAAGGCTCCTGCTGCGGCCGCCGCAGCATTCGGATTTCATCGCCTGGACCGCGCTGCGCAGCGAAAGCCGCGATTTCCTCGTCCCGTGGGAACCCACATGGGCCGAGGATCACCTGACCCGCAAGGCCTTCACCAGCCGGGTCTACTGGGCGCAGCGCGTCATCCAGGCCGGCACCGGCGTGCCGCTCTTCGTGATCCGCCAGGAGGACGAGGAACTGCTGGGCGCGATCACGCTGGACAATATCCGCCGCGGTCCGGCCCAGGACGGGACCATCGGCTACTGGATCGGGGCGCGCCATGCCCGCCACGGCTACATGCGTGAGGCGATCCAGACCCTGGTGCATCACAGTTTCCAGGTCCTCGATCTCAGCCGTCTGCATGCCGCCTGCCTGCCCGAGAACATCGCCTCGCGCGGGTTGCTGGAATCCTGCGGCTTCAAATACGAGGGCGTCGCCCAGAGTTATCTGCAGATCAACGGCCGGTGGCGCAATCACGTGCTTTACGCCAATCTGCGCGGCGACCGGCGCGGGCGGACCGGGATCGGCCAGGTCTGAGCGGCGCCGGGCCCGGGCCGGGTCAGGGCGTCACCCGCGGCGCAGCAGCAGGACCACCCCGGCGGGATCGGAGGTCCAGTGCCCGTCCACCGTGCCGAGCGGTTCCAGCTCGTCGCGCAGCGGGCTCTGCAGATGGGCCAGCGCGGCGCCCGGATCCTCGGCGGTCAGCTCCAGCCAGACATCCGTCTGGCTCTGGCGCTCCACCCGGTCGACCCACAGCGTCATGGTCCCGAAGGCGAAGGCGGTGCTTTCCGGCAGCTCCCGCAACACCGGCAGACCGACCCGGTCGCGGTAGAAGGCCACCGTTTCCGTCCATCGATGCCGCGGCACCTTGAGCGCGATGTTCCCTCCCGGCTTGATCTCCATGGCCTTCCCCCCGGCTGCGGGACCAGCCTGAGCCCCCTCGGGCGGGCATGGCAAGCCCGCTGCGCGGCCGTGCCGGGTCCTGACGCGATCGTGACCATCGCCGGGGCCGGGCTGTGTTTACCCTTGGTCATCTTTCCGGGGGTCCCACATGCGTTTTCCGATTGCTGCCCTGCTGTGCCTCGCCGTGCTGCCTGCCGCCGCGCAGGAAACGGCCTGGCGGCCCAGCCACTGCATCTCGCTGGTGGACCATGTGCCGGGGGTCAGGGTGATCCCCGCCGGGCTGTCCGAGCCGCTGCCCGAATATACCGTGCAGATCGGCTATATCGACCATTCGATGTTCGTCATCCGCGATACCGAGGGCCACACGATCGTAACCGATTACGCGGGCTATCTGGGCGATGCCGGTTTCGTTCCCGAGGTGGCGACGATGAACAAGGGGCATTCCAGCCACTGGACGTCGCGCCCCGATCCACGCATCCCCCATGTCCTGCCGGGCTGGACCGGGGATGGCAGCCCCGCGGATCACTACCTGCAGCTGGGCAACCTGCTGGTGCGCTCTGTCTCCACCGATATCCGGGGCTATGGCGGCACCGAGGCGAATGGCAACGCGATCTTCGTCTTCGAGACCGAGGGGCTGTGCATCGGCCATCTGGGCCACCTGCATCACGAGCCGACCCCCGCCCAATACGCCGCGCTGGGGCGGCTGGACGTGCTGATGGTGCCGGTGGATGGCGGGCTGACGCTGGATCTGCCGACGATGATCCGCGTGGTCGAGCGGCTGCGGTCGTCGGTGGTGCTGCCGATGCACTGGTTCAGCGGCGCCTCGCTGGAGGCTTTCCTCGCCGGGCTGGGGGACGGTTTCGCGGTGGACCGGCGGGCGGAAAGCTTTATGCAGGTGTCACTGTCAACGCTGCCGCCGCGTCCGACCGTGGTGGTCCTGGAACCCCGCCTGATCGAAGATGACAACTGACACGCCGACCGACCTTTCCGCCCTTTCCGCCGCGCTGCCCGGCATCGACCTGATCGCCGCGCCCCCCGCCTATCTGGAGGAGCCCCGCGGACGGTTCCACGGCCGGGCGATGGCGCTGGCGCGGCCGCGCGGCACGGCAGAGGTGGCGCGGATCGTGACCCATGCCGCCGCCACCGGCCTGCCGCTCATTCCCTATGGCGGCGGCACGGGGCTGGTCTCGGGGCAGGTGGCGCCCGAGGGGCGGCCTCCCTTGCTGGTCTCGCTGGAGCGGATGACCGCGATCCGCGAGATCCATGCCGAGGAGGCGCTGATGACGGTGGAGGCCGGCGCGATCCTGCAATCAGTGCAGGAGGCGGCGGAGGGGGCGGGGATGCTGTTCCCGCTGTCGCTGGCCTCGCAGGGCACGGCGCGGATCGGCGGGCTGCTGGCCTGCAATGCGGGCGGGGTGAACGTGCTGCGCTATGGCAATGCGCGCGACCTGTGCCTGGGGATCGAGGCGGTCCTGCCCGACGGGTCGGTCTTCAACGGGCTCAAACGGCTCTACAAGGACAATACCGGCTATGACCTGCGCAACCTCCTGATCGGGGCGGAGGGGACGCTGGGCATCATCACCGCCGCCACGCTGAAACTGGTGCCGCGCCCGGCCGCGCTGGCCACCGCGATCTTCGTCGTGCCCGATCCGGCGGCGGCGCTGCATCTGCTGGGGCTGGCGCGCGCGCGCATGGCCGGGCAGCTTTCGGCCTTCGAGCTGATCTCGGGGCAGGGGCTGGACTTCCTGGCCGAGGCGCTGCCCGACCTGCGGCGCCCCTTCGTGGATGCGCCCGGCTGGATGGTGCTGGTCGAGCTGGGCCTTGTCGCAGGCATAGACGGCAATGCGGCGCTGGAATCGCTCTTCGAGGCCGGCGCCGGGGAGGGCTGGGTGACCGACGGCGTGATCGCCGCATCGCAGGCGCAGCGGCAGGACTTCTGGTCGGTGCGCGAACACATCCCCGAGGCCAACCGCCGCATCGGATCCGTCTCCTCCCATGACATCGCGGTGCCGGTCTCGCGCATCCCGGATTTCATCGCCGAGGGCGCGGCGCTGGTCGCGGGGCTGGGCGACGGCTCGATGCGGCTGAACTGTTTCGGACACATGGGCGACGGCAACCTGCATTACAACGTCTTCCCCGGCGCGGGGCGGGCGCGGTCGGACTATGACGACCTGCGCGGCACGGTGAAACGCGCGATCCATGACCTGGTCCATGCCTATGGCGGTTCGGTCTCGGCCGAGCACGGGATCGGGCGGCTGAAGGTCGAGGATCTGGAACGCTACGGCGATCCGGCGAAACTGGCGGCGATGCGGGCGATCAAGGCGGCGCTGGACCCGGCGGGGATCATGAATCCGGGCGCCGTGCTGCGGCAGGGCTGAGGTGGGGGAAACAGGACTGTCCCCGAGGTTAACGCTGGGGTAACTTCTGTCCCAACGAAACGGGGGCAGCGACAGGCAGGGACCGGAGCCAACACAGGGGTTCTGCCATGAAACTGACCGTCCTCGCCTTCCTCTCCGCCACGCTGCTGGCGGGCACGGGCCTTCCCGCATCCGCCCAGCAATGCCCGTCGACGCATACGCCCTGCGGCAATGTCTGCTGTCCGCGGTGAGGATGCGTCATGGCTGAGCGCAATCCTTTCATGACCATGGCCCGGCGCTGGATGCTGCGCATCGTCGGCGGGCTGGGGCTGGTGATCGTCCTGTTCTATGTCGTGGCCGTGCTGTCGATGGTGCGCACCGAGGATGTCGCGCGCTTCTACGGGCTGGGCCGGCCGATGCCGGTGCCGCAGCTTTCGGGCGGGGCGATCTACGCGATCTCGGCCGACGGGACGCGCTATGAATATCTCTGCGCCTCGGACCTGGATCCGGCGCGGGTGCAGCGGCTGGAGGAGGAGCGGGATTTCTACAACTTCCTTGCCGCCGCGCTGCCGATCATGGACTGGGTGCTGGAACAGAACCTGCCCGGCTTTCCCGATGTCGAAGGCGGCATCCCGACCGAGATCAGGTTCCGCGGGCAGGTCACCTGGCTGGATACCGGCGCGACGCGGACCTTTCCGGAAAGCTGCGAGTCGCGGATGGTCGCGCAGGCGGGGCAGCGCGCCAAGATCTGCCGCGTGCGCATGACGCTTCAGCGCAGCAGCGACCAGACCTTCGCCGCCTTCGGCTTCGACGGAGACCAGATCTGGCTGCCGCCCGCGATCTTCGAGAAATACGGGCGCAGCCGCACCGATGCCATCGCGGCCGTCCAGGCCCAGCCCTGTCCGGCGGCGGCGCCGCTGCCCTGGGACGTGGTGCTGCGCGGCTGGCTGGGGCTGGTGCTGGAACGCGACGAGAGGGCGCTGCCGCTGTCGAGCTGAGCGCGGGCGGTCAGTGGCCCTCGTAGGCGGCAAGGGCATGGACGGACATTCCCAGCGCCTCGAGCCGCCGCCGTCCGCCCAGATCGGGCAGATCGACCACGAAGGCACAGCCCGCGATCTGCCCGCCCAGCCGCTCGACCAGCTTGATCCCCGCCTCGGCCGTGCCGCCGGTGGCCAGCAGGTCGTCGACGATCAGCACGGTCTGTCCCGGCTGGATCGCATCGGTGTGGATCTCGACCGTCGCGGTGCCGTATTCCAGCGCGTAATCCTGCGCATGGGTGGCGGCGGGCAGCTTGCCCTTCTTGCGCACGGGAACGAAGCCGCAGCCGAGCTGATGCGCCACCGCGCCGCCCAGGATGAAGCCGCGCGCCTCCAGCCCGACCACCGCGTCGATGCGCGCGCCGACCCAGGGCGTCAGCAGCCCGTCCACCGCCATGCGCAGCCCCGCCGGATGGGCAAAGAGCGTGGTCACGTCGCGGAACAGGATGCCCTTTTGCGGGAAATCGGGGATGGTGCGGATATGTTGCTTGATGTCGTCCAAGGCGGGGCTCCGTGCGGGATCAGGCAGTCAGGATGCGGCCCGCCACGGCGTCGAGCCGCGCCAGCAGGGCGGGGTCGCGCGCCGCCGGGGCGGTCAGGATCGCGTGCTCCAGCGCGCGGTCGCAGCCATGCGGGCAGGCATCGCGGGCAGGCCCCAGGATCCCGGGCAGGCGCGCCACCAGGCCCCGGGCCTTGTCCGCGTTTCCGGCCAGGGTGCGGATGATGTCGGTGATCTCCACGGCGCCGTGATCGGGATGCCAGCTGTCGTAATCGGTGATCATCGCGACGGAAGCATAGCACAGCTCCGCCTCGCGGGCGAGCCGGGCCTCGGGCATGTTGGTCATGCCGATCACGTCGCAGCCCCAGGCGTCGCGATACATCCGCGATTCCGCCATCGTGCTGAATTGCGGGCCTTCCATGGCCAGGTAGGTGCCGCCATCATGCACGGTGATGCCCTCGGCGGCGGCCGCTGCGGCGCAGGCGGCGCCCAGCCGCGGGCAGGTGGGATGCGCCAGCGACACATGCGCGACGCAGCCGGTCCCGAAGAACGAGGCCTCGCGCCCGACGGTGCGGTCGATAAACTGGTCGACGATGACGAAATCCCCCGGCGCCATCTCCTCGCGGAACGACCCGCAGGCCGAGACGCTGACCAGATCGGTCACGCCCAGCCGTTTGAGCGCGTCGATATTGGCGCGATAGGGCACGGCGGAGGGCGCATGGACATGGCCGCGGCCATGGCGGGGCAGGAAGGCCATCGGAACCCCGCCCAGCCGCCCGGTCAGGATCGCGTCCGAAGGCGCCCCCCAGGGGGTGGCCATCTCGGTCCAGGCCGCGTCTTCCAGCCCGTCGATCTGGTAGAGCCCGCTGCCGCCGATCACGCCGATCATGGTGTCCGTCATGGGCCTGTCTCCGATGCTGCCTGCCCATGGGTGGCAGAGCCTCGCATCCGGCTCAAGCCCGCCGTCCCGCGCGGGCGCGCGCAAACCGCCGCAGGCGGCCGGCTCAGCCGCGATCGTCGGGCCGCGCCAGCGCGAAGAGGTCGCGCACCACCAGGTAGTCGCGATAGCCCAGCCGCGCCAGAAGCCCCGCCGCCGCCACGTCGAACCGTCCGTCGCGCAGGAACTCGTCGCGGATATGGATGCCCGTCACCTCGCCGAAGACCGCCGCATTCGCCGCCCCTGCAAGGGTCAGCACCTGCGTCACACGGCATTCCAGCGCGGCGGGCGCTGCCGCCACGCGCAGACAGTCGATCGTGTCGCAGGGCGCGGTCTCCAGCCCGGCGCGGTCGAATTCGCTCTCGCCCGCGGGCAGCGCGGCAGAGGTCGCGTTCATCGCCTCCCGCAGATCCCAGGAGACGATGTTGACACAGAAGACGCCGGTCTCGCGGATATTGGCCTGGCTGTCCTTGGTGCCGTCGCGGTCGGGCTTGGCGCCGGTGGAGGCGAACATCACCTGCGGCGGCACATAGGCAACGGCATTGAAGAAGGAATAGGGGGCGAGGTTGGCACGTCCATCCGCCCCGCGGCTGGAGATCCAGCCGATCGGCCGCGGCGCGATCAGCGCGTTGAACGGGTTGTGCGGCAGGCCGTGGCCGTCTTCGGGGCGGTAGAACACTGTGCTACTCCGGGTCTTCCGTCGGCTTCCCGACCTGTGATAGGGCGCGGCCGGACGACTGGAAAGGGGTGCGTGCCGGTGTTTCATATCGAGCCCGAGACTTCACGGGATCATGACGAGGTCGAATGGCTCTATGACACATGCTTCGCCCCGGGGCGCGAGGCGCTGTCCTCCTACCGCCTGCGCGAGGGGGTGCCGAAAGTGGCCGAGCTGTGCCTGGCCGCGCGCGACGATGACGACATCCTGGCAGGCGCGATCCGCTTCTGGCCGGTGCTGGTGGGCGGCACGCGGGCGCTGCTTCTGGGGCCGGTGGCGGTCCATCCCACCCGCCAGGGAGAGGGTCTGGGCGCGCTGCTGATGACCGAGAGCCTCGGGCGGGCAAGGCGGCTGGGATGGCACCGGGTGATGCTGGTGGGCGATGAACCCTATTACCGACGGTTCGGGTTCGCCCGCCTCGACGGGGTGGACATGCCGCCGCCCACCAATCCCGACCGGGTGCTGGGCCTGGCGCTGCAGGAGGGCGCCTGGCTGGGCGTGCAGGGCGAGGTGACGCGCATCCTGTGACGCGCGGCATCGCAGGCTCAGTCCAGCGCGCGGGCCAGGGCGCAAAACCGTTCCAGCGACACGGTCTCGGCGCGCGCGGTCGGGTCGATCCCGGCCTCTTCCAGCTTCGCCTCGATCCCCGGTCCGTAACCTTTCAGCGACGAGCGGAGCATCTTGCGGCGCTGGTTGAAGGCGGCGGCGACGACCTTCGACAGTCCCTCGGCAGGCGCGGGAAAGCGCGGCTCGGGCAGGGCGGTGACATGCACCACGGCCGAGTTCACCTTGGGCGGCGGGGTGAAGGCGCGCGCGGGCAGGTCCATGACGATCCGCGCCTCGGCGCGCCACTGGGCCAGCAGCGCGAGGCGGCCATAGGCCTTGGATCCCGGCGCCGCGACGATGCGTTCGGCCACCTCGCGCTGGAACATCAGCGTCAGGCTCTGCCACAGGGGCGGCCAGGTCTCGGGCGTCAGCCAGCGCACCAGAAGTTCCGTGCCGACATTGTAGGGCAGGTTGGCGCAGACCCGGATGGGGCCGTTCAGATGCGCCGCCCAGTCGACCTCCAGCGCGTCGCCCGGGATGATCTCCAGCCGACCGGGATAGGCGGCGGCGATCTGCTCCAGCGCGGGCAGGCAGCGGGTGTCCTTCTCGATCGCCACGACGCGGCGGGCGCCCATGGCCAGCAATCCGCGGGTCAGCCCGCCGGGGCCGGGGCCGATCTCCAGCACGTCGCAGCCGGTCAGGTCGCCCGCGGAACGCGCGATCTTGGCCGTCAGGTTCAGGTCCAGCAGGAAGTTCTGGCCCAGCGACTTGCGCGCCGAAAGACCGTGCTCGGCGATCACCTCGCGCAGGGGCGGCAGGGCGTCGATGCCGCTCATGCGCCCGCCCTCGCGGCGGCCATCTCGGCCGCCAGCCGCAGCGCCGCGATGGTCGAACTGGGATCGGCCCGGCCCTGGCCCGCGATGTCGAAGGCGGTGCCGTGATCGGGCGAGGTGCGGATGAAGGGCAGCCCCAGCGTGACATTGACCCCGCCGGCGAAATCCACCGTCTTGATCGGGATCAGGGCCTGGTCGTGATACATGCAGATCGCCGCGTCATAGCGCGCCCGGGCCTCGGGGTGGAACATCGTGTCGGCGGAGGCGGGGCCGGCAAGGTCGATCCCCTCGCCCCGCAGCCGGTCCAGAAGCGGCGCGATCATCTCGATCTCCTCGCGGCCCATGGCGCCGCCTTCGCCGGCATGGGGGTTCAGTCCGGCCACGGCAAGGCGGGGATGGGCGATGCCGAAATCGCGGCGCAGCGCGTCGCGGGCGATGCGGATCGTCTCTTCCAGAAGCGGGGCGGTCAGCAGGCCGGGCACCTCGGACAGCGGCACGTGGATGGTGGCCGGGACGACGCGCAGATCCGGGGCGGCCAGCATCATCACCACGCGGTCGACCCCCGCGAGATGCGCGAGATACTCGGTATGGCCGGGAAAGGTGAATCCCGCCCCGTCCTTCAGCGCCTTCTTGTGAATGGGCAGCGTGCAGACCGCCCCGGCCGTGCCGTCCATGACCAGGCGCACCGCCCGGGCGATCACCTCGATCACGCCCTGCGCATTGGCGGGGTCGGGGATGCCGGGGGTGGCGGCACCGGCGAAATCATGGCGCAGCACGGCCAGGCTGTCGCCGGGCTCGGCCGCCTCGGCGGGGCTGGCGATCTCGTGCCAGCGCGCGCCTTCGGGCAGGTGGCGGGGATCGCCGATCCAGAAGAAGGGCAGCGTCGTGCCCAGCCGGGCGGATGCCAGAAGCGCAAGCTCGGGACCCACGCCCGCAGGTTCGCCGCAGGTCAGCGCGATCGGGGCCAGCGGGCGGGGGGCCATCAGCTGCGCTCGACGAAGGCGTTGGCGCGCAGTTCCGCCAGGTAGCCATCGGCCAGGCTCTCCAGCTTGCGCTGGAACAGCCGCCGCTGCAGGTCGTCGCGGCTGAGATCCGCGCCGGGGATCGGCGTGCGGCCGCACAGCATGACGAAGGCGGAATTCCCCGGAAGGACGGTCATCTCCAGCGGGTCCAGCGTGTCGATGGCGGCGCGGATCCCCGCGGCGGTCTCGGCGCGGGGGCCGGTCACTTCCTCGATCCGGTTGCCCTGGGCGACATGGGTGTAAAGCGTGCCGCAGGTGCTGATCAGCGGCTTGACCCGTGCCATTTCGGTCGCGGCGGCGCCCTGGGCGGTTCGCACCACCAGGTAGTCCAGTTCGACATTCTGCATCACGCCGGGACGGGAATCGCGGATGCCGCGCAGCTGGAACAGGGCGATGGCATTGACATTGGGCAGCGGCAGCGGCGGGGTGACATCGCCCGGCGCCATCGACAGGAATAGCGGGGCGATCTGCTCGGGCAGATCCGACAGCGGCACCCAGCCGAGCGCGCCGCCCTGCTCGCCCGAGGAGGAGGCCGACATGTCGCGCGCGGCCTGCGAGAATTCGCCGAAGCTGTTCATCTGCTGGATCGCCTCGGCCTGGAACCGCACCTCGCCCGCGGTCTCGGGCATCAGCGGCAGGACGATCTCGGCCAGCTGGACCTGCACGGTGCCCTGGCCCGTGCCGAGCGCGATGGCGCGGTCGATTTCCTCGTCGGAGACCCGCGCCTGGCGCGAGAAGCGCTGGCGCACCACTTCGCGCCAGGCGGCGCCGGAGCGGACGAAATCGCGGAAGGTCTCCGGCGCGACGCCTTCCTGGCCGATCGCGGCGATGAATTCCTCGGGGCCCAGATTGGCGCGCGCGGCGAATTCGGCCATCGCCTGCTCGGTCTGGTCCTCGGTCAATTCCTGGCCCAGCCGCCGTGCCTCGGCCATCTGCAGCCGCTCGTCGATCAGCGAGTCGATCACGCCTTCGCGATTGACGCCCGGCTGGCGCAGAAGGGTCAGGAATTTCAGCCGCTGGTCGATCTCGAAGCGGGTGATGACGCTTTCATTGACGCGCACGACCGCGTCGAAGGGCGATTGCGCGGCGGCGGGCAGGGCGGTCCAGCCCAGGCAAAGCACCAGCATCCAGCGGACGCCCTGCAGGATAGTCTTCAGCATACGCTCTTCCTCATCAAGAACACCGGCCTGCGCGCTTCGTGCCGGATCCACCGTTGCCGAACCCGTTCAAGGTCACCATCAGGCCGTAGGAATAGGTCGGTCCGGAGCCGCTGCTCTTAAACCGGCGGCCGCCGGAAACGTCAACCTTGACGCATTCGTTCTGCCAGGCGACGCCGAGATTGGCCCGCGTCGTCTGCTCCGAGATCATGTCGCGCCGCAGGTACAGCGTCGAGGACCAGGTGTCGTTGAAGCGGTAGCTGCCGTCGAAGGTGATTTCGCCCAGATCCTCGTCCTGGTTCAGATCCTCGTCCTCGATCTGCCAGACATAGCCCAGGTCGACCTCCAGGTCGTCCCAGGTGTAGTTCACCCGCGCCTCGTTCAGCGTGAAGCTGCCATCGTCGGAGATCAGGGCCAGGTTGCGCAGGGTCAGGCCGCCGACATCCAGGTCGACCTGGGTCAGCCAGTCCGAACTCACCCCGCCCAGCCCGGTCCCGGGGGAATAGCCCGCATCCGTGCCGCGCAGGATCCGCCCGAAGGTCAGGCCCAGCGACCATCCCTCGGGGGACAGGCGCTGCCAGCGCAGGGCCAGGTTGGTGCGGAACCCGTCCTCGACCCGGTCCAGCCCCGGATAGCGCTGATAGCCCAGCAGGTTGCCCGCGTCGAAGGCAGGCTGGGTGCTGTCGTCATTGGGGCTGTCTATGTCATAGTCGCCGACCCAGACCGCCTGGGCCATCGGCTCCAGCAGGTAGGACACGCCGTTGCGCCCGCTCTTGGCCATGGGCAGCGAGGCCCCGACCGAGGCGCCGGGGGTCAGCGCCGTCTGGAAGGTCTCGTACCGGCTGTCCTGCACGATATGCTTGGCATCGGCGATGGCGCGCAGGTCGCCCGAGAGGCGGATCCCCGGCCCGGCGGTGACGACATCGCCCCAGCGCAGGAAGCCGCGCGCCTGGGCCATGTCGCGCCCGGTGCCGTCCTCGTCGGAACTGCGTTCATGGCCATGCCCGATCAGCGCCAGGTCCAGATAGCCCGGCAGCATCGCGGGCTGCCAGCGCCGGTCATAGCGCGCATCGCCGGCCAGCGTGGGAATGGTGTCGTTGTCCTCGTCGTCGCGCAGCGTGTTGAAGGTGACCAGCTCCGCCTCGAAGCGGCTGTCGCCGACCACCCGCAGCAGGCCCAGCGAATTGCTCAGCCGGTCGTCGCCTGCATAGTCGTAGTCGCTGAGGTAATCCTCGTCGGTGACAAGCTGGATGCCGAAGGTCAGCTCGGTCTGCCAGGGCAGGTCGAAGGCGCCCGAGCCGAACAGGTAGCCGCGAGTGCCGTGATCCTGGTCGTCCTGCGTCACCGCCCCCTCGAAGCCGATATCGCCGGCGGTGAAGGCTTGGCGATAGCGCATCTCCAGCGTTTCGGTCGTGTCGCCATTGGGATCGACCGCGAGGAAGGGCGCGAAGGTCAGGTCGGCATGATCGCCCAGCGGCACGAAATAGGGCAGGCGCAGGCCGCTGCCGTAGAGGTCGTCGCTTTCGACCGAGGGCACGAGGAACCCGGCCGCCCGGGTCACGTCCGGCGTGGGCACGGACATGGCGGGCAGATAGGCGACGGGAACGCCCAGGACGCGGAACTGCGCGTGCTGGAAATAGATCCGCTTGCGTTCCTCGTCATGGATGACCCGCTGCGCCCGGATGTGCCACAGCGGCTCCTCGCCCGGGGAACAGACCTCGCAGCTGGTCGCCACCGTGTCGCGCAGGTCGGTGAACCGGCCCTGCTGGCGCTGCGCGGAACTGGCGGCGATCTGCACCTGCTGGCCGAGGATCACGCGCACCCCCTCGATGATGCCCTCGCGCAGATCGGTGCTCAGCTCGGCGGCATCGGCCAGCACGACCGTGTCCTCGCCCTCCGTCAGCGTGATGGGACCCTCGACGCTCAGCCGGTCACTGTCCTGGTCGTAGACCAGCCGCGTGGCACGCATGTGCCGGCCTTCCGAGAAGACCTCGACCGAGCCCTCGGCGATCAGCACCGACTGCGACTCCACGATGACCTGATCCGCGACCAGCGTGACCGGCCCCTCCTGGGCGGCGGCAGGCAGGGCAAGCCCGATGCCGAAACTGACCAGCAGCGCGGCGATGAAGCGGTTTCGGCGGGGGGCGGGGATCAGGCTCATCCGTCCTCGAAATGCAATAGCGCCGCGAGCGCCAGGCAGATCGCGGCAATGGAAGGGCTCCAGACCGCGAAGGGCACCGGAATCTGGCCGTTCTGGCCCATCAGCTGGGTCAGGTTGGCGATGAAGTAGACGAGGAAACCGGACAGGACCGCCAGCAGCACCATCAGCCCGGTGCGCCCCATCCGCGTATGGCGCAGCGTGAAGACCGCGCCGATGAAGACCATGGCGACGAAGCTGAGCGGCCGCGCCAGCTCGGCCTGCAGCCAGACCATGTGCGTGCGCGCGGAAAATCCGGCGTTTTCAAGCTGGGAGATGAAGGCGGGCAGCGCCCAGATGGAGATGGAGGAGGGCGTTCCGAAACTGTCGCGGATCTGGTCGGGCGTCAGCTCGGAGGGCAGCAGGTAGCTGTCCAGCTGCCGCGCGCCGGCCTCGGGGATCTCGTCCTGCGCCAGGTCCCAGATCTTGGCCTGCGACAGCTGCCACCCGTCGGGGGTCAGCGCCGCCTCCGCCGCCTGGATGCGGAAAATCGGCGTCCCCTCGGGGTCGAACCCGTAGAAATCCGTGTCGTAAAGGACGGTGCCGTCGAGATTGGTGCGCGCCGCGCGGATCGCGGTCTGGTTGTCATCCACGCCCTGGCGCAGCCACAGCCCCTCCTTGCTGACCGACAAGACGCGGCCCCCGTCGCCGTCGATGGCGCGTTCATAGGCCTTGGAGGACAGCGCCACCAGCGGATTGGCCAGCGACACCACCAGGCAGCCCAGCACGAAGGCGGTGATCGCGGGCGAGGCCAGGCTGCGCAGCGCGGAGCGCCCGGTCGCGCGGGTGATGACCAGCTCGGAGGTGCGCGCCAGCGTGATGAACATCGTGATCGTCGAGAGCAAGACGACGAGGGTCAGCACCTGGTACAGCACCTCGGGCAGGTGCAGCGCCGCCAGGTAGCTCAGCCGCAGGAATCCCATCTCGCCCGCATCGTAGCGGCGGATATGCTCCAGCAGTTCGACCAGCCAGATGAAGATCGTGAACCCGCCCAGGATCATCGTGAAGATCGACAGGTATTTCCGGGCGAAATAGAGATGCAGGATCATCCGGCGCGCCTCCGTCCGCGCAGCGCCAGGCTCAGCGCATGCAGCCGCCCGCCGCCCAGCCAGAGCAGCAGCGCGGCGATCGCCCCGGCCAGCAGCGAGGGCAGGTAGATCACCGGCCAGGCCGCGGGGGCGGACTTGGCCAGGTCGGCGGCGGCATTGTCGATCAGCTTGACCACCACCACCAGCCCGACGGCCAGCGTGATCTGCCGCCACAGCCCGAACCGGCTGAACGTGCCGATCAGCAGCGCGGCGAATCCCATCACGCACAGCATCGGTGCCAGCGTGCTTTCGGCCAGGCGCATATGCGCCTCGCGGCGCAGCCAGGTGGCGTCGCGCCGGGTCTCTTCCTGCAGCGCGGGCGAGGCGGCCAGAAGCGCGGGGGTCGCGACCTGGCGCGGGTCCAGCCGCCGGTCGCGGGGCGCGCCGATCATGCTGTCCACCGCGAAGGTGAAATCGGTGAAGCGGGTGATGGACAGGCGGCCGGTCTGCTGATCCAGGCTCTGCGCCATGCCGTCCAGCATCACCAGTTTCGGCCCGCCCTCGTCGCGCAGGAACAGGGCCTTCTCGGCGGTATAGGTGACGGCCTGGTCCGGATCGCGCCGGTCCGAGAGCATCAGCCCGAGGATGGTGCCGGCGGGATCGATCTCGCGCACGTAGATGGTCACGCCGCTGACCGGATGCTGGAAGCTGCCGGGCACCAGCAGCCGCGAGGAGGCCGCATCGGTCAGCGCCGCCTCCTTGTCGTTCAGCCGCGCCATGGAGACCGGCACCAGCACATGCGCCAGCACCCCGATCAGCAGACCCGCGATGCAGCCGAAGACCAGAACCGGGCGCGCCAGGCGGAAGCCCGAGAATCCCGTCGCCTGCACCACCACCAGTTCGCTGTCAGAATAAAGCCGGTTGGCGACCTGCAGCACGGCCAGGAAGGCGGCGATGGGCAGCACCAGCTTGACCAGGGTGGGCAGGGTCAGCAGCGTGAGTTCCAGCACCAGGATGCCGGAACTGCCCGCGCCCATGAACTGGTCGACCAGGATGACGGCGCGGTTGATCCAGTAGACCCCGACCAGGACCAGCGCGAAGAAGCCGAAGACCAGCATGAGCTGTGACAGCAGGTATCTGTCAAATCTGCCCATGCCCGTTCCCCGTTCCGCCGTGTTTTCCGCAACCTACAGGAAGGCGCGGGCAGGGAAAACTCCTAACTGGCCAATCCCGGCGACGCGGGCTAGGGTTCGCCCGACTGACGAAGGGCATCCGATGACGACACCTGTAAACATCCATTTCCAAGAGACCGATCTGGACACTGCTGCCACGTTCGAGGGACGCGTCGTGACCTTCGTCACCGCCGATGGCCGTCTGGACCAGCCGGGGCGCCGGGTCAACCGGCTCTGCCGCGGCGCGTTGGAACGCGCCGTCGCCAGCCCCGCCTTCGAGGCGCTGTCGCCGGGCGAGGCGCTGGAGATGGGCTTTCCCGCGGGGATGCGCGCCAGCGCGCTGCAGGTGGTCAAGCTGGGCCGCCGCCCGCGTCCCGAGGAGGCCCGCGCGGCGGGCTCCGCCATCGCCCGCGCCAAGGGCGGCAAGCCGGTGCTGGTGCTGGCGGGGGCCATCGCCAATGCCGCCGAGATCGCCTTTGCCCTGGCGCTGCGCAGCTATGGCTACAGCGACATGAAGAGCAAGCCCGCCGATCCCGAGGGCGCCGTCACCGTCATGGTCTCCCGCCCCGAGGCGGTCGCCGCGGCGGCGAAGGATCAGGCAGCCCTGTGCGAAGGCGTGTTCTTCGCGCGCGACCTGACCTCTGCCCCGGCCAATGTGCTGGGAACCCTTGATTTCGCCGCGCAGCTGGCCGCGATGCAGGAACTGGGGCTGGAGGTCGAGATCCTCGGCGAGGAGGATCTGGCGCGGCTGGGCATGCGGCTGGTCCTGGCGGTGGGCCAGGGCTCGGCCAGCCCCTCGCGCGTGGTCGTCATGCGCTGGAACGGCGGTGGCGAGGAGGCGCCGCTGGCGCTGGTGGGCAAGGGGGTCGTCTTCGATACCGGCGGCATCTCGCTGAAACCCGCGCAGGGCATGGAAGAGATGACCATGGACATGGGCGGCGCGGGCGTCGTCGCGGGCGTCATGCGGGCGCTGGCGCTGCGCCAGGCCGGGGCGAATGTCATCGGCCTGGTCGGGCTGGTGGAGAACATGCCCTCGCATATGGCGACCCGTCCGGGCGATGTCGTGCGCTCGATGAAGGGCGACACGGTCGAGATCAACAATACCGATGCCGAGGGGCGGCTGGTGCTGGCCGATGTGCTCTGGCACGCGCAGGAGGCCTACAAACCCGCCGCGATCGTCGACCTGGCGACGCTGACCGGCGCGGCGGTCGTCGCGCTGGGACATGAAATGGCGGCGGTCTATTCGAATGATGACGGATTTGCCGGGTCCTTCCTGGCCGCCGCGGCGGCCGAGGGCGAGGGCGCCTGGCGGATGCCGCTGGGCCCGGGCTATGACCGGATGATCAAGTCGTCCATCGCCGATATCAAGAACTCCGCCGGGCGCGCGGCAGGCTCGGTCACGGCGGCGCAGTTCCTGCAGCGCTTCGTCAGGGAGGGCACGCCCTGGATCCACCTGGACATCGCCGGGGTGGCTGCGGTGAAGACCGACACGGTCCTGTCGCCCAGGGGCTGCACCGGCTGGGGCGTGCTGGCGCTGGACCGGCTGATCCGGGACCGGTTCGAGGGCTGATCCGATGGGCCGCGCGATGTTCTACCAGCTGGGCGGCATTTCGCTGGAGGCGACCCTGCCGCGCCTGCTGGAGCGCGCGCTGGACGCCGGCTGGAAGGTGGATCTGCGCGGTCGCGACGCGGCCCGGCTGGAGCGGCTGGATGCCGCGCTTTGGCTGGGACCGGAGGCGGGGTTCCTGCCGCACGGGCTGGAGGGCGGCGCGCATGACGCCCGCCAGCCCGTGCTGCTGACCACCGCCGCGACGGCGCGTCCGGACGCGGCCTGCGTCATGGCCATCGATTCCGCCGAAATCGATCCCGCCGAGGCGGCGGTGCTGGAACGGGTCTGCATCCTCTTCGACGGGCAGGACCAGATGCAGCTGACCGCGGCGCGGGGCCAGTGGCGCGCGCTGACATCGGCCGGGGTTGTGGCCGAATACTGGGCCGAGGAAGACGGCCGCTGGCAGAAACGGATGAGCACCGCCGATCGCGGCTGAGCGCGGCGCGGGTGCGGTTTTCCGGCAGCCGGGGACAAAAGGCTTCGCCGCCCATCGGATTTGCGTTAACGTTGGGGAAGATTTTCCGGCATGACCCGTCGCAGGGCGTGCCGCCCGTTCATTTGAACCGCAGAAGGGACCCCGTCGCCCATGGGATTTGCCGTCACCGCGTTGCGCCTTCTTCTCCTGATGGCGGCGCTCGGTTCCGGCGCGGGACTGCCCGCCGCGGCGCGGGCGGCCAGCTATTGCGCCGATCTTGTCGAGATCCGGGAAGAGGGCGATGCCCCCGTGCTCTCGGTCCGGTTCAGCAGCCTGTTCGACCTGTTCCGGCGCGAGGACAGCAGCGAACCGTCGCGGATCAGCGATAGCAAATATTGGTTCACCACGCGTTTCGGCCAGTTCGACGGGCTGACCTGCGGCCGCTTCGGCCACGAGATGCAGGAATACTATCCCATCGGCATCGTGGTGAAGCCGCTGCGCCAGCTGGATCTGCCCAATTACCATCGCGGCACCCCGGTGCTGGTCGAGACCGAATATGGCCATCGCAAGGTGCTGCCGCTGGAGGACATGGCGCCGATTGCCGTCAATACCACCTACCTGCTGCCGGATTCCGCGGCCAAGGCCTGGATGTGCAACCACGAGGACAGCTGCCGCGGCAATCTGGTGGCGCCGGTGGCCGATGGCATCGAGATGCCCTGTCCCTCGGCCGAATGCCGTTACGACATATCGGCCTTCGGCGGCTATGCCTCCGTCGGCAGCCAGAATGACGGGGCCCGCCAGCCGCTGGAGGAGTACCGCAGGCTGATGCGCGACCCGATGGCCCCGCCGGTGCGCTTTGCCGACGATGCCGCGCGCGAGGAGGCGATGAGGACTGTCTGCGCGCCCTTCCAGGTCACGGCATGGAAGGGCGGCGGGACGCGCCACCAGCCGCGCCGGGTCTGGCTGTCGCTATGCAGCGAGATGACGCCCTCCGATGGCGGACCGGCCGCGCTTTCGGTCTTCAAGATCGTCGATACCGCCTGGGCGGAGGCGCGGTTCGGCGACGGGCTCTGGGGGTCGTTCCATCGGCGCTTCGGCGAGAGCTCGCGCGAATTCGACAAGGCGCAGATCGATGCCGCGCGGATCGCGGACGGGCTGCGCGACATCATCCAGCTGCGGCTGGGATCCGAGAAGCCCTGCGGCCAGGTGATCGAGGAGACCAACAGCCTGACGCTGGGCGGCGGCGCGGGCTTCGACCTGGGCGCGGTGCTGCCGGTGGAGGCGCTGACGCTGTCGGTCGATGCTGCGCGCGAGCGCAACGAGAAATACCGCACGACCATCCCCGCGGATGTCTTTCTCGCCTACAGCACCTATTTCGTGCATCCGATCCCGCTGGAGGACGAACAGGAGCGGCTCTGGGTCTTCGACATCATCTCGCGCGTGCAGTGCAGCGAGGCGGGCATCCCCCAGACCCCGGCCTCGATCACGCTGTTCTATCACAGCCTCACCGACGGATACGAGATCCTCGATGCCGGGGAAACGCTGTCGCGGCGCTATTTCAGCCGCAACGGCAACCTGTCCTACCAGCCCGCGGATGTCGTCGCGCTGATGCGCACGGGGCGGTTCTGGCGCGTGCCCGATCACATCGGCTATTTCACCTGGCGCGATGCGCTGCGCGAGGTGGTCTCGAAGGACATGCCGCAGATCAAGCAGCTGCTGGAATACTATCCGCCGCAGGAACGGCCGCAGATGCGCGATTTCTTCGTCCATCTGCTGCTGGCGGCCGCCTTCGACTATGATGCCGATTTCCGGCCGAACGGATGAGGTCCGCCATGCATCGTCCCCTTGCCGCGCTTGCGCTTGTCCTGTCCCTGGCAGCCGGGGGCGCGGCCGGGCCGCTGGCCGGGGCAGCCCCGTGCGATGCCGCCGCGGGAACCTGCTGCTGCGTGATGGCCAACGGGCTGCGCTGCTGCGGATTGTCGGCGCGCTGCCCGTCGAACGCGATCTCGGGCTGTCCCTGTTCCGGGCCGGTGCGTCCCGGCTGAGCCGGGATCAGCGCGTCAGGGTCATCCGCCCGTCGCGGATCTCGATGGCGGCGAAGCTTTCGAGATAGCGCATCCCCAGCAGCGACCCGGCCATGTCGCCGCCATTCACCCGCGCGGGCACGTTGCGGTCGGCGATCTCGCCGATCTGCACCTCGCCCAGCACGATGCGGGCGGTCTGGACCGTGCCATTCGCGGTCTGGGCGCTGCCGAAGAAGGCCAGGCTGTCGGGATCGATGCCGATGCGGCGGGCATCCTCGCGGCTCAGCACGATGTCGGTGGCGCCGGTATCGACGATGAAGCGCACCGGCGTGCCGTCGATGCGCATGGTCAGGTGGTAATGCCCGTCCGGCCCGCGCGGCACCGAGATCTCGCCGGTGCTGGTGAAGACCTGGCTCTGCATCCGCCCGTTCCCGACATCCTTCCACAGCGCATAGCCCAGCGTCACGGCCAGGAACAGGAGCCCCCAGATCACCCCCAGCCGCAGCGCCTGCAGCATCCGCCCCCGGAAGGCCAGGAGCAGCGCGCCGCCGATCACCCCGAGGATCAGCAGGTGGCGGGCAAGATGGGCGATCTGGTCTTCGGTCATGGATATCCCTTCACGGTGCATGGCCGATATATGGGCCGGGGCCCCCATGCGCGAGGGCCCGGCCGCCGATCATCGCGATGCGGCCCCGGCGATGCCGGCAAGGCGCAGCCCGTCCAGGACGAATTGCACGGAAAGCGCCGCCAGCAGCATCCCCAGAAGCCGCGTGACCACCATGATGCCGGTGCGTCCCAGCAGCCGCCCCAGCGGCCCCGCCATCGAGAAGAAGGCCATCACGATCGCCACGACGGCAACCTGCGCGGCGATCACCGTCGCCGTTGCCTGCCATCCCGCATCTGCGCCGGTGGTCAGCAGAACGGTGGCCGCCAGCGCCCCGGGGCCGGCGATGAAGGGCGTGGCGATCGGAAAGACCGAAGGGTCGTCGGGCGCCTCCTCCTCTTTGTCCTCGCGGCGGCGGGTGCGGCGCTCGAACAGCATCTCCATGGCGATCAGGAACAGCAGGATCCCGCCGGCGATGCGGAAGGCGGGCAGGGTGATCCCCACCGTTTCCAGGATCGGCATGCCGATCAGCGCGAAGGCCGCGAGGATGCCAAGCCCGATGGCGCAGGCCCGTGCCCCCACGCGCAGCCGGTGCGTGCGGTCCATCCCGTCGGTCAGCGCCACGAAGATCGGGGCCAGCCCCACGGGGTCGATCATCACGAACAGCGTCGTGAAGGCGGCCAGGAAGGTTGCCGGATCCATCGGGCTTCAGGCCCCGCCCGTGCGCGGCAGGGCGGACCCGGTCCGGTCCCGGGCCGGACCGGGGGGGCGCGGAAGATCCCGCAGGATCCATTTCGGCGACATCGATCCCGGCGCGCCCGTTCGCGCGACGGGCCCGGTCCCGGCTGCGCCCCGGCCTTCGCCGCGGTCGCAGACCGCGAGGAGCACGCCGCGGGGCGGGGCGTTTCCGGCAGGAGAGAACGGGGCTGACATCTGGGGATCCATCCGGTCGTCTTCCGGGCCAGACTTCCCGCCGGGGCGGCCCGTGTCAAGACGCGGCACCGCCCGGGCGCAAGACCGGGCGGCGGCGATGGCTCAGTAGACCGGAACGTCGATGCCGGTCTTGTAGGAGGGCAGCACCACCACCCGGGCCTTGGAGGTGACGCGCTTCTCCAGGTCGATCGCGTCCTGGTCCAGAAGCCGGATGCAGCCCGAGGACACGGCCTTGCCCAGATATTCGGGCTCGCAGCCGCCATGGATGCGGTACAGCGTGTCGACGCCGTTCTGGAACAGGTAGAGCGCCCGCGCGCCCAGCGGATTGCCCGGCCCGCCATCCATGCCGCCATTGGCGATGGAATAGGGCGCCCATTTGGGGTTGCGGGCGATCAGCTCGTCCGGGGGGTTCCAGCGCGGCCAGGAGCGGGTGAACTGCACCACGGCGCCGCCATCCCATTCGCGGCCTGCCGCGCCCGTGCCCGCGCCATAGCGCAGCGCGTTGCCGTCATCCTGGATCAGGTGCAGGTAGCCCGCATCCGGGTCCACGACGAGCGTGCCCTTCTCGTATTCGGGAAAGGGGTTGGCCACGACCTGGCGCCACAGGCGCTGGGGCACCACGCCCTCGGGCACGGCGGGGATGGGGAACTTGTCGTCCACCGGCCCGTAGAAATCGGGCAGCTTGGGCGTCGCCTCGCGGAAATTGGGCGATTGCGCCACGGGCTGGAACTGTTCGGGTTGGGCACAGGCGGCCAGCGTCGCTGCCGCGCCCGTTGCCAGGAAGGTACGTCGGGTGAGCATTTTCGGGTCTCTCGTGAACTGATCTGGATGTCGGGTCATTCGGCGGATCAGCTGCGCCGGGGCGGGATGAAGGGTCCCGCGGGGTCGTGCAATGCGCCCATGCGCGTCCCGGCAGCGGGCCGGGGCTGCGCGGCATCGGGCGAGCCGGGCAGACCGGCCCCGCCGGGCGCGGCCGTGAAGAGGCTGCAGCCGGGCAGCGGCAGCCCCGTCGCCATCTGGCATCGCGACAGCGTGGAGGCGCTGCGCGGGGAGATGGTCTGTCGCGGCTCGGCGCGCTCCGGCGCGGCCACCCTGTAAGGCGCCGCCTCCGCCGCGCGCGCGGCATGGATCCACGTCCCCCAGGGCAGGAGCGCGATCACCAGGAGCGAAAGGAACGCGGCGCGAAACATCGACATGAGCATCATCATACTACGTCTGCGGCGCCGGGCCAGTTCCCCCGCATACGGATTCCGGCAGGCGTTGCCGTCCTGCCGATCACGAAGCGGTGAAACCCGGATCCGGCTCAGCCCGCCGCCTTCTCCAGCCGGTCCTGCGCATCCATCCACAGGCTTTCGGCGCGGTCGATCCCCTCCATCACCTCGGCGTATTTCTTCTGCCATACGGCGCGGTCGCCGGCGCGTTCGGGTTCGTAGAGTTCGGGATCGGCCAGTTTCGCCGCCAGCTTGTCCTGCATCTCGGTCAGCTTCTCCAGCCGGGTCTCGCATTTGCGGACCTCCGAGCGCAGCGCCAGAAGCTCGTCGCGCGAGGCGCGTTTCGGCTTTGCCTTCTGCTTTTCCTCGGCGGGTTTCTGCGGCGCGTCGGAGGTCAGAACGAAGGCGCGATAGGCCTCCAGGTCCTCCTCGTAGGGGGCGACGGCCCCGTCCTTGACCAGCCACAGACGGTCGGCGACGAGGCTCAGCAGGTGCATGTCGTGGCTGACCAGGATCACCGCGCCGGAATATCCCGACAGCGCCTCGACCAGCGCCTCGCGGCTTTCCATGTCGAGGTGGTTGGTCGGTTCGTCGAGGATCAGCATATGCGGCGCGTCCAGCGTCGCCAGCAAGAGCGACAGCCGCGCCTTCTGCCCGCCCGAGAGGCGGCGCACCTCGGTCTCGGCCTGGTCGGCCATCAGCCCGAACCCCGCCAGACGGGCGCGCAGCTTGCCCGGCATCTCGCCCGGGCGCTCGCGCTGCAGGTGCTGCAGCGGCGTCTCCTCGGGCACCAGCTCGTCCAGCTGGTGCTGGGCGAAATAGCCGATCCTCAGCTTGGACGACCGGGTCATCTTGCCGGCCATCTGCTCCAGCCGCCCGGCCAGCATCTTCGACAGCGTGGACTTGCCCTGGCCGTTCTTGCCGAGAAGCGCGATCCGGTCGTCCTGGTCGATGCGCAGGTTCAGCCGCGACAGCACCGCGCGCCCGTCATAGCCGACCGCGCCGCCCTCGATATTGATGATCGGCGGGCTCAGCTCGTCGGGCTGGGGGAAGGAGAAGGCGCGCGACTTGGCCTCCTCGGGGGTGGAGATCGTCTCCATCTTCTCCAAGAGCTTCACCCGGCTCTGGGCCTGCTTGGCCTTGGACGCCTTGGCCTTGAACCGGTCGACGAACGCCTGGAGATGCGCGCGCCGCGCGTCCTGCTTCTTGGCCTCGGCGGCCTGCACGGCGCGGGCGGCGGCGCGCTGGCGGGCGAAACTGTCGTAATTGCCCTGCCAATAGGTCATCTGGCGGTTCTCCAGATGCAGGATCCCGCCCACCGCGCGGTTCAGAAGCCCGCGATCGTGGGAGATGATGATGACGGTATGCGGGTATTTGGCGAGATAGCTTTCCAGCCACAGCGCGCCTTCGAGGTCGAGATAGTTGGTCGGCTCGTCCAGCAGCAGCAGGTCGGGCTGGGCGAAGAGCACGCCCGCCAGCGCCACGCGCATCCGCCAGCCGCCGGAGAAATCCGAACAGGGCAGGCGCTGCTGGGCGTCGTCGAAGCCGAGGCCCTTGAGGATCGCGCTGGCGCGGCCTTCCGCCGACCATGCGTCGATATCGGCCAGGCGGGTCTGCACCTCGGCGATGCGGCCCGGATCCGTCGCGGTCTCGGCCTCGGCCATCAGCGCCGCGCGTTCGGTATCGGCCGCCAGCACGGTATCCAGAAGCGAGGTCGCCGAGGCCGGAACCTCCTGCGCGACACCGCCGATGCGCGAGCGCGAGGGCAGGGTGATCGCGCCGCCCTCCAGCGTCAGCTCGCCGCGGATCAGCCGGAACAGCGTGGTCTTGCCGGTGCCGTTGCGGCCGACGAGGCCGACCTTGTGGCCGGTGGGGATGGTGGCGGAGGCGTCCTCGATCAGCGGACGTCCCTCGACGGAATAGGAGATGTGCTCGATTTTCAGCATGGCGCTCTGGTGCCGCATTGCCGGGGGAAGGTCAATCTGAGCTTTTCAAGCGGTCATGCCCGTGGTAGCGGGCGTCGCGATATTGGCCGGGTCGATCTCCGGCTGACGCCGGATCGCGCGCCCTGAGGGCAGACGGAACGGCATGAACCCACGAGGACTGAGAAATGGCCACCGAGCGCACCCTGTCGATCATCAAGCCCGACGCAACCCGCCGCAACCTGACCGGCAAGATCAATGCCAAGTTCGAGGAAGCGGGCCTGCGCATCATCGCGCAAAAGCGCATCCACCTGTCCAAGGCACAGGCCGGTGTCTTCTACGCCGTGCACAAGGACCGTCCGTTCTATGACGAGCTGTGCGAATTCATGGCGTCCGAGCCGGTCGTCGTGCAGGTTCTCGAAGGCGAGGATGCGATCGCGAAGAACCGCGAAGTGATGGGCGCCACCAACCCGTCCGAAGCCGCCGCAGGCACCGTGCGCGCCGAATTCGCCCTGTCGATCGGCGAGAACTCGGTCCATGGCTCCGATGCGCCGGAAACCGCCGCGGTCGAGATCGCCTATTACTTCTCGGGCCTCGAACTGGTCGGCTGAGTCACCGGTCCGAATGCCGCAGATCAAGGGCCGCGCCTCCGGGTGCGGCCCTTTTTCCTGAAGGAAGGGGAGGCGCCGGATCAGGTCCGGCGCGGGACGACGCCGATCTCGTCGAGAATGCGCTCCAGCCCGCGCAGCGCTGCCGTTTCGCCGGGCGCCGCCGCGGCCTTGAGGCGGTCGAACCGCGCGCGCAGCGCGTCCTTCTCGGCACCCCGGCAGTCATTCCAGGGCCGCCCCTGAAGCGCCATCTCGATCACGTAGTATCCGATGAAATGCGGCCGCACGCCGTTTTCCAGGAGTCTCGCATAGGCCGCATCCGTGCCGAGGTCGCGCAACGCCTCGACGCTGCCGATCCCCGCCGCGGCGAAGGCGGTCTCCATCGCGGGTCCCAAGTTGCGCAGGCTGGAAATCGGCGTCGGCATGGTCTCTCCCCGCATCCGGGGCAGAGTGTCGCCGCAACACGACGCAGGCGCAAGCGCGATCAGATCCCGCGTTTTTCCTTGTAGTAATACCAGGCCTCGCGGATCAGGATGCTCATCAGCGTCAGCACCAGCTTGCGCTCGATCTCGGCGCGGTTGGCAACGACATAGGCGCGGAATTCCTCGAAGCTGGAAATCTCGGTCAGGCTGGTATTCTGGTCCACGTGGTCGGCGATCAGCGACGATCCCATTTTCCCTGTCTCCCTGCAATGCATCTGCCGTTCAACGGCGTCACAGGGGGGCGGGTTCCCGCGCCCCGCACGGGCACCGCCGCGGGGCGGTGCCGGCGGGGGGCGCGGGCCGGTCAGATCATCGCCCAGTCGAAGAAGATCTGGCGCTGCTCTGTCTGCCGCGCGGCGCCCTTGCGCGGGCCGGGCGTCGCGGGGATCACGGTCTTGCGGATGGTTTCGGTCTTCATGTCGGCTCCTCCGTTCGGTTGCCCTGCCGTTCTGACAGGCGATCGGGGAGCCAACGTGGCGCAATTGCGGCGGTTCCGCGGCGGGTTCCTCGACTTGGCCGGAGTCCCTTCATTCCTTCTTCATCTCGAGCGCGTCGTAATTCGCGCGGATCCGTTCGGCGATATAGTCCCCGGCGGTGATCGGCGGGTATTTCCGCCCGGGGCCCTGCAGCACGACATCGCGATTGGCCTGGGCGAAGAACGGCATGGAATAGCGCGGGCCCAGATACTCGTCGCGCCGCGGCATGCGCACGCGGTGGGGATTGGACAGCAGCCGGTCATCCGACCAGCGCATCAGCATGTCGCCGATATTGCAGGTGATGACGCCGGTCACGGGCTCGACCGGGGTCCATTCGCCGGTTTCCGCCTCGGCCCCCGGCGCGATCTGCAGCCCGCCCTGTCCGGTCTTCTGGTGCAGCAGCGTGAGGCAGTCGAAATCGGTATGGGCGCTGGCCCGCCAGCCGCGGAAATCCTCCGGCAGGGCATCGGTCATCGGCAGGTAGTGGATCAGCCGCAGCGTCGACTGGTAATCCGGGCTCTCGGGGTCATGGGCCGCCGCGAAGAAGTCCGGCGCGAAGCCCAGCTTGAGCGCGAACGCATCGAGGATGCGCATCGCCACCTTCCAGTTGGCCCGCTCGAAGGCCAGCATCCTGTCGCGAAATCCGGGGAGGGCCGAGGGATCGGGCCATAGCCCCTCCATCTTCGGCCGGGTGATCTGGTAGCTTTCCTTCTGGTCGGGCGTGCCGGTGGAGGGCCGGATCTGGCTCTTGAACTCCCAGCCCGCATTGGTGCCGGGGCGCAGCGGCAGCGCGGCCTTGGCGCGTGTCGGCTGCGAGAAGAAGGCCTCGGTCAGCGTGAAGGCTTCCTCGATCTGGCCCAGCGGAATGCCGTGGCCGGTGACCTGGAACAGGCCCAGCCCGGTGGCCGCCTGCCACAGCGCGTCGGCGATCTCCGCCTTGCGCGCCTCGTAATCCGACAGGTCGATCACGGCGACCGCGCGCGCCTTTTCGGTGCCGGTGCCGCCGATCCGGGATTCCCGTCCGAGTTCGTGCATGTCTGTCATGGAATGCCTGCCTTCCAGAGCAATGACCCGGCCCGGGGGGCCTGACTGCTTCTGCTCCGGCGTTTGCCTGTGCTGGTCCGTGTCGTGTCGGTCAAGCGGCGGCGCGCCGGGAAGGGAGGAGAAGGGCCGGGGCGCCGCCGCTCAGCCGACAGGTCCAGACTGCGCCTTTCGCCGGGGCGGCGCCAGCGTCGCGGGCCGGTGGTGCCTTCGGTTTCGCGACGGGCCGCGAAATTTTGCACGAAGCCTCGGCCTTTGTCTAAAATTGCGGCTGTTAACGTCTGACCGCGGCGGCATCCCGGCGGGAGGGCCTTGGGTTTGTTTGCTTAACAAACTGTAAATGAACGGCGAATTCCACATCCGGAACGGTCGCCGTCCTGCCCGGTTTCGTCTCCGGCGGGTAACTCTCAGGCGAGGCCGGGGGCCACCGGCACGACGATCCGGCCGCGCACCTGTCCCGCGAGGAACCGCTCTCCGGCGTCCGGCACCTCCTCCAGCGGCAGCTCGCTGCTCATCCGCTCCAGCAGCGCCATGTCCATCTCGGCGGCCAGTTTCTCCCAGGCGGCGCGGCGCGGGGCGGAGGCCACGGTGACGCTGTTGATGCCGCAAAGCGTGATGCCGCGCAGGATGAAGGGCGCGACCGAGGCCGGAAGATCCATCGACGCGGCGAGGCCGCAGGCGGCGACCGCCCCGTCGGCGCGGATCATCGACAGCATGTTGGCCAGGATCGCGCCGCCGGCGGCATCCACCCCGCCGGCCCAGCGTTCCCTGTTCAGCGGCCGCGGCGCGCCCTCCAGTTCAACCCTGTCGATGATCTCCGTCGCGCCCAGGGATGTCAGGTACTCCGCCTCGGCGGCGCGCCCGGTGACGGCCGTGACCTCGTATCCGCGCCCTGCCAGCAGCGAGACCGCGACCGAGCCCACGCCGCCTGTGGCGCCGGTGACGACGATGCCGCCCGATGCCGGAGTGACGCCCTGGCGGGCCAGGGCCTCGACGCAGAGCATGGCGGTGAACCCGGCCGTTCCCAGCGCCATCGCCTGGCGCGCGCTCATGCCATCGGGCAGCGGCACCAGCCAGTCGCCGGAGACATGCGCCCGTTCGGCCAGGCCGCCCCAATGAGATTCGCCCACCCCCCAGCCGGTCAGGATCACCCGGTCGCCGGGGGACCAGCCGTCATGGTTGCTGTCTGCAACCACCCCGGCGAAGTCGATCCCCGGCACCATGGGAAAGCGGCGCACCACGGGCGAGGCGCCGGTCAGCGCCAGCGCATCCTTGTAGTTCAGCGTCGAGAAGGCGACATCCACCGCGACCTCGCCGGGGCCCAGGGGCGGCAGGTCGATGTCGCGCAGGCCGCTGCTCTGTCCGGTTTCGGTCTTCTCGATCAGGACGGCTCGGGTCATGGCGGATCTCCTCCGGTTTTGGTCGGCTCAGGCGTCGAAACGCCCGGTCGCGACGTTCTTTTCCAGGTCTGCGGCGGCAAAGACGCGGCCGTTCATCACGCCCCAGACGCCCTCGGGCAGGCATTGCGCGGCGATGATCGCCCCGCCCAGGTTGAAGCCCGCGTCAGATCGACCGAAGGAAAACGGCCGCATCGCCCCGGTCAGCACCACCGTCTTTCCCGGCAGCCGCCCGTCGAGGAACCGCGCGGTCTGCCCCATCGTGCCGGTGCCATGGGTGACGACCAGCGCGGGCTCGGCGGCCGCGGCGCAGGCCTCGAGGATCGCCTGCCGCTCCGTGTCGGTGAAATCCAGGCTGTCCATCTGCAGCAGTTCCGTCACTGCCGGATGGTGGCAGCGCGCCTCGGCCAGAAGCCCGGGCACCTGGCTGGCGCCGTCGGGGGGGAAGGCCAGGCCCTCGCTGGCGGTGTCGTGGATCTTGTCGAGGGTGCCGCCGGTCAGGATCAGGCGCACGGCGCGGGCAGCGGGGGTCATAGCGTGCCGATCCTTTGCGTCAGCAGGTCGTAATAGCCATCCGCATCGGCCTGGCCCATGAACATCGCATTGGGCGCCCGTCCCGAGATGCCCCACCAGTCGGCCACGGTCATGCCCATGGTCAGGGGCGAGGCGATCTCGATCTCCACGTTGATGTGGCGCCCCGAGAACAGCTCTGGCCGGATGAGGTAGGCGATGACGCAGGGATCGTGCAGCGGGGCCCCTTCGGATCCGTATTTCGCCATGTCCCAGCGTTCGAAGAACCCGGTCCAGGCCGCCACCGCCTCGCCGGGGGCGGTGCCGAGGTCGCGGAAGGCCCGGTTGCGGGCGGGCGAGGTCAGAACCTTGTGGGTCACGTCCAGCGGCATCACCACCAGCGGCACGCCCGCACCGAAGACCACATGCGCCGCATGGGGATCGGCGAGGATGTTGAACTCGGCCGTCGGGCTGGTATTGCCGACCTCGAAATAGGCCCCGCCCATCAGCACGATCTCCTGCACGCGCCCGACGATGTCGGGGGCGCGGCGGAAGGCGGTGGCGATGTTGGTCAGGGGCCCCAGCGGGCACAGGGTCACCGTGCCCGGGGCCTCCGCCCTGAGCGTCTCGATGATGAAATCGACCGCGTGCTGCTCCTGCAGCGGCATGGACGGCGCGGGCAGCTCGATCCCGTCCAGCCCGGTCTTGCCATGCACGTTCTCGGCCGTGCGCGGCGGCAGCAGCAGCGGCCGGTCGGCCCCGGCGAAGACCCGGATATCGCTCCGCCCGGCCAGTTCGCAGACCTTGCGCGCGTTTTCCTGGGTCCGCGACAGGGGCACGTTCCCGGCCACGGCAGTGATGCCCAGCACCTCGATCTCGGCGGGCGAGCCGAGCGCCAGCAGGATGGCCACGGCATCGTCCTGGCCGGGATCGGTGTCGATGATGATCTTGCGGGGGGACATGGAACCTCTCACGCTCTGTCTTGTCCGCACCCTGTCTTCCGCGGCGGCGAAAGGCAAGCGGGGCTAGCGGCCGCGCATCTGCCGTGCCGGGACCAGCGCATCCAGCCGCAGGCTCAGGCGCAGGATCATCGGCCCGAACAGGAAGGAGATCACCGCCGCGCAGGGCCATCCGATGCGGAAGGCGGTCATCCAGCGGGCCACGAAATCGGGAACGAAGCCCAGGTTCAGCCAGGTGACGAAGAAGGTCATCAGGAAGCTGAGCACCAGCGACATCAGAAGGGCGAAGATCAGGCGTTGGGACATGGCAGGCACTCCGCTCGGGCAGCGACGGGGATTTACGGGCAGGCTGGCAGTCGCGGACCCTGTCGCGAGAGGCAGCCATCGGGGTTCAGTCGAGGATAGACATGCCGTATCGGCAATTATATGCCGAAATATGCAGAGTTTAATTGCGGAAACGGAATCATGCTGGATGACGTCGCCCTGTTCGTCGCGATTGCCGAGACCGGCGGACTGGCCCTTGCGGCGCGCAGGCTGGGGCTTCCGCCCGCCACGGTCACGCGGCGGCTGCAGCGGCTGGAGGAGCGGCTGGGCTGCCGCCTCGTGCACCGCTCGGCCCGGCGGTTTTCGCTGACCGGCGAGGGCGAGGCCTATCTGCGCCGCCTCGGGCCGCTGATGGCGCAGCTGGACCATGCGCTGCGCGGTCTCTCGGCCGACCTGACCCAGATGCGCGGCCCGCTGCGGGTGATGGCGCCGACCAACCTGTCGGTCGACATCCTGCGGCCGATGTGGGCGGCCTTCGTCGCGGCCCATCCGGAGGTGGAGCTGGACCTGCGCCTGTCGAACCGGGTGGAGAACCTGGTGGAGGCCGGGGCGGACCTGGCGCTGCGGGTCGGGCCGCAGCCCGATAGCGGCCTGACCCGCCGCCGCCTGGGCCTGACCTGCACCATCGTCGTGGGCGCGCCCGGCTACCTGCGCCGGCACGGCTGCCCCGACGATCCCGCGGCGCTGGAGCGCCACCGCATCATCGGCACCGCCGCGGTGTCGCCCTGGCTGCTGATCCCCGCGGAGGGCGGGCGCGCCGTGACGCCGCCGCTGAGCCCCGCGACGCGGCTCGACGATGTCGGGCTCGGCACCCATCTGGCGCGCGAGGGGCTGGGGCTGGCGCTGCTGCCGGTGACGCAGGTGGCGGCGGATATCCGCGCCGGGCGGCTGGTGCATGTGCTGCCCGGCTGGCGCGGACCCGAGCGCGAGATCTTCGCGGTCTGGCCCTCGGGGCGGCTGCTGTCGGAGCGGGCGCGGGTGCTGGTCGATCACATGGCGGCGCATGTCGCGGGCGAACCGGCGCTGCAGGGGCGGGTGCCCGAACCGGACCGGCCCGGTCCTGCGGCCGGGTGAGGCCCGCGGCGGCGGGCGGGCC
>NZ_JACVXA010000119.1 GCF_014903745.1 Mangrovicoccus algicola | reverse complement strand
GCCAGCCGCGCCTGCCCCCGGTCGCGCGCCAGCGCCCAGGCCCGCGGCTGCGCCGCGGCCAGGACCGGCAGATCGCGCAGCTGCCAGATCCCCCGGCCCGCTGCCAGCGCAGCCCCCAGGACCGCCATGGCCAGCCCCGCCGCCCACCATTCGGGGCGGATCGACAGGCTGCCCGAGACAGGCGCGCCGTAAAGCCCGCGCAGCGTCGCCGCCACATCCGGCAGGAGCAGCCCGGCCAGCGCATATCCCATCGCCACGCCCAGCCCGCCGGCCATCAGCGCCAGCGCCAGCGCCTCGGCGCTCAGCACCGCCGCCATGGCCCCCAGCGGCGTTCCCAGCGCGCGCAGCGTGCGGATCGTGCCGCGGCGCTGCTCGAAGGCCAGGCCCATCGCGCCATGGGCGATGAACAGTCCCACCGCGAAGGACAGCATCCCGAAGGCCGTCAGGTTCAGGTGGAAACTGCGGGTCAGCCCGCGGATATCCGTCCCGGTCCGCGGCGGGACAAGATGCAGGGCCGGCGCCACATCCTCCAGCGCGGGGCGCCCGGAAGTGGGCGGCGCCAGCAGCAGCAGCCGCGTCAGCCGGTCCTCCATCCCGAGGATCCGCGCCGCCGTGCCGATATCGGCAACCAGCATCCCCGGCGACAGGTCCTGCGTGGGCGCGCGCCGCGCCTCCACCGCGTCGGGCAGCAGGGCCAGCGTGTCGGGATGGCCGCGGATCTCGCCCGGCGGGGTGATGAAATCGCGCAGCGCCTCGGCCGGATCGCGCCCCGCATCGCCCCCGGGCAGCGCAGGCGCGCTCAGCGGGTCCAGCCCGATCAGCCGCGCGCTGCCTTCGGCCAGGGGAAGGCGGCCCTCGATCACCGGCGCGACCTGCCAGCCCGCCCGGCGCAGCGCCACGTAGTCGCACAGCGCCACGCCATCGCCGCCGCGGGGAACGATCAGCGGCAGGTCCGACTGCGCCAGCGCCGCCGCCGCCCGGTCATACCCCGCGCGGGCCTCGGCATTGATCGCCTGAACCCCGGTCCACAAAGCGGTGGCCAGGGCCAGGCCGAGGATCAGCGTCGCCGCCTGGCCCGGATGGCGCCGCCAATGCGCCAGCAGCGCCATGGCCGCCGCCGCGATCATGCCAGCCGGCCCCGCGCCAGGTGCAGCCGCCGCGACAGCCGTGCCGCCAGGCGCGGAGAATGGGTGACCATCACCAGCCCTGCGCCGGTCTCGGCGACCAGCTCCAGCATCCCGGCCAGAACCGCATCGCCGGTCGCCTCGTCGAGGTTGCCGGTGGGTTCATCCGCCAGGATCACCTGCGGCCGCACGGCCAGCGTCCGGGCGACGGCGACGCGCTGCTGCTGCCCGCCCGAGAGCGCCTCGGGATACTTGCCCAGATGCGGGGCCAGGCCCAGCCGACAGGCCAGCGCGGCGCACCAGTCCGGATCGTGCCGCCCGGCAAGCCGCGCCTGAAGCGCGATGTTCTGACCCGCGCTGAGCGAGGGGACCAGGTTGAACTGCTGGAAGATCAGCCCGATCCGGCCGCGGCGGATCCGTGCCAGACCGGCCTCGCCCAGGGCGCCCAGGTCCCGGCCCTCCAGCAGGACCGTGCCGCCATCGGGGCGGTCCAGCCCGGCCAGCAGCGTCAGCAGCGTGCTCTTGCCCGACCCGCTCTCGCCGGTCAGGGCCATGGTCTCGCCCGCCGCCAGCGACAGCGACACGCCGTCCAGCACGGGGACAAGGCCGGCATCGCCGGGAAAGGTCTTCACGATGTCGCGGGCATCCAGCAGCATGGGCGCCAAGCTAGTCCCGGGGCCGCGAAAGGCCAGTGACGCGGCGTCTCACCCGGGCTGGTCCGCGCCCGCGCGCCCGGCCAGCGCCGCGACCTGCGGAACCAGCGCATCCGCGATCAGGCCGATCCCCTCGGCCGTGGGATGCAGCCCGTCCCCCTGAAGCAGCCTTGCCCGCGCGGCCTGCGTGCCGTCATCCGCCGCGCGCAGCGGCGCGAAGTAATCGGCGAACAGATCGGCGCCGCGCGCCTCTGCCAGGTCGGGATAGATGGCGTCGAAGGCCGCCTTGTAGTCGGGTCCGTAATTGCCGGGGGCGGAAAACCCGATCAGCAGCACCGGCAGCCCCGCATCCGCCGCCTGCGCCAGGATGCCGTCGAGATTGGCGCGCACCTCGGCGGGGTCGATGCCGCGCAGCATGTCATTGGCGCCCAGCTCCACGATCAGCGCATCGACATCCGGCCCCAGCGTCCAGCCCAGCCGCGCCAGCCCGCCCGCGGAGGTATCGCCCGAGACGCCGGCATTCTGCAGCTCGGCCTCGACCCCCGCCGCCTCCAGCCGCGCCTGAAGCTGCGGCACCAGCCCCTCGTCCTCGTCCAATCCGTAGCCCGCCGTCAGGCTGTCGCCGAGCGCGGCGATCACAACCGCGTCAGCCTGGGCCGCAGCCGCCGGGTAGATCAGCGCAATTGCCACAGCCGCCTTGCGGGCCGCCCGCCCGGCGCCATATCGCAGGGATGTGACATGACCAAGGAGAGACGCGATGGCCGAGCCCGTCCTTGCGCTGAAGGATGCCGCCCTGACCCTCGACGGCAATGCCGGCCCCGTGGAGATCCTGCGGGGGATCACCATGGAGGTGGCGCGCGGGCAGACGCTGGGGCTCACGGGGCCGTCGGGATCGGGCAAGTCATCGCTCCTGATGCTGATGGGCGGGCTGGAACGCGCCACCGGCGGGACGATCGCCTGCATGGGGCAGGATCTTTCCGCGATGGACGAGGACCGGCTGGCCGTGTTTCGCAGGGACAATATGGGGGTGGTCTTCCAGTCCTTCCACCTCATTCCGACGATGACCGCGCTGGAGAACGTCGCGACCCCGCTGGAACTGGCCGGGCGGCGCGACGCCTTCGCGCGCGCCGAGGCGGAGCTGAAGGCCGTCGGGCTGGGCCACCGTCTGGACCATTACCCGTCGCAGATGTCGGGCGGCGAACAGCAGCGCGTGGCCCTGGCCCGCGCCGCCGCGCCGCGCCCGGCGCTGCTCTTGGCGGATGAACCCACGGGCAATCTCGACGGGGCGAATGGCGAGGCGATCATGGACATGCTCTTCGGGCTGCGCGACCGCCATGGCGCGACGCTGGTGCTGGTGACCCATGCGCCCGAGCTGGCGGCGCGCTGCGACCGGGTGATCCGGCTGCGGGACGGCACCGTCGAGGGCGAGGACCGGATGGGCGAGGCGGCGGAATGAGGCTGGCACAGGCGGGGCGGATCGCCCGGCGGGAACTGCGCGGCGGGCTCGGCGCCTTCCGCATCTTCCTCTCCTGCCTGACGCTGGGCGTCATGGCCATCGCCGCGGTCGGCACGGTGCGCATCGCCATCGAGGACGGGCTGTCGCGCGAGGGCGCCGCGATCCTGGGCGGCGATGCCGAGATGGAATTCACCTATCGCTTCGCCTCCGAGGCGGAGAAGGAGTGGATGCGCGGGATCTCGGCACGGATGTCCGAGATCGTCGATTTCCGCTCCATGGCCGTCAATGGCGCGGGCGAGCGCGGGCTGACCCAGGTGAAGGGCGTGGACGATCTCTATCCGCTGCTGGGGCGGGTCGTGCTGGCCCCCGCGATCCCTCTGGCGCAGGCGCTGGCCGGTGATGGCACGCGGCCGGGCATCGTCATGCAGAAGGTGCTGATCGACCGGCTGGGCCTGGCGCCGGGGGACACGGTGCGGCTGGGCACGCGCGACTTCGTCCTTGCCGCCGAACTGGTGCGCGAACCCGATGCGGGCACGGCCGGGTTCAGCCTCGGCCCGCGCAGCATCGTCGCTACATCGGCCCTGGAAGGATCGGGGCTCCTCTCGGCGGGGTCGCTCTTCGACACGGATTACCGGCTGGACCTGCCCGAGGGGGCCGATCTGGACGCGCTGCGCGCCGCGGCCGAAACCCGGTTCCGCGACGAGGGCATGCGCTGGCGCGATGCCAGGAACGGGGCGCCCGGCATCCAGCGATTCGTCGATCGCGTCGGCGCCTTCCTGGTGCTGGTGGGCCTTGCCGGGCTGGCGGTGGGGGGCGTGGGCATATCGGCCTCGGTGCGCGCCTATCTGGGCGCCAAGACCGGCACCATCGCGACGCTGCGCACGCTGGGGGCGGATCGCGCGACGGTGTTTCTCACCTACCTGATCCAGATCGGCGTGCTCAGCCTGATCGGCGTGGCGGCTGGCCTGGTGCTAGGCGCGGCGCTGCCGCTGCTGTTCGGTCCGCTGATCGAGGCGCGGCTGCCCGTTCCCATCGCGCTGGGGATCAAGTGGGGCGCGCTCGGCGAGGCGGCGCTCTACGGGATGCTGACCGCGGCGATCTTCGCGCTGTGGCCGCTGTCGCGCACCGAGGAGGTCCGCGCCGCCGCGCTGATGCGCGACGGGACCGCCCATGCCCCGCGCCTGCCGCGCGGGCGCTATCTGCTGGCCATCGCCGGGCTTCTGGCGCTGCTTGTCGGGCTGGCGGCCTGGCTGTCCGGGGTGCCCGATCTGGCGCTCTGGGCGGCGGCGGGGATCGCCGGGGCGCTCGCCGTCCTGGTGGCCGCGGCCCATGCCCTGCGCAGCATGGCAGCCCGCGCCGCGCGCCGGGGGCTCGCCCGCGGGCGCC
>NZ_JACVXA010000118.1 GCF_014903745.1 Mangrovicoccus algicola | reverse complement strand
GGGCCGCCTATCCGGCGCTGCTGGCGGGCTGGCAGGCGAGGGGCGTGCTGGAACAGGTCCGCCGCGATCCGGAGCGCGTCGCGGCGGGGCGGCTGGAGCCGTCTCCCTTCCGGCGCGATGCGACGCTGCTGCTGCACCGGCTGCGCGGCTGGTAGCGGCTCAGGCCCCGCGCGGGCGCAGAACCAGCCAGATCAGCGCGCCCCCCGCCAGCGCCAGGACCGGCGCCATCGCCATGTTGACGGCGCTCCAGCCCTCGGCCGCACTGCCGCCCGCGCAGTTCATCAGACCGCCCGAGGCCAGCGAGGCCAGCGTCACGCAGCCGAAGACCAGCGCGTCGTTGATCCCCTGGATGCGCCCGGCCTCTTCGGGGGCATGATGCTGCGACAGCATCGCGGTGGCGCCGATGAAGCCGAAATTCCAGCCGATCCCCAGCAGGATCAGCGTGGCGAAGAAATGGCCCAGATCGACGCCGGACAGCGCCACGGTACCGGCCACGCCGAGGATCGCCAGCCCGGTCGCCACGACCGGCACCGCCCCGAAGCGCGCGATCAGGTGGCCGGTGAAGAAGGAGGGCACGAACATCGCCAGCACGTGGAAGGTCACGATGTCCGAGACGCTGCCCTGCGGATGGCCGCAGCCGATCACCGCCAGCGGCGTCGAGGTCATCACCAGGTTCATCAGCCCGTAGCTGGCCATGCCGCAGATGATCGCCACGCGGATCTCGGGGCGGGCCAGCATCTGGCGGGTGGTGCGGCCGGGCAGGGCGCCCAGGGCGCGCGGGGCCGGGCGCGGCAGATCGAGCAGCGCGAACAGCCCCATCCCCGCCAGGTTGATCGTCATCGCCACCAGGTAGCTGCCGAGGAAGGGCACCACGAAGAGATCATGGGTGATCTTGACCAGCTGCGGCCCCAGGATCGCCGAAACCAGCCCGCCCGCCATGACATAGGAAATCGCCTTGGGCCGGAACGCGTCCGAGGCGCCGTCGGCGGCGGCGAAGCGGTAGAACCCCTGGGCCGACATGTAGATGCCGGTGAAATAGGAGCCCGCGAGGAACAGCGCGAAACTGCCCTGCCACAGCCCGGCCGCCGCGATGGCCGATCCGCCCAGCCCGCCGAGCGCGCCGATGACGAAGCCGGTGCGCCGCCCGCGCGCCTGCATCAGCCGCGACAGCCAGGGCGCGGTGGTCATCGAGCCGAAGACGATCAGCGAGATCGGCAGCGTGGCGAGGCAGGCATTGGGCGCCAGCATCTGTCCCGCCAATCCGCCGATGACGAAGATCATGGTGATCTGGCTGCCCAGCACCGCCATTGCGGCCACCAGCACGGCGGTGTTGCGCCGCGCGCGGCGGTCATCGGAAGGGGCAGGGGTCTGGGTCATCGGGGTGCTCCGCTTGGCCCCGACGGACCTAGACCGGCAGCGCGGGCTTGGGAACCCCCGGCGGCAGGGGTGCGATGAGATGCGCGAAGGAGCCGGTGACCGGTCCCGCGCACAGGCCCATGGGAGGCAGCGGCTCGCCTTCGGCGTCCGCTGCGTCGCAGAGCGGCTCTCCGGTGGCACGCAGCGTCGTGGTGTAGTGGAATTCGTGACCGGCCCAGGCCCCGCGGAACGGCCCGTGCCGCAGCGCCAGGCTGCGATAGCCCAGATGCAGCCGGCGCGCGGCAAAGCTGGTTTCCAGCCGCAGGAGCCCGGCCATGGGATGGCGCGTGCCGTCGGCATCGGTCAGCCCGTCGCCCAGCACCATGTAGCCGCCGCATTCGCCGTGGATCGCCGTGCCGCGCGCGGCGGCGGCGCGCAGGCCGGGCAGGAAATCGCGCGAGGCGGCCAGCGCGCCGGCATGCAGCTCCGGATAGCCGCCGGGCAGGAAGACCAGGTCGGCGGCGGGCACCGGATCGTCGGCCAGCGGCGAGAACGGCCGGACCTCGGCCCCCGCGGCACGCCAGGCCTCCAGCATGTGCGGATAGGCGAAGGCGAAGGCGCGGTCCCGTGCCACGGCGATCACCTGCGCGGGCGGCGGCGGGGCCGGGCATGGCGGTGCGGCGGGCAGGGGGCGGGCCAGCCCCTGCAGCGCATCGAGGTCGATATGGGCGCAGGCCAGCGCGGCGGCGCATCCCAGGAAACCGTCGAGGTCGGCGCGCTCCGCGGCCTGCACCAGCCCCAGATGGCGCGAGGGCTGGGCGATCTCGGCGCTGCGGGGCACCGCGCCCAGCACCGGCAGGCCGAGCGGGGCGAGCGCCCGGCGCAGCATCGCCTCGTGGCGCGCGCTGCCCACCCGGTTCAGGATCACGCCCGCCACAGCGACCTGGCGGTCCTGCGCGGCGAAGCCCGCGACCAGCGGTGCCACCGATTGCGCCATGGAGGCGGCATTGACGATCAGCACCACCGGCAGGCGCAGGTGCCGCGCCAGATCGGCCGTGGCGCCGCGGCCATCGGGGGGGGCGCCGTCGAACAGGCCCATCGCCCCCTCGATCAGCAGCAGCCCCGGACCGGAAGCCAGCGCGCGCAGCTGCGCGGGCGCCATCGCCCAGGCATCGAGATTGGGACAGGGCCGCCCGCTGGCCGCCTCGTGGAAACGCGGGTCGATATAGTCGGGGCCGGATTTCGCGCCGCGCACCGGCACGCCCCGGTCGCGCATCGCCCGCAGCAGCCCCAGCGTCACCGTGGTCTTGCCGGAGCCGGAGGCGGGCGCGGCCAGGATCAGCCCGCGGCCTCGGGTCATTTCTCCTCGGCGGCGCGGCCCCGGCCCAGCGGGTCGGTGTTGCGCGGCGGCGCGCCCGCCGCCATGCCCTGCCAGTCCAGCACCTGCCGCATCAGCACGGCGCGGCCGACGCAGATGATCGCGGGCGGTTCCAGGTCGGAGGCGGCGATATCGGCCTCGACCCGGTCCAGGCGCGTCTCCAGCACCTTCTGGCGCGGCGTGGTCGCATCGGTGACGACGGCCACCGGGTCGGCCGGGTCGCGCCCTCCGGCGATCAGTTCCGCCGAGATCCGGCCGATATGCTTGACGCCCATGTAGATCACGATGACCTGCGCGGCGCGCGCCAGCGCGTGCCAGTCGACCGATTGCGGGGTCTCGCCCGACTGGTCATGGCCGGTGACGAAGGCGACCGTCTGGTTGATGTCGCGATGGGTCACGGGAATGCCGCTATAGGCCAGCCCGCCGATCCCCGCCGAGATGCCCGGCAGGATGCGGATCGGCACGCCATGCTGGACCAGCGTCTGCGCCTCCTCGCCGCCGCGGCCGAAGACGAAGGGATCGCCGCCCTTCAGCCGCAGCACCCGGTTGCCGTCGCGGGCCAGATCGACGAGGCGCAGCGAGATGTCCTTCTGCACGGCCGAGGGCTTGCCGCCGCGCTTGCCGGCATAGATCTGCAGGGCATCGCCGCGCGCCCAGTCGAGGATCCGCGGATCGACCAGCGCGTCATAGACGATCACGTCGGCCTGGTTCAGCGCGTTCAGCGCATTCAGCGTCATCAGCCCCGGATCGCCCGGTCCGGCCCCGCAGAGCCAGACCCAGCCGGGTTGCATCACGGGCCAGTCGCCCGGGGGCAGGGGAAAGCGGTCGGTCATCCCGCTTCATTGACAGAACGGCCCGGCTGCGCAAGGGGCAACCGTGCCGCGCCCGCCTCAGTCGCGGGCGCGCAGCACCCGCGCGGGCCGTGCCGCCAGCGGCCGCCAGGCGAAGGCCAGTCCCGAGACCAGCACCGCGGCGATGCCGCCCAGCACGATGGCGATGCCCGAGCCCCAGTTGACGGCGAAGGGCGCCTCCATCACGAAGACCATCACGCCCCAGCCGGCCGCGACCCCGGCCGCCAGCGCGACCAGCCCCGCCGCCGCGCCCAGCAGCGCGGAGCGCAGCGCGAAGCTGGCCAGGATCCGCGCCCGGGTGGCGCCCAGAACCTTGAGGATCGCCGCCTCCTGGACGCGGGCCCGTTCGCCCGCCGCCGCCGCGCCGATCAGCACGACGAACCCGGTCAGCAGCGTCGCCGCTGCCGCCCAGCTGGTGGCCGCGGCGATCCCCGACAGCACGCGCGTCACGTTGTCGATGGCGTCGCGCACGCGGATCGCGGTGATGTTGGGATAGGCGGTGGCAAGATCGCGCAGGATCGCGGCCTCCGCCGCCTCCTCTGCATAGACGGTGGCGATATGGGTATGGGGCGCCCCCGCCAAGGCGGCAGGGTTCATCGACAGCACGAAGCCGATCCCGGCGGTGGAGAAATCCACCACGCGCAGCGAGCTGATCGTCGCGGTGATCTCGCGGCCCAGCACGTTGATGGTGATCGTGTCGCCGATGCCGACGCCGATTTCGCGGGCTTCCTCCTCGGCAAAGCTGACCAGCGGCGGGCCGTCGTAATCCTCGGGCCACCACGCGCCCTCGGCCATGGTCACGTTGTCGGGTTTCGCGGCCGAATAGGTCAGCCCGCGATCGCCGCGCACCACCCAGTGATCGCCCGCGACCTCGCGCGCCGGGCGGCCGTTGATCTGCGTGATCACGCCGCGCAGGTTGGGGGCGGTATCGACGCGGGCGACCGCCGGGTCGTTTTCCACCCGGTCAAGGAATCCCTCCAGCTGGTCGGGCTGGATGTCGATGAAGAAATAGGAGGGCGCCCGCTCTGGCAGGTCCTGCTGGATCGCGTCGCGCAGGTTGCGGTCGATCTGCCCCACCGCCGCCAGCACGGCGAGGCCGAGCCCCAGCGACAGGACCACGGAGGTCGTTTCCTCGCGCGGGCCGCCGATGGCGGCGACCGCCCATCGCAGCGCC
>NZ_JACVXA010000117.1 GCF_014903745.1 Mangrovicoccus algicola | reverse complement strand
GGCTGCGGCGGGCGTGACGGCGGCGGGGCGGGGCTCCGCGGCGGCAGCCCGGGCAACGGCGGGAATGGCCGCCGGTGCGGAGGCCCGTGCCGCGGCGGGCTGCTGCGGCGTCTCCAGCGGCGCGACGGCAAGCATGACGGAGGAGGGGTCGCGGCCTTCTTCTTCGGCGAAGGGGCTGCGCGCGATGTCGCGGCCGCCGAACTGCATGGTGACGTAGATGACCAGCAAGAGGATCGCCGTGAGCCGAAGTGCCATTAATCCTTCTCCGATATCTGGGGTCAGGATAGATGACTTCCGCGTGAACGGCACTGATTCTACCGCCGAGAAGCCACTTTACCGCTGACGCAGGCTTGAGTACCACAGGTTCATGTCCGACACGACCATGCCCCACGACAGTTCCGAACCGCTGCGGCGCGCCATTGGCGAGCGATATCTGCAGTATGCGCTCTCGACCATCATGCACCGCGCGCTCCCGGATGCCCGTGACGGGCTGAAGCCGGTGCATCGCCGTATCCTGTATGCAATGCGCGAGCTTCGGCTGAGTTCCGCCGGCGGCTTCCGCAAGTCTGCCAAAATTTCGGGCGACGTGATGGGCAACTACCATCCGCATGGCGACGCGGCGATCTATGATGCGCTGGCGCGGCTGGCGCAGGATTTCAACGTCCGCTACCCGCTGGTCGACGGGCAGGGCAATTTCGGCAATATCGACGGAGACAACCCGGCAGCCAGCCGCTACACCGAGGCGCGCATGACCGCGGCCGCGGAGGCGCTGCTGGCCGGGCTGGACGAGAACGCGGTCGATTTCCGCGACAATTACGACGGGACGCTGCAGGAGCCGGTGGTTCTGCCGGCCGCCTTCCCGAACCTGCTGGCCAACGGGTCCTCGGGGATCGCGGTGGGGATGGCCACGAACATTCCGCCGCATAACATCGACGAGCTGATCTCGGCCTGCCTGCATCTGATCAAGTCGCCCAATGCCCATGACGAGACGCTGATCGACCACATCCCGGGGCCGGACTTTCCCACCGGCGGGGTGCTGGTGGAGCCGCGCGCCTCGATCGTGGAAAGCTATCGCACCGGGCGCGGCAGCTTCCGGCTGCGGGCGCGCTGGGAGGTCGAGGATCTGGGCCGCGGCCAGTGGCAGGTCGTGGTCACGGAAATCCCCTACCAGGTGCAGAAGTCCAAGCTGATCGAGAAGCTGGCCGACCTGATCCAGTCGAAGAAGGTTCCGATCCTCAGCGATGTGCGCGACGAGAGCGCCGAGGATATCCGCATCGTCCTGGAGCCGCGGGCGCGCACGGTGGAGCCGGAGGTCCTGATGGGCACCCTGTTCCGCCTGTCGGACCTGGAGGTGCGGTTCTCGCTGAACATGAACGTGCTGATCGACGGGCGCACGCCGAAAGTGTGCAGCCTCAGGGAGGTGCTGCGCGCCTTCCTCGATCACCGCCGCGAGGTGCTGCAGCGTCGGACGCAGCACCGGCTGGACAAGATCGCCCACCGGCTGGAGGTGCTGGAGGGCTATATCATCGCCTTCCTCAACCTTGACCGGGTGATCGAGATCATCCGCACCGAGGACGAGCCCAAGCCGGTGATGATCGCCGAGTTCACCCTGACCGACGTGCAGGCCGAGGCGATCCTGAACATGCGCCTGCGCAGCCTGCGCCGGCTGGAGGAGATGGAGCTGCGCCGCGAGCGCGACAGCCTGATCGAGGAGCAGAAGGACCTTGTCGCGCTGCTGGCCTCCGAGGACCTGCAGTGGAAGCGGATCGCCGAGGAGCTGCGCGCCGTGCGCAAGCAGTTCGGCCGCCATACCGTGTTCGGCGAACGCCGCACCGGCTTCTCCGAGGCGGTGGAGGTCGCCGAGATCAGCCTGGAGGACATGATCGAGCGCGAGCCGATCACCGTCATCTGTTCGCGCATGGGCTGGATCCGCGCGATGAAGGGCCATGCCGATCTGAGCCAGCCGGTGAAGTACAAGGATGGCGACGAGGGGCGGTTCCTGTTCCATGCCCATACCACCGACCGGCTGCTGCTGATCGACAATACCGGCCGCGCCTACACGATCAGCGCCAGCGCCCTGCCCGGCGGGCGCGGCGGCGGCGAGCCGCTGCGGCTGATGATCGACATGCCCAATGAATCCGAGCTGGTGATGCTGTTTCCGCATGTGCCGGGGCAGAAACGCCTGATCGCCTCGACGCTGGGCGACGGGTTCGTGGTCCTGGAGGATGACATCGTCGCCTCCCAGAAGGCCGGCAAGCAGGTGCTGAACGTCCGCGCCCCGGGGCGCATGGCGCTGTGCCGCCCGGTCGAGGGCGATCATGTCGCAGTGATCGGCGAGAACCGCAAGATGCTGGTCTTCCCGGTCGCCGAACTGCCGGTGATGGCGCGCGGCAAGGGGATCCGCATGCAGTCCTACAAGGATGGCGGCCTGTCGGATGCCGCGACCTTCACCCTGTCGCAGGGTCTCAGCTGGCCCTTCGGCGACGGCAAGACCCGCACCGTGACCGAGGCCGAGCTGGCCGAATGGATCGGGCGGCGGGCGACCTCCGGGCGGATGGCGCCGCGCGGTTTCCCGCGCGACAACAAGTTCCCGCGATAGCCCGGCCCGCAGGACGGGAGGGCGGCGTGACCTTTGCGCATCGCCCCGGGGGCGGGCCTCCGGGGGGCTCTTTGCGCGGCCGCGCCCCCGCCGCTAGGAAGGAAGGCGGCGGGCAAGGGGGAAAGACATCTCATGACGGAGATCGCGGCGGGCGCGCCCGGGCAGGATGACGGGCCCGGGACGGGGCACGGGCCGGGCGGCAGGCCCGCCGATGCGCTGGCCGGGGCCTATCGCGGCGGCGCCCCGGCGCTGTTCCGGCTGGCGCTCTGGACCTCGCTCCTGACGGTCCTGACCCTGGGGGTCTACCGGTTCTGGGCGCGGACGCGGATCCGGCGGCGGATCTGGTCCTCGATCGCGCCGGGGGGCGAGCCGCTGGAATATACCGGCACCGGGCGCGAGAAATTCCTGGGCTTCCTCGTCGCCTTCGTGATCCTCGCGCTCTGCCTCGGCGGGCTGGCCATGGTCGCCCTGTTCCTGGGGCTGAGCCTCTTCGTGCCGGACGGGCAGGGCGGGATGATCCTCGCGCCGCTCCTGCAGAATTCCCTGCTGCTGCTGAGCCCGCTCTATTTCTATGCCGAGTATCGCGCGCGGCGCTACATGCTCTCGCGCACGTCCTGGCGCGGCATCCGTTTCGGCATGGACAAGGGCGGCTGGGGCTATGCCTGGCGGGCCTGCGGCTACTGGCTGCTCACCGGCGCGACGCTGGGGGCGCTGCTGCCGCTGATGACCTTCAAGCTGGAGGAATACCGCACCAACCGCAGCTGGTTCGGCGATGCGCGCTTCACCCAGGGCGGCGAGTGGACGATGCTGTACCGCGCGATGGTCCCGATCTTCGAGGCGATCGGCTTTGCCGTGATCGCCGGGGCGCTGGCGGTTTTCGCCGGGGGCGGGCTGTCGCTGCTGATGCTGGCCGGGATCGCCGCGATGGCGCTGCGCGGGGTGATTTGCTGGCGCATTCGGTCCTTCGCGATCCTGACCCGGCACAAGCGGCTGGGCGGGGACATCCGGATCGGCACGATGCCCTCGGAGGGGAGGCTGGGCTGGCGCTGGGTCGCGGGCTGGGTCTGCATCGGGGTCATCTACATTCCCGCGGTCGCGCTTGCGGTGGCGCTGCAGGCCTATGCGCTGGGGGAGGGTGCCGCGGCTGATCTCGCCGCGCTGCCCCTGCTGGGGACGGCGCTCGCGGCGGTGGCGCTGCTGGTCCTGTTCCGGCCGCTGCGGCTGGCGCTGGTGGTGCAGCCGGTTCTGGCGCATCTGGTCGAGGCCAGCTGGGTCGAGACGCCCGGTCGCCTGACCTCGATCCGCCAGCGCGCGCGGGGCGGCCCGGCCGAGGCGGACGGGCTGGCCGATGCGCTGGACCTGGGCGGCGCGATCTGATGGCGGCGCAGGGCTTCTACCTGGACGGCGAACATGCCGGCCGGTTCGAGGCCCGGCTTGACGCCGGAGACGGCGACCTGGTGATCCGCATCGACGAGGGGCGCGAGGTGATCCGCTGGCCCCTGCCCGGGATCCGGGCGCTGCGCGACAATGCCGGCGCCGACCGGCTGATCCTGCGCCTGCCCGGCGCCGATCCCCGGCTGGTGCTGGAGGATCCGGCGGCGATCCGCTGGGCGCTGGCGACCTGCCCGCGCCTGGGCGCGCGGGTGCGCGATCCCTCGGGCACGCGGCGCATCCTGATCTGGGCCGGGGGCGCGGCGGCGCTGCTGGCGCTGCTGCTGTGGGGGGCGATCCCGCTGCTGGCGAACCGCCTGGCCGAGCGGCTGCCGCCCGCCGCCGAGGCGCGGCTGGGGGTGGCGATCCGGGACCAGGCGGCGCTGCTGTTCTCGCCGGAACCTGCCGGGAGCCGGTGGTGCGATGCGCGGGCGGGCCGGGCGGTGCTGCAGGTGCTGACCGAACGCCTGACCGCGGGGGCGACCCTGCCGCATCCGCCGGTCGTCTCGGTGCTGGCGTCGCCGCAGGCAAATGCCTTCGCCGCGCCCGGCGGACAGCTGGTCGTGCTCTCCGGGCTGATCGATGCGGCCGAGACCCCCGAAGAGGTCGCGGCCGTGCTGGCGCATGAGATCGGCCACCTGGCGCATCGCGATCCCGCGCGGCTGGCCCTGCGCTCGGCCGGGACGGCGGCGGTGCTGGGGCTGGCGGTGGGCGATGTCATCGGCGCGGGCGCGGTGGCCGCGGCCGCGGCATCGGTGATGGATGCGCGCCATTCCCGTGCCGCCGAGGCCGCGGCCGACGAGTTCGCGCTCCGCCGGCTGAGGGCGGCCGGGATTTCCCCCGCCGCGCTGGCGGCGTTCTTCGACCGTCTTGCCGCGCAGGAACCCGCGGCGGAGGGGCGGCCCGCCATCCTGCGCTCGCATCCGGGCCTGGCAGAGCGCAGCCGCGCCGCGCGGCAGGCGGCGCAGAGCGCGCCGGAC
>NZ_JACVXA010000116.1 GCF_014903745.1 Mangrovicoccus algicola | reverse complement strand
ACACGCGACACGCGACACCCGACACTCAGGATCGACACGGCGGCTAACGCCGCCCGCCCCTCAGCTTGCCGCTGGATGGAAGCGCTGCGCTGAGGGGCGGTGATCTGGTTGGCAAGTGTAACGCTGCCAAATTGCATTTCCTGCTACAGTCACACCCTTACAGACCGTAATCGTCTCCACGGTCACGGCTACGACTAGGCTGCTGCTGAGGCGGCTCCACATCACGAGCTTTCTGAACCTCCGGGGTTCGCTCCTGGTGGACAGGTCGGATGTGCTGGGGAGCGGCAAGGCCTAGATGGCGGTCGTAGCGCTCCACCAACTCCTCCGAGCCCTGTGGCCAGAGGATACGCGAGGAGAGGTGGCTCTCGGGGTTCTCGATGCGCAGGTTTTTCACGAAGGCCTCCGCCTCGGCGCAGAAGTCCCCGCATTTGGCGATCACCGCCCCGAGGTGCAGCCGGTCGGCAAGCGCAGGGAACCACGCACGGCCTGCCTCGTGGCCGTCCTGCTGCTTCAGGCGGTCCCATCCCATCCCGAAGCGGTAAGCTGCCGACACGACGCTCTCTGCACCTCTGCGGAAGGCGCTGATGAGCTTCCACGTATTCGACTCGAGGTTGGTGTAGGTTTCGACCCCCTCCCGGTCGAGATCCCCCTCCGGCGGGGTGTAGCCGCGGGGATCGTCCCTGTGGCGGCTAATTTCGCCCCTGAGAAGCAGGTAGTCCCTCAGGAGGTCCGTATCGTCCCAAGAGAGCTCAGAGGCCTGTAGGGCGTCTCTGACGCTCTCTATGGGCCTCTGCAGGTCCTCCCGGGCTTTGTCCATGACGGCGCCATAGGTTTCCGGCGACAGATGCTGGCGCTGCGTGATCTCTTTCCGGGTGCCGCGCACGATTTCGGCGTCCAGGTGTTCGCGGCACCAATCAGCCCAGGATGTTTGCAGGGCGGAGTATTCGTTCCGCTCGCCGGTGTCCTGTTTCAGTTCCTGCAGCGCCTTGTTGGTCGAGATCACTGGCTTGCCCCGGCTTTCCCGGACCGGGGAGACCATCACGTCGACCACGGCGCCGCCCTTCTCATCGAGATCAAGGCGGGTGGCGATCACCGATCCCTTGCCGCCCCAGCTCTCGGCCCATGCCTTCGCCTGGTCGAAGAGCTGGCGGTTGTGCGGGTTCTCCGGGTCATGAAGGTTTCCGGCCTTCTGCACCCATTCCGGGGACACGACGCAGATGGCTTGCAGGCAGAGGGGGGAGCCTTTCCGCTCGCCGGCCCCCAGCTCGGCTTTGTGCGCCTTGAAGGCGGCGAGGTAGTCGCGGTCGTCCTCGGCCTTTGACCAGGCGAGGCCGAAGCCGGGTTCCGCATCTTCCCGGACACGGGCCTTGCCCGTCTCGTCGTGACGCTGCGCATGAAGGGACGCCCCGCGAAGCTGGGCGATGGTGGTCATCTTGTTGACGCGGATAGCTGCCTTGAACATGGGTGCAACGTAGGGAGGCTGGGGAGAATTGTCATTTCAAATGACAACCCACTAGGCAATTCTCTACGAGTCGCTCCGCTAATTGCCATGGGCCAGAGGCGCTGCGCCCTCCTGGACCTCCCGCTTGATGCGGCTCTAGTTCCGTAGAAATTTCTAAAAAATTGTGATGAGTGCGCGCGTCTGTTTTGCTTGATCTTAGTACTGCGCAGGCCTATTGTCCTTGTCAGCAACAGACAGCGAGGCTTCCTTATGGACGCTGTTGCAGACGCACCCTTTGAGGTCGGCATACCACGGTAAGGCGTACTCGCATGAAGCAAGGCTCCCCTCGGGGAGCCTTTTGCTTTTCAGTCGCCAGTAGGTTTTGGAACTCTACGCTCTTCATAGTAAGCGCGTTTGGCGTAGGTTCGGATCTTGTCCTTCTTCGCTCGTCGGTCGACTCTGAGGTGCTTCTCGTAGCAGGATTTCACGCGCATCTCAGTGTGGATGCCGTCTAGCTGACTCTTGTGCATGTAGTAGATCACCGTGTTGTGGAGGCCAGTGGTGATCTGCTGTCCTGCAGGAGTGATGACAGCCAAGTTGTAGAAACCGCGCTTGTCATGGACCTGCATAGACATGGCGTTGATATCAAGCATACGACGAACCTCATCTGCCAAGCAGTGTGAGAAGTTGTATCGAACCTGACAGAACGCCCTCTTGTTGCCATTCTCATCAAGAAAATCATGCGGGTCGGGGCTACCGCCGTCGTGGCTTTTCGAGAAAACGTGTGACTCGAACCTGATCCGGATAGCCAGATCAGTGCCGTCCGGACCTTGTCCAGGCAGAGTATGAACAAAGGGGGAAAGGTGGCTAAGGTCGTGCTGGACGCCTTGGCAGGTCAGTTTTTCCGGAAGGCCGTGTCGCACAAAAATCTCCTAGTCACGGTCGGGAGATACCGCCTGGTCGTGGGTGGTGCAAATGGGCAGGCGATGCGAGCGAGTCGGTTTGAGAAAGGCTGCAGCGCCACATCGAGAGCAGAACCCTCGCCCAAACAGTTCACGGGGAGGGCTTCGTGAACTGTTATAGGGTACTTTATGTACGCATTTTCTTCTACAAAATCCGTTATTTTATAGGGCTTTAAGTGCTTTTTTGAGTGGGAAATCTGAAAAAGTCGTTCTAGAGACATTTTTTACTCGCTGCTTAAATTTGCGATCATCGAAAACGCAAAAGCAGGTGCTCTTATGGAAGCTCTCCTCCCACTTCTGTCCTGGGTAACGGACATCTCAGAAACCAAACTCCTGGCGCTGGTCGCGCTCGGAGCGATCGGCCTGGCGTTCTATGTCATCCGTCTCATCGCTTCGCGCTAAGGGGGGGGCTGATGGCAAAGACGGGATATGATCAGTGGCGCCAGCTGCCGACGCAGTGGATCCGTGATCAAGAACTCAAAAACTTGCGCTGGGGGGAGCACGGAGCTGATGCCGTTGCAGCTCTTATGGTGATGCTTGTGATGGCTCACAGGCGACCGCTGTTCTCAGATGGAACTAACGGCAGCGAAGTTGAGATCACTTACGATGACTTGGGGCGCTCCCTGAGCATCTCACGAAGCAAAATCTCAAAAGGCATCTCGCTACTGGTGCAGCAGGGCTGGATCACGCGTGGAGACACGCGGAGTCTGTATCGTTTTACAGCGTCCACCACTCCATGGGGGAAAGTGGCAGTCAGGCCCCTCTATGACCAGCATGGCACTATAAGTGCTTTCGATGGGTGGCGGTTGCGTAGCCCATTAGAGCTAGACGCGATGAAGCTATACTTCCTGCTGATTGCCTTCCGCGATGCGAGAAGGAACTACACGAGCATGAGGTACCACGTGATGAACGAGTACACAGGCGTGCAAGTTGGGAAGATCAAAGGTGCCTTGAACTTCTTGGTCGTGTCTAACCTGATCTATGTGGAAAGAGAGGCTCGTGATCCGTTGGATCGGACAAACCCTGCAAACCTATACCGCCTAAGGGGGGTCGATCCATATCGACACGACGGGACAGGGGCTATGAGTGAAGAGACCTGGGATAACGAGGGCGTGCCCGCTTAGAGGTCGTGCAAAACGACTATCGACGCCGCTTCCACGGCCATAGAGACCGGGAAGTGGAGGTGGCCGGTGGAGGTAACATCCGCCTCAAATCGTCAATCCGCTCGGCACGTTCTTGCGCCAACTTTTCCGCTGCTTCTGCGCGGGCAACCGCCAGCGCTAGCTCTGCCTTTAGTCGATCAATATCTGCGTTCTGCGAGATGTTCGGTGTGGTAAAATTTACCTGTTCGACGTTGCCACGGCTCGCAGGTTCTGCGCTCCTTGGTCGATAGACCCTGGTAAGTTCGGAGGGCGATATTTCCCACTGGCCCTTGTCATTACGCTCGCCGCTCAGCTTGCCGCTGTTCAGTGCTTTCGTGAGGGTTGGTCGAGAAACATCGAACAGCTTTACCGCTTCTCTTAGGGAAAGGTTTTTCATGCCTTGCTGCCCCTGCTGGTCAAGTGTTCGCTTCCCTGTTCTTGTGGCAAACCTTTACCACTTTTTGCAAAGGCTAGTTCACGGATAATCCGCTCCGGTCTAGGCCGCATCACACCACCAATTTCCGCTTCTCGCCCCACTTTGTCGGCCCAGGAAGTACGTTCCATCTCACTGAGGGTTTCCCACCAGAGCCGTGCGGCCTCCTTTGGATCCTCCAACATTGGAGGGGCATCATCGGTGTTTTGTTTTTTGCGGCGCGTTGAGCTATGCCGCTCGTTCTCCGCCGCAGTTTCAGCTGCGTCGTGTGGGTCCTTCCAACGCCAATCGAAGCGAACAGCGTGAACTGACCGACCGCGCTTCTCGGGGGTCATCTTCACCGTGACCGTCCCGTAATCATTGATCGCTTCCAGCGCTGGTTCTAGGACCCATTGCCGGAAGTTGTTCCAGCGAGAGTATGACTTCTTGTCATCGACGCCGAGCAGAGCGCGAAGCTCTTCTACACTGAATGTCCAATAAGGGCGGCCGAGGCGCTTCTTGTCCGCAAGAATTGCGTAGAGGCGCCGACCATGGCCGCTCAATTGGTGCGCGGCGGTGGCCTCGATCTTCGTGAAGGTTGTCGGACTGCGAAGAGCATGGACGCCAGCCGGGGGGATCAAGAGGCGGGCAACGCTCCCGCCTTGGACGATGTGCCACTGAGCGAGCACTACAGCGCCCCAGGGATCGCCTTTGTGCTCGCCCGAGAGTTCGACTTTCGTCAGACGCCGAAGGCACTCCCGCAGCCAAACGTTATCAGCCCTAGCCCCCTCTCCGCGCAGCCGCTTTGTAGGCACCTCTAGCCAGATGGCATTTTCCAAGGTTGCCGGGATGCGCTGCTCATCCAAGGCTGCCGCAATTTCCCAAATGGCCGAAACCATCGCCGGGGCGAGGGGCAAATCGGATCGAAGCGCGACAACGCTAGATGGCACCGTAATTTCTCTCATTCGACTAGGTTATTTTGCAGACAACTAGTTGTAAATACCTAGTCTGACCCCTCTCAACCCTAGTCGCTACCCCTCCCAACTCTAGTCGCTACCCCTCCCAACTCTAGTCGCTACCCCTCCCAACCCTAGTCTTCAGCCCTCCCAACCCTAGTCTTCAGGGCCTCTAGTGTCAGTGTCGGGTGTCGCGGGGAGCGAAGCGACACGCGACACGCGACACCCGACACTCAGGATCGACACGGCGGCTAAC
>NZ_JACVXA010000115.1 GCF_014903745.1 Mangrovicoccus algicola | reverse complement strand
CTGCGGCGCGCCGCGATGCGGCGGCTCCGGCCGCTCCGCGCGGGCCAGCGCCTGCAGCTGCCCCGGCTCCAGCGCGTCGCGCAGCGCGGCGGTGGCGGTCTTCAGCGTCTCTGCGCGCGCCCCCAGATCCAGCGCCCGCTCGGCCATGCGCTCGGCCATCAGGGGCGGGGCCGCCGGGGCCTGCGCCCCCTCGGGGGCGGTACCGGCCTCCTGCGGGGCCTCTTGCGGCGCGGGCGCGCCCTCATGCGGGCCATGGCGCGGTCCGGCCGCCTCCATGAAGGACAGAAGCGCCGCCGCATATTCCCGCCAGGCCGGTTCCTGCGCCTCGGTGATCCCGATCAGGGTCTCCATCGCGTTGAGACGCGCGGCCAGTTCCAGGCCCGGCTGCATCCCGCGCGCCGGCATGGGCGGCGGCGGCAGCTGCGCCTGCCCCTCGGGCCCCGGCCCCGCCGGGGAGACGGCCAGCGCGGGCAGCGCCGCCCCGGCAAGCCCGGCAACCAGAAGCGTGGTCATGACAGTCCGTTTCATCGCATGTTCCTTTCTGCTGTGATCGGTGTCGACTGGAGCCGATCTAGGCAGCCTGCATGTCCCGACAGCACCGGGGCGGTGACGAAACATGTCTGCGGGCGGGAAATTGCAACGCAACATTGCCCCGGCGCCCCGGGCAATCCTGGGACACAAATCCCCCTGCCCCCCGCCGCCGCCGCCGCTATGCTGGGGCGGCATCACAGCGGCAGGATCCATGACCAGCGCCCCCACCATCCTCATCGTCGACGACGATCCCGAAATCCGCAGCCTGCTGGCGCGCTATCTCTCCCAGCAGGGGCTGCGCGTGCAGACCGCCGCCAGCCGCCGCGAAAGCGAAACCCGCCTCGCCCAGGGCCTGCCCGACCTGGCGGTGCTGGACGTGATGCTGCCCGACGGCTCGGGGCTGGAGATCTGCCGCGACCTGCGCGCGCGCCATGCCCATCTGCCGATCATCATGCTCACCGCGCTGAAGGAGGATGTCGACCGCATCATCGGCCTGGAGATCGGCGCCGACGACTACCTGGGCAAGCCCTTCAACCCGCGCGAGCTGGTGGCGCGCATCAAGGCGGTGCTGCGCCGCGCCCCGCGCGAGGCGCCCGCGGCCGGGGCGCCGGACGTCACCCGCTATCGCCTGGCCGGAATCACCGTGGAAACCGACCTGCGCCGCGTCACCGCCCCCTCCGGAGAGCTGATCGAGCTGACCGGCGCCGAATTCGACCTGCTGCGGGTGTTCCTCGACCGGCCGGGGCGGCTCCTGTCGCGCGATCAGCTGCTGGACCTGACCCGCGGCCGGGACCGCGACCCGCTGGACCGCTCCGTCGACGTGCTGATGAGCCGGCTGCGGCGCAAGCTGGCCGCCGGGCTGGCCGATCCGGACGCCGCGCCGATCTTCAAGACGGTGCGCAACGGCGGCTACCAGCTTGTCGTGCCGGTCGAACCGGAGCGCGGGCCATGAGGCTGACCTCGCTCGGCGCGCGCATCGCCGCGCTGATGATCGTGGCGATCCTGGCGGTGACCGGGCTGGCCACCCTCGCGGCCAGCCGGGCCCTGACGCCCCCGCCGCCCCAGTCCCGGATCGAGCCCATCGCCCGCCAGATGCAGATCCTCGCCCGGCTGGCCGAGGCCGATCCCGCCGCCCTCGCCGCCGCGGGGGCCCGCATCGGCCCGCGCCCCGCCGCGGGCAGCCCCGATCCGCGGGCGACGCATATGCTGGCCCGGGCGCTGGAACATACCGGCCCGGCGCGCCGCGTGCAGGTCAGCCGCGGCCCCGACCTGCCGGCGATGACCGCCTCGGTGGCGCTGGCGCCCGGCGCCTGGCTTGTGCTGGACATGCCCGACATGCGGCCGCCCGATGACGGGCCGGTGATCCTGGCGATCTGGCTGGCGGTGATCCTGGCGGGCTCGGCGGTGATCTCGCTCTATGCGGCGCAGCGGCTGGTGCGGCCGCTCAGGCTTCTGGAAACCGCCGCCGGGCGCATCGGCGCGGACGCGACCTTGGCGCCGGTGCCGGAAACCGGCCCGGCCGAGGTGCGCGCCACCGCCCGGGCGCTCAACCGGCTCTCCGAAAGGCTCCGCGCGGCGATGGAAAGCCGGATGCGGCTGGTCGCGGCGGCCGGGCATGACCTGCGCACGCCGATGACCCGGATGCGGCTGCGCGCCGAATTCGTCGAGGACGAGACCGACCGCGCCAAGTGGCTGGCCGACCTGGAGGAACTGGACCGCATCGCCGACAGCGCCATCCGCCTGGTGCGCGAGGAGGTCGGCGGCGGCGGCGCCGAACCGGTCCGGCTGGATCATCTCCTGGCGGAGATCGTGACCGGGCTGGCCGAGGCGGGCCATCCGGTGAGCGCGGACCCGCTGCCGCCGCTCTCGGTCCGGGCCGGGCCCCTGGCGCTGAAACGGGCCCTGTCGAACCTCGTGCTGAATGCCGCCACCCATGGCGGCGGCGCGCATGTGTCGCTCGCCGAACGGCATGGCAGCGATGGCGCCCGGGCGGTGGTGACGATCCGCGATGACGGGCCCGGCCTGCCCGAGGAGATGATGGACCGCGTCTTCGAACCCTTCTTCCGCGTCGATCCCGCCCGCCGCAAGACCCTGCCCGGCGCGGGCCTGGGCCTGGCCATCGCGCGCGAGATCCTCGAACGCTTCGGCGGCCGGATCGAGATCGCCAATCTTCTGCCCCGCGGACTCCTGCAAAGCGTGACCCTGCCGCTGGCCGGGCCGGACACCCCGCCGCAGGACCGGAAGGCGCCCGCGGAGGAGATCTGAGACGCAGCGCCAAGGCGGCGGTTATCTACCTCCATGGAAAGGAAAACCGCCGGAGCCTGCCCGGCGCCGCAATGTCCGGTAAAATGGCGGTCCCCGCCTGGTCCCCGGGTTTTCCCCACCGCCCGTGTCATGGCTGTCACATTTCTTTGCTAGCGGCATCTGGATCGACCGGCGAATGAAAGGACCCGCCATGCGCTTCGCCCTCACGGCCCTGGCTGCCGCACTTCTCTCCACCTCCGCCCTTGCCCAGGATGTCTCGGGCCGGCTGGTGCTTTACACCTCGCAGCCCAACGAGGATGCGCAGGCCACCGTCGACGCCTTCACCGCCGCCCATCCCGGGGTGGAGGTCGAATGGGTCCGCGACGGCACCACCCGGATCATGGCCAAGCTGCGCGCCGAGATCGAGGCCGGGGCGCCCCAGCCCGACGTGCTGCTGATCGCCGACAGCGTGACCATGGAAAGCCTCGTCGCCGAGGACAGGCTCATGGCCTATCCCGACGCGGATGTCTCCGCCTATGACGCCGGGCTGATGGATCCCGGGCACCACTATTTCCCGACCAAGCTGATCACCACCGGCATCATCTACAATACCGGCGCGGAGATGGTGCCGGCCTCCTGGAAGGACCTGCTGAAGCCCGAGGCCGCGGACAGCATCATGCTGCCCTCGCCGCTGACCTCCGGCGCGGCGGCGATCCACATGGCCGCGATCACCGGCGATGACGATCTGGGCTGGGACTACTATGCCGCGCTGGCCGAACAGGGGGCGCTGGCCGATGGCGGCAATGGCGGCGTCTACAAGGCCGTGGCCGGCGGCGAGAAGCTCTACGGTTTCGTGGTCGACTTCCTGCCGATCCGCGAAAAGGCCAAGGGCGCGCCGGTGGAATTCGTCTTCCCCGAGGAAGGCGTCTCGGCGGTGACCGAACCGGTCGCGATCCTGTCCACCGCGCAGAATCCCGACGCCGCGAAGGCCTTCGTCGATTTCCTGATCTCGCGCGAGGGGCAGGAACTGGCCTCCGCCATGGGCTACCTGCCCGCCATGCCGGGCGTCACCCCGCCCGAGGGCTTCCCGGCGGTGGAGGACATCACGCTGCTGCCCTTCGATGCGGGCGCGGCGCTGGAGCAGGACCAGCAGGCCAAGCAGCGCTTCGCCGAGATCTTCGGCGGCTGACCCCCCTGCCCCGGGAGGCGGCCCCGGCCGTCTCCGCGCTGCCGCGGCCGGGCCTGTCCCGGCCGCCTGCCATTCGCCTCGCCCCTTCCCCCGCCCCTCTCCGGCATCGACATGAAGAGAAGAGCCGCCATGAACCGGCCCCCGTTCCGCCCGTCCCCGCGCCCCGGCCAGGGCCTGGCCTTCCTCGCCGCCCTGGCCGCCGCGCTGGGGCTGATCGCGCTGCCGCTGGGACGGCTGCTGGCCACCGCGCTCGGCGGCGACGGCGCGCCCGTCCTGGAGGCCCTGTCGCAGGCCTCGACCCTGCGCGCGCTGGGGCATTCGCTGGACAGCGCCGCCTGTTCGGCGGTCCTTGCCCTGGCCGCGGGCACGGCGGTGGCGCTGGCGGTCGGCCTGACCGACCTGCGCGGCAAGCGCGCCTTCACCTTCCTCTTGCTGATCCCGATGATGATCCCGCCGCATGTGACCGCCATCGCCTGGATCCAGGCGCTCGGCCCCTCCAGCCCGCTGCTGAAGACGCTGGGGATCGCCCCGCCCCTGGGCAGCCCCCATCCCCTCTATTCGCGCGGCGGCGTCATCGGGCTCTTGGCGATCCAGCACATGCCGCTGGTCTTCCTGGTGGTTCTGGCGGCGCTGCGCGCGCTGCCCGCCGACCTGACGGAGGCGGCGCGCATCGCCGGGGCCGGGCCGGGGCGGCTCTTGCGGCGGATCCTGCTGCCGCTCCTGCTGCCCGCGCTGGGGGCAGGCGCGATGCTGGCCTTCGTCGCGGCGCTCGGCAATTTCGGGATCCCCGCGCTGCTGGGCATTCCCGGCCGCTATGTCACCCTGCCGGTGCTGATCTGGCAGCGGCTGGCCAGTTTCGGGCCATCGGTCCTGGCCGATGTCGCCGCCATCGCCGCCATCCTGGCCGCGGTGGCGCTGGTCGCGATCCTGGTGCAGGGGACCATCCTGCGGCGCGGGCGCAACGCGCTGAGCGGCGCGGGGCGCAGCCCGCTGCGCCTGCCGCTGGGGCGCTGGCGCCCGGCGGCCGAGGCGTCCCTGGCGCTGCTGGTCCTGGCCACGCTGGTGCTGCCGCTCTGCGCGCTGCTGGCCACCGCGCTGGTGCCCACCTACGGGGTGGCACTCTCCGCCGCGACGCTGACCCTCGACAATTTCGCCGAGGTGCTGCTGCGCCAGGAAGTGACCGCGCGGGCCTTCGCCAATTCCCTGCTCCTCGCGCTCTGCGCGGCGGCG
>NZ_JACVXA010000114.1 GCF_014903745.1 Mangrovicoccus algicola | reverse complement strand
ATCCGCCGTCCCGGCCAGCTCGGCAAGCCCCTCCGTCACGCCGTCCGGGCCTGTCAGCCCGGCCACGACACCCTCGGACCCCAGCAGTGCATCGACCGCCCCGTCCGGGCCAAGCAGCCTGTCCGTCACGCCGTCCTCGCCGACCAGCCGGTCGAGCACCCCGTCCTCGCCGGTCAGCGCCGTCAGCCCGTCGCCCCGGACCAGCCCGTCCAGCACCCCGTCCTCCTCCAGCACCGCCCCCAGCAGCCCGTCCGGACCCGCGATTCCGTCCAGCACGCCCTCCTGGCCGATGAGCTTGTCGAGCGCGCCGTCGCCGCCGAGCACCCGGTCGAGCGCACCGTCCTCGCCGGTCACGCGGGCCAGCAGGCCCTCCTCGGCAAGCAGGCCCTGTCCGGCGGCGGTCTTCTGCGCATCCCGGCCCGTGTGTCCTGCCAGGAGTTCCGTCGCGGCGGCGGGCTCCTGCGGCGCGGCACCGGGATCGGCCGGGGGCGCGGATGACGGGGGGTCCGGCAGGGGGGGCGGGGGCTCAGAAAACGCGGCCGCCTGAGGCGACCGGCCGGACCCGGCAGAGGGCGAGGGCGCGGGCGCGGAGGATGGCCCGGCCTGTTCGGCGGGGCTGTCCGACCGCTGCGCTCCTGCTTCCGGCGCGGCGGATGCCGCGGCGCCGTCGGGCGACAGGGCGGCGGGGTCCGGCTGTTCCTGCGGGATCGGGTCCTGCCCGGCCCGTGCCGGGTCCGGGGGCACGGCCGTCCCCTCCCCCGGCGCCGCCAGCGCGGCCTGCCCCTGTATCGTGGCGCTCTGCAGGAAAAGCCCCATGCCGATGGCACTGGCCGCGGCGCCGGACAGGCCGCCCCCGCCGCTGCGGAAGGACAGGCCCGGGATGGCGGAGGGAACCGAACGGCCCGACGGCTCCGCGGAAAGCGGCTCCTGCGCCTCCCCCGGCCGGGTCTCGCCCGGATGACGTGCTGGGTCCGGTGTCACCTCATCCTCCTCGACATATGCCTTCGCAAAACGAACACACCAAAAAGTTCGGGATCACGCATCATCCTATACGAGAGTATGTATCTCGTCCAGTGGCGCGTGACGTCTCATGCCGGATCGCGCGGATCATGCCCGTTGGGCTTGCCGTAAAGCCCGATATTGGCATCCCCCCATGCCTTCAGCGCGCGCAGGATCGGCTCCATGGTGCGGCCCAGCTCCGAGAGGGAATATTCGACCTTGGGCGGCACCTGGGCATAGACCTTGCGCGTGATCAGCCCGTCCGCCTCCATTTCCCGCAGCTGGTTGGTCAGCATCCGCGGCGTGCAGTTCTCGACATGGCGGCGCAGCTCGTTGAAGCGCAGCGTGCCCGACAGCAGGTGCCACAGGATGATCGATTTCCACTTTCCGTCGATCAGACCGATGGCGGCCTCCACCGAACAGCCGGGGGTGCAGTCGAAGCGCGAATGACGGGCCTTGGCCATGCCGGCCTCCTTTTCCACGGTATCATTCTTGATACTATATGCGGTGTTTGTGCGTATTGCCTGAACCCGATGCTATCGCCAGTTTCGCCGCAGCACAATCTTGCAAAGGAGCGATCCCGTGAAAGCCATCGGCTACAAGGCCCCCGGCCCCGTCGACCATCCCGCCGCGCTGGAGGATATCGACCTGCCGCGTCCCGTCCCCACCGGCCACGACCTTCTGGTCAAGGTCGCCGCCGTCTCCGTGAACCCCGTCGACACCAAGGTCCGCCGCGCCGCCCCTGCCCCCGAGGGCGGCTGGAAGGTGCTGGGCTGGGATGCCGTGGGAACGGTGGTGGAGACCGGGCCCGCGGTGCAGGGCTTCGCCCCCGGCGATGCGGTCTATTACGCCGGCTCGATCATCCGCGACGGCGCCAACAGCCAGTACCACCTGGTCGATGCGCGCATCGCCGGACACAAGCCCGCGACCCTGGGTGATGCCGAGGCGGCGGCACTGCCGCTGACCGCGATCACCGCCTGGGAAATGCTGTTCGACCGGCTGGACATCCGGCGGCCCATCCCCGGTGCGGCGGAGGCGGTGCTGATCATCGGCGGCGCGGGCGGGGTCGGCTCGATCGCGATCCAGCTGATCCGCGCGCTGACCGGCCTGACCGTGATCGCCACCGCCTCGCGCCCCGAAACGCAGGACTGGGTGCGCAGCCTGGGCGCCCATCACGTGATCGACCATCACGGCGACATGGCGGCGCAGGTCGAGGCGCTGGGGATCGGCGCGCCGGGCTTCGTCTTCTCGACCAATGACAGCGGCCGGCACGTGGCGGCGGTGCAGCAGCTGATCGCGCCGCAGGGACGGTTCGGCCTGATCGACGATCCCGAGGCGCTGGACGTGGCGGGGTTCAAGCGCAAATCCGTCTCCGTCCACTGGGAACTGATGTTCACCCGCGCGATCTTCGGCACGCCGGACATGGCCGAACAGGGCCGCCTGCTGGACGAGGTGGCGCGGCTGGTCGACGAGGGGCGGATCCGCAGCACCCTGACCGAGACCCTGGCGCCGATCAACGCCGCCACGCTGAAACGCGCCCATGCCCTGATCGAAAGCGGACGGGCGAAGGGCAAGATCGTGCTGGAGGGCTTCTGACCCTCCCCGCAGCGCGGGGCGCGGAAGGGGTGCAACCTTTTCCGCCCCGCGCGCGTCATCCCCGGGACAACCGGAGACCGACCATGCAGATCCTCACACTCTATGCCGCCACCCTGATCCTGTTCCTCGCGCTCGACGCGATCGGCATAACGCTGATCGTCAAGCCGGTCTTCGACCGCCATGTCGGGGACCTGCTGGCCGATCCGCTGCGGCTCGGGCCCGCGGTGCTGTTCTACCTGGCCTATGTGGCGGGGATCCTCTGGTTCGTCTCGGCCCCCGCGCTGAGCGAGGGTCAGCCGCTGCGCGCGCTGGCGGGCGGCATCCTGCTGGGGCTGATGTGCTACGGCACCTACGAATTCACCAATCTCGCGACGCTGCGCGGCTGGACCTGGCAGCAGGTCGCGATCGACACGGCCTGGGGCGGTGCGCTGACGGGGTTTTCCGCCTGGGCGGGGCTCGCCGTGACGCGGATGATCCATGGCTGAGCGCGGCGCTCACCCCTGCGCCAGCCGCGCGCGCCGCCGCTCCACCGCCTGGCGGAACAGCCGCAGATAGCGCGGGGCCACCGCCTCCAGCCGGAATTCCCGCGCCAGAACCTGCGCGGCGCGGCCATATCGCAGGCGCCGCGCGGGGTCGGCGCGCAGCGCGCGGATCTCCTGCAGCCAGGCCTCGTCCCCGTCGGGCAGGAGCCGTCCGTTGACATCGTCCAGGATCAGCTCCGCCGCATAGCCGCGATCCGGGGCGATGACGCAGCCGCCGCGCGCGAGGATCTCCACCAGCCCCCAATTGGCGACGCCATGGCGCAGCGGGTAGAGAAACAGGTCCACCTGCCCCAGCGCCCGCGCGAAATCGGCATAGGGAAGCGGCCCGGGAAACTCGACCAGCGCCGCCGCCCGGGGATGAAGCCGCAGCAGGTGGTCGCGGAAACTGGCCACTGCCCCGCCATATTCGCGCGCCACCCATTGTTCCTCGTAGCCATAGGTGGCCACGCCCGCCCCGCCGAAGGCGACGAAGCGCGGCACCGGCCCCGCCTCCGCGGCGATCCGCTCGGCCAGGCGCATGTAGATGTCGAAGCCCTTGGCGCTGGAAAGGTCGCGCGCGGCGAAGCCGATGGTGAAGGGGCGCACCGCCGGCTCCGGCGCGGCGGCGGGCTCGGCCCGGGGAACCGGCTCGATCTCGAACCCTTCCATCTGCACCTCGATGCGGCCCTGCAGCGCCTCGGGGAACATCCGCTTGGCATGATGGCTCGGGCACAGGACGAGGTCGCTGTTGAGGGCCTGGTGGAAATGGAGCATCTCGGTATTGCGGTCGGCCATGCGCTGCGCCGCGTCGGGCGGATAGGCCGGATCCCACCCATGGGCGCGGTAGCTGGGAAATTCGATATAGCTGACGATCGCGGCGTCGATCTCGCCATAGAGGAAATGCGGCGCCCCCCACAGCGAATGCGCCACGACCACGTCGATGGGGCGCTGCGCCTGAAGCGTGCGCAGCGCCTCCAGCAGCCCCCGCCCGATCCGCGCGGAGCGTTCCGGCTTGGCCGCGTAATAGTAGCCCGTCCCGTCCGTGATCGGCCCGTCGGGGCGGAATTCCAGGACATGCGCCCCGCGGTCGCGATTGCGCGCCCTGTGGCCGGGCGTGGTCAGGAAATAGGTCTCGGCCAGCCCGGCCTCGCGCAGGTAGTCGCACAACCTGCCGAACTGGCCGGGATAGACCGCCCCGGCGAAGACGATGACGGGCCTGGACATGGGCCTCCCTCCCTGCGCTGCCTGCCGGGCCCGGCCGGGGCCCGTCCCTTCAGATCAGGCCCAGATCGCGCGCGGCGATCACCGCCTGGGTGCGATTGCTGGCCTCGAGCTTCTTGCAGATGGATTTGACATGCATCTTGACGGTAGGTTCGGCCAGCGACAGCGCGGTGCCGATCTCGCGGTTGGGCCGGCCCTCCGCCAGCAGGTCCAGCACCGACATCTCGCGTTCCGACAACCCCGCCCCGGCGGCTTCGCGCGGCCTGGCGCGCTGCTCCATCAGCTCCACCGGCACATAGCGCCCGCCCGCCGCCATGAAGCGGATCTCGTTGGCGAGGTTCCGCAGGGACGCGGTCTTCAGCACCACGCCCGCCCCGCCCAGCGATATGATCTCGCTGACCACATGGGGGGCGGGGTTGCTGGTGAGGATCCCCACCGGGCGCCCGCCGCTATGTTCCAGCGCGCGCCCCAGCCCGGCAAGCCCGTTCATTCCGGGCATGTCGAGATCGACAAGCACCAGGTCGAATTCGCCCCGCTGCGCCATCTGCGCCAGCGCGCCGTCCAGGTCGGGGGCGGTGGCCACCTCGATATCCGGGATCTCGGCGAGGTAATGCGCGAACATCTCCAGGATCATCGCGTGATCATCGGCGATCAGCACCCTGAGCGGCGCCTTGGTCTGGTCGGTCATGTCAGTCGCTTTCCCTGTCCGGCTGCCCGGCGGTGCCCGCGCCGCCCGCAGTCCGTTCCATCGCCCCGATCGCCCGGGCGGTATCCTCCACTGCCGCTTCGAGCCGCGCCAGCAGCGGCGCGGGATCGGCCCCGCCGCGCCCGGCCGCCTGTTCCAGGCGCCGCAGGCAGGCCTCGATCCGGGCCAGCCCGGTCAGCCCCGCCGCGCCCGTC
>NZ_JACVXA010000113.1 GCF_014903745.1 Mangrovicoccus algicola | reverse complement strand
CTCGGCCTGACCCGCCGCGTCCCGGGGCTGCGCGCGATCGGCATCGGCTCCGTCGGCGCCGAGCGCACCGTCGCCACCGCCGTGAAGGCCGCCCGTGCCGACATCCTGCTGGTCGCGGGCGAAGAGGCCCTGTGGCTGGCCGCAACCGCGCGCCGCCTGCCCGTGCGCCTGGTGATCGGCACCGGCGCCCTGCTGGAGGATATCGCCGGAACCCGCAGCCTCTTCGCCGCCCCCCTGCGCGGCCTCGGCGCAGGCGCCGGGATCGTCGCCCGCGGCGCGGCCGCCCGCACCGCGCGCATCGACGCGCGCGCCGTGATCCGCCGCGCCGGCGATATCGCGCTCTCCGCCGGGATGATTGCCGCGCTGGCCCCTGCCACGCTGGCCGTGGTCGCCGCGATCCGCCTGGACAGCCGCGGCCCGGTCCTGTTCCGCCAGACCCGGATCGGCCGCGACGGCACGCCCTTCACCATGTTCAAGTTCCGCTCCATGCATGTCGATGCGGAAGCCCGCCGCGCCGCGCTGATCGCCACCTCGGACCGCGAGGGCATCTGCTTCAAATCCCGCCACGACCCGCGCGTGACCCGGATCGGCCGCATCCTGCGCCGCTTCTCCATCGACGAGATGCCGCAGCTGTGGAACGTGCTGCGCGGGGACATGTCGCTGATCGGCCCGCGTCCCGCCCTGCCCGAGGAGGTCGCCGCCTATGACGCGCGCGCCCTCGGGCGGCTGGTCGTGCGCCCCGGCCTGACCGGCCTGTGGCAGGTCTCGGGCCGCGCCGAGATCGGCTTCGAGAAGATGATCGACCTGGACCTGGCGCATATCCGCGCGAAGTCGCTGACCCTGGACCTGATGATCCTGGCGCTGACCTTCCGCGCCGTGCTGGGCGGCCGCGGCGCCTACTGACGCCCGGTCCGCCCGGATCGCGGGCCCCCGACCGGGACAGGCGGACTATACCAAAGTATAGCCCGCCTGTCCCGATACGGATTTTCCAACGGAACGGCCGCGTGGCATCCTGCGCCCATATCCGCACAGTTTCCGTTTTTCTCAGCCATAGGAGTTCCGCCGATGTTGCGGGCCTTTGCCTTGCTTGCCGTCTGCGCGGCCATGCTGCTGGGGGCGACCGCCCGGGCAGCGGACCTGCCTGCGCCCACGGGAACGCCGATCCTCACCATCAGTGGCAGGATCGAGACGACCAATGACGGCGATCGCGCCGTCTTCGACATGGACATGCTCCGGAGCCTGCCCTCCGTCACCTTCGAGACCACGACCAGCTGGACGAAGGGCGTCCAGAGCTTCACCGGCGTGTCGCTGAAGGTGCTGCTGGAGACCGTCGGCGCGCAGGGTGATTCGATCAGCGCCACCGCGATCAACGACTATGCCGTGGACATCCCGCGCGAGGACTGGGTGGAGGGCGGCCCGATCCTGGCCTATCTCAACAACGGCGAAACCATGTCGGTCCGGGAACACGGGCCGCTCTGGGTGGTTTACCCCTACGACTTGAATCCGGCCTATCAGAGCGAAGTGACGTTTTCACGCAGCATATGGCAACTCGACCGGATCATCGTGACGAGGTAAGAGGAGTCTTCGGAACGTGGCCCTGCGCGCTATAGAAGAGGATTCGCTGCCTGTGCTGTTCGGACGGCAAAGAATACGCTCGCGCATCCTCACGGGATTCACGGTCCTCGCCCTGGTGCTCTGCGTCGGCCTGGTGGGCGGGCTGGGCTGGATGGTGCAGGCCGAGATCGACGAGCTCGGCCGGGCCACCTCGGACAACCTGCAATGGACCCTGTCCAAGACCGAGGTCGAATATGTCCGCATGCAGGAGGCGTTCCGGGACGGCGCCGAGGGCCGGCCCGACACGACGGAGATCCGCCGCCGCTTCGACATCGTCTACAGCCGCATCTCGACACTGGAAGTCAGCCCCGCCTTCGCGCCGCTGCGCGACGACCCCGGAATGGCGGGCAAGCTGGCCGAGATCCGCAGTTTCCTGGACGACACGGTCGGCCTGATCGACGGACCCGATGACGCGCTGGTCGCCGCGCTGCCCGGGCTGCAGCCGCGGATCGACGCGCTCGAGGCGAATATCCGCGAGATCGGCCTGACCGGTCTGCGCATCTTCGCCGAGATCTCAGACAACCGTCGCGCCGAGCTGGTGCATGGCTTCATCGTTGCGGGGGCGGTGCTGGGGCTGGTGCTCTGCGCGCTGGTGCTGATCGCCGGCATGCTGCTGGGCATGGCGCGCACCGCCGAACACCGCACGCGCGAGATGATGCGCACCGCGACCCGCCTGCGCACGATCGTGGAAACCTCTCTCGACGGCATCTTCGTCGCCGATCCGGCCGGGACGATCATCGAGTTCAACCCCGCCGCCCAGGCGATCTTCGGCTACAGCCGCAACGAGGCCAGGGGCAACAACGCCGGCGACCTGCTGTTTCCGCCCGAGGTGACGGCCGATCTGCGCGGCGGGCGCCTGGCCTATCTGAACGAACGCCGCCGCCCCGAACCGCATGAACGGGTCATCGAGCTGACCGCCGTGGACTGCAACGGGCGCCGCTTCCCCGCCGAGTTCTCCGTCGATCGCGCCGACCAGGATGACGGGCATGTCTTCGTCGCCATCATCCGCGACATCACCCGCCGCAAGGCCGCCGAGGAGGGCCTGACCCAGGCCCGCGACCGCGCCCTGGCCGGGGAACGCGCCAAGGCGGAATTCCTCGCCGTGATGAGCCACGAGATGCGCACGCCGCTCAACGGCCTCCTGGGCACGATGGACCTGCTGCACGATCATGCGCTCAGCGAAAGGCAGGCCGCGCTGCTGGCACGGATGCAATCCTCGGGCCGTTCGCTTCTGGCGCTGGTCAATGACGTGCTGGAACTGGCCAAGTTCGAGGCCGGGAAGATGCAGGCCGAGGCGCGCGCCTTCTCGGTGCCGCGCCTGGCCGACGGGGTGATCGAGACCGCCGCCCCCATGGCGACGGCGAACGAGAACACACTGAACTGGGCCTGGGTCGGCGCGCCGGTCGAAACCGTCATGGCCGATTCGCGCAGGCTGCGGCAGATCCTGCTGAACCTCGTCGGCAACGCGGTCAAATTCACCCGCGGCGGCAGTGTCGACCTTGAGATCGAGGCGCTGGGAGCCCGGCGCGACATGCTGGAATTCCGGGTCATCGATACCGGCATCGGCATCGATCCCGACCATGCCGAGCGCATCTTCGAGGATTTCGAGACGCTGGATTCCTCCTATGCGAGGGAAGTCGGCGGCACCGGGCTGGGCCTGGGCATCGCCCGGCGCCTGGCCGGGATGCTGGGCGGCGAGATCGGGGTGGAAAGCGAACCCGGCGAGGGCAGCCTGTTCTGGCTGCGCATCCCGATCGAGCACGTGGACAGCCCGGCAGAGGCCGAACCCGTCATCGGCGGCCCGCGCAAGACCCGCGGCCGGCTGAACCGCCCGCTCGACCTGCTGCTGGTGGAGGACAACGAGATCAACCGCTTCGTCGCCCGCGAAATGCTGGAGGCGGAGGGCCACAAGGTCACCGAGGCCGTCAATGGCCGGGCCGGGGTCGAATGGGCCGCCAGCCGCTGCTTCGACGCGATCCTCATGGACATCTCCATGCCCGAGATGGACGGGCCCGAGGCGGCGCGGCTGATCCGCTCCGGCGACGGTCCTTCAGCGCGGGTGCCGATCATCGCCGTGACCGCCCACGCCCTGCCCGAGGAGATCGCCCGCTTCCACGAGGCGGGGATGGATGCCTGCATCTCCAAGCCGCTCGATCGCGAATTGCTGCTCGACACACTGGTTCAGGTGGTCTCCGGGGGCACCGTGCGCGCGCCGGCCCCGCCCGAGCCCCCCCGCCCCGTCGACCTCTCGCGGCTGGACGAGCTGCGCGAGCGGCTGCGCCCCGAAGCCTTCTCGGCGCTGCTGGAACGCTTCGTCACCGAAACCCGCGGCACCGTCGCGGCGCTGGCCTCCGGCCAGGTGGCCCCGGAGGAACTGGCCGCGACCGCCCACCGCATCGCCGGCAGCTGCGCCACCTTCGGCTTCGACGCGCTGCGCAGCGCGCTGGCCCGGATCGAAACCGAGGCCAAGGCCGGGCGGACCGTCTCTCCGGGGGACCTCGCCGCCCTGACCGGCCTGTGGGACGAAAGCCACGCGCTGCTGATCGCGCGCGAGGATCTCGCAGCGTCCGAAACCGGCCGGGCACGCAGCGCGGCGCTCTAGGCCGGGACCCCGTCCATCCGCCCTGGCAGTGCCGGCCGCATGCCGCGACGGACCGGCGGCGGGGGGATGCCGTCCTCCCCTCCGCGGAACCCGCAGCGCGACTCGCCCTCCGCCGATCCCCCGGCAGATACCCGTTCTGCAGGCCCCCGCCCGGCCCTCTCGCCGCCAGCGGGAGGCGCCGTCCCGCGCCGGGCCCGACCCGGCGCCTCCCGGCGGGGATGCGGCCACCCGTTCGGATAGGGATATCCCCGGTTGCGTCTCGCCCATGTCCAGCCGCGCGCGGGATCTTGCGCCGCGCAAGCGGTATGAGTCGGACAGCCCGGCTCGCACCAACCACACCGCGCCGCCGGGCGCCCCCTTCCCGGACCCCTCCCGCTCCGGACCCCGCCCCCGCCGACCGGCGCGGCCCCGCCCCCGGTCGAACATCGCAGCCGCCAGACCGAAAGGTTGATCCGACATGCCCAGGTTCTCCGTCATCGTGCCCTGCCTCGACGCCGCCGACACCCTGTCCGACACGATCGCCAGCCTGACCGCCCAGAGCTTCGGCGACTGGGAATGCCTGCTGGTCGATGGCGGCTCGCGCGACGGCACCGCGCAGATCATCGCCCGCGCCGCGGCCGCCGATCCGCGCTTCCATGCGCTGGCCGCTCCCGCCGGCGGACCGGGCGCGGCACGCAACCTGGCCGTCGGCGAAGCGCGGGGCGAGATCATCGCCTTCTGCGATGCCGGCGACCAGTGGCTGCCCGGCAAGCTGGCCGCGCTCGACACCGCCTTCGCCGACCCCGCCACCGATGCCGCCTACGGGCGCGTCGCCTTCTTCGACGGACAGGAGACGCGGGCCGTCTCCGTGCTGCCGCGCGGGCCGCTCGACATCGCGGCCCTGATGGGCGCCAACCCGGTCTGCACCCTGTCCAATGTCGCGCTGCGCGCCGGGATCTTCCGCGACAGCGGCGGCTTCGACGAAAGCCTCTCCCATGGCGAGGGGCTGGAATGGCTGGTGCGCCTGGCCGGCAGCCGCACCCGTTTCACCGCGATCCCCTGGACGCTGGTCATGCAGCGCATCGGCGAGCCGCGCCGCTCGCGCGACATCGCCGCGCTGTGCCGCGGCCGCGCTGCCGCCTGCGCCGCCGCCGCGCGCGACA
>NZ_JACVXA010000112.1 GCF_014903745.1 Mangrovicoccus algicola | reverse complement strand
CGCGGGCGGTTGCCGCCGGGAGCCGCCTCGCCCCCCTGGGCGCGGCCCTGCTTGGGGGCGCCGGAAGGCTTGCCGCCGCGTCCGCCGGGCTTGCCCGAGCGGGCGGGGCGGTGGGTGGCGCCAAGCGGCCGCTCGCCGAAGCTGGTTTCCAGCTCGGTGCCGATCAGCTTCTCGATCTGCTTCAGTTCCTTGGTTTCCTCGGCCGAGCAGAAGGCCACGGCGCGGCCGTCGCGGCCGGCGCGGGCCGTGCGGCCGATGCGGTGGACGTAATTGTCCGGGACGTTCGGCAGGTCGTAGTTGTAGACATGGCGCACTTCGGGGATGTCGATGCCGCGGGCGGCCACATCGGTGGCGATGAGGACCTTCAGCTGGCCGGTGCGGAACGCCTTCAGCGCGCGGTCACGCTGGCCCTGGCTCTTGTTGCCGTGGATCGCGCCGACGGAGAACCCGTCGCGTTCCACCGCGCGGGCCAGCCGGTCCGCGCCGTGCTTGGTGCGGGTGAAGACCAGCGCCAGTTCCTGGCGGTGATCCGCCAGGAGGCCGATCAGATGGCCGGTCTTCTCGGATTGCGGCATGAAGCGGACTTCCTGCTCGATCCGGTCGGCGGTCTTGCCCGGGGGGGTGACGGAGACCTTCACCGGGTCGGTCAGGTAGGCCTGGGCGATCTCTTCCATCTGGTCGGCCATGGTGGCCGAGAACAGCAGCGTCTGGCGCTGCTTGGGCAGAAGCGACGCGATCCGGCGCAGCGCGTGGATGAAGCCGATATCCAGCATCTGGTCGGCCTCGTCGAGCACCAGGAACCGGGTGTCGTGCAGCGACAGGTCGCCCCGGTCGATCAGGTCCAGCAGCCGGCCCGGCGTGGCCACCAGCAGGTGGACGCCCTTGGACAGGCGCTGCGCCTGGCGGTTGACGGAGGCACCGCCGGTGACGATGGCCAAGCGCAGATGCGCGCCCTCGGTGATCATGGCCAGGTTGTCGGCGATCTGCTGCGCCAGCTCGCGCGTCGGCGCGAGGATCAGCGCCTGCGCGCTGCGCAGCTTGCACTTCTGCTGATCATGCATCAGCTTCTGCGCAAGCGGCAGGCCGAAGGCCATGGTCTTGCCGGTGCCGGTCTGGGCCAGGCCCATGACGTCGCGGCCTTCCAGCGCATGCGGGATGGCCTGGGTCTGGATCGGGGTCGGCTCGGTGATCTTGGCGGCGGCAAGCGCCTCCAGCAGGCGGGGCTTAAGCCCCATCTGGTCGAAACTCATGAACGGATATGTCCTGTCTGGCGGCGCGGGGCCGCGATATGGGTCCGGCGAAGTCCGGGAAGTGGCTGCGGGCACCGCCGCCTCTTCGGGCGCGACGGGCGTAACCGCAGACCGGGACGGCCGCATCGTGGTACATGGGACATCCGGGCATCTGACGCATGCGGGGCAGGGGCGACAGGCGATTACCTGTTCCACATGGGGGCATGGCGCGCGAATGTCAAACGGAATCGCGGCGCGCCGCCCGTCATGGCGCCACCGTCGCGGGATCCGCGCCGCCGCCTTCCCCCGGCGACGGGGCGGGATCGGGGGTCTTAGCCGTGCATTAAGGTTAGCGGAATATGACGGGCCACGCATCGCCAAGGGAGGCCACTGCCATGCGTCATTCCCGCTGCTGCTTCTTCCTGCTGACCGTCATCGGGCTGGGCCTGCTGGGGCTGCAGGGTCTCGCCGCCATGTAGCCGCGCAACGCAAAGGGCGCGCCACCCTCGCGGATGGCGCGCCCTGACCCCGGGACAGGCAGGCCTGTCCGGTATTATGCGCGGTCTTCGACGTCCGGCTGCGGGGTGGAATCACCGCTTTCGTCGTCATGCGCGGCCGAGCCGATCTCGTCGAACAGTTCGGCGATCTCGAATTCGGCGGCTGCCTCTGCCTCGGCGGCCAGTTCCTGGATGGATTTGCCGGAGGCTTGCAGCTCGGCTTCTTCCTTGGAACGGGCGACGTTCAGCGCGATGTCGACCTCGACTTCCGGATGCAGGGTCACGTGCACGGTGTGCAGGCCCAGTTCCTTGATCGGTTTCGACAGCTTGACCTGCTTGCGGTCGAGGGTGAAGCCACCGGCGGTCGCGGCCTCGGCGGCGTCACGCGGGGTGACGGACCCGTAGAGCGCGCCGGCATCCGAAGCGGAGCGGATCACGATGAACTGTTCGCCGTCGAGCTTGGCAGCGAAAGCCTCTGCTTCCTTCTTGGTCTCGAGGTTGTCCGCCTCGAGCTGGGCCTTGCGGGCCTCAAAAGATTTCACATTCGCTTCCGAGGCGCGCAGCGCCTTGCCGGTGGGCAGCAGGAAGTTGCGGGCATAGCCGTCCTTGACGGAGACGACTTCGCCCATCTGGCCGAGCTTGGCCACGCGCTGGAGAAGGATCACTTCCATGGGAATCGCTCCTTACTTCACGGCATAGGGCAGCAGGGCGAGGAAGCGGGCGCGCTTGATGGCGCGGGCCAGCTCACGCTGCTTCTTCGCCGAGACGGCGGTGATGCGGGACGGGACGATCTTGCCGCGCTCGGAGATGTAGCGCTGCAGCAGACGGGTGTCCTTGTAGTCGATCTTGGGCGCGTTCTCGCCGGAGAACGGGCAGACCTTGCGACGGCGGAAGAACGGTTTGGTAGCCATGTCTGTCTCTCCTTACCGGCGGTCGTCGCGCGGGCGGCGGTCGCCGCGGTCGCGTTCGTCGCGCTTCTGCATCTGGACCGAGGGGCCCTCTGCATGCTCGTCGACGCGGATGGTCATGACGCGCATGACATCGTCATGCAGGCGCATCAGGCGTTCCATTTCCTGCACGGCCGGCGCGGGCGCGTCGGTCTTCAGGAAGGAATAGTGGCCCTTGCGGTTCTTGTTGATCTTGTAGGCCATCGTCTTGACGCCCCAGTACTCGGATTCGACGACCTTGCCGCCGTTATCGGACAGGACGGTGGAGAAGTGTTCCACAAGACCTTCGGCCTGCGCGTTGGACAGGTCCTGACGCGCAATGAAGACATGCTCGTAGAGAGGCATGTTTGCTCCAGTTCTGTTCAGGCGCGTTTCATAGAAGCGGATGATCCCTTCGCCCCGCTTCGCGAGAGGCCGCGCCGTTCATCTGTGTCTGCGAAGGATGCGCCTACATACACGGATTATTCCCCGGTGCAAGGGGCGGGGCGCGGCGCCGGGGGCGGGTCTGCACAGACCGGGGGTACGGCTGTTCGCTGGCGCACAGCAGGCGTGGGATTTGACGCAGTGGACAGAATCCCGTCGCGTGACGACATTCGGGCAGGAACAGCAATCCCATCCCGGAGACCTCCCATGTCCAAGCTTCTTCTCGCCTCCGCCCTGACCGCCCTGACCGCCACCGGCGCCATGGCGGCCGAGACCTATGCGATCGACACGACCCATGCCCAGATCGTGTATCATTACAACCACCTGGGCTTCTCGACCACTTACGGGATGTTTTCGGGCATCACCGGCGAGATCCAGTTCGACGAGGCCGATCCGGCCGCCTCCTCGGTCTCGGTCTCCTTCCCGGTCTCGTCGCTGGCCACCGGCGATGACGAGCGCACCGCGCATTTCCAGACCGAGGATTTCTTCGGCGCGGAGGCGAATCCCGAAGCGACCTTCACCTCGACCTCGATCGAGGTGACGGGCGAGACCTCCGCCGAGATCACCGGCGATCTGACGGTGAACGGAATCACCAAATCCGTCGTTCTGGACACCACCATGACCCAGAAGGGCGACCATCCGATGGCGGGCAAGCCCTGGATCGGCTTCACCGCCACGACCACGCTGACCCGGTCGGATTTCGACATGGGCATGTATGCCCCCTATGTCGGCGACGAGGTCGAGGTCTTCATCTCGGTCGAGGCGATGGACGCCTCCGCGGAGTAACTCCGCGCCGCGCCCCCGGTTCTGCGCTCCGCCGCCTCCGCAGCCTGCTGCGGGGGCGGTGCCGCATCGGTCATTATGCAACCGCAGCATGGGATCTGGCCAAGCCCGCGGCGATCGCCTAAACCGTCCCGGTCACAGGGAAGCCAGCTTGAGGTAACGAGCATGCCGAAAATCACCTATATCGAGCATAGCGGCACGGAACATGTCGTCGAGGTGCCCGTCGGGCTGACGGTGATGGAAGGTGCGCGGGACAACAGCGTGCCCGGGATCGATGCCGATTGCGGCGGCGCCTGCGCCTGCTCCACCTGCCATGCCTATGTCGATGCGGGCTGGGCGGAGAAGCTGCCCGAGATCGACACGATGGAAGAGGACATGCTGGATTTCGCCTTCCAGCCCGAGCCGGGGCGGTCGCGCCTGACCTGCCAGCTGAAGGTCACGCCGGAGCTGGACGGGCTGGTGGTGCGCCTTCCCGAAAAGCAGATCTGATCCCCGCCGGGGCGCCGCGACATCCCGCGCGCCCCTGAAAGCGCCCGGCCCGCGGCGCGTGGCGGGCGCGGGGCCCGTGGCGGCCGGGCCGGGGCGCTGGCGGCAATGTGAGAGCCCGGCGCCTGTCGGGGCGCGATGATCCGGTGTAGCATTCCCCGGCGCGGCACCCGCCGCAGGACAGGAGATCGCGATGACCTCACCGATGCCCGCCGGCCTCCTGCTTGCGGCCCTCGCCGCCCTGCCCGGGACGGGACAGGCGGCGGAGGCGATGAGCGGCGCGGCCTTCGGCGCCTATGTCGGCGGCAAGACCCTGACCTATGCGCATGACGGGGTGGTCTACGGGATGGAGCAGTACCTGCCGCAGGGCCGGGTGATCTGGCGCCATGTGGACGGTCCCTGCGAGGAGGGCGTCTGGTTCGAGCGGGACGGGCAGATCTGCTTCGATTACGGCGATGGCATCCCGCTGCAATGCTGGCAATTCGTCGAGGAGGGCGGCCGCCTGGGGGCGCGGTCGCAGAGCGATCCCTCCGGCACCTGGCTCTACGAGGTGCGCCGCTCCAGCGAGCCGATGGACTGTCCCGCGCCCTATCTGGGGACCTGAGCCCGGCCCGGCGCCCCGGCGCGCGCCGTCAGTCGTCGAAGAGCGAGCCCTGCGGCGCGGGGGGCGTCCGGGACGTCTTGCTTGCCGCCTTGCCGCTGGGGCTGCCGCCCGCGGCGACGGCGTCGAGGCGGCCATCGGCGAATTGCAGCTCCAGCGCCGCGCCGGGGGCCGGGGTCGCCCGGCTGGTGACCAGCGCCCCGTCGGCATCGCGCACCAGCACGAAGCCCCGCGCCAGCACCGCGCCGTGGTCGTAGCTTTGCCGCGTGCGGTCGAGCGCGGCGAGCCGCAGCCGCGCGTCGCGGAAGCGCGCCTTCTGCAGGTCGGGCAGGCGCGGGGAAAGCCGTGCCAGATCGCGGCGGCCGCGAGCGATGCCCTGCTCGAGGGCGGCGGTGCCGAGTTTCAGCGCCTCCAGCCGGTCGCGGCGGCGGCGCAGCCCGGCCGCGCCGGCGCCGGGCATCCGCAGGGCAACGGCCTGCAGCC
>NZ_JACVXA010000111.1 GCF_014903745.1 Mangrovicoccus algicola | reverse complement strand
GGGGGACCCCGGGCCGGGCAGCCCCCGGGGCGGCAGGATCATCGCGCCCGCCCCTCCGTCCCGCGCGGCCTTCCCCGACATGCCGGCCGCCATGACCGACCGCTCCGGCGGGGCGGCGACCGATCCGCCTCCCCGCCGCCGGTGCGCGCCGCGGGGGCGGGCGCAATGGCGCAGGCCGGGACGCGGCTTTGACCTTCCGGGCCCCGGCGGCAGGGGCTAGGGTGCCGCCCAGACCCCGCGAGACCAAGAAGGAGCCCCCGCGATGACCGGTCAGTTCGAATCCCGCCTTGCCGCGCTTGGCATTACCCTGCCCGAGGCGGCCGCCCCCGCCGCCAATTACGTGTCCTATGTGCAGGCGGGCGACCTGCTGCATGTCTCGGGGCAGCTGCCGAAGGCCGAGGACGGCACGCTGGTGACCGGCAAGCTGGGCGACGGGCTGGACGTGGCAGAGGGCGCCGCCGCCGCGAAGCTTTGCGCCATCCACCTGCTGTCGCAGGTCAAGGCGGCCTGCGGCGGCGATCTGGACCGGCTGGTGCGGGTCGTGAAACTGGGGGCCTTCGTCAATTCCGCGCCCGATTTCGGCCAGCAGCCCGCCGTGGTCAACGGAGCTTCCGATTTCCTGGTCGAGGTTCTGGGCGATGCCGGGCGCCATGCCCGCTCGGCCGTGTCCTCGCCCGCCCTGCCCTTCGGCGTGGCGGTCGAGATCGACGGCATCTTCCAGATCCGATGAGCGTTCCGGCCTGGCTGCTGTCGCGGCCGATCGCCCATCGCGGGCTGCATGACGCCGCCGCGGGCATCCCCGAGAACAGCCGGGCCGCCGCCGAGGCGGCCTGCGCCGCGGGCCATCCGATCGAGCTGGACCTGCAGCCCTCCGCCGACGGGGTGGCCATGGTCTTCCATGACGACGACCTGGCGCGGCTGACCGGCGAAACCGGCCCGGTCACTTCACGCAGCGCGGCAGAGCTGGGCCGGATGCGCCTGCTGGACAGCGCCGAGACGGTGCCCTCCTTCGCGGAATTCCTGGATCTCGTCGCCGGGCGCGTGCCGCTCCTGGTGGAGATCAAGAGCCAGCCGGGCAGCCCCGCCATCGCCACCAACGCGCTGGTCGAGGCGGCGCTGGCGGCGCTGGACGGCTATGAGGGCGCGGTGGCGGTGATGTCCTTCAACCCGTTCGCGGTCGCCCATGGCGTGATGATCCGCCCCGACCTGCCCTGGGGGATCACCACCGGACACGGGCCCGGGCTGTTTCCGGAGCATCCGGACACGGATGCGGCGATCACCGGCGGGGCGACCGATCCGCGCGATTACGGCGCCGCCTTCGTGTCGCACGGGCTGCGCGCGCAGGACGCGCCCTGGATCGGCGATCTGCGCCGGGCGGGGGTGCCGGTGCTGGCCTGGACCATCCGCAGCCCCGAAGAGGAGGCAATGGCCCGCGGATTCGCCGCGAATATCACCTTCGAGCGATACCGCCCCGATCCGGGTCCCGCCCCCCTTGACCACGGGACGGACGCGCCCGATTGATGGGGCATGACCCATCCCGTGACAAGCGATGACGACATGCTGGAGGTTGCCGTCCTGGGCAGCCTCGACGCGATCCCGGCGGCCGAATGGGATGCCTGCGCCTGTCCCGAAACCGCCGATGGCGGCCGCCCCCTCGACCCGTTCACCACCCACCGTTTCCTGAAGGCGCTGGAGGATAGCGGCTCGGTCGGCGGGCGGTCCGGCTGGCAGCCGCGCCACCTGACGGTGCGCCATCAGGGCGCGCTGGTGGCGGTGGCGCCGCTTTATGCCAAGGGGCACAGCCAGGGCGAATACATCTTCGACCATAACTGGGCCCATGCCTATGAGCAGGCGGGCGGGCGCTATTATCCCAAGCTGCAGATCGCGGTGCCCTTCACCCCGGCGACCGGACGGCGGTTCCTGACCCGGCCCGGCTGGGAGGCGGCGGGAACCGAGGCGATCCTGCAGGGGGCGGTGCAGATCGCCGAGAGCCACGGTCTGAGTTCCCTGCACGTGACCTTCTGCACCGCCGCAGAGGCCGAACGCGCGGCACGGATGGGGCTGATGCAGCGCAGCAGCCAGCAATTCCACTGGCTGAACCGCGGCTATGGCGATTTCGACGGCTTCCTGGCCAGCCTGAATTCGCGCAAGCGCAAGACCATCCGCAAGGAACGCGCCACCGCGCAGGGCTTCGGCGGCGAGATCGTCCGGCTGAGCGGCGACCAGATCACCCCGGCCCATTGGGACGCGGTCTGGGACTTCTACCAGGATACCGGCGCGCGCAAATGGGGCACGCCCTACCTGACGCGGGCCTTCTTCGAGCGCGCCCACGAGACCCTGCGCGGCGACACGCTGCTGGTGCTGGCGCTGCGCGGCGGGGTGCCGGTGGCGGGGGCGGTGAATTTCATCGGCCGCGACACGCTGTTCGGGCGCTACTGGGGGGCGCTGGAGCATCACGACTGCCTGCATTTCGAGATCTGCTACTACCAGGCGATCGAGCATGCCATCGCAGCCGGGCTGGCGCGGGTCGAGGCGGGCGCGCAGGGCGAGCACAAGCTGGCCCGCGGCTACCTGCCCGCCCAGACCCATTCGGTCCATTGGGTGGCCAATGACGGCTTTGCCGCGGCCATCGCCGAATACCTGGAGGCGGAACGGGCGGCCGTGGACGAGGAGATCGAGATCCTCACCGCCTATGGTCCGTTCCGGCGCAGCGGCGGCGAGGCCGACCCCCAGGACTGAACCCCGCCCGGGGCGGGGGACGATCCTCGGGAAGGAACCGCGCGGACGGGCGGCACGGCGGCCTGTCCTCGAGGGCGAGGCCCGCCGCCGGGCGGGACGGGGGCCGGTCCTCAGAAGCGAGCCCCGCCCGACGGCGGGGCTCGGGGGGCCTCACTCAGCCCCGGCGCTTCATCTTCTCGCCCGCGACATTGAAGAGCGACGAGCCCAGCTCGCGCTGCGAGAAGGCGCCCAGCACGATGCGGCTGCGTTCGCCCGCCTCGTTGGTGATCAGCCATTCCGCCAGGCGCAGGGGCGAGGGCTCGAAATAGAGGGCGATATTGCCGTAATTGGGATGGGCCGGGTCCTGGGCCACGACCACGGTGCGCCCGTCGCTTTCAGTATGGTTGACCACCATGCGCGCGCCGTCGAGCTGCACCCGCTCGGCGAGGATCAGGTTCAGCGGCGTGCGCGACAGCGGGTATTCCTCGGGCTGGGACCCCGAATACTTGTCGAAGATCGCCACCTGTCCGCCGCCGACCATCACCAGGGTCTGGTTGGGCTGGTCGTAATCGAAGCGCGCCCGGCCGGGGCGCTTGATCGAGAGCGTGCCGCGATCCTGGCTGCCATCGGGATTGACCTGCACGAAGCGGCACTGCACCGATTGCAGCGTGTCGAGATAGGCCGAGATCTGCGCGAGCGGCACCGGGGCGGCGGCGGCCGGGGCGGCGTTCAGCACCGGGAGGGCGGCAAGCCCGGCGGTGGCGGAAAGGAACTGTCTGCGTTTCATGAGCCGAAGATAGGACGGGCCGCGGGGATTTGCAGCCGCAGACGGCGGCGATCGGCACAATTCCGCGTCATCCCCTCCCGAAGGGGCAGCCCGGCCGCCCCCGCCCGGTCCGGGCGGAGACGGCCGGGCATGGCGGCGGCGCCCCTGGGGCGCCGCGCCGCCCGTGTCACTGTTCGGGCACCAGGATCTCGCGCTTGCCCACGTGATTGGCGGGGGTGACGAGCCCCTCCTCCTCCATCTGCTCCACCAGGCGCGCGGCCTTGTTGTAGCCGATGCCCAGCTTGCGCTGGATGTAGGAGGTGGAGCATTTGCGGTCCTTGATGACGATCTGCACCGCCTTGTCGTAGAGCGCATCCTCGCCGGTGGTGTTGCCGCCCAGCCCCAGCACCGCGTCGATATCGGGCGCGGCCTCGTCATCGGGGCCCTCGAGCACCGTGTTGACATATTCGGGCGGGCCATAGGCCTTGAGATAGCTCACCACCTCCTCGACCTCCTCGTCGGAGGCGAAGGGGCCGTGGACGCGGGTGATCCGCGCGCCCCCGGCCATGTAGAGCATGTCGCCCATGCCCAGGAGCTGTTCGGCGCCCATCTCGCCCAGGATCGTGCGGCTGTCGACCTTGGAGGTCACCTGGAAGGAGATGCGCGTGGGGAAGTTCGCCTTGATCGTGCCGGTGATGACATCGACCGAGGGGCGCTGGGTCGCCATGATGATATGGATGCCCGAGGCGCGCGCCATCTGCGCCAGGCGCTGGATGCAGGCCTCGATCTCCTTGCCCGCCACCATCATCAGGTCGGCCATCTCGTCGACGATCACCACGATGAAGGGCAGCTTGACCGGCTGGATCTCCTCGGTCTCGAAGACCGGATCGCCGGTCTCGTCGTCGAAGCCGGTCTGGACGGTGCGGGAGAACATCTCGCCGCGGGCCAGCGCATCGGCGACGCGGCTGTTATAGCCCTCGATGTTGCGCACGCCCATCTTGGACATCTTGCGGTAGCGGTCCTCCATCTCGCCGACGACCCATTTCAGCGCGACGACCGCCTTCTTGGGATCGGTGACGACCGGCGACAAGAGATGCGGAATCCCGTCATAGACGCTGAGTTCCAGCATCTTGGGATCGATCATGATCAGCCGGCATTCCTCGGGCGAGAGCTTGTAGAGCAGCGACAGGATCATCGTGTTGATCGCGACGGATTTCCCCGAGCCGGTGGTCCCCGCGATCAGCAGGTGGGGCATCTTGGCGAGGTTGGCCACGATCGAGCGCCCGCCGATATCCTTGCCGAGCGCCAGGGGCAGCCGCGCCTTGCCGTCGTCGAAATCGCTGGAGGCCAGGATCTCGCGCAACAGCACCATCTCGCGATGCTCGTTGGGCAGTTCGATGCCGATGACGGTGCGGCCGGGCACGGTGGAGACCCGTGCCGAGAGCGCCGACATCGAGCGGGCGATGTCGTCGGCCAGGCCGATGACGCGCGAGGCCTTGAGGCCGGGCGCGGGTTCCAGTTCGTACATGGTGACGACCGGGCCGGGGCGGACGCTGACGATGTCGCCCTTGACGCCGTAATCGTCGAGCACCGTTTCCAGCATCCGGGCGTTTTCCTGAAGCGCCTCGTCGGACAGATAGTGTTTCTCCACCGTCGCGGGATCGGTCAGCAGCGACAGCGGCGGCGGGGCATAGCCCTCCTCGGGCGGCGCCAGGAAATCGGGCTCCGCCTCGGCGCGGGCGCGGGCCGAGGGTTTGGGCGCCGCCTGGGCGGGCTGGCGCACCACGGCCTTCTGGGCGAGGAAGCGCGGGATCTCGGTCGCGGAGGCCGCGGCGGGGATCTCGTCCTCGTCTTCCTCGTATCCGGCATCATATCCGGTGTCGAAATCTCCGCCCGGGACGGCCGGGCGCGCGGCGACCGGCGGCTCGGCCCGGCGGGGCCGTATGAACATCGCCGGTTCGCTCTCTTCCTCGGCGGCAACGGCGCCACCGGCGGAGGGCTGATCCTTGCCGCGGCGGCGCTTGGCCGCGAGCTGGGCGCGGTCCTGGCGCTGGCGGCGGCGGATCGCGCCGGTGATCCGGGCCTGCAGGCGGTCGTCGGCCTCGTCGCTCAATTCCTCGTCCTCGTCCTCGTGGATGTCCTGCGATGGGCGCACCGGCTCGGGCTCGGACGCGAAACGCGACCCGATCACCGGAATGCGGCTGAGGAAGCTCGGGCGCGCGGGCGGCGCCTCTTCCTCATAATAATCCTCCTCCCAGAACTCGTCCTCGCGCGGGTCAGGTCCGTCGAAAATCGCCGGATCCGCAACCTCGGCCCCGTCCTGCCGCCCGGCAGGCTCCTCCCAGGCCTCCCCGGCATAGGCGGCGCGTTCCTGCGGCGTCTGGAACAGCGGATCGCGGGTCCAGTCCTCCTCCTCGTCCAGCACCGCCTCCTCCGGGGGCACGATGGCGCGGCGCGTGGCGCGCGGCTCGGCGCGGCCCGGCGCGGCGCGGCGATCCTCGGCGGACCGGCGCTCGGCGCGCTGCGCGCCGCGGGTCTCGGCGCGGC
>NZ_JACVXA010000110.1 GCF_014903745.1 Mangrovicoccus algicola | reverse complement strand
TGTCGCGCGGCTGGATGCGCTGCCCGCGGCGCGCCACGCGATGGACGCGACCGGCGCGCCGGGGGTGATCCGGGCGCTGGCCGAGGGGCTGCGCCCCGGCGGGGCGCTGGGGCTGGTCGGGATCGGACATGGCGGGCTGGATCTGGACCCGGTGCTGCTGGTGGAGAAGGAGATGGCGCTGATCGGCTGCCACGCGTTCGGCACGGAGCTGGAGCGCATCGGCGCGGTGATCGCCGGGCTCGGCGCGGCGCTGGATCCACTGATCGGCGAGGAGATCCCGCTGAGCGAGGTGCCCGCCGCCTATGCGCGCCACCTGTCGGGCGAGGCGGCGGGGGTGAAGACCCTGATCCGCTGTTCGTCTTGACCGCCGGGGGCCGGCCCGGCCGCCCGCGCGCCCCCGGCCCGGCCGGTCGCGGCCGGCCCAGTTCCCTGATCCGAGGTTCCGCCCGGGGGAGGACCGGCTTGCCCCGGCCGCTCGCGGGTGGCACGGGAGACGCACAGACCCAGTCCGGAGAACCGTCATGAGTTTCACCCGCCGTTACCAGAATATCGAGGATTTCGCCGCCGCCGCCCGCCGCCGCCTGCCGCGCATCTTCGCCGATTACATCGAGGGCGGGGCCTTCTCGGAAACCACGATGCGGCGCAACCGCAGCGGCTTCGACGGCTGGGCGCTGCGCCAGCGGGTGCTGCGGCCGCTGGGGGCGCCGGATCTGTCGACCGAGGTTCTGGGGCGGCGCCAGGCGCTGCCCTTCGGGCCGGGGCCGGTCGGGTTCCTGGGGCTCTACCGGCGCGATGGCGATGTGCTGATCGCGCAGGAGGCGGCGGCGCGCGGCGTGCCGATGGTGCTGTCGACCTTTTCCATCAACGGGCTGCAGACGATCGCGAGGCGCAGCGGGCAGGTGCCGCAGTTCCAGCTTTACCTCGATATCGACGCCGACTGGACCGACAGCTATGTCGCGGCGGCCGAGGCGGCGGGGTCGGACACGATCTTCGTGACGGTGGACACCGCCATCACCTCCAACCGCGAACGCGACGGGCGCACCGGCTTCCGCTCGGTGACCCGTATCGATCCGCGGCTCTTCTGCCAGTTCGCGGCAAAGCCGGTCTGGGCGCTGGACCTGCTGCGCAACGGCTTCCCGCAGGTGGAACTGGTCGCGGGGCGGCCGGAATACGGCAATGGCGCCCTGGCCCAGGCGGTGGCGCTGTCGCAGCGGCTGGACAAGAACCTGACCTGGGAGAAGATCCGGCGGCTGCGGCAGCGCTGGAAGGGGCGGCTGATCGTCAAGGGCATCTCGGATGTCGAGGATGCCGAGATCGCCCGGGCCGAGGAGGTCGACGGGATCGTGCTGTCGAACCATGGCGGTCGGCAGCTGGATCACGGGCTCTCGACGGTGGAGCTGATCCCCGAGATCCGCGCGGCGCTGGGGCCGGACAAGGCGCTGTATGTCGATAGCGGGTTCCGCCGCGGCAGCGACGTGGTCAAGGCGCTGGCGCTGGGAGCGGATTTCGTCCTGATGGGGCGGCCCTTTGCCTGGGCGGTGGCGGCCGAGGGGCGCCGCGGCGTGGCGGCGGCCTTCGACATGCTGGCAGGCGAGATCGGCACCACGCTGCAGCTGATGGGGATGAATTCGGTGGCCGAGCTGAAGGCCGAGGGCGCGGACGCGCTGCGCCGGATCGGCTGAGCCGGGCCTATCGCGGATGCCGCGCCAGGGCTTCGGCGGCGCGGCGGAAGGCGGCCGTGTCCTCGAAGGGGCAGGGGGCGGCGGGCAGGAAGACCCGTCCGCCGCAGGCCGCCAGCGCGCCCTCGACCATCAGGTTGTCGCACAGCCCGAAGGTTTCTCCGCGCCATCCCGGTGCGGGCAGATGCGCCGCGGCGCGGGTCTCGAAGGGGCGGGGGTCGCAGGAATAGCCGAAGGCGGGCAGCCCCAGCCCGGCGATCAGCCCCAGCTCCACCGCCGTGCCCGCATCCATCGAGGGCCCCAGATAGGGCGAGAGATTGACCAGCGCCGCATCGCAGGACCGCAGCAGCCGGATATCCTTGGCGGCGATGGCCAGCCCGTGATCGCGCGGCGCGAACTCGCCCGGCGGCACGGTTTCATCGAGGGGAAACACGCCCTGAAGGCCGAACTCGGCGCAAATCGCCTTCTTTGCGGCGCCAAGCGCCTCGGCTTCGGGGTGAAAGACGTCTGGTCCGGCGAGATAGATGCGCATGGCGGCTCCGTGGTTTGCGCGGACCGTGGCCGGTGACGCCGCCATGCGCAAGCCCCGGCATGGCGGCCGGGGCGTCCGGGTCAGCCTTCGGGCATTAGCACGGTGTCGATCGCGTGGATCACGCCGTTGGAGGCCTCGATATCGGCCTGGATGACGGTCGCGTCGTTGACCATGACGCCGTCATCCTCGGTCGGCATGACCGTGAGGGCGGAGCCCTGGACCGTCTCGGGCATCATCTCGCCGCTGATATCGCCGGACATCACCGCGCCGGGCAGGACGTGATAGGTCAGGATCTGAACCAGCTTGTCCTTGTTCTCGGGCATCAGCAGCTCCTCGACCGTGCCTTCGGGCAGCGCGGCAAAGGCGTCATCGGTGGGGGCGAAGACGGTGAAGGGACCGTCGCCGGACAGGGTTTCCGCCAGGCCCGCAGCCTCGACGGCGGCCAGCAGCGTGTCGAATTCCCCGGCAGCGGCGGCCGTTTCGGGGATGCTCTTGGCCTCCATGTGGTGATCGGCCAGCGCCGGAAGCGCGAAGGCAGCGGCAGAGGCGGCGGCGAGCAGGGTGGTGCGGATCATGTGTCGTCTCCTTTGCATCGGGCATCCCGTCGCGGGATGCTGCAGGGGGGACGGATGCCGCGGGCGAAAAAGTTGAGCCTGACTTTCGCGCGAGCCCGGCTTGACCCTTCGGGGTCCCGCGCCAAGCAGGCCTTGCCGGGGACGGCAAGCACATCCTCGTGACGCGTCGTGATCGGCCGTGCCCTGCGGACGGGGCGGAAATCGCGCCCCGCGCGCGGCCCCGGCGTCATGCCCCGGTCATCCAGGCCTGCCAGATCGGGGATGCGAGGCCGCCGGCGATTGCAAGCGGCACAGGCTTCCTGTTCTGTGGAGCCGACACGAGGCCAAGGAAACACGCCGCCATGCATCTGATCGAACGCACCCTTTCCCTGCTTCAGCTGCTGCTTGCCGTGACGACGCTCACGGTCGTGGCGCTCGGGGTGATCTTCTTCTTCATCGACCGGTTCCGCAGCCCCGATGCCGTGCGGCGCAACTACCCCGTCCTCGGCCGGTTCCGGACGCTCTTCACCAAGCTCGGCGAATTCTTCCGCCAGTATTTCTTTGCCATGGACCGCGAGGAATATCCGTTCAACCGCGCGCAGCGGGACTGGGTCTACCACGCCTCCGACGACCGCATCTCGAACATGATTGCCTTCGGATCGACCCGCAACATCGAGCTGGCGGGCACGGCCATCTTCGTCAATTCCGCCTTTCCGCCGCTGGACGAGGAAGCCTCGGCCGCCGCGCCGATGGTGATCGGCGAAGGGGCGGACCAGCCCTATGTCGCGCGGTCGATCTTCAACATCTCGGGGATGAGCTATGGCGCGATCTCCAGACCGGCGGTGCGGGCGCTGGCCGGGGGCGCGAAAAAGGCCGGGATCTGGATGAATACCGGCGAGGGCGGGCTGAGCCCCTATCACCTGGAGGCGGGCTGCGACCTGGTCTATCAGATCGGGACCGCCAAATACGGCGTGCGCGACGCGAAGGGCAATCTCGACGAGGCCAAGCTGTCGGCGATTGCCGGATACGAGCAGGTCAAGATGTTCGAGATCAAGCTGAGCCAGGGCGCCAAGCCCGGCAAGGGCGGCATCCTGCCGGGCGACAAGATCACCCCCGAGATCGCCGAAATCCGCGGCATCGAGATGGGCCATGACAGCTATTCGCCCAATCGCCATGCCGAGGTGCATGACTGGGACGACCTGCTGGATTTCGTCTCGCGGGTGCGGCGGGTCACGGGCAAGCCCACGGGGGTGAAGATGTGCATCGGCACCGCCGACGGGATCCGCCCGCTCTTCGACGCGGTGCTGCGCCGCGGCCTGGATTGCGCGCCGGATTTCATCACCATCGATGGCGGCGAGGGCGGTACCGGCGCTGCGCCCGCCCCGCTGATGGACCTGGTGGGCATGCCGATCCGCGAGGCCCTGCCGCGCATCGCCGATATCCGCGCCGAATACGGGCTTCAGCACCGGATCCGCCTGATCGCGGGCGCCAAGCTGATCACCCCCGCCGATGTCGCCTGGGCCCTGTGCGCGGGGGCGGATTTCGTCGTCTCGGCGCGCGGATTCATGTTCGCGCTCGGCTGCATCCAGGCGCTGAAATGCAACAAGAACACCTGCCCGACCGGCATCACGACCCACAGGAAGGAACTGCAGCGCGGGCTGGTGGTGGAAAACAAGGTGGAGCGCGTGGCGACCTATGCGCGGGTCATCACCCATGAGGTGGAGATCATCGCCCATTCCTGCGGCGTGTCCGACCCGCGCCAGCTGACCCGCGGCCATGTCCGCATCGTTCAGCCCAATGGGCGGTCCAAGCGCATGGATGTGCTGTTCCCGGTGCCCGAGGCCCAGATCACCGCCGCCTGAGGCGCGCGCGGCAGTCGGGCGGGGCGCGAATGTTACGGCCCGCCTGCGCGAATGTGAGCGCATATGTTTTGGAAACCGGCGGTCTTGCGCCTAGTCTCGGGGGCAAGCCGCAGCCGAGGAGTTTCCGCCATGCGCTTCCGTCCCGATCTGGGCTGGTCCGATGTGACGCCCCGCGCCGATTTCCTGAACCGCCGCCAGCTGATCGGCGGGGCGGCGATGCTGGGCATGGGCGGGCTGGGCCTGCCTGCCGCGGCGCTCGATGCGGTGGAAAGCAAGTATTCCACCAATGCCGAGCCGAACACGCTGGAGGAGATCACCGGCTATTGCAATTTCTACGAATTCGGCACCGACAAGGGCGATCCGGCGCGCCATGCCGGGCAGATGACGACCGATCCCTGGTCGGTGGAGATCGGCGGGCTGGTGGAGAAGCCCGGCCGCTATGACCTGGCGGATGTGCTGAAGGGGCAGTCCCTGGAGGAGCGCATCTACCGCCTGCGCTGCGTCGAGGCCTGGTCGATGGTCGTGCCCTGGATCGGGTTCCAGCTGTCGGGACTGCTGGAGCGGGTCGGCGTGCAGCCCTCGGCGAAATACGTCGCCTTCGAGACGCTCTACCGTCCCGAGGAAATGCCCGGCACCCGCCGCCCCGTCATTCCCTGGCCCTATGTCGAGGGGCTGAGGCTCGACGAGGCGATGAACCCGCTGACCATCCTGGCCACGGGGCTGTACGGCGAAGAGCTGCCCGCCCCGAACGGGGCGCCGATCCGCCTGGTCGTGCCGTGGAAATACGGGTTCAAGTCGATCAAGTCGGTGGTGAAGATCACGCTGACCGAGGACCAGCCGCCCGCGACGTGGAACATGGTCAATCCGCGCGAATACGGGTTCTATTCCAACGTGAATCCGGAGGTGGACCACCCGCGCTGGAGCCAGGCAGAGGAACGCCGGGTCGGCGGCGGTTTCTTCGCAGCCAAGATCCCCACGCAGAAATTCAACGGATACGGCCAGTACGTGGCCTCGCTTTACGATGGCATGGACCTTTCCAGGCAGTTCTGAGCCGCCCCGCCTGCGCCAGCGGCTGTCGCGCCTTCCGGCATGGCCGGTCTATCCGCTGGCCGTCCTGCCCGTGATCTGGCTGTTCTGGCAGGGCGCGACGGGCCGGATCGGCATCGAGCCGGTCGAGGCGGTGGAGCACCGCCTGGGCCTCTGGGCGCTCTGGGCGCTGCTGGCCGGTCTGGCGGTGACGCCGCTGCGCCGGCTCGCCGGACTCAACCTGATGCGGTTCCGCCGGGCGATCGGGCTGGTCGCCTTCTTCTATCTCTGCTGCCACCTGCTCACCTGGGCGGTGCTGGATGTGCAGGGGCTGGCGGCGGCCTGGGCAGATATCGTCCGGCGCCCCTATGTGACCGTGGGCATGGCCGGGTTGCTGCTTCTGCTGCCGCTGGCGGCGACGTCCTGGAACGGCGCCATCCGCAGGATGGGCGGGCGGGCCTGGCGCAGGCTGCACCGGCTGGTCTATCCTGCGGTGCTGCTCGGGGCGGTGCATTTCGTGATGCTGCGCAAGGGCTGGCAGCTGGAACCTCTGCTCTATCTGGGGCTCGCCATTGTGCTCATCGCGGCCCGTTTCCTGCCGACAGGAAAACGCTCTTCGCCAAATCGCTGAATTTCATACCTTATTCCGGGCAGATGAAGAAAATGCGACATTTCCCGCAAAAAGCGCTTGCAGCCTGCGGCGTGGTTCCTTAGATAGCGCTTCACCGACGGGGCGGCGATGTTCCGGGGCGCTTCGGGAAGGCCGGGAACGGCGGAACGGGGCGGCGAGA
>NZ_JACVXA010000011.1 GCF_014903745.1 Mangrovicoccus algicola | reverse complement strand
CGTGGCCTCCGACCTCGCCCGGTTCGACGCCCACCTTGCCACGACCTTAGTGGAGCTTAGCAATGACGCGGCCTGATATCGTTCTATACACCGCCAACACCATGAACGGCTGGAAGCCACTGATCTTCTTGCATGAAGCGCAGATCGACTACCGGCTGGTGCCGATTAATTTCAGCAAGAAGGAGCAGAAGGCGCCTGACTACATGCGCCTTAATGCGTCAGCGAGCACATTATTGGCGCCTAGGTTTCTCCCAAGGCGGTTTTACCATTAATTTATCGATACTTGGATGGTGAGTTTTCTGCCCGAAACGATCCTCCGCGACCAGATCCCACCGATCCCGTCGCCCTGCTGCAGATCCTTGCCGTGCATATCGGCGATGAGAATTCCGCGCGGCAATTTCCCGGATCTGCATCATGCGGTTGCCCCGGCCCGGGACAGGGCCGGACTCGACGCCGACGGGGAAAGGGGTGCCGGACAAGGCGGACGTCCTGCGCCTGCGGCAGGAGGCTGCCGTGGAAAAGCCGGAGATCGCGGGCCGGGCGCGGTTGGTGCGGGTGGTCGGACTCGAACCGACACTCCTTGCGGAAAGGGTGTTTGAGACCCTCGCGTCTACCGTTCCGCCACACCCGCACTTGACGCTCCCCGGCGGTAGCCTCGGAGAGCGGAGCCCTGTCCTGCCCGCTGCGCCGTCGGGCTCGATCCGGCGCGCATGGCCTGTCCCGGTCCCGAGGACCGATCGCTCGGCGCAACGCCCCGGAAACGATTCGCCTTTCGGGGCAAATGCCGTGGGCCTGCCCCTGCATCTGCCATTGCGCCACGCGGGCCCAGATCTCGCAGATACGCTGCGGCCCGGGTCAGGTCAACTGCATTGGCCGCTTCCTGCGGGCCTGCTGCGACAGCAGGGCACAAGCCTGCCGGATTGACCGCGCGGCACGGGGCGGGCATCACCGTGGAAGTTCGAGCACGGTGCTGCGTATGATCCGAAAGCTTTACGACTGGACGATGAGCCTGGCCGCAACGCGCCATGCGCTCTGGGCGCTGGCAGCCGTCTCCTTCGCCGAAAGCTCCGTCTTCCCGATCCCTCCCGACATCCTGATGATCCCGATGATCATCGCCGCCCCGCAGCGCGCGTGGCGGATCGCGGCGGTCTGCACCCTGTCCTCCGTGGCCGGGGCGCTGGCGGGCTATTACATCGGCTACGGGCTGTTCGAATCGCTGGGCCGCTGGGTGCTGGATATCTACGGCAAGGCGGCGCAATTCGACGAATTCCGGCAGCGCTACAACGAATGGGGCGCCTGGGCGGTGCTGATCGCGGGGGTCACGCCCTTTCCCTTCAAGGTCATCACCATCACCTCGGGCGCCACCGGCCTGTCGCTGCCGGTCTTCATCCTCGCCTCGATCCTCGCGCGGGGGCTGCGCTTCTTCCTGGTGGCGGCGCTGCTGTGGAAGTTCGGCCCGCCGGTGCGCAGCTTCATCGAGAAGCGGCTCGGGCTGATGTTCACCATCTTTTGCATTCTGCTTCTGGGCGGTTTCGTCCTAGTGAAGTACCTCTGACGACGGCCTCGGACGACCTTATGACCCTTTCCCTTCCGCGCGGTGCCGCGCTTCTTGCCGGCGCCGGATCGCTGGGCCTGCTGCTCGGCGCCTTCGGCTTCCAGTATATCGGCGCCATCCCGCCCTGCCCCATGTGCCTGTGGCAGCGCTGGCCGCATGCGCTGGCCGCGATCCTGGGCGTGGCGGCGGCAACCACCGGGCGGGTGCGCCTCTGCGCGCTGGCGGGGGCCGCGGCGATGACGGTCAGCACCGGGCTGGGGATCTTCCATAGCGGGGTCGAGCGGCACTGGTGGGACGGCCCCTCCACCTGCACCTCCTCGGCGCAGCAGGGGCTGGAGGGCAGCGCGCTTTTCGACCAGATCATGAACGCGCCGCTGGTGCGCTGCGATGAGATCGCCTGGGACCTGGCCGGGCTGAGCATGCCCAATTTCAACGCGATCTTCTCGCTGCTGCTCCTGGCGCTGTGGATCGCGACCTTCGCCGCGGCCTGGCGGCGCTGATCCGCCGCCGTCCGGAGACGGGGCTCAGAACCCCATGATCATGCCTTCCAGCGCGGTCTTCTCCATCGCCATCTCGGCCAGCCGCGCCTTGACCACGTCGCCGATGGAGATCAGGCCGATCATCTCGCCCTCCTCGACGACCGGCATGTGACGGAACCGGCCCTCGTTCATCTTGGCGAAGATCTCGTCGCTATTCTCGCCGATCTCGCAGCAGACCGGATTGGCGGTCATGATCTGGCTGGCCTTGTCCTCCAGGCAGATGGCGCCGCGGCGGCCCAGCTCGCGCACGATGTCGCGCTCCGACAGGATGCCGTCGACACGCCGTCCGTCGGTCGAGACGATCACCGCGCCGATCTTGCGCGAGGACAGCAGCTCCGCCACGGCGCCCACCGTCTGGTCCGGCGTGATGGTGACGACGCCGCTCTGGGCCTTCGACTTCAGGATCTGTCCGACTTGCATGCTTCTCTCCCCATGTGACGCGTCCTGCCGGGGCAGGATGGCTGCTGCACCCAGAGTCGCTGCGACATAAAGACCTGTCAAGCCGGCGCGGAACCCGGAGCCGAGAAACCCGGCCCGCTCAGCCGCGGCGGCGGCGGCGCAGCCGCAGGCCGCCCAGCAGCGCCAGGCCCGAGACCAGGCCCAGCGACGCCGCGGGCAGCGGCACGGGGGCGGGCGCCATCGCCGGGGCCGCGGCGGCCGAGCCGAAGGCGGCGTTCATCGCCGCGAATTGCGGCGCATCCGCGGCGCGGATGCCGTAGACGGTGACATGGCTGATCTCGGTCGTGCCGCGCTTGGCGAAGGGCGAGGCATAGCTGCCGGACAGACCGTCGGCCATGGTGAAGGCATAGCCCACGTAATTGGCCGGTGCCATTCCGCCCTTGCCGCCCTTCAGCACGATCATGAAGGCGGCGTAGTCGTCCCAGACGCTGCTGCCCACCGACCAGCTGCCGGAATAGCCATTGCCCGAAACCGTCACGCCATAGGCGTTCCCGCCTTCGTAGCGCCCCGAGCCGGTGTCGGTCTTGGTCAGCGTCACCCAGCCGGTCGCACCGAACATGGCATCCGCATCCACCGCATAGACCGGGTTCTGGGTGTCGTTGTTGCGTCCGCCCAGGTAGCAGCCGGAATTCCCCGCGCTGCCCGTGGCCGAGACATTCTGCACGATCCCGGCGAATCCCTCATCGGCGCAGGTCGCGGCCTGCACGGCCGGAACGGCGGCAAGGCCCAGAATGGCGGCAAGGGCGGCGATGCGGAAGGACAGGGTCATGTGCGGCTCCATCGGTTGACGAAGCCTCTCTAGCAGCGCGGTACGGTGCGGGCGAAGGCACAGAAGCTGATCCAGGCGATACTTACGGACAGGATGCGATCACACGGAGAGGACCGCCTCCGCCCTCCTCTCCGTCCGGATCAGCCCAGCCCGGCGAGGATGGCGGTGACGTATTGCTGGGTCTCGCGATAGGGCGGCACGCCGTTATGGCGCGTCACGGCGCCCGGCCCCGCATTATAGGCTGCCAGAGCCAGCCGCCAGGACCCGAAGCGGTTGTATTGCTGGCGCAGATAGCGCGCCCCGCCTTCCAGGTTCTGGCGCGGATCGGTCGGATCCACCCCCATCAGGCGCGCCGTGCCCGGCATCAGCTGCGCCAGGCCGATCGCCCCCTTGTGGGACACCGCATTGGGGTTCCAGCCGCTTTCCTGCTGCACCAGCCGGGTGAACAGGCTTTCGGGGATGCCGTGGCGGCGCGCCGCCTCCGAGGCCATGGGCATGTAGATCTTGCGGTACTTGGCATTGCCCCCGCGTGCCGGGGGCAGGCTCAGTTCGCCATTCCAGGCCGATTGCGGCATCAGCCTCTCGGAATAGGCGTATTGCGTGGCCCCGCGCTTGTCGAGAAAGCTGGTCTGCTGGCGGAACAGGTTGCCGCGATCCGCCGAAACCGATTGCGCCGCGGCCATGCCGCCTGCCGCAATCCATACGCCTGCCGCCACCGCTGCGGCTCCGCTCGCCCGCTTCACTGCCCGCATAGATCTGCCTCTTGCCGCGTTTCTTGGGCGCACTATAGCGACAAGGCGGGGATGAATCCACAGGAACGGACCGCGCCGGGCTCCGGATCGCTTGCCGCCCCGGACCGGCTCTAGTAACAGGAAGGCCGCAGCCAAGACGAGCAAGGGAGATCCCATGGCAGGGTCAGTGAACAAGGTCATTCTGATCGGCAATCTGGGGCGCGATCCCGAGGTGCGCACCTTCCAGAATGGCGGCAAGGTCTGCAACCTGCGCATCGCGACCTCCGAACGCTGGCGCGACCGCAATACCGGCGAGAACCGCGAGCGCACGGAATGGCACTCGGTGGCGATCTTCTCCGAACCGCTGGCCAAGATCGCGGAACAGTACCTGCGCAAGGGATCCACGGTCTATATCGAGGGCCAGCTGGAGACCCGCAAATGGCAGGACCAGTCCGGCCAGGACCGCTATTCCACCGAGATCGTGCTGCGGCCCTTCCGCGGCGAGCTGACCCTGCTGGGCGGGCGCGGCGAAGGCGGCGGCTCGGGCGGCGGATACGGAAATGACGGCGGCGATGATCGCGGCTATGGCGGCGGCTCGGGCGGCTATGGCGGCGGCGGCGGGTCCTCTTCCTCTGGCGGCGGCTATGGCGGGGGCAGCTCTTCGGGCGGCGGATTCGGCGGCGGCGGCCGCGGCGATCTCGACGACGAGATCCCGTTCTGATCCGATCCGCTCAGGGCCGCCTCCGGGCGGCCCTTTTCATGTGCGGGTCAGCTCCCCGCGACGCGCACCGGCGGGGGCAGCGGCGTGTCGCGCACCTGCCGCAGCAGGCCGATGAACCCCGCCACCGCGTGATCGGCCATCGCCGCGCCCTTCTGCGCGGTCGCGGCACGCGCATCGCCGACCGTCCCCTCGGGGTTCAGGTCGGTGGAGACCCAGCCATAGGAGGTCGGCCCGATCGGCGGAATGGCGGCCGTCTCGGCGCTGGACCGGAAATCCTGCGCGCGGCTCATCTCGACCGTATGCGGCCGGAACTCCAGCATCAGCGATGTCTCCACGTCGCCGCCATGGATGCCGAAGCGCCGCTCCGTCTCGCTGAACAGCCCCTCGGGATGGCCGAAGCTCATCCATTGCGTCTTCACCGCCAGCATCGCGGCGCGCACCCGCAATTCGCGCGACAGGATCGAACACAGGTCCAGGTTGCCGCCATGGGAATTGGCGATGACGATCTTGCGCAGCCCGGCGCGCGCCACCGACAGGCCGATCTCCGTCCAGGCGCCCAGGGCCGTCTGCGCGCTCAGGCTCAGCGTGCCGGTGGCATGCAGATGCTCATTCGACTTGCCCACCGCCTGCACCGGCAGGATGCGGAGATCCAGGTCATCGGGACAGGCGGCGCGCAGCCGCGCCAGCATGCCCTCCGCGATCATCATGTCGGTACCCACCGGCAGATGCGGCCCGTGCTGTTCGATTGCCGCGGTGGGCAGGATGGCGATCGTCTTCTCGGGATCGGCCTCCGCGAATTCGGCAAATCGGTATTCGGCCCAGTCTAGCCGTCTCATCTCGGTCTCCTTCGGGATCTCTTCCGCACAGGTTGCATCCTGCAACCGGCGCCGGATTCATTGGTTGCAATGTGCAACCGGCGACATGCCGCGGCGCTCCCTTGGCATGTCCAGGAACTTGTCCAGCCGCCGCGCGACGCGCGCCAGGTGCCGCCTGCGGCTTTCGGCGCTGGAACTGTCCATCAGGTAATGCGCGGCGAAGGCCGTCCTGCAGCGCCGCGCGCAAAGCAGCCGCAGCCCCCGCAGCAGCGTGCGCCGCCCCGGCGCGCCGACGAAACGGGTCAGCCCCCAGCTTGCCCCGCAGGTGGTGAACACCCCCAGCCGCGTCACATGGGCCAGGCCGGGGCGGATCGTGGCATTGTGCTGGTCCGGCATCAGGAAGGCCACATCCGGCAGCATCACCCGGTCCAGCCAGCCTTTCAGCACCGCGGGCAGCCCGTACCACCAGGTCGGATAGACGAAGATCAGCGTGTCGCACCAGCGCAAGTTCTCCACCTCCGCGGCCACCGGCGCCTCATTGGCCGGGCTGTCCAGATACCCGGCCAGTTCCGCCCTGCTCAATGCCGGATCGAACCCTTCGGCATAAAGGTCGCTGACGCGCACCTCCGCCCCGGCCGCGGCCAGGCGCTCCCGCACCACGGCCAGGACCCCGGCCGTGAAACTCTCCGGGTCCGGGTGGCAGAAGACAACCAGCGCGCGCATTCAAAAACTCTCCATCTCGCGGCCGACCTTCTGCAGGAACCGGCGGCGTCTCGCGTCATCCGCGCGGTTCATGTCGTACAGCGCCAGATAGCGCATCCGCTCCGGCCGCGTCACGTGCCACACGGCCCGGGTCACGCATTTGCGCGGCGGATCGCCTGCCCCGATCGCGCGCCAGCGCGTTCCGCCATAGGTCGTGACGGCGGCAAGCTTGCGGATATGGGTCAGGTTCGGTTTCACTTTGCCACCCTCGAGCCGGAAGGACACGCCGGGAAGGAAGACCCGGTCCAGGAACCCTTTCAGGATCGCGGGATAGCCGAAATTCCAGACCGGAAACACCATCACCAGCGCGTCCGCCGCCATCAGCCGGTCGATATAGGGCTGCACGGCGCCGCGATCGCTGTCGGCCTCGTGGTAGAAACGCCGCTCCGTCTCGCTCAGGACGGGATCGAACCCTTCGGCATTGAGATCGCAATCATCGACCTCCCAGCCCCTTCCCTGCAACCTGGCGACCACCTCGCCATGCAGTGCGGTGGAAAAGCTTTCGGGACAGGGATGGGCGAAGAGCACAAGCGCCCGGCTCATCCCCGCTCTCCCCGCAGGTTGCAACTTGCAATCGGAAACCGCCTCATTCCGCGGCCTGGAGCTTTTCATAGGCATACATGCGCGAATAATCCCAGTCGGGCACATCCCAGGAAATCATCTTGCCGGGATTCAGCAATCCCTTGGGATCGGCCTCGCGCTTGAACTTCAGCTGCCGGTCATCGACCATCTGCCGACCGCCTTCCTCCAGCGTGTAGCGATGGGGATTGAAGATCAGGCATCCTGCCTCCTCATGGATCCGGACGATTTCGTCCAGCCGCTGTTCCGAGGTGAACTTTACCATGGAAAGCCCGGCGAAGATGGTATTTCCGTTCTCCCGCATCACTTCCAGATGCTGCATGACCTCCCCATCGGGGAAGGCATTGCGCATCGCTTCCACCTTTTCCAGCGGATCGGTCCCGCCATAGCGGATCTGCAGGTATGTGATCGACGGATCGACCTTCAGCGCGCGCAGCGTCGTGTGGTTCCAGCCATATTCGAAGACCGGGCCGGGCTTGCGGTCCCAATCCGCCGCGTCCGAGCGATAGATCAGCCGCAGCCCCGGCCGCCGCCCCAGGAAGGTCAGGAAGGCCTCCATCGCGTGAGGCGCCACCATCAGGCCAACAAGGTTGCTCTCGGCCGAGACATGCGGCTTCACCCGCTGGAAATACTCATGCGCGATCGGCGCCTCGTAGACGCTGGCCAACTTGATGAGGATGCCGTCCTCCTTGGCCAGGTCGCGGGCGAAGGCGGCCGCCTCCGGAAAGCTGTCGGAGGTCACGAAAAGATCGACCCAGTCATAGGCCGGGGCCAAGGGCATCTCGATCTCGGTGATGATGCCGTTCGTGCCGTAGGCATGGCTGACGCGGGCCAGTTCCTCGCCGCGGAATTCCAGGATCCGCGGGGTCTCTTCCATGGTTGCAACCCGCAACCGGATGATGTTGCCCAGATCGCGCAGCGCCCCCCAGGTGCAGGAGCCGATCCCGCCCGAGCCGCCGGCGATGAAACCGCCGATCGTCGCCGTCGCCCAGGTGGAGGAGAACATGCGCAGTTCCTGCCCGCTATCCGCCCGGCAATGCGCATCCAGATCCTTCAGCAGGCAGCCCGGCTCGACGATGACGCGGCCGGGATGGACCTCCTTCACCCGGTTGAGATTTTTCAGCGACATGACGCAGCCCCCGGCCAGCGGCATGGCCTGGCCGTAATTCCCGGTCCCCGCACCGCGCGTCGTCACCGGGCAGTCATGCCGGTAACAGGTTGCCAGGATTTCAAGGATCTCGTCTTCGGATTTCGGATAGACCACGAAATCCGCGACGACATGGTCCAGCCGGGCCTTCAGCACCGGCGAATACCAGAAGAAATCGCGGCTCATGGAACGGATCGTGGCCTCGCGCTCCTCGATCTCCAGATGCGCGAGGTCGGCCTTGGCGGCGGCGATATTCGGGGTCATGCGGGCTCCATGAGGTCGTCGAGATCTGAATAGTCCGGCAATGCGGTGTCGATGGCGCGCCCCGCGCGCAGCACGATGCGGTCCGATTGCGGGCGAGCGAAGAGTTCTGTCCAGTCGCGCCCCTTGCAGATCACCAGATCCGCCGGGGCCCCCAGCGCCAGTGACGGTGGTTGCAAACCGCAAGCTTGGGCGGGATTGGCCAGGAAGGCGTTGGTCCAGTCGGTCGCGTCATGGTCCAGATGGCCGATCCGCGTGGCCTGGCGCATCACCTCGATCATGTCGAGATCACCATAGGCATAGAACGGATCGCGGGTATTGTCGGAGGCGAAGGAGACATTGACCCCGCGCGCCTTCAATTCATGGACCAGCGTGATGCCGCGCCTGCGCGGGGTGCCGGGGCCGCGATCCTGCAGGTAGAGATTGCACATCGGCAGGCTCACGACATGAAGGCCCGCCTGCGCCACGAGATCCATGGTGCGGGCGGCGGTCGCGTCGTCCTGGGTGGAGAGCGAACAGCAATGGCCGACCGTGACGCGATGCGGAAACCCGGTGGCGATCACCGCCTGCGCGATGCTGCGCAGGGAGTCGACCGTCGGATCCATCGTTTCATCCACGTGAAAGTCGACGTCCAACCCTCTGTCTTCGGCCAGTTTCAGGAATTTCAACAGGCGGGTTTCGAGATCGGCGCAGGGATAGGTCACCATCCCCAGGACACCGCCATGTTCAACCACCAGGTCCAGCGTGCGCCGGAACCGGCCGTCGAAATCGATCGTATCGACCGCCACCAGGCAGGAGGCCTGAAGCGCGATCCGGTCGGCCCAAAGGTCGCGCATCTCGGCGAAGACCGGCCAGCTGATCTCGTCCTGCGGCGGCAGGCTGTCCAGATGGGTGCGGATCGCGCGGGTCCCGTGCGCCCAGGCACATCGCAGGGAAAATTCCATGCGGCGACGGACATCCCCGGCGCTCCAGCGGGCGACGCGGTCCCGGCCCACCGTGGTCAGCGCCCCCATGAATGTGCCGTCGGGATTGGGGCTGCGCGGCCAGATATGACCCTTGTCCAGATGGGTATGCATGTCGATGAAGCAGGGAAAGACCATGGCCCCGCCCATCTCCACCGCCTTCCCCGGCACATCCGTCAGACGGCCATCCGCGACATGCAGGTCGGTACGGATCAGGTCCTGCGGTGATTGCAATATGCAACCGGGGACGGTCACATTCCGGAGGGTCACGGGACCCTCCGGCAAGGTCTTGAAGCTGGTCATGTTTCTCTCTTGATCGCGCTTTCGTGCCATTTGCGCAGCAGCATGTGGCTGAGGAAGGAGAGCGAGGCGAAGATGACGATCCCCGTCAGGGCGATCAGCAGAAGCGCCGCGAACATGCGCGGGATGTTCAGCCGGTAGCCCGCCTCGAGGATGCGGAAGGCCAGGCCCGAGCCGATCCCGCCGGTCCCGGCCACGTATTCCGCGACCACCGCCCCGATCAGCGACAGCCCCCCGGCGATGCGCAGCCCGCCCAGGAAATAAGGCAAGGCTGAGGGCAGCTGCAGGAACCGCAGCCTCTGCCAGCGGGTGGCGCCATAGACCTTGAAGAGGTCGCGCAGGTTGTGATCGGCCGAGTTCAGCCCCAGCGTGGTATTGGACAGGATCGGGAAGAAGGCGACGATCCAGGCGCAGATCAAGAGGCCTGCGATCTTGCTGTCGACATAGATGAAGATCAGCGGCGCGATCGAGACGATCGGCGTGACCTGCAGGATGACCGCGTAGGGAAAGAAGCTCATCTCGATCCAGCGCGACTGCGTGAACAGGACCGCCAGGCCGACGCCGCCGAGAACGGCGATGGCCAGCGCCCCCAGGGTGATCTGCAGCGTCACCAGAAGCGACTCGAAGAGAAGCGGCCAGTCCTCGACCAGCGTCGCGGCGACAAGGCCCGGACGCGGCAGGATGTAATGCGGGATCCCGCCCCAGACCACGATGCGGTCCCAGGCGATGATGGTCAGGATCACCACCAGCGCGGGCAGCACCCATTGGCCGATGCGTTCGGCACGGCGGCGGCGCAGCCGGGCCAGTTCCTCGGCATCGACCAGGCCGGATCCTGCGGTTGCAGGTTGCAACCCGTGATCTGCGTCAATGCTCATCATGGGCCCCCATCGCCTGTTTCAGCGCCTCCGAGGCCGCGCGGCATTGCGCGGCATATTCCGCCGAGGTCCGGAAGGCTTCGCCCCGCGGATAGGGTTCATCGACCCGCAATTCGCGGATCACCCGCCCCGGCCGGGCCGCCATCACGACGATCCGGTCCGACAGGAAGACGGATTCGAAAACCGAATGGGTGACGAAGATCACCGTGCAGCCGATCTTCTCGCGCAGGGCGAGGATGTCGTTATTGAGCTTGAAGCGCGTGATCTCGTCCAGCGCGGCGAAGGGTTCATCCATCAGCATCAGCCGCGGCCGCGTCACCAGCGCCCGCGCGATGGAGACGCGCATCTTCATGCCGCCCGACAATTCGCGCGGATAGGCATTCTGGAATTTCTCCAGCCCGACGAGTTTCAGCGCCTCGAGGATCTCGTCGCGCACCGCGCGGAACCGCCGCCCCTGCAGGCGGAAGGGCAGGAACACGTTCTGCGCCACGGTTGCCCAGGGCATCAGCGTCGGTTCCTGCAGCACGACCGACAGGTCGCCATCCACCCGGTCCCGGGCCCAGCGGATGGAGCCCGAACTGGGATGCGACAGCCCCGCGATCAGCCGCAGCGCCGTGGACTTGCCGCAGCCCGAGGGGCCGAGCAGGGATATGAAATCGCCCTGCCCGACCTCCAGGTCCATGTCGCGCAGCGCCACCACGTCGCGGCCGAACACCTTGTCGACATGCTGCATCGCCAGAAGCGGCGGCCGCGCCCCGACCGGGGCGTCCGAAGGGTGCAAGTCCGGCTGCATCACTTGCCGGTCAGCGCCTTGACCACCGGCAGCGCCGCCCCGGAATTGGAGAACTCGGTCGTGTAGGAAGAGGCGATGTCGATCCCGTCCTCGATCACGCCGGAGGCGACCATCTTCTGGTAGAAGTCCTGGTTGCGCTCATCGGTCATCGCGCCGATGCCCAGCTCCTGCGCGTCGCCGGAATCGACCAGGCCGAATTCCTTCAGCTTCTCGATGGAGAAGGCGATCTGGTCATCGGTCATCTCGGCATTGTCGGCCTTGATCGCGGCGATGCCCGCAGCGTTGTCGCCATAGAGGAAATTCGCCCAGCCGATGGCGGAGCCCTCGACAAAGCACTTCACCACCTCCGGGGACTCGTCGATCGTCGCCTGCATCGTCTCGATCAGCGTGGCATAGGTGGAAAACCCGTGATCGGCCAGCAGCCAGATATCCGGGGCGAAGCCGCCTTCCTTTTCCACCGCGAAAGGTTCGGAGGTCACATAGCCCTGCTGGGCGGAATCCTCGTCGGAGATGAAGCGCGCGGGGTTGAAGGTATAGGGCACGCGCTTGCCCGCATCGAAGCCGTATTCGGTGATCAGCCACTGGTAATAGGACTGGAAGCCGTTATCGCCGATGATCATCGTGTCCAGGCCGGTCAGTTCCTCGAAGGAGGAGACGCGGCCGGGATGGGTCATCAGCATCTGCGGCTCCTTCTGGAAGGTCGCGGCGACCACGACCAGCGGGATGCCTTCCTTCACGGCGCTGAAGGCCTGCAGCATGTTGCCGCCCATGTTGAACTGGATCCGCCCGGCCATCATCAGCGCGCGGTTGTTGGCCTGCGGCCCGCCCGGCACGATCGTCACGTCCAGCCCGCAGGCCTCATAGGTGCCGTCGGCCACGGCCTGATAGTAGCCGCCATGTTCGGCCTGCGCGACCCAGTTGGTGCCGAAGCTGACCTCGGTCAGATCCTGCGCGGCCGCGGCGGTGCCCAGCACCGCGAAGGCGGCACCGGCGGTCAGAACGAAGTTTGCCATATCTGCGGGACTCCCTGTCTCTGTCTTCCGGATCCGTGTCCGGCGATCTTGCCCGGAGGTTTGCCCGGGGCGGCGTCCGGGAAAAGCGCATGATGCCGAATTACGCGACTTTTTCAGATTGCCCACAGGTAAGGCAGTCATATCTGTCTAAAGTATAGGCAAATGATGCATCGTCAGACGCTCCGCCTTGCCAAACGCCCCGCGCCGCGCCAGCACATCGATATGCGAGTCCTCTCTCCGCCCCAGATTGCCCCGCCCTTCGCCCGCTATGCCCATGGCGTCGAACTGCCCCCCGGCCAGCGCCTTGTGGCGACATCGGGCCAGCTCGGCCAGGCGGCCGACGGCTCCGTCCCCGAAGGCGCGGAGGCGCAGGCGCGCATCTGCTTTGCCAATATCGACGCGATCCTGGCCGAGGCCGGGATGGGTCCGGCCGATGCGGTGCGCATCAATGCCTATGTCACGGACCGCGCGCATATGGCGGGCTACATGAAGGTGCGCGACGAATGGCTGGCGGCGGTGACACGGCTTCCGGCCTCGACGCTGGTGATCGTCGCGGGCTTCACCCGCCCGGAATTCGTGGTGGAAGTCGAAGTGCTTGCGGCGGCGGCGTGACCTCGTTTCTCTGGCGTCAAGCCGGGTTTCGGCGTAGTCAGGGCGCGCCCGGCGGTCGCGGAAGGTCCGCGCACGCCCCCTGATGGAGACCGATCTATGCTGCGCCTTCTCGTCCTCAACGGCCCCAACCTCAACCTGCTGGGCACCCGCCAGCCCGAGGTCTACGGCGCCACCACGCTGGCCGAGGTCGATGCGATGTGCAAGGCGCTGGAACCCGAGCTGGAGGCGGAGATCACCTGCATCCAGTCGAACCACGAAGGCGTCCTGATCGACGAGATCCACGCCTGCCGCGGCACGCGCGACGGCATCGTGATCAATGCCGGCGCCTATACCCATACCTCGCTGGCGATCATGGATGCGATCGCCTCCGTCGCGCTGCCGGTGGTGGAGCTGCATGTCTCCAATATCCATGCGCGCGAGGAATTTCGTCATAAAAGTTACATCGGACGGGTCGCGCTTGGCCAGATCTGCGGATTCGGCACGGCCGGCTACCCGCTGGCCCTGCGCGCCCTGGCGGGACATTTGAGGAGCAAGTGACATGGACTTAAGGGATTACCTGGAAGCGGTGATCGACGCCCACACGATGGAACAGGTCTGGCAGATCCATGTGGAGGCCATGGCGGAATTCGGCTTCGACCGGCTGATCTACGGCTTCACCCGGTTCCGCACCGCCAATTCCTTCGGCGCGCCGGAGGATCTGCTGATCCTGACCAATCATGACGCGGCCTATACCGACCGCTTCATCGGCGAGAACATGTATTTCCATGCGCCGATGGTGAAATGGGCGTCGGAGAATGTCGGCGCCTGCAGCTGGGGCTGGATCAATGACGCCAGCGGCGGCATGACCCCGTCCGAGCTGAAGGTGGTCGAGTTCAACCGCGCCCAGGGCGTCACGGCAGGCTATTCGGTCAGTTTCAACAATTCCTCGCGCCGCTCGAAGGGGGCGATCGCGCTGACCGGGGCGCGCGGCACGTCCCAGGCCGAGCTGGACGCGATGTGGGCCCGCCACGGGCGCGAGATCGTGCTGATGAACAACGTCGCGCATCTGAAGATCATCGACCTGCCCTTCACCCATACCAAGCGCAGCCTGACCAAGCGCCAGCGCGAGACGCTGGAATGGGTCGGCGACGGCAAGACCACCCAGGACATCGCCACGATCATGGGCCTGACCGCCGCGACCATCGAAAAGCACCTGCGCCTGGCGCGCGAGGCGCTGGATGTGGACACGACCGCGCAGGCCGTCCTGAAAGCCTCCTTCCAGAACCAGATCTTCGTCATCGAGGGGTAGGCGCGGGGCACCGGCCCGTCCCGGCGCCTGCCCCCGGCCCGGTCAGGAAATCCGCACTGTCTTGACCAAGCGTTAAAATGGATAGTCGGCCCGTTCCCGATTGCTGGTGGCGAAAGCCAGGGAACGCCGGGCCAGGGCCGAAATTGCGGCGGCCTTGCCTCGGCCCGCGCTCCGGCCGAACATGGTCCCGGCCGGGACGAAGCAGGCAGGCGGGACATCCCCATTTCCCCGCCCTGCCGGGAGGAGCGGCACGGGCTAAGCCCGGGCCGTTTCTTTTTTTTCCGCCTACCGCTTTTTCTTGGCCGGTGGCTCTTGCACTCCCTGCCGTGCCCGGGCTAAGAGGCGCTCCACGGAGAGGTGGCCGAGTGGTCGAAGGCGCACGCCTGGAAAGTGTGTAGGCGGGTAACCGTCTCCAGGGTTCGAATCCCTGTCTCTCCGCCATATCATTTCATATCAGTGGCCTGGGCCTGTGCCGCCCGACGCGGAGCACGCGCCGCCGGAGCGGCCTGCACCTTTCCGCCCGCCTTGGCCGATCGAGGCGGAGCGTCCCGAGGCCGGGCTTGCCGGCCACCGCCGCCCGGGACAATCCGGCGATATCCAGGACATTCAGACTGCCATCGCCGCGCCGGACGAGGCCCGCGGCATCGAGCCGCGACAGGGCGCCGGCCGCCGCGCGCAGCGATACCTTCGCGATCGGGGCGATGTCGCGGCCTGCATTGCCTCGATCGCCCCTGTCTGCCCGGCTTGATGCCCCCGCAAGATCAGAAGCGCATGCGCCGCCCGGCGCAGCGGCGCTGGACGAGGCTGCCGCCGGGACCGAAGCCGAGGTGATTTCGGGCAGGTTCGAATTCCGCGATAACGGGGCGATGCCGGGAACGGCTTGCGCAGGCAGAAGAAGGCGGCCCGCTTCGGCCATGCCGCTGCCGGGCGCGCGTTCCGCGCGGCGCGCGACCGAAACCCGGCCGCAACCAGATCAAGAACAGACTGCAAGTGTTTGATTTTATGGCGCACCCATGAGGATTCGAACCTCAGACCTCTGCCTTCGGAGGGCAGCGCTCTATCCAGCTGAGCTATGGGTGCGTGCAGCGGTGTATAGGAGTGGTGGCCGGGACATGCAATCGCAAAAATCGCTGTCCCGGCAGGATTTTCCGCTCAGGCGAACAGGTCGTGGCACAGCTCCAGCGCCTCGACCAGCCGGTCGATCTCGGCCTCGGTATTGTAAAGCGCGAAAGACGCGCGGCAGGTCGCCGAGACGCCCAGATGCTGCATCAGCGGCTGCGCGCAATGATGGCCCGCGCGCACCGCCACGCCCTTCTTGTCGAGCACGGTGGAGATGTCATGCGCATGCGCCGCCCCCTCCAGCGTGAAAGAGAAGATCGCCGCCTTGTCCGGGGTCTGCCCCTGGACATTGACCCAGTTCAGCCCGTCGAGCCGCGCCCGCGCATAGGCGGCCAGCCGGTCCTCATGCGCCGCGACGGTCTCCATGCCCAGATCCATCAGATAGTCCAGCGCCGCGCCCAGGCCGATGGTCTGGACGATGCCGGGCGTGCCCGCCTCGAATTTCATCGGCGGATCGGCATAGCTGACCGCGTCGCGCGTGACCTCGCGGATCATGTCGCCGCCGCCCAGGAAGGGCCGCATCTCGGCCATCCGCTCCTTGCGGATCCAGATGGCGCCGGAGCCCGAGGGACCATAGAGCTTGTGCCCGGTGATCGCGTAGAAATCGCAGCCGATCTCCTCGACATCGACGGGCATGTGCACCGCCCCCTGCGAGCCGTCGACCAGGACCGGAACGCCCTTTGCGCGGGCCGCCTCGCAGATCGCCTTCACATCGACCTTGGTGCCCAGCACGTTCGACAGGTGGGTGATGGCGACCAGCTTCGTGCGCGGACCGATCGCGTCGATCACGCGCTGCGGATCCAGCGCCCCCATAGCGTCTGTCTCCACCCATTTCAGCACCGCGCCCTGGCGTTCGCGCAGGAAATGCCAGGGGACGATATTGGCATGGTGCTCCATCACCGACAGGACGATCTCGTCGCCGGGCTGGAACCGCGGCGCCGCCCAGGCATAGGAGACCAGGTTGATCCCCTCCGTCGTGCCCGAGGTGAACACGATCTCGTCTTCGTGCCGCGCCCCGAGGAACCGAGCGACCTTGCCGCGCACCGCCTCGTACCGGTCCGTCGCCAGGTTCGACAGGTAATGCAGCCCGCGATGGACATTGGCATATTCCTCGGCATAGCCGCGGGTGACCGCATCGATCACCGCCTGCGGCTTCTGCGCAGAGGCGCCGTTGTCGAGATAGACCAGCGGCTTGCCGTTCACTTCGCGCGACAGGATCGGGAAATCGGCACGGATCTTTTCGATGTCAGGCAAAGCCGCCTCCGGTGAAGGTGAGGCCCAGCATGGACAGGACCAGGGACAGGACAAAGCTGATCGCCAGGACGGACACGATGATCATCAGGAAGACCAGCCAGAGATTGTGGAACCCGTGGATCTCGGCGACGAAGGCGGTGAAGACCCACATCATCAGCGCGAAGCTGGCGACGACCACGAACAGGCCGGGGGTCGCCGCACCCAGGACGGAAAAGACCAGCAGGACGGCAAGCTGCACGATCTGCACGCAGAGCATGACCACTTCGAGCCAGCTCATCAGCAGCAGGCTGCGTTCCAGCGTGCCCTGCCCGCCCATCAGCCGGCCCAGATGATGCACGGCCAGGACCGTGGCCAGCAATCCGCCGACCTGCATGGCGGCCACGCCCAGCGGCCCTATGGTGAAGCCGCCTTCCGCCGCATCCCCCGGAAGCAGCAGGACGGCGGCCGTCTGGCCCAGAAGCGCGGTCCAGACCGCGATGGTGACAAGCAGCAGCCACAGCACGGGGACCGGCAGCTGCATCGACAGGATCTGGCGGCCGGTGCCGCGCGGATCGCGCAGCGTGGCCAAGACGAGGGTCAGGATACCCCCAAGGGTGAATTCGGTAAGGCGCGGTGTCATGACCCTCCCCTAAGCCAGCCCGCCGGGCCCGGCAATGCGCATCGCCGCCGCGCGGAGGGAAAGCGCCCAGATCACCAGCCATCCCGCCAGCGCCGCCGCCGTGACGGCGTCAAGGACCGGCCCCGGCCCGGCCAGCACCGCCACCAGACCCCGCGCCAGCCACAGCGGCGCGGCCGCCAGGAAGGCCCAGAAGGCGGCAACCCGGGCGCCGTACCAGCCGGGACGCCACCCGGCCAAACGCGCAACGACACAGCTCAGCGCCGCCAGCCCGTAGAAGACCAGCGGCGCGAAGAACAGCCACAGCACCAGCTCGGCCGCGGCCTGCCCCGCAAGGTCGCCCTGGCCGGACAGCGCCGCCTCCCGCGCCAGGCGGGGCAGCTGCGCGACATAGACCAGCGCGCAGCCCAGCAGAAGCCAGGCCAGCGCCCGGCCTTCCGCCGCCGGAGCGTCCAGCCGCCGCCGGACCACCCGGCCCGGACGGCGATAGCTGGCCGCGATATCCGGCAGAAGCCCCATCAGCCGCGGCGCCGCGACAGCCAGGCCTCCAGCCTTTCGCGGATTTCCTCGGCTAGGTCCTCGTCCTCGATCTCGGCAAGCGCCTCGGCCAGGAAGGACAGGGTCAGCATGTCCTGCGCCTCGCGGCGCGGCACGCCGCGCGAACGCAGGTAATACAGCGCGTCATCGTCGATCGCCCCCGAGGTCGAGCCATGCGAACAGGCCACGTCATCGGCATAGATCTCCAGCTCGGGCTTGGCCAGGAACTGGCTGTCCTCGTCCAGCAGCAGCGACTGGCTGATCTGGTAGCCATCGGTCTGTTGGGCATCCTTCTTCACCAGGATCTTGCCCTGGAAGACGCCGGTCGCGCCATTCCTCAGCACCTTCTTGAAGACCTGGCGGCTTTCGCAATTCACCGCGTCATGGGTGATGAAGACCGTGTCGTCGTGATGGAAATCGCCATCGCCCATCGAGGCGCCCGCGACATGGGCCACCGCATCGTCGCCGGTGAACTCGATCACGCATTCATTGCGCGTCAGCACGCCGTTGGCCGTCATGGTGAAGGACTTGAACAGGCTCTCCCGCCCCAGACGGGCGAAGATATGCGTGGCCGCGCGGCGTTCATGGTCGCGCCCCTGCGCACGGACATGGTGGAACCGCCCGCCATCGGCGACATCCACCTCCAGCACCTTGTTGAACCGCGCCGCCGCCGGGCCGTTTTCCAGAAGCGTCATCTCGGCGCCGGACTCGACCTTCACGACATGGTGCAGGATCGCGTCGGACCGCGTGCCGCGATGCTGGTAGACCAGCGAGACGGGTTTCGACGGGCGTCCCGTGACGTGGATCAGGATCCCGTCCGCGGCAAAGGCGGTGTTCAGTGCCGCCAGCGGACGCGCCACCGGATCCTGTCCGCGCGCTTCAAGAACGCCGTACAAGTCCTTGGCCCAGTGGATATCCCTGTTCGCCGCCTCGGAGAGGCGCTCGATGGTGATGCCTTCCAGTTCCAGCGCATCGGACTGGTCGGGATCGAAGACGCCGTCCACGAAGGTGATCTTCAGCCGCTCGCGCTGCGAGAAGATCAGCGTCTCGGACCCCGCGAACAGCGCCGCCTCGGGCGCCTCGGGCGCGTTCAGCGTGTCGGGCCGGGTGTATTTCCAGTATTCGTCGCGGCCCTGAGGCAGGCCGGTCGCGGACAGCCGCGCCAGCGCATCGCGCCGCGCGGGCTCCGCCCAGCCGCCCTCGGGCAGCTGCAGCGCCGCCAGCCGCGCCTCCAGCGCATCCGCCCTGGGTTTCGCCAGCGCGCCCATCACGCCACCTCCGACAGGATGTCCGAATAGCCGTTCTTCTCGACTTCCAGCGCCAGTTCGGGGCCGCCGGATTTCACGATCCGGCCGTTGGACATGATATGCACCACGTCGGGGCGGATATGGTCCAGCAGGCGCTGGTAATGCGTGATGACCAGGAAGGCCCGGCCCTCGTCGCGCAGCGCGTTCACGCCATCGGAAACCAGCTTCATCGCATCGACATCGAGGCCGGAATCCGTCTCGTCGAGGATGCACATCTTCGGTTCCAGCATGGCCATCTGCAGGATCTCGTTGCGCTTCTTCTCGCCGCCGGAAAAGCCGACATTGACCGGCCGCTTCAGCATCTCGGCATCGATCTGCAGATCGGCGGCGCGGGCGCGGACCAGTTTCAGGAACTCGGTGGAACTGATCTCATCCTCGCCGCGCAGCTTCCGCTGGGCGTTCAGCGCGGTGCGCAGGAAGGTCATGTTGCCGACGCCGGGGATCTCCACCGGGTACTGGAAGGCCAGGAACAGGCCCTTGGCGGCACGTTCCTCGGGGTCCAGATCCAGCAGGTCCTCGCCGTTGAGCGTCGCGCTGCCGCCGGTGACCTCGTAGCCGTCGCGCCCCGAAAGCACGTAGGACATGGTCGATTTGCCCGAGCCGTTGGGGCCCATGATGGCATGCACGCTGCCGGCCTCGACGCTCAGGTCGACGCCCTTGAGGATCTGCTTGTCCTCTTCTTCAAGTTTGACTTCCAGTCCCTTGATTTCCAGCATGTTACGTCCTCTTCCTCATCTGTGTCGCCCGGGTCGCGGGCGAAGCCGGTATTGCGCCGCGATCGCGCGGCTGCGAAAATAAATCAGCCCATACCAATGGTATGCGCCGCAAAGTTCATGTGGAAACGCGGGCCGGTCAGCCCAGCGTCACCGAAGTGCCCGAGGCCGAGACCATCAGCATGTTGTTGATGACCTCGTAATCGATATCGACGCCGACCACCGCATTGCCGCCCGCGGCGCGGGCGCGCTCCTCCATCTCGTGCAGCGCGGTTTCCCGCGCCTCGCCAAGCGACCGCTCATAGGCGCCTGAGCGGCCGCCGATGATGTCGGTGATGCCCGCGAACATATCGCGGAACACGTTGGCCCCCAGGATCGCCTCGCCCACGACGATGCCGTGATAGGCGGTGATGCTGCGGCCCTCGACATTGGGCGTGGTCGTGACGATCATGGCCGTGCCTTTCGACTTGCTCCAGGGGTTGCTCATGCCGGTCTCCTGCGGCCTCGGGGCCAGTTGCGATCCTTGCGGCGCCGCCCGTGTTTTCAACAGGACAGGCGCCGGTTTTCATCTGCAACCGGTCGGGCTCAGCCGACCGAGCCTTCCAGCGAGATCGCCACCAGCTGCTGGGCCTCCATGGCGAATTCCATCGGCAGCGCCTGCAGGACCTCGCGGCAGAACCCGTTGACGACCAGCGCCACGGCCTCTTCCTCGTCCATGCCCCGCGACCGGCAATAGAACAGCTGGTCGTCATCCACCTTGGAGGTGGTCGCCTCGTGCTCCACCCGGCTGGAGTTGTTCTTCACCTCGATATAGGGGACCGTATGCGCGCCGCACTGGTCGCCGATCAGCAGGCTGTCGCATTGGGTATAGTTGCGCGAATTCTTCGCCTTGGGATGCATCGAGACCAGGCCGCGATAGGTGTTCTGCGCCCGTCCGGCCGAAATGCCCTTGGAGACGATCCGCGACTTGGTGTTCTTGCCCAGATGCACCATCTTGGTGCCGGTATCGGCCTGCTGGTAGTTGTTTGCAATCGCAATGGAATAGAACTCGCCCTGGCTCTCCTCGCCGCGCAGGATGCAGGACGGGTATTTCCAGGTCACGGCCGATCCGGTTTCGACCTGCGTCCACATCACCTTCGCCCGATCGCCGCGGCAATCCGCGCGCTTGGTGACGAAGTTGTAGATGCCGCCCTTGCCGTTCTCGTCGCCGGGGAACCAGTTCTGCACCGTGGAGTATTTCACCTCGGCATCTTCCTCGACGATGATCTCCACCACCGCCGCATGCAGCTGGGTCGTGTCGCGCTGGGGGGCGGTGCAGCCTTCGAGATAGCTGACATAGCTGCCCTTGTCGGCGATGATCAGCGTGCGTTCGAACTGGCCGGTATTCTCCGCGTTGATGCGGAAATAGGTCGACAGCTCCATCGGACAGCGCACGCCCGGCGGCACGTAGACGAAGGAACCGTCGGAGAAGACGGCCGAGTTCAGCGTGGCGAAGAAGTTGTCCGAAACCGGCACGACCGAGCCCAGGTATTTCTTCACCAGTTCGGGATGCTCGCGGATCGCCTCGGAGATCGAGCAGAAGATCACGCCCGCCTCCTTCAGCTCCTTCTGGAAAGTGGTGCCGACGGAGACGGAATCGAAGACCGCATCCACCGCGACCTTGCGTTCGGGGGCCGCGTCCGAGGGAGACTCGCCCGCACCCTCGACGCCCGCCAGGATCATCTGCTCTTTCAGCGGGATTCCCAGTTTCTGGTATGTTTCCAGAAGCTTGGGATCGACCTCGTCAAGCGACTTGGGCTTGGTCTCCATGGATTTGGGACGCGCATAGTAATACTGGTCCTGGTAGTCGATCTTCGGGTAATCGACCATCGCCCAGGACGGTTCTTCCTTCTGGGTCCAGCGCTCATAGGCCGCCAGGCGCCACGCCGTCATCCATTCGGGCTCGTCATTCTTGGTCGAGATGAGGCGGACGATATCCTCGTTCAGCCCCTTCGGGGCATAGTCCATCTCGATCTCGGTATCCCAGCCGTACTTGTACGTGCCCATGTTGCGGACGGCATCGACAGTCTCCTGGTCGACGCCTTCCTTGACGGATGCTGTGCTGTCCAAAGCGGTCATCACGAAAGCCTTTCCCTCTGCGGACGCCCCCCGCCCGCATATCTGTTATGCCCGCGCGCTGCGCCGGCGGTTCGCTGCCGCCCAGGCCTCGACGAAGCGGGACACCTCGTCCCTTGTCGTCCGAGGCCCGAGCGAGACGCGGATGGCGCATGCCGCCGTCTCCGCATCGTATCCCATGGCCGTCAGCACCTGGCTTGCCGTCACCTTGCCGGAGGAACAGGCCGAGCCCGCCGAGATGGCGAAACCGGCCAGGTCCATCTGCATCACCTGCGTCTCACCCTTCCAGCCCGGAGTGGCGATCATCGAGGTATTGGGCAAACGCGCGCTGTCTTTCCCGACAAAAATAGTAGAAGTGTTCGCCGAGGCCAAGCCGCTTTCTAGAATTTTTCTAAGTTCAAAAACAGCCTCCCAGACACCGTCGGACAGGTCGCGCTGCGCCGCCTCGGCGGCGGCGGCGAAGCCCATGATTCCGATCAGGTTTTCCGTTCCGGAGCGGCGCCCCATCTCCTGCCCGCCGCCCCGGAGCCGGGCGGTGACGTCGAGACCGCGGCGCAGCACAAGCGCACCGATCCCCCTGGGTCCGCCCAGCTTGTGTGCGGAAACGAAGCCCATGTCGATGCCCGACCAGTCGAATCCCACCGGCACCTTGCCGAAGCCCTGCGTCAGGTCCGACACTGCCAGCCCCTCGGGCAGATCCTGGATCACGCCGGTTTCGCTATTCGCCAGTTGCAATGTGCAACCGGAGGGATCCGCCGGCAGTTGCACCTTGCCACCCATATCCACCGGCAGGTCCTCGCGGCACCAGGCGCGCACGGCGTCATGCTCCACCCCGGCGCAGGACAGGTTGCGATCCGCAAGCGCCAGCGCCGCCGCCTCGGTCGCCCCCGAGACGAACACGATATCGGCGGCCATCGCCCCCAGCGCCTCGGCGATGCGCCCCCGCGCCTTTTCCAGCATCCCCTTGGCCGCGCGGCCCTCGGCATGGACCGAGGAGGGATTGCCGGCAATCTCCATCGCCTGGATCATCGCCGCCTTCGCCTCCGCGCGCAGCGGCGTGGTGGCGTTCCAGTCCAGATAGGCCCGCGGCTGTCTCATTCGTCGATGATGGCAAAAAGGCTGGGCACCGCCGGACAGGGGGCCAGGTCGTTCTTGACCACATCCGACAGGCGCGTCTGGTGCAGGAAGACATAGACATGCGCCGAGAAGCCTTCCCACAGCCGGTTGGTCAGCGACTGCGCGCGCGATCCCGACAGCCCGCCGGAGGCGGCCGCGCCCTTGTGCAGCGCGCTGACGGTTTCATCCACCGCCGCCAGGATCTCCGACACCCGGATCTCGGTCGCCGGCCGCGCCAGGCGGTACCCGCCGCCCGGGCCGCGCACGGATTCCACCAGCTTGGCGCGGCGCAGCTTGACGAAGAGCTGTTCCAGATATGCCACGGAAATGTCCTGCCGCCGCGCGACATCGGCCAGGCTCACCGGCTCGGCCCCTTTCTGAAGCGCAAGATCGGTCAGCGCCACCATCGCATAGCGGCCTTTTGTGCTGAGCTTCATCCTATCGCCCTCCGTTCCCATTGACCCATGGCTGCGGGATGTATACGTGCCTCACGATGCCGTCATGCCCGTGGCGGTGCGACACACGTCTAAGGACCGGCGCTATCTCCGTCAAGGAACAGCACCGGTGAGCTGGAGAGACTGAGCAGCCTATGCCTGAGGTCATTTTTCCCGGACCCGAAGGGCGCCTGGAGGGGCGCTATCACCCGCAGAAGATCAAGGACGCCCCGATCGCGATCATCCTGCATCCGCATCCGCAATTCGGCGGAACCATGAACAACCGGGTGGTCTACAACCTCCATTACACCTTCTTCAACATGGGCTTCACCGTGCTGCGGTTCAACTTCCGCGGCGTGGGCCGGTCCCAGGGAGAATACGACCAGGGCATCGGCGAGCTCAGCGACGCGGCCTCGGCGCTGGATTACCTGCAGTCGATGAACCAGAACGCCAAACATTGCTGGGTCGCGGGCTTCTCCTTCGGGGCCTGGATCGGCATGCAGCTTCTGATGCGCCGCCCCGAGATCACCGGCTTCGTCTCGGTCAGCCCGCCCGCGAACATGTATGACTTCTCCTTCCTGGCGCCCTGCCCGTCCTCGGGCCTGGTGATCAACGGCACCAATGACCGCGTCGCGCCCCCGGCCGATACCAGGTCGCTGGTGGGCAAGCTGCATGAGCAGAAGGGCATCACCATCACCCATACCGAGGTGGAGGGCGCGGGCCATTTCTACGAGGACCCGCATATGGAGACCCTCACCGGCTCGGTCAGCGACTATGTCAAGCGGCGCCTGACCGAAAGCACCCGTTGAGCCGGATCGACCGCCAGATCGATTTCCTGATGGAGGCGGAGCGGCTGCGGCAGGTCACGCGCGCCACCCCCATCGGGGACGGCTCCCGCCCCGAGAACTCGGCCGAGCATTCCTGGCACCTGGCGCTGTTCGCGCTGGTGCTGGGGGAACATGCGGCGCCGGGGATCGACCTGAACCGCGTGATCCGCATGCTGATCCTGCATGACATCGTCGAGGTGGATGCAGGCGACATGCCGATCCACGGCGTGGTCGATGCGGCGGCGCAGGAGGCGGCCGAACGGCGCGCGGCCGATCGCATCTACGGGCTGCTGCCTGCCGACCAGGGCGCCGAGCTGCGCGCGCTGTGGGACGAATTCGAGGCGGCCGAAACGCCCGAGGCGCAATTCGCCAAGGCGCTGGACCGGTTCCAGCCGCCCCTGCTGAACCTCGCGACCGACGGGGTGAACTGGAAACGCTACGAGGTCACCCCCGAGAAGATCGAGACCCGCATCGCCCCCGCCGTCCGGCGCGGCGCGCCGGTGCTGTGGGACTGGATCTGGCCGCGGATCACCGGCTTCTTCGCCCGCTGAGCGCGGCGCTCAGCCCGGCCATCCCTCCGCCGCCGCCACGCCGCGCAGCTGCACCGGCCGATAGGGAAAGCCCGCGCCTCCTTCCTCCAGGTGCCAGCGCGCCCGCGCGACATCCGACACCTGCGCCGCGCCCGGAACCGGCGGACGCTGATAATCGAAGCGGCGCAAGGTCAGACGGTCCACGGCCCCGTACTCCAGATCGGGACTGCCGAAGGGGCCTGCGGGATCGGCCAGCGCCAGCATCGGATCCAGCCGCGCCGCATCGAATTCCAGCCCCGCCGCCCGGGCCCCCTCGGCGATCCAGCCCATCGCCGCCATGCCCAGCCCCTCATGCCCCGGCGCCAGCGATCCGCCGACCGTGCCGTGCACGCCTGGGAACCACATCTGGCGGAAGGGCATCGCGCCCGCCGCTTCGGCAGCGGCATTCAGCGCATCGATCCGCGCCGCGTCCCAGGGAACGGATTTATAGGTGATGCGCGGCTCGTCTATTGAAATCGCGTGGCGCGCCGCGCGGACCATGGAACTGAGCTGCTGGTCGTGGAACCGGTAGCGGGCATTCACCCGCGCCAGTCCCGGCCACAACTCGGGCACGCCGAGCGCGCCCACCGTGTCGAAGATCCCCATGTAAGCGATGCGCAGCAAGCTGCAATCGCCCGTCCGCTCCGCCAGCTCGGCAGGATCCGTGGCCAGCCGGGGATTGACCCATTCGCGCAGGCGCCGTGCCCGCTCGGTCCAGGGGGCATCCTCGGGGTCGCGGCTGCGATAGACGCCCATCAGGTGCCCCAGCAGGTCGCGATCGTCGCGATCGGGCAGTCCGCAATTGCGCATCAGCCCCGCCAGCGACCGCGCCGCATAGGCCCCGCGGGAAAAGCCGAACAGGAAGATGTCGTCGCCGGGGCGGTAATGGCGCACGAGGAACCGGTAGGCCTTGAGGATCTTGTCGTCCAGCCCCCAGCCGAAGGCGCCGCCGCCGTATTTGTCGACCGCGTGGCGCAGCCGGCCGGCGGTTTCGGGCGTGCCCACCCCGTCGATATAGAAGGATATCTGTTCGGTCCCGTCCGCCACGGCGCCCTGCGCCACCGCTTCGGACAGGCGCAGGATGCTGGTCACGGGCCGACCCTCGGCCTCCAGCACGACCCGGTCGCTGCGGTTCCAGGTTCCGTCGCAGAAAATCGCGATGCGCTTCATGGCAAATTCACCTTAGCCTTATCCAAGGGGAAGCATGACGCCTGACGCCGCGACTCTCAACGACGATCTTTCCGCTGCGTCGGCCGTCGCAGGGTCAAATCTGTATACCAACGTATGCAATACTGGCCCCGACCCGCGAAATGCTGTAATGCGGCATGAGAACCACCCAACGCTCCCGACTCAGAGGACCACCGATGACCAAGATCAAGGTAGACAACCCGATCGTCGAGATGGACGGCGACGAGATGACCCGGATCATCTGGGATTTCATCAAGCAGAAGCTGATCCTTCCCTATCTTGACCTCGATCTCCTCTATTACGACCTGTCCATCCAGGAACGCGACCGCACCGAGGACCAGATCACCATCGACGCGGCCGAGAAGACCCGCGAGATCGGCGTCGCGGTGAAATGCGCGACCATCACCCCGGACGAGCAGCGGGTGGAGGAATTCGGCCTCAAGAAGATGTGGCGCAGCCCCAACGGCACGATCCGCAACATCCTGGGCGGCGTCGTCTTCCGCCAGCCGATCATCTGCCGCAACGTGCCGCGCCTCGTTCCCGGCTGGACCCACCCGATCGTGATCGGCCGCCATGCCTTCGGCGACCAGTACCGCGCCACCGACTTCCTGATGCCGGGCCCGGGCAAGCTGATCCTGAAATTCGAGGGCGATGACGGCCAGGTGATCGAGCGCGAAGTCTACCAGTCCCCCTCCGCCGGGGTCGCGCAGGCGCAATACAACCTCGACAGTTCCATCATCGACTTTGCCCGCGCCTCGATGAATTACGGGCTCAACCTCGGCTGGCCGGTCTACCTGTCGACCAAGAACACCATCCTCAAGGCCTATGACGGCCGGTTCAAGGACCTGTTCCAGAAGGTCTACGAGGAGGAGTTCGAGGAGAAGTTCAAGGCCAAGGGCATCTGGTACGAACACCGGCTAATCGACGACATGGTCGCCTGCGCGATGAAATGGTCGGGCAAGTTCGTCTGGGCCTGCAAGAACTACGATGGCGACGTGCAATCCGACACCGTGGCGCAGGGGTTCGGCTCGCTGGGGCTCATGACCTCGCAGCTGATGACGCCCGACGGCAAGATCGTCGAGGCGGAGGCCGCCCATGGCACCGTCACCCGCCATTACCGCCAGCACCAGGAAGGCAAGGCGACCTCGACCAACTCCATCGCCTCGATCTTCGCCTGGACCGGCGGGCTCAAGCACCGCGCCAAGCTGGACCAGAACACCGCGCTGATGGCCTTTGCCACCACGCTGGAGAAGACCATCGTCGAGACCGTGGAATCGGGTCACATGACCAAGGACCTCGCCCTGCTGGTCGGGCCGGACCAGGGCTGGCTGACCACGATGGGCTTCCTCGAGAAGATCGACGAGAACCTCAACAAGGCGCTGGTCGGCTGACCGCGCGCGGCCGGCCGGGCATGCCCCGGCCGGCCGCTGCCCTCAGCGGGACTGGTAGGCCGCGACCGTGTCGCGGGCGACCTCCTGCAGGAAGGCCGCATCCTCGGCCCCGATATTTCCGAAATAATCGTAGTCATTGCCCACCGGGTTCGCGCCGTAGAGCGTCGCGTAGACCGTCGCCGCCGCCAGGTAGGACCCCAGCAGCGTCGGGTGGCTGCCGTCGTAATGCTGCTGCAGCGCCATCTCGGGCCGGCGGCGATAGGCCTCCTCGAAGGCCAGCCCCACCGGCACGACCAGCGCGTCCAGCTCGTTGCCGATCCCGGTATAGAAGGCGTCATTCGTCCCGGTATTCTCGGGGCTGGCGCTTTTATGCGGGGCGACATAGGCATGCGGCATGTAGATCGCCACATGGCCGCCGCGGTCGCGGATGACCTCATTGGCCGCCACCACCGCGTCGCGATAGACCTGCTGGTTCTTCTCCGAAAGCGCCGCGCCGCTATGGCCCTGCAGCATCACCAGCTCGAAAGGCTCCGCCACCCCGATCGCGCCGGGCGTCGTCAGCCGGTCTATGTCGTGATCGCGCAGCCGCGCCCCGCCGATCGTGGCCGACTTGTACTGCAGCCGGTCCGCCGCGGCATCGTCATCGGCCATCACCATCCGGCGGACATGGTTGTGCAGGCTGTCGCTGTAATAGAGATAGCTGTTGCCGACCAGGAGCACCCGGGACGGGTTCTCGGCCTGGGGCGCGCGCACCTCGGGCGCCGGGCCCTCGGCCATGACCGCCCCGCCCGACAGCCATGCCAGCAGGACAGGCGCCGCCAGGCGCCGCAATGTGATCTGTTCCATGTGATCCCTCCCCGAGATCCGCCCCGATGCGTGCGGGGTCGTCTGTGTCGCGTCATGCCGGCTCCTCCCCGGCATGGGTCAGAGCCTAGGAGCCCGCCCCCGCCTGCCAAGCCGCGGCGGCGCCGCGCGGGGCCGCCTTGGCGCAGCCCCTTGGGACAGATGGGAAATCGCCGCCGCCAGGCCGCGGCCCGCCCCTGTGCGGGCCTTGATCTGTGCGGAAAACCATACATCGCGGGGCCCGATATGTGCGGATTTCCGCACGGATCAGGTCTTGCCGCGCCTGCATCATGCCGCGCTTGCAGCTTCCGCGGAACGTCAGTAACGTTGCCCTAATTCGCCCATGCCCAGCAGATGGACCCGCCCATGCCCGCGCCGATGCCCGTTCCCGATCCCGATGCCGTCCGCCACACCGCGCTTGACGACGTGCAGGGGCTGGGCACCGGCATCGTGATGTGTTCGCTGGGGCTGGTGCTGCTGACGCATCTGGGGCTGATGACCGGCCAGACGGCGGGCGCCGCCGTCATCATCTCCTACCTGACCGGGTTTTCCTTCGGAAAGGTGTTCTTCGTCATCAACCTGCCCTTCTACTGGATCGCCGTGAAACGCATGGGCTGGCGCTTCGCGCTGAAATCGCTGGGCTGCGTCACGGCGCTGTCGGTCTGCACCGATTACATGCCGCTGGGGTTCCGGATCGAGTATCTCAACCCCCTGCTGGGCGTGTTCTTCTTCGGCACGGTCACCGGCATCGGCCTGCTGGCGATCTTCCGCCATGGCGGGTCGCTGGGCGGGCTGGGCATCGTGGCGCTTTACATCCAGGACAATTTCGGATTCCGTGCAGGCTATGTCCAGCTGATCGTCGATGCCGTCCTGTTTGCGGTCGCGGCGCTGCTGTTCCCCTTCACGGTGGTGTTCTACTCGCTCATCGGTGCCGTGATCCTGAACGGGCTGATCGCCTTCAACCACCGCCGGGACCGCTATATCGCGCGGTAACACGCCCGATGGATCAATTCCGCTGTCTTTAGGTCTAGCCTTCCGCGCTGCGGCGCTGTAGGGCCACGGCAACTTCAGACAAGGACGGCTCCCATGGATCTGCGCAACATCGCGATCATCGCACACGTCGACCACGGCAAGACGACCCTGGTGGACGAACTCCTGAAACAGTCGGGCACCTACCGCGAGAACCAGGCGACGACCGAACGCGCCATGGATTCGAACGACCTGGAACGCGAACGCGGGATCACCATCCTCGCGAAGGCGACCAGCGTCGAGTGGAAGGGCACGCGCATCAACATCGTCGACACGCCCGGCCACGCCGATTTCGGCGGCGAGGTGGAGCGGATCCTGTCGATGGTCGACGGCGTCGTCCTTCTGGTGGACGCGGCCGAGGGCCCGATGCCGCAGACGAAATTCGTCACCTCCAAGGCGCTGGCGCTGGGGCTGAAACCGATCGTCGTGCTGAACAAGGTCGACAAGCCCGATGCCGAACCCGACCGCGCGCTGGACGAGGTGTTCGACCTCTTCGCCTCGCTCGATGCCAATGACGAACAGCTGGACTTCCCCTCGCTCTACGCCTCCGGCCGCAACGGCTGGTGCGATGCGGAACTGGACGGCCCGCGCAAGGATCTCTCGGCGCTGTTCGACCTGGTCCTCAGCCATGTCGAGGCCCCCAAGCAGATCGCCAAGCGCGACGAGCCCTTCTCCATGCTGGCCACCACGCTGGGCGCCGACCCGTTCATCGGCCGCCTGCTGACCGGCCGGGTCGAGTCGGGCACGCTGAAGGCCGGGACCACCGTCAACGCGCTGTCGCGCGACGGCACCCGGATCGAGCAGTTCCGCGTCACCAAGGTCCTGGCCTTCCGCGGCCTCTCGCAGCAGCCGATCGACATGGCCGAGGCGGGCGACATCGTCAGCCTCGCGGGCATGGCCAAGGCCACCGTGGCCGACACGATCTGCGATCCTGCGGTCACCGATGCGATCCCGGCCCAGCCGATCGACCCGCCGACCATCACCGTCACCTTCGGCATCAATGACAGCCCCCTGGCGGGCCGCGACGGCGACAAGGTGCAATCCCGCGTCATCCGCGACCGCCTGATGAAGGAAGCGGAATCCAACGTCGCGATCAAGATCTCCGACACCCCCGGCGGCGAGGCCTTCGAGGTCGCGGGCCGCGGCGAATTGCAGATGGGCGTCCTGATCGAGAACATGCGCCGCGAGGGGTTCGAACTGTCGATCTCCCGCCCGCAGGTGCTGTTCCGCGAAGTCGACGGCGTGCGCATGGAGCCGGTCGAGGAAGTCACGATCGATGTCGATGACGAATATTCCGGCGCGGTGATCGAGAAACTGACCGGCCCGCGCAAGGGCGAGATGACCGAGATGCGCCAGAATGGCGGCAAGACCCGGATCATCGCGCTGGTCCCCTCGCGCGGGCTGATCGGCTATCACGGCGAGTTCCTGACCGATACCCGCGGCACCGGCGTGATGAACCGCGTGTTCCACGAATGGGCCCCGCACAAGGGCGCGATCCCCGGCCGCCGCGCGGGCGTGCTGATCTCGATGGAGAACGGCACCTCCGTGGCCTATGCGCTGTGGAACCTGGAAGATCGCGGCAAGATGTTCATCGGCGCGCAGGAGCCGGTCTATACCGGCATGATCATCGGCGAGCATTCGCGCGACAACGACCTGGAAGTGAACCCGCTGAAGGGCAAGAAGCTGACCAACGTCCGGGCCTCGGGCACCGATGACGCGGTGCGCCTCACCACGCCCACCACCCTGACGCTGGAACAGGCCATCGCCTATATCGACGATGACGAACTGGTGGAGGTGACGCCCAACGCGATCCGCCTGCGCAAGCGCTATCTCGACCCGCATGAGCGCAAACGGATGGCCAAATCCGCCTGATCCGGCCACCGGATCCGACAGGACCGCGACGGCGCCTCCCGCCCGGGAGGCGCCGTTTGCCGTCCGGGGGCGACATCCTGTCCCCCGGGAAACCGCGCGCTTGCGCATCCGGGCTATCGCCTTCGCGCGGCGCGGCGGTCATAAGACCGCAACAGGATAATGCAGCAGGATGAGCCCGTGACCAGACCCGCCTCCCTCCGTCACCGCCTGGTGGATACGCCGCAGCGCTACGGCCTGGTCACGCGGGTCCTGCACTGGGCGCTGGCGCTGATGGTGCTGTGGCAGCTGACCGGGATGGGCATCAAGCAGCTCTTCGGACAGGGCGCCGCCTTCCAGTTCTTCCGCGCGCATCACGGCAATCTGGGGGTGGCGATCTTCCTCTTGGCACTGCTGCGCGTGATCTGGATGGTTGCAATGCGCAACCGCCGCCCCGGCCATGGGGCGGGCCTGCTGGCGCTGGGGGCGAAGCTGGGACATGGCGCGCTCTACCTGCTGATCGTTCTGGTGCCGCTGACGGCGATCCTGCGCGCCATCGGATCCACCCGCGGCTTTGCCCCCTTCGGCATTCCCGTCACCGCACCGCGCGCCGAGAATGTCGACTGGATGATGACGCTGGGCAGCCTGCTGCATGGCGAAGGCGGATGGGTGCTGGCGGCCCTGGTGGCGGGCCATGTCGCGATGGTCGGGCTGCATGAAGGCCTGTGGCGCGACGGCACGTTGCGCCGCATGGCCGGGCGCGCCTGACCCGGTTGCATCCGGCAACTTCAGCCGATCACGACAGTTGCAAGATGAAACCCCCGGGCCTGACGGACCGGGGGTTGTTTGTTCTCAATATGTTGCGGGACGATCCTCAGGCGGATCAGAACATTTCCTCCTGGCCCTCGTCCTCTTCGTCCTCCGGCCCGGCATCGTCGGTTTCGGCCGCATCCTCCTGCTGGCCCGGCATGCGCCGCGCATCCAGAAGCCCCGCGGCCCGCAATTCCCCCAGCCCCGGCAGGTCGCGCGCCGAGGAAAGCGAGAAATGGTCCAGAAACGCCTCGGTCACGATGAAGGTGACGGGGCGCCCGGGCGTCTCGCGCCGCCGCCCAATGCGGATCCAGTCCAGGTCCAGCAGCAGGTCGATCGTGCCGCGCGACACGGCCACGCCGCGGATCTCCTCGATCTCGGCGCGGGTGGCGGGCTGGTGATAGGCGATGATGGCCAGGGTCTCGATGGCGGCGCGGCTGAGCTTGCGGGTCTCCACCACCTCCTTCTGCATCAGGAAGGAGACATCCGGCGCGGTGCGCAGCGCCCAGGCCCCGCCCACCTGCACGACATTGACGCCGCGCCCGCGATAATGGTTCTGCAGCATCGCCACCGCCGTTGCCGGATCGCAGCCCTGCGGCATCCGCGTGCCCATCTCGCGCAGGGTCAGCGGCTCGGAGGTGGCAAACAGCATCGCCTCCACCATCCGCTCCTGCTCCGCCAAAGGCGGGGCATCGAACAGGCCGGGATCCTCCAGCGCCCCCAGTTCCTCGGGATCGGCGCCGGGCGGCATGTCGTCGTCTTGGTCTGTCATTCAGGTGTCTTGCGCAGCTCGATGGGGCCGAAGATGTCGGATTGCCGTAACTCCACCCGGCCCTCCTTGGCAAGTTCCAGCGTCGCGGCAAAGGTCGAGGCCAGCGAGGACCGCCGCCGCGCACTGTCCCCCTGCCATTCCACCGGCAGATAGCTGGCCAGGTCCGACCACTGCCCGGCAAAGGCGATCATCCCGCGCAGCCGGTCCAGCGCCTGTTCCATCGTCAGGATCGCCTCGCGGTCCATGACATAGGGGCGGAAATCGTCCTTGGTGCGGATCCGCGCATAGGCCTGCATCAGATCCAGCAGCGTCGCCTGGTACATCACGTTGCGATGGGTGGAGATGCCTTCGGGCATGCCGCGGGCAAAGACGTCGCGCCCCAGCCGGTCACGCCCCATCAGCCGCGCCGCCGCCTCGCGCATCGCCGCCAGGCGTTCCAGCTGGAAGGCCAAGTGATCGGCCATCTCCTCGGCCGATGGCCCGTCCTCCTTGGGATCGGGCGGCAGCAGGAGCTTGGATTTGAGGAAGGCCAGCCAGGCCGCCATCACCAGGTAATCGGCGGCCAGCTCGATCCTCAGCGCCTTGGCGCGGTCGACGAAGGACAGGTATTGCTCGGCCAGGGCCAGCACGGAAATGGTGCGCAGGTCGACCTTCTGGGTGCGCGACAGCGACAGCAGAAGGTCAAGCGGCCCCTCGAACCCGTCGACATCGACGATCAGGGCTTCGGCGGCAAGGCGGGCATCGATCTCGGTGACATTGGAGCCCGGCTCCGTCACCCGAGGATCTCCGCCAGCTCGGCCTCCGCCGCGGCCGTGTCGATCGGGTCGACCGCGCCGCGCATCATCATGGCGCGATGCGCGCGATACAGCGCCCTGCCTTCCAGCATGCCGGTGCCTGCCATGACCGCCTCCATCTCCTCGGGTCGGCCATTGCAGTGGAGCACGACATCGCAGCCCGCGGCAAGCGAAAGCCGCGCGCGTTCGGCAAAGCTGCCCGAGAGCGCCTGCATCGACAGGTCATCGGTCATCAGCAGCCCGTCGAACCCGATCTCGCGCCGCACGACATCGAGAACCGCCGGCGACTGGGTGGCCGGCAGATCCGGATCCAGCGCCGGATAGACGATATGCGCGGTCATCCCCATCGGCAGATCCGCCAGCCCCTGGAAGGCGGCGAAATCGACGGCGCGCAGATCCTCCAGCGATGCCGCGACCCGCGGCAATTCCAGGTGGCTGTCGGCGGTGCCGCGGCCATGGCCGGGGATGTGTTTCAGCACCGGCAGAACCCCGCCCGCCAGAAGCCCCTGGGCAGCGGCGCGCGCGGCGGCGGTGACGGTCATGGGGTCGTCGCCATAGCAGCGGTTCAGCAGGAAGGGATGGGTGTCGGCCATCGCCACATCGGCCATGGGCGCGCAATTCGTGTCGATCCCCAGGGCGCGCAGCTCTTCCGCGATCAGGCGATAGCGCAGGAACATCGCCCGCCCCGCCAGCCCCGGCGCGGCCCGGCGCATCTGTTCCAGCGGCGGCAGCCAGGCGCGCCAATGCGGCGGGCCCAGCCGCTGCACCCGCCCGCCTTCCTGGTCGATCAGGATGGGCGCGTCATGGCCGACCGTCTCGCGCAGCTCGGCGGTCAGGCGGCGCAGCTGCTCCGGCGTGTCGACATTGCGCGCGAAGAGGATGAACCCGTAGGGCGCGGCCTCGGCGAAGAATCCCTTTTCCCACGCCGACAGCGCGGGCCCCTCGAGACCGAGGATCGCAGCGGAAAGAGGCATGGATCAGCGGACCTGGACCGGGATGCAGTCGGCGCCGCCCGCCTGGAGCGAGGCACAGAAGCGGCGCGCATCCGCGAGATCGTCGAAGCCATGGGCGCGCAGCCGGTAGAACACCTTGCCGTTGCGTTCGGTGCGTTCGATGACGCGCTGCTTGCCCGCGAAATAGCCCGAGAACCGGCCGCTGATGCGGCTCCATTCGGCCGTTGCGGTGGCTTCGCTGTCATAGGCGCCCAGCTGCACCAGCCGGGTGCCCACCGCCAGAAGCTGCGGATCAAGGTCCAGGCGCATCTCGGGCTCCGGCGCGGCGGGGGTATAGGCGGCACGGCTGACCACGCCCAGATCGGGGCGGCGCGACGGGCGCGGCGCGGAATTCATGATCGTCGGCGGCAGCGGCGCGGCGATGGCGGAGCCGGCGTCGTCGGGAAACGGCGCGGCCTCCGCGGCGCTCGGCAGCACGCCGGCATCCTGCAGGGCCTCGTTGACCGCGTCGCGCAGGGTGCGCGCCTTGGCGACCGGGGCGATCTCGGCGACGGGCTGGTCGGTGTCCTGCAGCGCGACCGGCGCCGGGGCCAGGGTGATCTGCTCGGGCTGAATCACATCGGCCGCCGAGGAGAGTTCGGTGACGGACATGCCCTTGTGGGCGGCCTCGAATCCGCCGGGATCCTCGGGGGCGACCCGGGCCGGACCCTCCAGCGCGGCGATCACGGGGATGCCGTTCGTCTCGCGCATGGCCAGGTCATAGCCCCACCAGCCGACGCCGACGACCAGCGCCAGCGAACAGCCTGCGCCCAGCCAGCCCATGAAGGAGGAAACGACAGCCTCGGAGGAGACGTCGTGCGTGAAGTCCTCGGTGAATTCCGGGTTTGCCATCTATGCCCCATGCGGCGGACCTGTTGACCGGCCCGTCCTCTTGTCTGCGGTTCTGCCTCAATGCCCGCCGCCGGGGTCGCCGTTAGATCAGCGCATTTCCTCCAGCGGGGTCACGCCAAGAATACCAAGACCCGCCGAAATCACAACGGCGACCGCACGCGGAAGCGCAATTTTCGCCGATGTCCCCGCGGGATCGCCATCCTGGACGAAGCGCAGCGCGGGATTGTCGTTGCCGCGGTTCCACAAGGCGTGGAAGTCGCTGGCCAGATCGTAGAGGTAGAAGGCGATGCGATGCGGCTCGTTTCCGCGCGCCGCGATTTCCACCAGGCGCGGCCATTCGGCCAGGGTCCGCGCAAGCTTCAGCTCGGCCGGATCGGCAAGGCCGGACAGGTCGGCCCGCGACAGGGCCGCATCCGAGATGTCGCCCCCCTGCTCCGCCGCCTTGCGCAGAACCGAACAGACCCGGGCATGGGCGTATTGCACGTAGAAGACCGGGTTGTCCTTGGACTGCTCCAGCACCTTGTCGAAATCGAAATCCAGCGGCGCGTCGTTCTTGCGGGTCAGCATGACGAACCGGGTCACGTCGGGGCCGACCTGGTCGACCACGTCGCGCAGCGTCACGAAGGTGCCCGCGCGTTTCGACATCTTGAATTCGGCGCCGTCCTTGAACAGCTTGACCAGCTGGATCAGCTTGACATCCAGTGGCACGCGCCCGCCCGAAAGCGCCGCGACCGCGGCCTTCATGCGTTTGACATAGCCGCCGTGATCGGCGCCGAACACATCGATCAGCGCGTCGTAACCCCTTGAAACCTTGTCATAATGATAGGCGATATCGGGGGCGAAATAGGTCCAGGCGCCATCGGATTTCATCACCGGGCGGTCGACATCGTCGCCATGGGCGGTGGAACGGAACAGCGTCTGCTCGCGCGGTTCCCAATCCTCGGGGGTCTTGCCCTTCGGCGGCTCCAGCACGCCCTGATAGATCAGGCCCTTCTCCTTCAGGTCGGCCAGGGCCTTCTCGATCTGGCCGGTGCCGTAGAGCGATTTCTCGGAGTAGAAATTGTCCATCTTCACGCCGAGCGCGGCCAGGTCCTCGCGGATCAGGGCCATCATCTCCTCGGTGGCGAAACTGCGGATCTCCTCCAGCCAGACCTCTTCGGGCTGGTCGATATAGGCCTCGCCGACCCGGTCCTTGAGCGTCTCGCCCACGGCGATCAGGTAATCGCCCGGATAGGTCCCGTCGGGAAAGCTGACCTCCTGGCCATGGGCTTCGAGGTAGCGCAGGTAGACCGAACGGGCCAGGGTATCGACCTGCCCGCCGCCGTCATTGATGTAATATTCGCGCGTGACCTCGTAGCCGGCATAGTCGAGAAGCGAGGCCAGCGCATCGCCGAACACCGCGCCCCGGGTGTGGCCCACATGCATCGGTCCGGTGGGATTCGCCGAGACATATTCGACATTGATCCGCTTGCCCGCGCCCAGGCCCGAGCGGCCATAGGTGATTCCATGGGTCAGGATCTGCGCCACCTCCGCCTGCCAGGTGGCGGCCGTCAGGCGCAGGTTCAGGAAGCCCGGACCGGCCACATCGGCCGCCTCGACCCGCGGATCGGCCAGCAGCCTGGCGGCCAGCGCCTCGGCGATCTCGCGGGGCTTCTTGCCCGCGGGCTTGGCCAGCACCATCGCCGCATTGGTCGCCATGTCGCCATGCGAGGCGTCGCGCGGCGGCTCCACGGTCACGTTCTGCATGTCGAGCCCACCGGGCAGGAGTCCTTCCTCCGCCAGAGCCTCGAGCTGGGTCAGGACCAGGTCCTTCACTTCGGAAAACAGGTTCATCACGTCCACCTTTGCCACCGGCCGGGTAGTAGCATCCTGTCGCGGCGCGTCAACGCCCGGCCCGGTCCGCCCCGGTCATTTCGGCGCGCCTGCCATGCCGCCCCCGCGTCAGTTGCGGAAGACGAACCGCAGCCCGCGCAGCGCCAGCCGGCCGGCGAACCACAGCATCGCGGCCAGGCAGGCCATGGTCAGCACGACCAGCAGCAAGAAGCCGCCCCCCGGCACCGGCTGCAGGAAGGGATCCCATGCCAGATCCGACAGACCGGAGAACACCATCGCCAGCGCGAAGCAGATCGCCGCCCGCAGCGCCAGCTTCCATCCCGGCACCCGCGCCGCCACGGCATCGCTGCGCCCCGGTCCGGGCCGCGGCGGCGGGTCCTCCCGGCCGTCCGGCGGCGGCGTATCGCGCGCCGCGGCGCCCCGGGGCCTGCCACGGCGCGGCAGCAGCCTCAAAAGCCCCAGCGCGGCCGCGATCAGCCCGCCAAGTGCAACCATGACCTTGGCCAGCGCGTCGAGATTCTGCGCCAGCCCGTGAAGGAATTCCGCCATCGCCCGCCCCCGTCCGGCTTTCCGTCCGGGATCGAGGATCGGAACAAACCGTGCCGGAGGCCAGCCGGGAATCCCTGCCCCGCGCGCGGCAGGTCACAGCGTCTCCAGCGTGCCCGGGAAATGGTCGTGATGGGCGCGGATCGCATAGCGGTCGGTCATCCCGGCGATGTAATCGGCGACGATCCGCGCCAGCTGCGCATCGCTGGCCAGCGCGATCCGGGGCTGCCACCGCCCCGGCAGGAGGTCGGGACGCGACAGGTACAGCGGGAAGAGATCGCGGATGATCCGTTCGGCCTCCACGCGCTTGGCCATGACCGAAGGGGCGCGGTACATGCGTTCGAACAGGAAGGCGCGGATCTGCCTCAGCTCGCTCCACATGCGGTCGGAGAACAGGATCGCGGGCATCCCCGCCTCGCGGATATCCTGCACGGATCCGGGGGCGATCGTGGCGATCCGTTCGCGGCTGGTCTCGATCAGGTCGCCCACCATCACGCCGAAGACCCGCCGCAGCGCCTCGTGGCGGCGGCGGATCCGCTCGGCCCCGGGATGGAGCCGGTCGACCTCGGCAAAGGCGGGCCCCAGCACCGGCAGCGCGGTCAGGTCCTGCTCGGCGAAAAGTCCCGCGCGCAGCCCGTCCAGCAGGTCGTGATTGGTATAGGCGATATCGTCCGAAAGCGCCGCCACCTGCGCCTCGGCGCTGGCATGGGTGTGCAGTTCCAGATCGTGCTGGGCATTGTAGGTGGCAAGCGCGGCGGGCACCGGGCCGGTCACCGGGCCGTTATGCTTGGCGATGCCTTCCAGGCAGTCCCAGGTCAGGTTCAGCCCGTCGAAGGCCACGTACTGGGTTTCCAGCCGGGTGACGATGCGGATCGCCTGCGCATTGTGGTCGAAGCCGCCCCAGGGCTCCATGCAGGCCTGAAGCGCATCCTCGCCGGTATGGCCGAAGGGCGTGTGGCCCAGATCATGGGCCAGCGCCACCGCCTCGGTCAGGTCGCTGTTGAGCCCCAGCGCGCGGGCGATGGTCCGCGCCACCTGCGCCACCTCGATGGAATGGGTCAGCCGGGTGCGGTAGTAATCGCCCTCGTGCTCGACGAAGACCTGGGTCTTGTGCTTGAGGCGCCGGAAGGCGTTGCAATGGATGATCCGGTCGCGGTCGCGCTGATAGGGCGAACGGAACCCGGATTCCTGCTCGGGATGGAGACGACCGCGCAGATGCGCGGGATCGCTTGCATAGGGCTGGCACATGGTGTGCTGCTTTCTTGTCTGTGCGTCGCGCAACCCTTATATTCCCTCACCTGAGCTTCCAAGAGCGGAGATCGCCAGATGGACCTGACCCTGCCCCCGAAAGTGACGGAACGCGCCTTCCGCCGCCTCGCCGAGATCAACGAATCCGCCCCCGAGCACAAGGCGCTGCGCGTCGCCGTCGAAGGCGGCGGCTGTTCCGGGTTCCAGTACGAGATCACGCTGGACGATCCCGGCGAGGGCGATCTGGTGCTGGAAGGCGAAGGCCAGAAGGTCATCGTCGACGAGGTGTCGCTGCCTTTCCTGTCGGATGCGGTCATCGACTTTTCCGAGGAACTCATCGGCGCGCGCTTCGTGATCGAGAACCCCAACGCCGCCTCCTCCTGCGGCTGCGGCACCAGCTTCTCGATGTGACCCCGCGGCGCGGGCCGCCCCGGCGGAGGGCCCGCGCCGCCGTTCAGGGGGCGTCCTGCAGCGCCTGCCGGCGCTTGCGGTCATCCGCGACATAGTTAATGGCGCGCTTGGCCAGCGGGACCATTCCCCAGAATTCAGGCGCGGGCTTCTCGCGCTGATGCCGCTGGGCATTCTCGATCCAGGGCTCGACAAAGCCGACCCCCGCCTTCGCCACGCGTTCCAGGTCGCGCTCGAACTCGCCCGCGACATGCGCCATCAACCCCCGGGGCATCGGGATGCGGGCCGAGGCATTGATGATGCGCGCATCGGTCTCGCCGCGGCGCGGCAGATCCACGGGATCGAGCCCCAGGAAATCCTGCACATCGTCGAAAAGCGGCTGCGGCCGCCGGGCGATATCCTCGAAATTCAGCACCAGCGACCGCTCCGGGCCGAAATGGCGCTGCATGTTTTCCACGGCATCGCCGTAGAAGCTGGCATCGACCAGCTGATGGTGGCTGGCGAAATCGCGCAGCGTCGCCGTGCTCCAGACCTTCATGCGCAGGATGTCGCGGGTCACGTCGGCATGGAATTTCATGTGCGACCACAGCCGCTCGATCGGATCGCGCAGAATGATGATCGCCCGCGCATCCTCGGCGATCCCGGCCATGTGGCGGAACCCGGCCTCGTTCGCCTGGAAACTCGTGGTGCTGAAATCGATGGCCCATTTATGCGCGGCGACGCCGTCGAACAGCCCGCGATACCAGCGGTCATCCACCGGGCCGCGCAGGAAACCCTTGTACCAGTCCATCGAGCGCAGGAAGGCGTTGTAGCGCTGCATGCTGACACCGCCCGCAGCCCAGTTCGCCGCCATCTGCTCGTCCCAGGGACTGCCGTAATCGGCGGGATCGGTGCGCAGCGCGCGGCCCTTCTCCTGCTCCGGCGGAACGAAGCTGGCGCGCTTGCAGTGCTGGGCAAAGGCCGCCAGCCGCGCCGCATCGCCCAGCCGGTCCACCCCGCCATACTGGCGCAGGTAATAGTGTATTTCCTTGCGCGGCACGCGGCCGATGCCGGGATTGCGCACCAGCGCGGAATGCAGCCAGGTCGTACCGCCCTTTGTCACCCCGAGACAAAAAAGAAACTTCTTCACGCGCTACCCCGTCTGCTGCGGCCGTTTCAGATCTTCTACCCCAAGGCGTGCGCGACGGCCAGAACCTCGCCGACGCAGGGACGCCTTGACACGGGCCCGCCCCTCGGACGACCTGCGGCACATCCGCAGGCGCGAAAGGGACCGGACGCATGAAGATCGCCACATTCAACATCAACGGCATCAAGGCGCGGCTTCCCGCGCTGCTGGACTGGCTGGACGAGGCCCGGCCGGATGTCGCGCTGCTGCAGGAGCTGAAATCGGTCGATGAGGGCGTGCCGCACGAGCCTTTCGAGGACCGCGGCTACCGGGTGGAGACCCATGGGCAGAAAGGCTTCAACGGCGTCGCCATCCTGTCGCGCCTGCCGCTGGAGGATGTCACCCGGGGCCTTCCCGGCGACGATGCGGACCCCCAGGCGCGCTGGATCGAGGCCACCGTGACCGGCGCGCGCCCGGTGCGGGTCTGCGGGCTCTACCTGCCCAACGGCAATCCGGCACCGGGGCCCAAATACGATTACAAGCTGGCCTGGCTGGCCCGGATGGAAGCACGGGTGACCGAGCTGCTGGCGCTGGAGGAACCGGTGATCTTCGCCGGGGACTACAATATCATCCCCCAGCCCGAGGATGCCGCCCGCCCCGAGGCCTGGACGGAGGACGCGCTGTTCCTGCCGCAAACCCGCGCGGCATGGCGGCGCCTGCTGGCGCTGGGGCTGACCGATGCGATCCGCGCCGTGCAACCGCACCGCCCGCCCGCCGCGCGGTTGCGCGATTTCACCTTCTGGGACTACCAGGCCGGCGCATGGGACCGCGACAACGGCATCCGCATCGACCACCTGCTGCTGTCGCCGCAGGCGGCCGACCTCCTGGAGGATGCCCAGATCGACAAGCCCGTGCGCGGCCGCGAGAAACCCTCGGACCATGTGCCGGTCTGGATCGAGCTGGCCGCCTGAGCCCGCACGCAAAGGGCCCGCTCCTTGCGGAGCGGGCCCTCGCGATCAGCGGTGGAACCGGGCTCAGCCGAGGCGCGAAGCCACGTTTTCCCAGTTGACCAGCTTCTCGAGGAAGTTCGACAGGTAGGCCGGGCGCTTGTTGCGGAAGTCGATGTAGTAGGAATGTTCCCACACGTCGCAGCCCAGAAGCGCGGTCTGGCCGAAGCAGATCGGGTTCACGCCATTCTCGGTCTTGGTGACCTTCAGGCTGCCATCGCTGTCCTTCACCAGCCAGCACCAGCCCGAGCCGAACTGGCCCGCGCCCGCGGCGGAGAACTCTTCCTTGAACTTGTCGACCGAGCCGAAGGATTCGGTGATCGCCTTTTCAAGCTCGCCCGGCATCGCGCCGGTGCCCGGGCCCATCATTTCCCAGAACTGGATGTGGTTCCAGTGCTGCGAGGCATTGTTGAAGATGCCGTTCTGGGCGACCGCGTCGGCATTGTAGGTGCCCGCGATGATGTCTTCCAGCGACTTGCCTTCCCACTCGGTCCCGGCGATCAGCTTGTTGCCGTTATCGACATAGGCCTTGTGGTGGATGTCGTGGTGAAACTCGAGGGTTTCCTTCGACATGCCCAGATCGGCAAGCGCGTCATGGGCATAGGGAAGATCGGGAAGTTCGAAAGCCATTTTGGACCCCTCACAGGTTTTGAGTTCTGCCCCGTATAGAGGCCTCCTTCGGCGGCGCGTCAACCCCGGCAGGCGGCGCCGCGGGGTTTTTCCGGGACATGCCGCGGCGGCGGGAACTTTCCTCCATCCCGGGCGTTGTCTTCGCCAACATGTTGAAAGGAAAGGCCCCGCGAAAGAGCGCCGGGCAGTGTCGAGACGCGCGCAACGCCGGGACGGGTTGTCGCGGGACATGTCATGACGGCACCCGGCGCCCCGGCCGGATCAGCCGTTGTCGCCGGGCAGATCGATCTGGATCTCCGCCTCGCTCTCCCCGCCGAAATCGCCGCCGGTATAGACATAGGCGACGGTCCCCACCAGCGCCGCCAGACACAGGCCGAGAATGAAGGTCAGGGTTGCATTGAGGGATTTGCGTGCCATGTGATCTGCTCCGTTCTTATGTTCATTCCCGACGAGAACGCCTTGGCGGCATTCCGGTTCCCATTCCGGCGCCCTCCACGGGCAAATTCCGATTAATCTATTCCAATCAGATTGTTACTGGTCGAACCTCATACAGTCCAATACGGCACTACATGAAATCAACACGTTACATGGTGATTTTAATGTGAAACCCATGCATCGCAGGACGTGCGGCAAGCGCCCGGGATCCGCTCCCGGCGAATCCGGCTTTTGCCCGGCCCGCAGAGCGCCTATGTCGGAACCATGAGTTTCTGGATCCTCTCCTGCCTGATGGCGCTGGTCGTTCTTTTCCCGCTCCTGCGCGCCATGGCGCGCGGCGGGCCCGGGGGGCGCTCCGCCGCGGATTTCGACATCGCCGTCTATCGCGAACAGCTTGCCGAGCTGGAGCGCGACCTGGAGCGCGGGGTGATCGCCCCCGGGACGGCCGAACGCACGCGGCTGGAGATCTCGCGGCGCATCCTCGATGCGGATCGCGAGCGCGCCACCCGGCGGCCGGGCGCCGCGCCGCGATGGGCCACGCGCGCCGCCATGGCCGCCGGAGCGGCTGTCCTGCTGGGCGGTTCGATCGCCACCTATGACTGGCTGGGCGCCCCGGGCTATGGCGATCTGCCGCTGCAGCACCGCATGGAGATGGCCGCGCGGATGCGCGCCGAACGCCCTTCCCAGGCGGCGGCCGAGGCCGAGCGTCCCCCCGCCCCGCCGCCGCAGGCCGATCCGCAATATCTGGAACTGGTCGCGCAGCTGCGCCGCACCGTGGCCGAACGCGACAGCGATCCGCGCGGCTTCCAGCTCCTGGCGCAGAACGAGGCCAATCTGGGAAATTTCACCGCCGCCTACGAGGCGCAGCGGCGCCTGCTGGAGCTGACCGGCGCGGAAGCCCCGGCCAGCGGCTGGTCCGAACTGGCCGAGCTTTATGTCATGGCCGCGGGCGGCTATGTCAGCCCCGAGGCGGAGACGGCCCTGGACGAGGCGCTGGCGCGCGATCCCCGCGATCCGCTGGCGCGCTATTACATGGCCTTGATGCATGACCAGACCGGGCGGCCCGACATCGCCTTCGGCCTGTGGCGCGACCTGCTGGAGCAGAGCCGACCCGATGCGCCCTGGGTCGCGCCGATCCGCGCGCAGATCGGACAGGCGGCGCAGCGCGCGGGCATCCGCTACACGCCCCCGGCCGCGCCGGCCGCGCCTGCCCTGCCCGGTCCCGAGGCCGCCGATATCGCGGCCGCGCAGGATCTGTCCGACGGCGACCGGCAGGCGATGGTCGAGGGCATGGTCGAAGGGCTGGCCGCGCGGCTGGCCGACCAGGGCGGCAGCGCGGCGGAATGGGCCCGGCTGATCGGCGCGCTCGGCGTGCTGGGCCAGACCGGGCGCGCGCAGGCGATCTATGACGAGGCCCGGGGCAGCTTTGCCGCCGACCCGGCCGCGATGGCACAACTGGACGCGGCGGCACGACAGGCGGGGCTGAACCTGTGATAACGGATGATCTGGCGGAATTCGCGGAGGCGCTGCCGCGCTTCGGCGCAGTGGCAGGCCTGGACCTGGGCACCAAGACGATCGGCGTCGCCGTCTCCGACACGATGCGCGGCGTCGCCAGCCCGATCGAGACGGTGCGGCGCAAGAAATTCTCGCTCGACGCGGCGGCGCTGCTGACGATCCTCGAGGCACGCCAGGTCTCGGGGATCATCCTGGGCCTGCCGCGCAACATGGATGGCAGCGAGGGGCCGCGGGCGCAATCGACCCGCGCCTTCGCGCGCAACCTCTCCGCGCTGACGCCGCTGCCCATGGGGTTCTGGGACGAGAGGCTGTCGACCGTGGCCGCCGAACGCGCCCTGCTGGAGGCGGATACCTCGCGCCGCCGCCGTGCCGAGGTGATCGACCATGTCGCCGCAGGGTTCATCCTTCAGGGCGCCCTGGACCGGCTGCGGCACCTGCAAGGAGACGCCCATGGGTGACAAGCTGAACTCCCCCTGCACCGGGGTCTGCACGGTGCATCACGAGGCCCGGATCTGCATCGGCTGCCTGCGCAGCGTCGAGGAGATCGCCCGCTGGAAGATGTATGGCGACCAGGAACGCGCGGAGATCCTGGCCCAGCTGCCGGGGCGCGCGGGGCTGGTGCCGCAGCGGCGCCGCCGGCGGCGCCGCCCGGCCGGTCCCACCGGCCAGGGGCAGGACTGACCGCGCCCCGGGTGATTCCGCCCCGCGCGCCGCACTGCCGGCCCGGACCGCCCCTGGTGCGCCCCTGTTCGACAGGACGGGCCGATCGGGGCATGAGCCCTCCCAAACCGGCCTGCCGCAACGTAAATTTCTGCGCCAAACCTCTGTCCGGACGAGATTAAACGCCGGTTCGGCCCGCCCATGTTGCGCAATTGCCGCATCGGCGGCCATTCGCCCGGCACAGGTCAATTTCGGCGAGTTTTCGCCGAGATGTCCCCCCAGATATCTCCTGCCCGGCCTGCGACCTATCTAGATGTTGCTGCCCTGCCCGTCTGCCGCTATGCCTCCCCCCCGAGGTTCACAGGCATGTCAAGTCGCGGAAGACGGACCAGCAGGGGAGTGTGTGGATGAAGTCGCTAAGTTTCGAGGCCGCCCCGAGGGAGCGGACCGGTCCCTTTGCGGAGAAGCGCATTTTCCTGAAATCCGGCGCCGGCACCCGTTTCGTGCGGCTGAAGACCCGCGACCAGGTCCTGGCCTGGGCCGGGGGCGTGATGCTGGTGGGCTGGACCGTGACGGCGACGGCGCTGGTCACCGTGCAGTTCATGCAGGGCGGCGCCGCGCGCGAACAGGCCGAGGCGGACCGCGCGGTCTACGAGACCCGCATCAATGCGCTGGCCTCGGAACGCGACCGCCGCCACATGGAGGCGCTGGCCGCGCAGGAGCAGTTCGCGACGCTTCTCGACCAGCTCTCCGGGCTTCAGACCCGCATCTTCGATGCCGAGCTGGCGCAGAAGGAAAAGACCGACGAGGCCGACATGCTGCGCACGCAGCTGCGCGCCGCCCAGGGCGAGCTCGACTCGGCCTCGCAGCGGCTGGCAGCGCTGGAACAGGGCGAGGCCTCGGATGCCGCGGACAATGCCGCGCTGGCGCTGATGACCGATGCGCTCGGCGACATGGCCGAGGAGCGTCAGGCTCTGGCCGACCAACTGGCACGGAACGAAGCCGAGCTGGCCGACCTGAACCTGACCCTGCGTCTCGAGAACGAGAAGAACGACCGCATCTTCTCCAAGCTCGAGGACGCGGTGGCCGTCTCGATGGAGCCGCTGGACCAGATGTTCGCGCGGCTGGGGCTCAATCCCGACAGCCTGATCGAAACCATGCGCAACCGCCAGGACGGCCAGGGCGGCCCCCTGACCCCGATCGCCCTGTCGACCAGCGGCGAGGCCGCGCCCGAGACCCGGCGCGCCAACAACATCCTGACCCACATGCAGACGCTGAACCTGTACTCGATGGCGATGGATGCGCTGCCCGTGGCCGAGCCGCTGGAGACCAAGTATCGCGTGACCTCGCCCTTCGGCTATCGGCGCGATCCGATCCGCGGCGGGGGCCGCATGCATGAGGGCGTCGATTTCGCCGCCGCCTACGGCACGCCGATCCACGCCACCGCCGACGGGGTGGTGACGCATGCGGGCTGGATGTCGGGCTATGGCCGGCTGGTCACGATCCGGCACGAATATGGAATCGAGACGCGCTATGGCCACATGTCGAAGCTTGGCGTGAAGGTCGGGCAGAAAGTCTCGAAAGGTGATGTCGTCGGTGCTATGGGTAATTCGGGCCGCTCCACCGGCACGCACCTGCACTATGAGGTCCGTGTGGGGGGCAAGCCGACCAACCCCATGACCTATATGACGGCAGCGCGCGATGTTTCAGAAAAATAAGCTCACCGATCCGGTATCCAAGCCTGCAGCCGAGGCCGAGAAGCCCCCGGCGGAACCGCGCAGCCCCGTGGCGGCGCCCGGTCCGGCCGCAGCACCGAAGGCGCCCGCCTCGGTGCTGTCCTCCGACCTGACGGTCATCGGCAATGTCCGCACCCAGGGCGACATCACCGTGCAGGGCAAGGTCGAGGGCGACATCCGCGCCCAGCTTCTGACCGTCGGCGAAGGCGCCGTGGTCTCCGGCGAGATCGTCGCCGATGACGTGGTGGTCAATGGCCGGGTGATCGGCCGGGTGCGCGGGCTGAAGGTCCGGCTGACCTCCACCGCCCGTGTCGAGGGCGACATCATCCACAAGACCATCGCGATCGAGGCCGGGGCCCATTTCGAGGGTTCGGTGCAGCGCAACGAAAACCCGCTTGCCGAGGCCAAGGAGGCGCTGCCGCCGCCCGCCTCGCGCCAGGCCGCGGAAGGCCCTGCGCCCGGCCAGGGCTGACCCGTCCAGGGCCTTCGGTACCGTCTTTCAGGGCGCATGGTTCCCCATGCGCCCTTTTCGCTGGCGCGGCGGTCCCGGGCCGGACAGGGCCGGAAACGCAAAGGGGCCGGCGCCCCGCGGCCCGGCCCCGATGCTGCGGCGATCCGCCGGATCAGAGGATCTTCTGCCCGGTCTTCTCGATATCGGCGAGGAAGGCGGCCAGCCCCTTGTCGGTCAGCGGATGGCTGGCCAGCGCCTTGATGACGCCCGGCGGGGCGGTGATCACGTCGGCCCCGATGCGCGCGCTTTCGGCGACATGGTTGGCCGAGCGGATCGAGGCGGCGAGGATCTGGGTCTCGAAGCCGTAATTGTCGTAGACCTCGCGGATATCGGCGATCAGCTCCATCCCGTCGAGGTTGATGTCATCCAGCCGCCCGATGAAGGGCGAGATGAAGGTCGCCCCCGCCTTGGCCGCCAGAAGCGCCTGGTTGACCGAGAAGCACAGCGTGACATTGACCATCTTGCCCTCGCCCGAGAGCACCTTGCACGCCTTCAGCCCGTCCCAGGTCAGCGGCACCTTGACGGTGATGTTGGGCGCGATCTCGGCCAGCTTGCGGCCCTCGGCGATCATCTGCTCCGCGTCGACCGAAACCACCTCGGCGGAAACCGGGCCTTCGACCAGGGCACAGATCTCTTTCGTCACCTCGAGGATGTCGCGCCCCGATTTCATGATCAGCGACGGGTTGGTGGTCACGCCGTCGACCATGCCCAGGTCGTTCAGTTCGGCGATCGCGTCGATATCGGCGGAATCGACAAAGAATTTCATGGCTCTCTCCTTTGGCCTCCCCAGAGGGTCGCATTCCTGTTACCGCAAACAGCCGCGCCGGGGGAGTCCCTGCGCTGATAGGCCGCCCGCGCCCGCGGCAAAAGCCGGCGCTCAGCCGCAGGCCAGCCGCCGGTCCATCCAGGCAAGGGCCAGCTGCGGCCAGTCCGCATGGCTGCCGGAACGGTCGCGCAGGGCGAATCCGTGCGGGGCCCGTCCGAAGACATGCGCATCCGCATCCAGACCCTCGGCGGCGGCGGTCTCCAGCAGGCGCGTCAGATGCTGCACCGGCACCGAACGGTCGCCGAGCGCATAGGCCAGGAACAGCGGCACCCGCGGCACGCCATGGGGATGCGCCGCCAGGCCCACCGGCCAGGCATCGTAGAAATCCTGCTTTTCCGCCGGGGGGTAATCCGGCTTGCCGGGCGGGAACTTGTGGTCGCGGTGATTGGCGTTCAGCGGCGCATAGCCGATCAGCGCCCCCGCCGCCTGCGGCGCGTGGCAGGCCAGCACCCCCGCCAGGTGCCCGCCCGAGGACAGCCCCAGGATGAACAGCGGCAGCGGCTCCAGCGCGTCGAGATGCGCCAGCGCGGCAAGCCCGTCCTGCAGCGCGACATCGGCGGGCCAGGTGCCGCCCGCGCCATCCGGCTGCCCGGGCAGCCGGTGCAGCAGCAGATGCGGCTCCAGCCCCGCGCGGGCCAGCCAGCGGGCCACCTCCATGCCTTCCTTGTCGTACATCAGCCGGGCATAGCCGCCCCCGGCCAGGATCAGCACCCGGCCCCGGGGCGCCGTCACCGCCAGGGCATGCAATTCGGGCCGTGCAACACGCAGCACCTGCCGGTCGGGCCATTCCCCCTCCATCGCGGGGGCGGGCCCGTCGCCCAGCAGGGTCACGGCGGGATCGGGCGGCAGGTCGGACATGGGATCACTCGCTTTCGGGGTCGTCAAAGCGCCAGCCTAGACGCAGCGGGCGCCGCCGTTAAGGGTTCGGCGATTCCCAAGGGTGAGAAAATGCGCTAGCCTCGGCACAACAACAACGCCCGAGGCAGCAGAGCAGATGACACAGACCGACACGGCGACGGCGGTAAAGCCGGATGTGCGCGACCAGATCCTGACAAACCCCTCCGCCGTGCTGGAGGATACCGAATTGATGGCGGCGCTGATCGCGGCCGATGACGGGTTGCGCGGCGGCAATGTCATCGACCTGCGCGGCCTGGCCATCGCCCGGCTGGAGGACCGGCTGGCGCGGCTGGAGACCACCCATCAGACGGTGATCTCGGCCGCCTATGACAATGTCTCCACCACGTCCCAGGTGCATCGCGCGATCCTCGCCATGATCGCCCCGCTGCAGCTGGAGGCCTTCCTCGACTGCCTGGGCAGCGACGTCGCCGACATCCTGCGCGCCGCCTCGATCCGCATCCTGGTGGAGGGCCGCATGCCGATGGAGCACCCCGTGCTGGTGCCGGTGGGGACCGGCGACATCACCCGCTATATCGACAGCTGGCGGTCCGGCCGTCCGGTGCCCGTGGCGCTGCGCCGCGTGCCCGAGAAGATGCCGCGCCTGCATGACGAAAGCCGCGGCCCGGTTGCCAGCGAGGCGCTGTTCCGGCTGGAGCTGGGCGATACCGCGCCGCCGGCGCTTCTGGCGATCGGCTCCGCCGATGCCGACCAGTACCTGCCCGGCCATGCCACCGACCTGCTGACCCTGTTCGGGCGCTGCTGCGAACGGACGCTGCGCGGGCTGATCGGATGATCGGCCTGCCCCCCGCCACGCGGGACCTGCTGGAACGCTGGCTGACATCGCTGAAGGCGCTGGACGATGCATCCGACGCCACCATCCTGGCCTATGGCGCCGATCTGCGCGACTATCTGGGCTTCATGGCAGGCTATCTGGAAGGCGGCGCCGCCCCCGCAAGGCTGCGCGAGGTCGACCTCACGGCGATGCGCGCCTGGCTGGCCCACGAAACCGGCAAGGGGCTGGCCGCCCGGTCGCGGGCGCGGGCGCTGTCGGCGGTCAAGAGCTTCTACAACTGGTGGTCCGAGCGCGAGGGATTCGATGCGACCGCGGTGCTGTCCACCCGTTCGCCGCGCTATACCCGCAAGCTGCCGCGCCCGCTGACCGAGGATGCCGCCCGCGCGGTCCTGCAGACGGTGGAGCTGCAGGCGCGCGACCCCTGGGTGGCGGCGCGGGACGTTGCGGTGGTGACGCTGCTTTACGGCTGCGGTCTGCGGATCTCCGAGGCGCTGGGACTGGATGCGGGACAGGCCCCCCTGGCCGACAGCCTGCGCATCATCGGCAAGGGCGGCAAGGAACGCGTGGTGCCCGTGCTGCCCGTGGCCCGCGAAGCGGTGGAACGCTATCGCCGCCTGTGTCCCTTCGACCTCTCGCCCGGCGGGCCGCTGTTCCGCGGCGCGCGCGGCGGCGAGCTGGGCCAGAGCGCCATCCAGAAGGTGATCCGCGCCACCCGCCTGCAGCTGGGCCTGCCCGCCACCGCCACGCCGCATGCGCTGCGCCACAGTTTCGCCAGCCACCTGCTAAACCGCGGCGGCGATCTGCGCACCATCCAGGAGCTTCTGGGACATGCCAACCTCTCGACCACCGAGGCCTATACCGCGCTGGACGCGGCGCGGCTGATGGATGTCTATCACGGGGCGCATCCGCGCGGGTGACGCGCCCGGCAAGGCGGCGCGGTGCCTTGCGAAAACCCGCTTGACGCCCCTCTCCGGGGCGGATATCCGGAGCCTCGCAAGCGGGTGTAGCTCAATGGTAGAGCAGCAGCTTCCCAAGCTGACGACGAGGGTTCGATTCCCTTCACCCGCTCCAGCATTCCCCTGAATTCCTCCGGACCGGACCAGGATGCGTCGATCCCGCCGCTGTCGGCGCGGCCGCCTCCGGTGCCGCGGGGTCGGCGGAGGCCCCCTGCGCCCCCCCAGTCCGCGCCATGGGCCGATCCATGCCCGGCGACCGGTCAGTCGAAGAGATTGCCCTGATCCGCGGGGCGCGGCGCGATCAGGCCGAGGTGATCCCAGGCGGCGCGGGCCAGCATCCGGCCGCGCGGCGTGCGCTGGATCATGCCCTGCTGCAGCAGGAAGGGCTCGATCACCTCTTCCAGCGCATCGCGGCTCTCGCTCAGGGCGGCGGCAATCGTGTCGATGCCCACCGGACCGCCTCCATAGGCCTCCGCCAGCAGCAGCAGATAGCGCCGGTCCGCGGTGTCGAGACCCAGATTGTCGACGCCCAGCCGGGTGAGCGCGCCATCCGCCAGCGCGCGCGTGATCCGTCCGTCCCCCTCGACCAGGGCGAAATCGACCACCCGGCGCAGCAGCCGCCCGGCGATCCGCGGCGTGCCACGGGCGCGGCGCGCGATCTCCACCGCGCCGTCGGGATCGCAGGGCACGCCCAGCAGGCGCGCGCCCCGGCTGACGATCAGCGTCAGTTCCTCCACCGTGTAGAATTGCAGCCGCACCGGAATCCCGAACCGGTCGCGCAACGGCGTGGTCAGAAGTCCCAGCCGCGTGGTGGCGCCGATCAGGGTGAAGGGCTGAAGCTCGATCCGCACGGTGCGCGCGGCCGGGCCCTCGCCGATCACCAAGTCCAGCTCGAAATCCTCCATCGCGGGGTACAGCACCTCCTCCACGGCCGGGTTCAGCCGGTGGATCTCGTCGATGAAAAGGACGTCGCGCGCCTCCAGATTGGTCAGGATCGCGGCCAGATCGCCCGCCTTGGCAAGGACCGGCCCCGAGGTCATGCGGAACCCCACGCCCAGCTCGTTCGCCACGATCTGCGCCAGCGTCGTCTTGCCCAGGCCGGGCGGGCCGTGGAACAGCGTGTGGTCCATCGCCTCCGCGCGCTGGCGGGCGGACTGGATGAAGACCGCCAGGTTGGCCCGCGCCTCCGCCTGGCCGATGAAGGCCTCCAGCTGCCGCGGCCGCAGGGCGCGGTCGCGATCCTCCGGCGTCTCCTCCGGCGTCATCTGAAGCGGATCGCTCATGAGTGCCATCCCTCCCGGGCGTCGTCCGCCATGCTCATCCGTTCGGCATCAGCGACTTGAGCCCGGCGCGGATCAGCTGGGCGGTATCGGCCTCGGGGGCATCCTGCGCGGCGCGGGCAACGGCGGTCGCCGCCTCGGTCATGGAATATCCCAGATTGACCAGCGCCGAGATCGCATCCGCCTGGCGGTTGTCCGCCACGGGTTCGGGCAAGGGCTCCGGCGCCTCGATCAATTCGACCGGCGGCGCCGCGCCCCGCGGGACCGGGCGCGCCATGGCGGGCGCGGCGGCGATGGGGGTGGACATGGCCAGCACATTCGCGGCCTTGTCCTTCAGCTCCATGACGATCCGCTGCGCGAGTTTCGGGCCGACCCCCTGGGCCTGCCGCACCGCATTGGCATCCCCCAGCGTGATCGCCCGTCCGGTCCCGTCCGGACCCAGCGCGGAAAGGATCGCCAGCGCCGCCTTGGCCCCCACGCCCTGCACCGTGCACAGCAGACGGTACCATTCCTTCTCGGCCAGGGTGCGGAACCCGAAAAGCTGCAGCAGGTCCTCGCGCACCAGCATGTCGGTATAGAGCGAGACCATCTCGCCCGGGGCGGGCAGGCCGGCCAGCGTCCGTTCGGCGCAATAGACCAGGTAGCCCACGCCCTGCACATCGATCATGACATGGTCGGTCGCGCGGTAGACCAGCTGTCCCGAAAGGCGGCCGATCATCCCCTTGCCCTCAGGATCGCGGCGTTCAGCCTGTGGCTGGCCTGGTTGTGGCGCAGGTGGCACAGCGCGATGGCCAGCGCATCGGTCGCGTCGGCATTGGCCAGCGTCACCCCCGGGAACTGGAGACGGATCATGTGTTCCACCTGATGTTTCTCGGCATGTCCCACGCCCACCACCGCCTTCTTGACCGCATTCGGAGCATACTCGCCGATCTCCAGCCCGGCCAGAGCCGGAACAAGCATCGCGATGCCGCGCGCCTGGCCCAGTTTCAGCGTGCCGGCCGCATCCTTGTTGACGAAGGTCTGCTCCACCGCCGCCCCGTCGGGGGCAAAGCGCGCGACCACCTCGCTGAGCGCGTGGAACAGCCGCGCCAGCCGCTCCGCCAGCGCCCCCTGCCCCGAAAGCAGCACGCCGTTGCCGATATGGCGCAGGCGCGAGCCCTCGGACTCGATCACGCCCCAACCGAGCCGCTGCAGGCCCGGGTCTATGCCGATGATGCGCATGGCCTGCCCGCCCTGCCCGTGTTGTTGTCATTCGCTTTTGCCCGTGGCTAGCACGAAAAGCGAACATCCGGCAAATGCTTTCGCAGGCCTGTCGCGGGGGCAAGGTCGCAATCGCCTGCCGCGCAGGGCCGGGCAACGCTGGAGGCGGCTGGCTTAACAGGTACTTGCTGCAACTGCGAAGACATGCGCCCGGCGCAAGGGGGACTTGCTCTCCTGTCGGTTGTGGCCGCGATCGGCGGGGCCTATCTGCTGTTGCGAACGGCATCGAAGCCGTCCTGACACATCCGCCCGATCCGAGAAGAGGACAACCGACATGGCCGCCATCACCACCAACACCCTGCCCCGCACCGCCGGCCACGGCCCCGCCGCCCTCATCGACCGCGCCCGCGCCGCCTGGACCCGCTGGCGCGAAGCCGAGACCGCGCGCGCCGAGCTTTACGCGCTGGACGACCGGGAACTGGCCGATCTGGGGATCTCGCGCTACGACATCCGCCACATGGATTTCTCCAAGCCCTGATCCGGCCCGGACGCGGCACCGCCGCGCAAAATCAAAAGCCCCGGTCCTGCGACCGGGGCTTTGTCGTTTCCGCGGGCCGCGCGGAGCCGGATCAGGCGGCGCGGATCATCGTCAGTGTCGACCAGTCGCCCAGCACCAGGTGATCGTCCAGCGCAAAGCCCTCCGCCTCGTAGGCGGCACGCACTTCCCCGGCCTGGTCGTTGAGCAGCCCCGACAGGATGATCGCGCCCGCCGGCGCGACGGCGCGGCCCATGTCCGGGGCCAGATCGATCAGCGGTCCCTTCAGGATATTCGCGAAGATCAGCCGGAAATGCCCCGCCAGGTCGGGATGGTCGAAGCCGGTCGCCTCGATCGCGTGGATCCGGCCTTCCAGCCCGTTGGCCGCGGCATTGGCCAGCGCCACCTCGACCGCGACGGGATCGATATCGCTGGCCACCGGCACGATGTCCCAGACCTTTGCCGCCGCCATCGCCAGAACCGCCGTGCCGCAGCCGATATCGGCCACCGGGCCCGTGGCGAACCCCTGGTTCAGCAGCCGGTCGAAGGCGGTCAGGCAGCCCTGGGTGGTGCCGTGATGGCCGGTGCCGAAGGCCATCGCCGCCTCGATCAGCAGAGACACCTTGTCATCGGGCAGGCTGTCGGCATCATGGCTGCCATACAGCCAAAACCGCCCGGCCTCGACCGGGGCCAGTTCGCGGCGGACCTTGGCGACCCAGTCGGTTTCCGGCAGTTCCGAGACCGTGAAGGATTTCGCCCCATGCGCCGCCGCCAGCAGCGCCAGCGCCACCTCGTCGGGGGCCTCGGTGAAATAGCCGCCGATTTCCCACAGGCCCGATCCGTCCTCCATCTCGAAGGCGCCGACGCCGTAGGGCTCGGGCTCGATCTCCTCGAGGCGCTCGGCAAGCGCCTCCGCCTTGTCGCGATCGGCAAGCGTGGTCAGGGCGGTCCAGGTGGGCATGGGGTCCTCGGGGGTGAAGGGAACAGGCCCCGGCCCTAGGCCAGCGCCGTCATCTGGTCAAGCCTGTCCAGGACGGTCCCGACAAGTTCCGTCACGGGCCAGCTGCTGTCCAGCAGAAGCACCGGACAGGCCAGCGCGCGCGCCCAGTCGCCATCGACCTGCAGGTTGCGCCCGGGGCGGTCGCCCGCCTCGTAGCGGTCGGCCCAGCACAGGAAGGCGGTGCAGCGCTGGCAGAAGGGCTGCCCCCAGCCGCGCCCGCAGGCACAGCGCAGCGCCTCGCGCCGTTCCAGCCGGGCGCGCCGGATCTCGGGTTCCAGCGACAGGTGGATCCCGACCGTCACTCGCGGCGCGAGGGGCAGTCCCCAGCGCTCCAGCGATCCCGACAGCACCCAGTCGCTGCGCGGCACGAAGACCGCCTGCATCAGCGCCAGGCGCTCCGCCTCGGGGCGGCGCTCGCAGAAGGGCGGATCGGTCGGCATCCAGTAGAAATCGTCGCTGTCGAAATGCTGGGAGGCCAGCGCCCCGGCCAGCGCCCGCCCCAGGGTGGAGGTGCCCGATCCGGAAGCGCCGAAAATGTGGATCCGGCAGCCGCTGCGTTTCTTAGACCAGGTCTCGTGCCGCATGGCCGCCCCCTGCGAGTCCATTGGGATCGAAAGACTGGCACATGAATAGGCCATGACGGATCGCGCTGCCAAGCGCGACCATGCGGATGCGGCGAAATCCCCGCCGCACTGCCGCAATTCTGGGCGGGTGCAGGCGGCGCGGGTGCCCCGGCACCCCAGGTCGCGCGCAAGCCGCCCCTGCAGGCCTCATTCAGCCCGTGCCGCGCCGCCACGGATGGAAAAAGCCCCCGCTTGCGCGGGGGCGAGTATCGCTGTCCAGGTTCGATCTTCTTCTGCTCGATCGTGGTTGTCTGCCTGCGACCCGGGAGCGGCCGGAGGCGGCGGTGCCGCCACCGGAAAGGAAATGGGATCAGCTGCAGCCCGACGTTCCGCCGCAGGTGTTGCATTTCAGGCAGGTGCCGTTGCGCACCAGCGTGTAGTTGCCGCATTCGCCGCAGGGATCGCCCTCGAATCCCTGGAGGCGCGCCTGCGTTCGGGCCTGGGCCCGGACCTCCGTCGCGGCCGGGGCGCGGCTGCGGGGCGGGTCGAGCACCGCATCGAAGCCCAACCCCCCGCCGACCAGGTCCGCGGGCACGCGGTTCCTGAGGTACCCCGAGGAACTGATCTGGCGCAGCACCTCCAGCGACCGCGAGCCCGCGCCGGGCGCCGCGGGTCCCGGCAGGCTCTCTCCGACGCCGCCGCCCAGCGTGTCGAAGCTGGTGCCCTGCGGCTCGACATGCGCCAGGTCGGTGCGGTCGAGATAGCTGACCGCCAGTTCGCGGAAGATGTAGTCGAGGATCGAGGTCGCCGACTTGATCGAGTCGTTGCCCTGCACCATCCCCGCGGGCTCGAACCGGGTGAAGGTGAAGGCCTCGACAAATTCCTCCAGCGGCACGCCGTATTGCAGCCCCACCGAGACGGCGATGGCGAAGTTGTTCATCATGGCGCGGAACCCCGCGCCCTCCTTGTGCATGTCGATGAAGATCTCGCCCAGCGACCCGTCGCGATATTCGCCGGTGCGCAGATAGACCTTGTGCCCGCCGATGATCGCCTTCTGGGTATAGCCCTTGCGCCGCTCCGGCAGCCTTTCGCGCGCGGCGCGCACCTCCTTGACGACGATGCGTTCGACGATCTTCTCGGCAAGCAGCTGCGCCTTCTGCGGCGGCGTGCCGATCTCCATCGTCTCGGCCGCCTCATCGTCCTCGCCGATCAGCGCCGCCGCCAGCGGCTGGCTCAGCTTCGAGCCGTCGCGATAGAGCGCATTGGCCTTAACCCCCAGCCGCCAGCTCAGGTCATAGGCCTCCTGGCAGGCGGCGATGGTGGCATCTCCCGGCATGTTGACCGTCTTGGAAATCGCCCCCGAGACAAAGCTCTGCGCCGCCGCCATCATGGTGATGTGGCTCTCGACCGACAGGCACCGCCGCCCGCGTCGGCCGCAGGGGCTGGCACAGTCGAAGACGGCCAGGTGTTCCGGCTTCAGATGCGGCGCGCCCTCCAGCGTCATGGTTCCGACCACATGGTCATTGGCCGCCTCGACCTGGCGCGCGGAAAAGCCCAGATGCGCCAGCATGTCGAAGGTCGGATCGGCCATCAGCGTCTCGGGAATGCCCAGCACGCCGGTGCAGAAATCCTTGCCCAGCACCCATTGATTGAAGACGAAGCGGATATCGAAGGCGGTGGCCAGGGCCGCCTCGACCTTGGCGATTTCCTGCGGGCCGAAGCCATGGCCGATCAGGGCGGTGTGATCGATTTCCGGCGCCGTGGCCAGGGTGCCGTGCCCGACGGCATGGGCGGTTATCTCCGCGATCTGGTCCGCCGCATAGCCCAGCCTCTCCAGCGCACCGGGCACCGCGCGGTTGATGATCTTGAAATAGCCGCCACCCGCCAGCTTCTTGTATTTCACCAGCGCGAAATCGGGTTCGATCCCGGTCGTGTCGCAATCCATCACCAGCCCGATCGTCCCGGTCGGGGCGATGACGGTGGCCTGGGCATTGCGGAACCCGTGGGCCTGCCCCAGCCGCAGCGCCTCCGCCCAGGCGGCCTGCGCCAGGCGGGGCAGTTCGGAATCGGGACAGGCGGCGCGGTCCAGCGGCACCGGTGCCACCGACAGCCCCTCGTATCCCCCGGCCTGCCCCTCGGCGGCGCGCGCATGGTTGCCGATCACCCGCAGCATGTGGCGGGCATTGCGCTGGTACCCCGCAAAGGCGCCCAGCTCGGCGGCCATCTCGGCCGAGGTCGCATAGGCGGTGCCGGTCATGATCGCGGTGATCGCCGCGCAGAGCGCCCGCCCTTCGGCGGAATCATAGCCATGGCCGAGGCTCATCAGCAGCCCGCCGATATTGGCATATCCCAGGCCCAGCGTGCGGAATTCCCAGGATCGCCGCGCGATCGCCTCGGATGGGAACTGCGCCATGGCCACGCTGATCTCCAGCGTCAGGGTCCAAAGCCGCACCGCCTGCATGAAATCCCGCGCCCGGAACTGCCCGTCGCCGAGAAAGGCGACCAGGTTCAGCGAGGCGAGGTTGCAGGCCGTGTCGTCGAGGAACATGTATTCCGAACACGGGTTGGAGGCGCGGATCGGGCCATCCTCGGGGCAGGTATGCCAGGCATTGATCGTGTCGTGGAACTGCAGCCCCGGATCGGCGCAGGCCCAGGCGGCATGACCGATCTGCTCCCACAGGTCGCGCGCCTTGAGGACCTTGGCCACCTTGCCGTCCGTGCGCCGCAGCAGCGCCCAGTCGCCATCCTCGCGGACCGCCTCCAGGAAAGCATCCGTCACCCGCACCGTGTTGTTGGAATTCTGACCCGAGACCGTGCCATAGGCCTCGCTGTCCCAGTCGGTGTCATAGCTGGGAAACTCGATCGAGCTGTAGCCCTGCCGCGCGTACTGGAGCACGCGGTTGACATAGGTTTCCGGGATCATGGCCTTCCTGGCCTTGCGGATCGCCGTCTTCAGGGCGTCGTTCCTCGCCGGGTCGGTGGCATCCTCGATGCTGCCGTCCCATCGGGCAATCCCGGCGAAGATCTGGTTGAGATGCATCTCGTGCATCTTCGAGCCTGCCACCAGGCTCGCCACCTTTTGCTCTTCCTTCACCTTCCAGTTGATGAAGTCCTCGATATCCGGGTGATCCGCGTCGCAGATCACCATCTTGGCCGCGCGCCGGGTCGTGCCGCCCGACTTGATCGCGCCCGCTGCCCGATCGCCGATCCTCAGGAAACCCATCAGACCGGAGCTCTTGCCGCCGCCGGAGAGGGCTTCGCCCTCGGCCCGGAGGCTTGAAAAGTTCGTGCCGGTGCCCGAGCCGTATTTGAACAGCCGCGCCTCGCGGACCCAGAGGTCCATGATGCCGCCCGCATTCACCAGGTCGTCGCTGACCGACTGGATGAAGCAGGCATGGGGCTGGGGATGCTCGTAGGCCGATGCCGACTGGACCATCTCGCCGGTGAAGGGGTCGACATAGAAATGTCCCTGCGAAGGTCCGTCGATCCCGTAGGCCCAGTGCAGCCCCGTATTGAACCATTGCGGGCTGTTGGGCGCCGCCATCTGGCGGGCCAGCATCAGCCGCATCTCGTCGAAATAGGCGCGGGCATCCGCCTCGGCCGTGAAATAGCCGCCCTTCCAGCCCCAGTAGGTCCAGGCCCCGGCAAGCCGGTCGAAGACCTGCCGCGCAGAGGTCTCGCCGCCGAAGCGGGCCTCCTCGGGCAAACCCTCCAGCGCCTCGCGATCCGGCTCGGCGCGCCACAGCCAGTCCGGCACGCCTTTCTCGGGCACCTTCCTCAGCCGCGCCGCCACGCCCGCGCGGCGGAAATATTTCTGTGCAAGGACGTCCGAGGCCACCTGGCTCCAGCCTGCGGGCACCTCCACCCCGTCAAGGCGGAACACTGCCTGCCCGTCGGGATTGCGGATCTCGGAAGAGACCCGCTTGAAATCGAGCCCGGCATAGGCATCCGCGTCGTCGGTGGTGAAGGTGCGCTCTATCTTCATGCGGGCCTCTGCGGATCGCTGCCGGTTCTGCGCAGCCCGAAGGAAGGGGCTGCCGCCTTTCGCCTGGGACGGGGATGCGCAAGACGGCTCGGTGGCCTGGCAGGGCCACAAGATATAGCTGCCGAAATGTCCCCCGATCGGCGATGACACCAGATGTTGCGGTCAGCCATCGCCTGACCTCAACTAAACGTGTCCTCCCCCATCACGTCAACGAAGAAATCACTACAGCTGGTGGTTTTAGTCGTTGACACCCCAACAAATGGTTCGGATAGGCCACCTATCCCCCGGGTAAACGGGATATATCCTGACGTATATTGATTTACTTTAATCATTCAAAACCCGTGCATTCACCCGGGGTCAGGCCTAGATCAACCTTCAGACACACACAGAATCGTTCACGGGGGAGACGCCTGATGTCACCTTCTTGCCGCGCAATTTCGCGCGCCCTTTTGGTATGCTTCGGCCTCGGACTGGCCGGATTTCCGGGCATTTCGATGGCCGGAACGGTTCCCTATTACAACGACTTCCTCGGCGAGACCTGCGTTCGCGAGGCGGATCTCGAATCCGCATGGCGCGAAGGCTTCAAGGGAACGCGCCCGCCGCCGGTCTGCATCGAACGCCCTTGCGACGCCGCGCTGAGCCGCGAGTCCTATGCCCGCAACATCCTGGGCCGGGCCGCGACCGACCAGGAATGGTCCGGCTACCAGGACCGCCGGACCGAGATCTGCAGCTCGGACAGCCCCGACGAATATGCCGGGCTGGAACCCGTGCAGGCGCCGCTGACCCCCGAAGTCACCCGCAGGGTTTCCGACGGCTTCGTCGATCTCTTCCCCGGCATCTCCGTGACGTCGGTCGCTGCCACGACCCCCGGCTACGGGTCGCGCCAAGTTGATCGCCCCGACGGCGACCGCGACCGGTCCGACCCGTTCGAGGTCTACACGCCCGGCGGGCGCCTGCCCGGCGGCGGCAGCTCCTCGGGCGGCTCCGGCGGCATCAGCGACCGGACCATCATCGATGGCGGGACCGGAGGCGGCGGTGGCGGCGGCTCGGACTCCCCGCCCCCGCCGGTCGCCCCCGTTCCGGTGCCCCCGACCGCCCTTGCCATGGCCTCTGCCCTGGCCATGACCGCGCTGCTGCGCCGCCGTCGCCGGGGCTGACGGACCGAAGCCCGCCCCCGCGCCGCGGGGACGGGCGGCAGCCAGCGGGACCGGGACGCCTCTTTCCGATCCGGCGCGCACCGCCCGACGCCTCCGCCGGGGGCAAATGCCGCCGAAGGTGACGTGGTTGACGCCGGAGGGCGGTTCCCACATGGTGACGGCGTGTCTTGACGGAGGCTTTCGGATGCGCGCCCATGTTCTTTCGGTTCTGATGCTGCTGGCCGCCTGCGGCACTGCCCAGGAGCGCTGCGAACGCGGGCTGAGCCGCGAGGAACGTCACCTGGATGCGCTGATCGAGGAGACGCGCCAGAACCTGGCCCGTGGCTATGCCTACCAGACGGAGACCCGCGATGTCAGCGTCGGCCTGTCCTTCTGCGGCCGCTCGGGCTATTATGGTCATCTGGGATGGTGTTTCGACAACTACCCCAACACCTATGAACGGCGCGTCGCGGTGGATCCGGAATCCGAGCGCCGCAAGCTGGACTCCCTGCTGCTGAAGCGCGAACAGCTGGGCGGATCCAGCTGCTCGGCCCAGGGGCGGCCCGTCGCGGTCAGTGCGCCGGCGCGCTGACCGGATCGACCAGCGTGCGGCCGCCATCGATGGTCAGGATCTGACCGGTCATGAAGGCCGAGCCCTCCGAGGCGAGGAACTGCACCGTCTCCACCACCTCCTTGGGCCCCGCGATGCGCTGCAGCGGCGTGTTCTCCACGATATCCTCGCGGTAGCCGCGATTCTCCTTCAGCGTCGTCTTCAGGCTGTCGGACATGACCGAACCGAAGGCGACGGAATTGACGCGGATGCGATGTTCAGCCAGCGCCACGGCCAGCGAGCGCGTCAGCTGGTCCAGCGCCGCGGTCGAAACCGAGAAGGCCAGCAATTCCGGCGGCGAACGGCGCGCCGCGATGGAAGAGACATTGATGATCGAACCGACAGGCGCGTCCTCGTCGCCGCCCTCGGCCTGGGCAATCATGCGCTTCGCGGCAAGCTGGCTGAGCCGGTAGGCAGGCATCAGGTTCTGCTGCAGCAGCTCCTTCAGCGTCTCGTCCCCCGCCACGGCCAGCGGGTCCTCGGCCGTGACCTGGCGGCTGGCATTGACCAGGATGTCCAGCCGGTCGAACGCATCCAGCGTGGCGGACATCAGGTTGGCCAGGGTCAGCCTCTCGCGCAGGTCGCCGGCGAACCAGGCCGCGTTCTCGCGATCGGGCAGCGCGCCGAATTCCTCGGTCAGCTTGGCCTCGTCCATATCGACCATCATGACATGCGCGCCCTGGTCCAGCAGATGGCGCGAGACGGCCAGGCCGATGCCATTAGCCGCCCCCGTCACGATGGCGGTCTTTCCTTCGACGGACAGGCTCATGCGCGTCTCCTTGGGTCCCGGACGGATTTCGGAAGGCCGGCTTCTATCACCTTGTAGCCGGATTGGGCCACCACTTCCCTGACGGAACCGAACCGCGCCGCCAGTTCCGCCTCATATGGCAGATGGCGGTTTGCAACCATCCACAGCCGCCCGTGCCGCGCCAGCATCCGCGCCGCGGCCGCGATGAAGGCCCGGCCCAGATCGGGGCTTGTCTCGCGCCGGGCATGGAAAGGCGGGTTGGAGATCACGAATTCCATCCCCTCGGGTTCCTGCCAGGCCGTGGCATCTGCCCAGTGGAACCGCGCCCGGGGATCGTCCAGATTGGCCCGGGCGGCCCGCAGCGCGCGGCCATCCTCCTCCACCAGGTGCAATCGCGTCACGGCGTCGTTTTTCAGGACCGCTGCCGAAAGATAGCCCCAGCCCGCCCCCAGATCCGCCCCCGCGCCCTTCAGCACAGGAAGCGTCCGTGCCAGAAGCAGCGAACCGGGATCCACCCCGTCGGCGGAAAACACCCCCGGGGCGGTGCGGAACCCCTCCACCGCCGGCCAGTCCGCGGCAAGCGCCGCCCAGTCCCCGAAGACGGGCGCGGCGGCGAACCAGAACAGTCGGCCATGCGATTTGACATAGCTGTCGGATATCTCGACCCGGGCCCGGCAATCCTTCATGGCGGGGTCCACCCCGTCGGTCTTCTGCCCGTCGACCAGAATAGGCGCGCCTTCGGGCAGTGCGGCGACGGCGGTTGCAATCTGCAACCGCGCCGCGGGACGGGACCGGTCCAGACAGACCAGAGCGGCGGCATAGCTGCCACGCGGCTGCTCGACGGCGGAGATCCCCGCCCGCGCGCAATCTGCATGCAGCCGCGCCGAGGCGGAGACCACCTCGATCCGCGCGGGGTCGATGCCGGGCAGGAGCGGTGCGGCGGGAGGATCGAAGACAGCGATGCGTCCGCTTGCGGGCATCGGTGCGGCGCCCGTCTCGAGCGCCAGGGAAATACGTTTCAGCATGGGAGACCGGCCCGCGGGCCGCTATTCCTTTTCCATGGTGCATTGCAGCGGATGCTGGTGGCGGCGGGCGAAATCCATCACCTGCCCCACCTTGGTTTCCGCCACTTCGAAGGAAAATACGCCGACGACCGCGACGCCCTTCTTGTGCACCGTCAGCATCAATTCGAAAGCCTGGCTGTGACTCAGGCCGAAGAACCGCTCCAGCACATGCACGACGAATTCCATCGGCGTATAATCGTCGTTCAGGATCAGCACCTTGTACAGCGGCGGACGTTTCGTCCGGGGCTTGGTCCTGGTGATGACCCCGGCATCGTCGTCGGTCTTGCCGTCCTTTCCGGACAGGATCGGTTCGAAATGAGGCACGTGGCAGGCTCCGGGGGCTCTTCGGGTTCTCTCAGGTGCGGCACAATATACGTCGCGCTCCGGATGATGAAAGAGCCTTGCGGCCGCAACAGGGTGCCGGAGACCGAGTCGCGGCAATATTAAGGACGATTTGGTCAAGAATGTCACAACCGCATCCGGCCCGGTCGGCAATCCGCCGCGCCGCCGGGTCGCCGCGCGGCTTAAATCTGCCTTAACGAGTCGTCCCGATAGTGCAGGAAAGATTTTAAGTTGAAATGTTCCCGTCTGTTCTCCATATTGAGAACAAGAGCAGAACAGAACCGGCATTGCCGCCCCTTGGCGGGCATGAGATAAGGACAGGCAAAATGGCTTCGGCAAACCTCCTCGATCTGGGCGGGACACGCAGTATGGACAAGCAGAAGGCGCTGGATTCCGCTCTGGCGCAAATCGAGCGGCAATTCGGCAAGGGCTCTATCATGAAGCTCGGCCAGAACGGCGCGGTACAGGAAATCGAGGCGACCTCCACCGGCTCGCTCGGCCTGGATATCGCGCTGGGGATCGGCGGCCTGCCCAAGGGCCGGGTGATCGAGATCTTCGGGCCCGAAAGCTCGGGCAAGACCACGCTGACATTGCATTGCGTGGCCGAGGAACAGAAGAAGGGCGGGATCTGCGCCTTCGTCGATGCCGAACATGCCCTCGATCCGCAATACGCGCGCAAGCTGGGCGTCAATCTCGATGACCTGCTGATCAGCCAGCCCGATACCGGCGAGCAGGCGCTGGAGATCACCGACACGCTGGTGCGCTCCGGCGCGGTCAGCATGATCGTCGTCGATTCCGTCGCCGCCCTGACCCCCAAATCCGAGATCGAGGGCGACATGGGCGATGCCCAGGTCGGCGCCCAGGCCCGCCTGATGAGCCAGGCGATGCGCAAGCTGACCGCCTCGATCAGCCGGTCGAAATGCATGGTCATCTTCATCAACCAGATCCGCATGAAGATCGGCGTCATGTTCGGCTCGCCCGAGACGACCACGGGCGGCAACGCGCTGAAATTCTATTCCTCCGTGCGGCTCGACATCCGCCGCATCGGCTCGGTCAAGGATCGCGACGAGGTTGTCGGCAACGCCACCCGCGTCAAGATCGTCAAGAACAAGGTCGCCCCGCCCTTCAAGCAGGTCGAGTTCGACATCGTCTATGGCGAAGGCATTTCCAAGATGGGCGAATTGCTGGATCTGGGCGTCAAGGCCGGGGTCGTGGCGAAATCGGGGTCCTGGTATTCCTATGGCGACGAGCGCATCGGCCAGGGGCGCGAGAATGCCAAGACCTACCTGCGGCAGAATTCCAAGATCGCCCTGGAGATCGAGGATCAGATCCGCGCCGCCCACGGGCTGGATTTCCACATGGGCGAAGACGAAGGCGGCGACGCGCTCACGGAGGACTGACGCCGTCGCCATCGCGGCCCGATCCTGCAGGCCCCGCCCCGTCCGGGCGGGGTTTTCTCATATGCGCGCCCCTCGTTGACGCAGGCGCCGCGCGTGTGGACACCCCGACCGGGGAAGGCTAGAGAGGCGGGAACCGAACCGGCAAGAGACGCTGAGCCATGGCAAGCCTGAACGATATCCGCACGACCTTCCTCGACTATTACGGACGCAATGGCCACGCGATCGTGGACAGCTCGCCGCTGATCCCGCGCAACGATCCGACGCTGATGTTCACCGCGGCGGGGATGGTGCAGTTCAAGAACGTCTTCACCGGCGTCGAGACCCGCGACTACACCCGCGCCACCACCGCGCAGAAATGCGTGCGCGCCGGCGGCAAGCATAACGACCTGGACAATGTCGGCTACACCGCGCGGCACCATACATTCTTTGAAATGCTGGGGAATTTCTCCTTCGGCGATTATTTCAAGGAAGAGGCGATCCCCTTCGCCTGGGAATTGCTGACCCGCGAATTCGGCATCGACAAGAGCCGCCTGCTGGTCACCGTCTACCATACCGACGAGGAGGCCGTGCAGATCTGGAAGAAGGTCGCGGGCCTGCCCGATGACCGGATCATCCGCATCGCGACGGACGACAATTTCTGGTCGGCCGGCCCCACCGGCCCCTGCGGTCCCTGCACCGAGATCTTCTACGACCACGGCGACCATGTCTGGGGCGGCCCGCCCGGTTCGCCCGAGGAGGATGGCGACCGGTTCATCGAGATCTGGAACCTCGTCTTCATGCAGTACGAGCAGTTCGAGGACGGGCGCCGCGAGAACCTGCCCAAGCCCTCGATCGATACCGGCATGGGGCTGGAGCGGATCGGCGCGCTGCTGCAGGGCAAGCACGACAATTACGATACCGACCTGATGCGCGCGCTGATCGAGGCCTCGGCCAATGCGACCAGCGCCGATCCGGACGGGCCGGGCAAGGTGCATCACCGCGTCATCGCCGATCACCTGCGGTCCACCTCCTTCCTGATCGCCGACGGGGTGACGCCCTCGAATGACGGGCGCGGCTACGTCCTGCGGCGGATCATGCGCCGCGCGATGCGCCATGCGCACCTGCTGGGCGCGCAGGATCCGCTGATGCACCGGCTGGTCCCGGCGCTGGTCCAGCAGATGGGCCAGGCCTATCCGGAACTCGGCCAGGCGCAGGCGATGATCGAGGAAACGCTGCGGCTGGAGGAAAACCGGTTCCGCCAGACGCTCGACCGGGGGCTGAAGCTGCTCGATGACGCGCTGGTCGACCTGCCCGACGGGGCGGAACTGCCCGGCGAGACCGCGTTCAAGCTTTACGACACCTATGGCTTTCCGCTCGACCTGACCCAGGATGCGCTGCGCGAGAAGGGCCACACGGTCGACACGGACGGCTTCGACGCCGCGATGGCCGAACAGAAGGCCAAGGCCCGCGCCGCATGGGCTGGCTCGGGCGAGACCGCGGATGCCGCGATCTGGTTCGACATCGCCGAGAAGCACGGTCCGACCGAATTCCTCGGCTACGAGGACGAATATTCCGAGGGGCAGCTTCTGGCCATCGTCCGGGACGGGCAGACCGCGCCCCAAGCCGCCAAGGGCGAGACCGTGCAGATCGTGGTCAACCAGACGCCCTTCTATGCCGAAAGCGGCGGACAGGTCGGCGATTCCGGGCGGTTGCAGACTGCAACCGGCGCCGCGACCGTCACGGACACGAAGAAATCCGCCGGTGTCTTCATCCATTTCGCCGAAGTGACCGAAGGCACGATTTCCACAGGCCAAGGTGCCGAGCTGATCGTCGATCATGCCCGCCGCGCGGCGATCCGCGCCAATCACTCGGCCACGCACCTTCTGAACGAGGCGCTGCGCGAGGTGCTGGGCAGCCATGTGGCACAGCGCGGCTCGCTGAATGCCGAGGACCGGCTGCGCTTCGATTTCAGCCATTCCAAGGCGGTGACGCCCGAGGAGATGACGCGCATAGAGGCCGACGTGAACGCGATGATTCGCCAGAACAGCCAGGTGGAAACCCGCATCATGACGCCGGACGAGGCGCGCGAGCTGGGCGCGCAGGCGCTTTTCGGAGAGAAATACGGCGACGAGGTGCGCGTCGTTCAGATGGGCCGGCAGGCGGGATCGGGCAAGGGCGTGTCGGGCGATGTCTATTCCCTGGAACTCTGCGGCGGCACCCATGTGGCGCGGCTGGGCGAGATCGGAATGTTCGTCCTGCTCGGCGACAGCGCGTCCTCGGCGGGCATCCGCCGGATCGAGGCGCTGACCGGACAGGCGGCCTTCGACCACCTCGCCGGTCAGGCGACGACGCTGTCCGAAGCCGCGGGACTGCTGAAATCCCAGGCCGATGACGTGCCGGCACGGGTGCAGGCCCTGCTTGAGGAACGTCGCGCCCTGCAGAACGAGGTGGCGCAGCTGCGCCGCGACCTGGCCATGGGCGGCGGCGGGTCCTCTGGCCCCGAGACCCGGGACATCAAGGGCATCACCTTCCTCGGACAGAGCCTTTCGGGCGTGTCGGGCAAGGATCTGCGGCCGCTGATCGACGCGCACAAGGACCGTCTGGGTTCCGGCGTCGTGGTCCTGATCGCCGATGCCGACGGCAAGGCGGCGGTGGCCGCGGGCGTGACCGGGGATCTGACCGATCGCATCTCAGCGGTGGATCTGGTCAAGGCGGCGGCGGCGGAACTGGGCGGCAAGGGCGGCGGCGGCCGTCCCGACATGGCCCAGGCCGGGGGCGCCGATGCCTCGAAGGCGCCCGAGGCGCTGGCTGTTGTCGAACGCATGCTGGAGGATTTGTGATGGCTGCGCTGTGGATCACCCATGTCAACGTCACCAACGAAGAGGAATACGGCAAGTATGTGAAGCTTGCCGGTCCCGCGCTGGAGAAATACGGCGCGAAATTCCTGGCGCGCGGAACGCGCTACAAGTGGATGGAAGGCAATGAGCGGCCGCGCAACGTGGTTCTGCGCTTCGACAGCATCGAGGCGGCCGAGGCCTGCTATAACAGTCCCGAATACCAGCACGCGCTGAGCTTTGCCGAGGGCGCTGCGGAACGCGACATGGTCTTCGTGGAGATCATCGAGGACTGATCACCGGCCGCGGCCGGGCGCCCTGCCCGGCCTGCTATGCCAATCGGCCGGAGCGGCTCAGCTCCTGCGCCGCCACAGATGCAGAAGATCGGGACCGGCCGCCTGCGAGCGCACCAGCTCAAAGCGCGGCGCCTCCGCAAGACGCGACAGGCCCATTGCCCCCAGCGCGGGCCGTCCCTCCGCCCCCAGCGCCAGCCCGGCCGTGAAGCCGATCAGCCGGTCGACGAGGTCGGCCTGAAGCAGCGTTGCCGCCAGCGTTCCCCCGCCTTCGCAATAGATCCGGGTCAGCCCGCCCGCCGCCAAGGCCCGCATCGCCGATGCAGGGTCGATCTGGCCGTCGGCCCCGGTCGCGGCCTCCACCAGCACCGCGCCCTTCTGCGTCCAGGCGGCACGCCGACGGGCCGGCACATCCGCGCCGTGCACCAGCCATAGCGGCACCTTGTCCGCGCTTTGCGCCAGGAGCCCCTGGTCCGGCAGGTCCAGCCGGCGCGACAGCACCACCCGCACCGGCTGCCGGGCGATGCCTAGTCCCCGCACGGTCAGCATCGGGTCGTCGTCGCGCGCCGTGCCGGCCCCGATCAGGACGGCATCATGCGTGGCGCGCTGAAGATGCACGATGCGCCGCGCGGCAGGTCCGGTGATCCACTGGCTTTCGCCGGAGGCCGTGGCGATGCGCCCGTCGAAGCTGGTGGCCAGCTTCAGCGTCAGCATCGGCCGCCCCTGCTGGATCCGCCGCAGGAACCCTTCATGGGTCTCCCGCGCCTCGGCGGCCATCAGCCCCGCCTCCACCGCGATCCCCGCCTCGCGCAGGATGGCGTGTCCGCGCCCGGCCACCCTGGGGTCGGGATCCTCCAGCGCCGACACGACCCGCGCCACGCCCGCCCGCACCAGCGCGGCCGAACAGGGCGGCGTGCGGCCGAAATGGGCGCAGGGTTCCAGCGTGACATAGGCCGTCGCGCCGCGCGCGGCCTCGCCCGCCTGTGCCAGCGCCATCGCCTCGCCATGCGGGCCGTCTTGCCCCCGGGTCCAGCCGCGGCCGAGGATGCGCCCGTCGCGCACCAGCACGCAGCCGACCGCGGGACGCGGCCAGACATGGCCCAAATCCCGCGACCCCAGCGACAGGGCAAGCGCCATGAAGCGCCTGTCGTCCGTCACCGGCTCAGACCTCGGGGGGCATGGCGCCGGGGCGCAATTCCGAGACGAACTTGTCGAAATCGTCGGCCGCCTGGAAGTTCTTGTAGACGCTGGCAAAGCGGACATAGGCGACGGTGTCGATCCGGGCCAGGGTCTCCATCACGATCTCGCCGATGGTCTTGGAGGGAATGTCCTGCTCGCCGAGGCTTTCCAGCCGCCGGACGATGCCGGAGATCATCTTTTCCATGCGCTCCGGCTCGATCGGGCGTTTCTGGCAGGCGATGCGGATCGAGCGCTCCAGCTTGTCGCGGTCGAAATCCTCGCGCCGGCCGGTCGACTTGATCACCACGAGGTCGCGCAGCTGCACCCGTTCGTAAGTGGTGAACCGCCCTCCGCATTCCGGGCAGAACCGCCGCCTGCGGATCGCGACATGGTCCTCGGCCGGGCGGGAATCCTTCACCTGGGTGTCGACATTTCCGCAGAATGGGCAGCGCATGGGGCCTCCGTCGGTCTTTGCGGCTCATCTTCCACCGCAACTATAGGGAAGCCCCGACCTCTTGGGTAGTCCCGAAACGCAGCCCCAAGATTTATGGTTCCATTGCCTCAGTCATCGCCGAACCAGCTGACCGGGCGGCGGCACAGCTGCCTGGCATGTCCGATCGTGGCAGCCTCGCCCTGCTTGCGCGGATTCAGGTAGACCCCGTCCAGCGGCGGCGCCTCGTCGCGCGACATGATCCGGAAGGCGACGCCGCGCGTGCCCGGATGGGTCAGGCTGTCGCCCGCGCTGCGCACGATGACCACCCGGTCCACCGGCCGCGCGCCGCGCATCGTATAGGCGTAATCGGCGGCGGCACAGAAGAATTGCGGCCCGGCATCCCCGGGCAGGGCCAGCACCTCGAACGCCCCGGCGGGTTCGCGCAGCGGCACGACGCGGCGGCCGTTCATCGCCTTGTAGACGGAGCCCCCCGCCGCCGGGCTGGGCGTGTCGCAGGCGGATAGCGCCAGGATGGCAAGAGAGGCGGCAAGGGCGGCGGCGCGCATCGACGAAGTCCTTCTTCTGGCCCGGACCGGCCGGTGCCGGGATGGCACGCGGAGCCCGGGATGGTGTCGTGGAAAGGCCCGCGCGCGGGCGGGCCCTCCGGTCGGCGGCATCGGCGCGATCAGCTGCGCGCCAGGTTGCGCAGCACGTAATGCAGCACGCCGCCATTCTCGATATACTCGATCTCCACGCCGGTATCGATCCGGCATTTCAGCGTGATGGTCTTGGTGGTGCCATCCGCGAAGGTGATCTCGCAGGGGACTTCCTGCTGCGGCTTGACGCCCACCAGCCCCTTGATCGACACGGTTTCCTCGCCCGTCAGGCCCAGCGACTTGCGGGTGTCGCCATTGGTGAACTCGAAGGGGATGACGCCCATGCCGACGAGGTTCGACCGGTGGATCCGCTCGAAGCTTTCGGCGATGACCGCCTTGACGCCCAGCAGGGCCGTCCCCTTCGCCGCCCAGTCGCGGGAGGAGCCGGCGCCATACTGTTCGCCGCCGAAGATCACCAGCGGCGTGCCCTGCGCCTGATAGGCCATGGCCGCGTCGAAGATCGAGGTCTGTTCGCCGTCCGGCCCCTTGGTATAGCCGCCCTCGACCCCCTCCAGCATCTCGTTCTTGATGCGGATATTGGCGAAGGTGCCGCGCATCATCACCTCGTGATTGCCGCGGCGCGAGCCGTAGGAGTTGAATTCGCGCGGCGCGACCTGGCGCTCGGTCAGGTATTTCCCGGCCGGCGTGGATTCCTTGAACGATCCCGCCGGCGAGATGTGGTCGGTGGTGATCATGTCGCCCAGTACCGCCAGGATCTTGGCGCCTTCGACATCCGCGATCGGAACGGTATCCATGGTCATGCCCTGGAAATAGGGCGGGTTCTGGATATAGGTGGAGCTGGGCGGCCAGTCATAGGTCTTGGCGTCGGTGGTTTCCACCGCCTGCCATTTCTCGTCGCCCTTGAAGACATCCGAATATTTCGACTGGAAGGCCTCGCGGGTCACCACCTTGTCCACCAGTTCCGCGATTTCCGCGTCGCTGGGCCAGATATCCTTGAGGTAGACCGGCGTGCCATCCGGGGTCTCGGCGATCGGATCGCGGGCCAGGTCGATATTCATGTCCCCCGCCAGCGCATAGGCCACGACCAGCGGCGGCGAGGCCAGGTAGTTGGCCCGCACATCCGGCGAGATCCGCCCCTCGAAATTGCGGTTGCCCGACAGCACGGCCGTCGCGATCAGGTCATTGTCGTTGATCGATTTGGAAATCTGCGGCTGAAGCGGGCCCGAATTGCCGATGCAGGTGGTGCAGCCATAGCCCACCAGGTTGAAGCCCACCGCGTCCAGGTCCTCCTGCAGCCCGGCCGCCTCTAGGTACTCGGTCACGACCTGCGAGCCCGGCGCCAGCGAGGTCTTGACCCACGGCTTGCGGTTCAGTCCCATCTCGCGCGCCTTGCGCGCGACCAGACCGGCCCCGATCAGGACATAGGGGTTCGACGTGTTGGTGCAGGAGGTGATCGAGGCGATCACCACGGACCCATCCTTCAGCTCGTATTCCTCGCCATCCACCTTCGCAGTGCGGATCAACGGCTTTTCGGCCACGACCGTGTCCCCCTCGGCCGCCATGTCCTGCGCCGCGCCGGAGACATCGATGCCGCGGAACCCGGCCACGACCTTCTTGAAGGCCGAGCCCGCCCCTTCGAGCGGCAGGAAATCCTGCGGCCGCTTGGGGCCGGAAATCGCGGGAACGATGGTCGCCATGTCCAGTTCCAGCGTGGAGGAATAGACCGGGTCGTAATCCGGCCCGCGCCAGAACCCGTTTTCCTTGGCATAGGCTTCGACCAGCGCGATGCGATCCTCGTCCCGGCCGGTGGTGCGCATGTAGCGCAGCGTCTCGTCATCGATCGGGAAGAAGCCGCAGGTCGCCCCGTATTCGGGCGCCATGTTCGCGATCGTGGCGCGCTGTGCCAGCGGCAGCTTGTCCAGCCCGGGGCCGTAGAACTCGACGAATTTCGACACCACGCCATGGGCGCGCAGCATCTCCACGACCTTCAGGACCAGGTCGGTGCCGGTCGTGCCCTCGACCATTTCGCCGGTCAGCTTGAACCCGACGACTTCGGGAATGAGCATGGAGATCGGCTGGCCCAGCATCGCGGCCTCGGCCTCGATGCCGCCCACGCCCCAGCCCAGCACGGCCGCGCCGTTGACCATGGTCGTGTGGCTGTCCGTGCCCACCAGCGTGTCGGGATAGGCAACGGTTTCGCCATTCTGGTCCTCGTCGCTCCAGACGGTCTGGGCGAGATATTCCAGGTTCACCTGGTGGCAGATGCCGGTGCCCGGCGGCACCACGCGGAAATTGTTGAACGCCTTCTGCCCCCATTTGAGGAAGACATAGCGCTCCATGTTGCGTTCGTATTCGCGGTCCACATTCATCTGGAAGGCCCGCGGATTGCCGAATTCGTCGATCATCACCGAATGGTCGATCACCAGGTCCACCGGGTTCAGCGGGTTGATCTTGTCCGGGTCGCCGCCAAGCGCCACGATCCCGTCGCGCATCGCCGCCAGGTCGACCACGGCGGGAACGCCGGTGAAATCCTGCATCAGCACGCGCGCCGGGCGATAGGCGATCTCGCGCGGGTTGCGCCCGCCCTTGGCGCCCCATTCGGCAAAGGCGCGGATGTCATCGACCGAGACCGTCCGCCCGCCATCCTCGAAGCGCAGCATGTTCTCCAGCACCACCTTCAGCGCCGCCGGAAGATTGGAGAAATCCCCCAGCCCGGCCTCCTGCGCCGCCGGGATCGAGTAATAGGCGATGCTGGAATTTCCGACCGTCAGGGTCCTGCGGGTCTTGGAACTGTCGTTGCCGACTTGAATGGTCATGGGTCTGCCTCTCGGATGAGTGGGTCGATGCCACCGGTATGCACCACCACCGCCGCTTGCGGCAAGTGAAGGCTGATCGGTTATGTATACCTCGGTATGCGGAAGGCAACTGTTGCGCTGCAACACCTGCCATGCTCTCGCAAAAGGGTGATTGGCGCCATGCGGGGCTATGGCCTATCCATTCCGCGGACTGGCGGCAGAACGGAACTGAAATGCGACATATCCTCGGTGCGACGTGCATGAGCCTGACCCTGTTGGGACTTCCTGCGGCGGCTGACCCGGTGGTTGTTCTGGAACTCTATACCTCGCAGGGTTGTTCCGCCTGCCCGCCCGCGGACGAATTGCTGAGCCAGCTGGCCACCGAGAAGGACGTGCTCGCCTTCTCCTTCCATGTCGATTACTGGGATTACATCGGCTGGACGGACACGTTCGGCAGCCGCGAATACGGACATCGCCAGAAGACCTATGCCCAGGGATTCGGCGAACGCATGGTCTATACGCCGCAGATGATCGTCCAGGGCCTGTCGGCCGTGGTGGGCCACAAGGCCGAGAAGATCGAGGCGATGATCCAGAAAATCCGCGCCCAGATCCCCGCCGCCCGCGTCGACGCGGCCCGCGACGGCGACATGCTGCGCGTCACCGTCGCCCCCACCGGGGATGCCGTCCCCCCCTCCGAGCTGTACCTGCTGCGCTACCAGCCCGAAGCGACGGTCAAGATCGGCAAGGGCGAGAATGCCGGGCGCAAGATCACCTATACCAATATCGTCACCGACCTGCACCTGGCCGAATACTGGTCCGGCGAGGCGCCCGAGGAATTCGACCTGCCGGTGACCGGCGACCAGCCGGTCGCGGTGCTGCTGCAGGAACGCGGCCAGGGCCCGGTGATCGCGGCCGCTACCGCGCGCTAGGCCTCAGCCCTTCGCCGCGCGCGCCGCCCGTTTCGCCTGGCGCGCAGGTTTCCAGCGACGGTGAATCCAAAGCCACTGGTCCATGTTGTCGCGGATGCGTGCCTCGAGGCTGTCATTCAGCGCCTGGCTCATGGCACGCGCCTCGCCATGGGGCACCGGCGCCTCGACGACAAGGTCGAATCCGCCATCGCCGCGCCGGATGCCATAGACCGGCACCAGGAGCGCATCGTATTTCAGCGCCATCTCCGCCGCCGACAGCGCCGTGGGCGCAGGCTGGCCGAAGAAGGTCAGCGCCTCGCCGCGATTGACGTATTGGTCGGGCAGGATCGCCACCGCATTGCCCTGCTTGAGAAACCGGATCATCCGCGCCAGCCCGGCCCGGCCGCGCGGAAAGACCGGCTCGGCGATGGCGGTGAGCATGGCCAGGAAATCCGCATCCAGCGCGGCATCGTTCAGCGGCCGGTAGATCGCGCCGATCCGGTGGCCGCGCAGCGCCAGCACCCCGCGCATCGCATCGAAATTGCCGAAATGCCCCGAGACGACGATCACCGGACGGCCCGCCGCGCGCGCCTCGTCCAGCGCACCGACCCCCGGACCGGTCAGCGGCTCGTCGCGCAGCAGGTCAAGGAATTCCTCGCCCGCGGCCAGTTCGGTCAGCATCCGCCCGACATTGGCCGGCACGCGGCGCATCAGGCGGCGGATCTCGGGCTCGGGCAGGTCGGGCATCACATGGGCCAGGTTGGCGCGGATGCGCCCGCGATAGCCCGCCACCGGCGCCACGATCCAGGCCATCAGCCAGGCCACCACGGCGCGGCGCATCCCGAAAGGCAGGACCTTAGGCCAGCTCAGCAAGGCCCGGATCGCCGCCGCTTCCCAGGCGGCCTGCCGCGCGGATTTCGTCTTTTTCGCCATGGTCCTTGCTCCGTCCGGGCGGTCCGGCCGCCTTGCCCCGGTCTTAGCCGCGATCACCCCGGGCGGCAATCGCGCGCCCGCCGCGATCAGCTTTCCGGCGCCTCGTAGACGCCCTGTTCCTTCAGCGCGTCGATGACTTCCTTGGGCATGTAGGTCTCGTCATGCTTGGCCAGGATCTCGGTGGCGCGGAAGACCCCGCCGACATAGCGCCCGGTGCCGACCATCCCCTGACCCTCGTCGAAGAGATCGGGCAGCACCCCGGTATAGGCCACCGCGACCGAGGCGCCGCCATCGGTCACGCGGAAGGTGATCGTCTCCCCCTGGCCGCGCACCAGGCTGCCTTCCTCGACCAAGCCGCCGATGCGGAACACCTCGGCCTCGCGCGGGGGCTCGGCCATCACCTGGCTGGGGGAACGGAAGAAGTTGATGCCGTCGCGCATCGCATAGCCGATCAGCCCGCTGGACACTGCCAGCAGGATGACGGCCAGCAGGACGATCTGGATGCGGCGTTTCTTCTTCAGTCCCCTCATCGGCCTCTTACGGGAAGACCGGGGCCAGGTTCAGCCCCGCGGTCTCCGCCTCTCCCAGCATGATGTTGGCGCATTGCAGCGCCTGCCCCGAGGCGCCCTTCATCAGGTTGTCCAGCACCGACAGGATGATGACCCGGCCCGGGCGGCGGTCGGCATGGACCGCGATCCGGCACAGGTTCGATCCCTTGACATGCTGGGTCTGGGGAATGGCGCCCATCGGCAGGATATCGACGAAGGGCTCGCCGGCATACTGTTTTTCCAGCACCGCCTGGATTTCCGCCGCATCCCCCGCAGCGTAGATCGTCGCCTGCATGCCGCGGATCATCGGTACCAGATGCGGCGTGAAGGCGGCCAGCACCGGGCGGCCCGCGGCCAGGCTCAGTTCCTGGTCCAGTTCGCCCATGTGGCGATGCCCGGCGACGCCGTAGGATTTGAACCCCTCATTGGCCTCGGAGAAGAGCAGCGGCTCGTTCAGGCCGCGGCCCGCGCCGGAGGCCCCGGACTTGGCGTCGATCACGATATCCTCCGCGCCCACCGCCCCGGCCCGCAGCAGCGGGATCAAGGGCAGCAGCGAGGTCGCCACGTAGCAGCCCGTATTGGCGGTGATCCGCGCCCCCGCGATCCGGTCGCGGTAGATCTCGGGCAGGCCGTAGGCGACGGCGGGCTGCAGATCCATCGCGCCATGGTCGAGCTTGTACCACTTGCGGTACTCCTGCGCGTCGCGCAGGCGGAAATCGGCGGAAAGATCGACGATCTTCACATGGTCGGGGATCTGCCGGACCAGCCCGTGGGCGACCCCGTGGGGCAGCGCGAAGAAGGCCAGGTCGATCCCGGAGAAATCGACCTCGTCGATCTTCTGCAGCACCGGCAGGTCGAGATGGCGCAGATGCGGGAAGACCTCGCCCATCGGCAGCCCCGCCTTGCGGTCGGCGCTGAGCGCCGCGATCTCGAAGGAGGGATGGGTGGCGATCAGCCGGACAAGTTCCGCCCCGGTATAGCCCGAGGCGCCGAGGACAGCGATTTTCTTGGTCATGGCAGGTCCTTGCGGATCAGTAGGTCAGATATGGTCGACATGTTCGAAGGCGATGCGTCGTCGCAGGATCTGCGTCGCCTTGTCGGACACGGCGCGCGCATCGCCGGTTGTCAGGAACCGCGTCTCGCGGCCCGGCCCCTCCATCCCCGGATGCCGCCGCAGGTAATCCTCCAGGCTGGCAGCCACCAGGTTGGCCTGGGAATAGACCCGAACCCCCGGCCCCAGCGCCTCCTGGAAGACATGTTCGAGGATCGGGTAATGCGTGCAGCCCAGAATCGCCGCCTCGGGCTGCGGCATCCGCCGCTTCAGCGCCTCGACATGGGACCGCACCAGCGCCTCCGCCAGGATCTCGTCGCCGGCCTCCAGCGCATCGACCAGCCCGCCGCAGGGCTGGGCCTCGACATCGACGCCGATCGCGCGGAAGGCCAGTTCGCGCTGGAAGGCGCGGCTCGAGACGGTGGCCGGCGTGGCGAATAGCGCGACATGCTTCACCTCGACCTCGCGCGGCGGGGAATTGTCGCCCCATTGCCGCTCGGTCAGCGCCTCGATCAGCGGCACGAATACGCCCAGGACGCGCTTGTCCGCCGGGATCCAGGTTTCCTGCATCCGCCGCAGCGCCGCCGCCGAGGCGGTGTTGCAGGCCAGGATCACCAGGTCGCAGCCCGCCTCCCACAGCCGCGTCACCGCCCGCGTGGTCAGGTCGTAGATGTCATCGGCCGTGCGCACCCCGTAGGGCGCGTGGGCATTGTCGCCGTAATAGACGAAGGGCACATCCGGCAGGCGCCGGGACACCGCGTCCAGGACGGTCAGTCCGCCCAGGCCTGAGTCGAAGATTCCGACAGCCATCAGTTCCGGTGCTTTTCCTCGAATTCGAACCCGTAGCCCATGGATTTCACGGGCGTCGGAGACAGGCGATACGTGGCTTCGCGCAGAAAGTCCATCATCGCGCGCGCATCGCCGAGATAAGGCGCCAGCGCCTCGGGCGGGATCGGCGCGCCGATCACCACATCGACGGGGCGGTTCACCCGCGCCTTGAACTCCTTGATCAGGAGGCCCAGCCGCAGCGTCTGGTGCAGGTGGCTGGCCAGCTGGAAGAACCGCGAATTATGGCCGACGAAGAAGACCGGCACCACCGCTGCGCCGGATTTCGCGATCATGCGCGCGGTGAAGCTGCGCCAGCCCGGGTCCATGGGCTGCGCGAACGGGGTGAGCGAGGTGGAGACCGTGCCCCCCGGGAACACTCCCATCGCGCCGCCCGCGGCAAGATAGCTCAGCGCCGCGCGCCGGGTCTCCAGGTTGGCCAGCACCGCCTCGCGGCTGTCATCGAAGCTGATCGGCAGGATCACCTTCTCCAGGTCCTCGGCGCGGCGGAAGACCTGGTTGGCGAGGATGCGGAAATCGCCGCGCGCCCGGCGCAGGATCAGCCCCATCATCAGGCCGTCGAGTATGCCGAAGGGATGGTTGGCGATCACCACCACCGGCCCGGTCGCGGGGATGTTCGACAGGCTGCCCGACAGGATGCGCAGCGACAGCCCGTAGCGTTCGGCCATCACCTCCCAGAAATCGCGCCCCTGCGCGACATCCTGTTCATATCCCCGTGCCTGGCGGATCAGCCGGATCCGCCCCGTGGCGTTCTCCATCACGCGGATCACGGCCCGCCCGCCGCGGCTGCCTGCGGAGCTTGCATAGCTGATGTCGCGCGCTATCTCGCGCCTGTGCTGCTGGTCGTCTCGGCCGATGCGGCCCATGGGCTGTCCTCGTCTGGGTGACAGGCTGAATATCAGCGCGACGCCTCCTGCGGCAAGGGGGCCATAGTCCAGGCGCAAAGCTGATTTCTCATAATTGCAATCCTCGGCAGCCCATGTCAGGTTTGGTACGATCAACACGGGCAGGATCATGGACTGGGACAAGCTACGGATTTTCCACGCAGTTGCGGATGCGGGGAGCCTCACCCACGCGGGCGAGCACCTGCATCTGTCGCAATCGGCGGTCTCCCGCCAGATCCGGGCGCTGGAGACGTCGCTGAACACGACGCTGTTTCACCGCCATGCCCGCGGGCTGATCCTGACCGAGCAGGGCGAGTTGCTGTTCGATGCGACCTCGGCGATGGTCAAGCGGCTCGATGCCGCCGCCGCGCGGATCCGCGACAGCGAGGAAGAGGTCTTCGGCGAGCTGCGCGTGACCACCACCACGGGCTTCGGCTCGCTCTGGCTGGTGCCCCGCCTGCCCGCGCTCTACAAGAAATATCCCGATCTCAAGATCGACTTGATGCTGGAGGAACGGGTGCTGGACCTGCCGATGCGCGAGGCCGATGTCGCCATCCGCATGAAGGAACCGTCCCAGGCCGACCTGATCCGCAAGCGCCTGATGGCGGTGCACATGCGGCTCTACGCGACCCAGCAGTACCTGGATGAATACGGCACCCCCGTGACCCGCGCCGACATGCGCAGCCACCGCCTGATCTGCCAGAACGCCACCAGCTTCCAGGTGATGGCCGGGCTGCGGATGGTGCAGGCGCTGATGGCCGAGGACATGCCGTCCCTGCTGACGGTGAACAATTACTTCGGCGTCCTTCAGGGCGTGCTGAACCATCTGGGCATCGGCGTGCTGCCCCATTACGTCGCCCATGACGTGCCCGGCCTGGTGCGGGTGCTGCCCGATGTCGACAGCGGCGAGGTGCCCGTCTATCTGGCCTATCCAGAGGAACTGCGCCAGTCCAAGCGCATCGCCGCCTTCCGCGACTTCGTGATGGAAGAGATCGCCACCTATCGCCGCAATGCCCAGATTTCTGCAGGCGCGAGCGAATAGGCCCGTATCCGCCGATATTTCGCAACTGCGGAAATTTTCACCTTGAAAGGCAGGGATGGGCCGCATATGTCGGCGACAGATGAAGGTTTTGGCCTTCTTCTACCTCCCTGTTGGACTTTGGCCGAGCTTCGTCTCGGCCATTTTTTTTGCCCGCCTCCCGGCAGTCCTGCGCAGGCGGCACGGAACCGCCCAGCCCCCGCCACGTTGTCCTGCCGAAGCACGAGACATAAGCCAAAGGTGGGAAACTCATGGATTTCTTGCGGATCGTCATCGCCATCCTGCTGCCGCCGCTGGGCGTCGCGCTGCAGGTCGGCCTGCGCGGAGCCTTCTGGCTCAACATCCTGCTGACCCTGCTGGGCTATATCCCCGGCATCGTCCACGCGGTGTGGATCATTGCAAGACGCTGAGCGCGCAGGGCGGCTGGCCCGGGCCGAGCGGATCGCCGCGCTGATGGATGCGCGGTTCAGCCTCTTCGGCATCCGCTTCGGCTGGGATTCCCTGATCGGGCTGCTGGTCCCGGGGATCGGCGACGCGGCCACCGCCCTGCCGTCGCTCTACGTGATCTACGAGGCGCACCGCCTCGGAGCGCGCAAGCGGGTGCTGGCGCGGATGGGGCTGAATGTCGGCCTCGACACGGTGCTGGGCTCCGTCCCGCTGGCGGGGGATGTCTTCGACCTGGCGTTCAAGGCGAACCGCCGGAACGTGGCGCTCCTGTCGCGGGAAATGGCCCGCATGCATGAAAAGAAGGAGGAAACGAGATGGCCGAACGCAATTCGGGATTGAAACAGGGCGCCTGGGTGCTGATCGCGGATGGCGAGAAGGCGCTGTTCCTGCGCAATGTCGGCGACGAGATCGACATGAACCTGGCGGTGATCTCCAAGGAGGAGCAGGAGAACCCGCCATCCGGCGACTGGAAGACCGACCGCGCGGGGCGGTTCAACGACGGCCCCTCGGTCCAGCGCTCCTCGGTGGAGGAAACCGACTGGCACCAGCTGGAGAAGGAACGCTTCGCAACCGATCTGGCGGACATGCTCTACAAGTCCGCCCATGCGGGCCGGTTCGACACGCTCGTCATCCTCGCCAGCCGACCGGTCCTGTCCACCCTGCGCAAGGAGCTTCACGGCGAGGTGCAGGCGCGGCTGGTTCTCGACATTCCCAAGGTGGTGACCAATGTCCCCCTCGACGAGGTCGAGCGGATCGTGGCCCGGGAAATGGCCGAAGCCGCCTGAGCGCCACCCCTGCCCTGCCGTTCCGCCGCTTTTTTCGCGGCGGGGCGGTCCACCGGCCTTCCGCTTTGCCGCGCCTGCCGCTAGAGGTGCGCCAAACCCAGGAACGGACGGACCCCATGAACGAGCCAGAGATCACCCCTGACCTGATCGCCGCCCACGGGCTGAAGCCCGACGAGTACGACCGTCTGGTGGAGATCATCGGACGCGTGCCCAGCTTCACCGAACTCGGCATCTTCTCGGCCATGTGGAACGAGCACTGCTCCTACAAATCGTCGAAGAAGTGGCTGCGCACCCTGCCCACCACCGGCGAGCAGGTGATCTGCGGTCCCGGCGAGAATGCGGGCGTGGTCGATATCGGCGACGGACAGGCCGTGGTCTTCAAGATGGAGAGCCACAACCACCCCTCCTATATCGAACCCTACCAGGGCGCGGCGACCGGTGTCGGCGGCATCCTGCGCGACGTCTTCACCATGGGCGCGCGCCCGGTCGCGGCGATGAACGCGCTCAGCTTCGGCGAGGTGGGCCATCCCAAGACCCGGCAGCTGGTGCATGGCGTGGTCGAGGGCGTGGGCGGCTACGGCAACTGCTTCGGCGTGCCGACCGTCGGCGGCGAGGTGCGGTTCCACCCGGCCTATAACGGCAACTGCCTGGTCAACGCCTTCGCGGCCGGGCTGGCCGATGCCGACAAGATCTTCTACTCCGCCGCCTCGGGCGTGGGCATGCCGGTCGTCTATCTGGGCGCGAAGACCGGCCGCGACGGCGTCGGCGGCGCCACCATGGCCAGCGCGGAATTCGACGACACGATCGAGGAGAAGCGCCCGACCGTGCAGGTCGGCGACCCCTTCACCGAGAAACGACTGATGGAGGCCTGCCTGGAGCTGATGCAGACCGGCGCGGTCATCTCGATCCAGGACATGGGCGCGGCAGGCCTGACCTGCTCGGCCGTGGAGATGGGTGACAAGGGCCGCCTGGGCATCCGGCTGGACCTCGACAAGGTGCCGGTTCGCGAGGAGCACATGACCGCCTACGAGATGATGCTGTCGGAATCCCAGGAGCGGATGCTGATGGTGCTGAATCCCGAGAAGGAGGATGTCGCCAAGGCGGTGTTCGACAAGTGGGAACTGGACTTCGCCATCGTCGGCGAGACCATCCCCGAGGACCGGTTCGTCATCGTTCATGGCGGCGCGGTGAAGGCCGATCTTCCCCTGTCGAAACTCTCCTCCGAGGCGCCCGAATACGACCGCCCCTGGGTGGAGACCCCGCCCGCCGCGCCGCTCGGCGAGCTGCCCCAGATCGACGCCATCGAGGGGCTGCGCGCGCTGGTCGGGTCGCCCAACCACGCCTCAAAATCCTGGGTCTACGAACAGTATGACCACATGGTCATGGCCGATACCGTGCGCCGTCCGGGCCTCGGCGGCGGCGCGATCCGCGTCCACGGCACGAAGAAGGCGCTGGTCTTCACCTCCGACGTGACGCCGCGCTACGTGCAGGCGAACCCCTATGAGGGCGGCAAGCAGGCGGTGGCCGAAGCCTATCGCAACCTCACCGCGGCGGGCGCCAAGCCGCTGGCCACGACCGACAACCTGAATTTCGGCAATCCCGAGAAGCCCGAGATCATGGGCCAGTTCGTCGGCGCGCTGAAAGGCATCGGCGAGGCCTGCGCGGCGCTCGACATGCCGATCGTCTCGGGCAACGTCTCGCTCTACAACGAGACCGACGGCAAGGCGATCCTGCCGACGCCGACGATCGGCGCGGTTGGCCTGCTGAAGAACGCGAAGAACCTGATCGGCAGCCGCCCCGAGGAAGGCGACCTGGCGGTCCTGCTGGGCGCGCCGGGCACCCATCTGGGCCAGTCCGCGCTGATCTGGGAACTCTTGGGCCGCGCCGAGGGCGATGCCCCCGCCGTCGATCTGAAGGCCGAGCGCCGCCATGGCGTGTTCCTGCGCAACAACCGCAAGCTGGTCAATGCCGCGACCGATCTGGGCGATGGCGGCCTGGCGCTGGCCGCCTTCGAGATGGCCGCCGCCGCCGGGACCGGCGTGACGCTCGAGCCCGCCACGACGGAGGAACTCTTCGGCGAGGACCAGGCGCGCTACCTGCTGGCCTGCAGCTTCGACGAGGCGGAGGAGCTGCTGGTCCTGGCCGGCGGCAAGGGGATCCCGGCCACCGTGGTCGGCCGCTTCGGCGGCGACACGGTCAGCCTCGGCGGCGCCACCGCGCCGCTGGCCGATCTCCTGGCGCTCTATCGCGACAGTTTCGCCGCCACGCTGGGCTGATCCGCGCAGCGGACCGCCCCGCCCTCCGGGACTGCCCCGCCTCCCCCCGTGCGCCCTGCGCATGGGGGGATCGGCGCGTTTCCGCCTTGCGGGGCGGATGCGGCGGCCCTAGATTTCGACAGACACAAAGGACACTCTCATGCCGATGCAAGCCGAGGAAATCGAGACCCTGCTGCGCGAGACCTTCCCGCAGGCACAGATCCAGATCACCGACATGGCCGGGGACGGCAACCATTATGCCGCGGAGGTCATCGACGAAAGCTTCCGCGGCCTCAACCGCGTGCAGCAGCAGCGCGCCGTCTATGCCGCGCTGAAGGGCCGGATGGACGGCAAGGCGGGCGAATTGCACGCGCTGGCGCTGACCACCAAGGCGCCGGAGTGAGCGCAACGCTCTGGATCCCCGTCCTGCTTGCCGCGCTGCTGGTGCTGGCCGCTTTCGCGGAAGCCTGGATCCGGCGCGGACGGGATGGAGGGGGATCCCGAGCTGGGACTTGAGGCGACCGATATCCGCGGGTACCGGGCGCTTCTGAGACGCAACGACCAGATCGGCGCACAGAGCACCTGCCATGGCGGTTTCCGCCCGAGGCGGGCCGCGCCGCCCACAGACCAAGGAGACAACGCATGACCACCACCGTGGAAGAGCAGATCAGGGACACCGTGACCTCCAATGACGTGGTCCTGTTCATGAAGGGCACCAAGATGATGCCGCAATGCGGCTTCTCCAGCCGCGTGGCGGGCGTGCTGAACTTCATGGGCGTGGACTTCGCCGACGTGAATGTCCTGGCCGATGACGGGATCCGCCAGGGGATCAAGGATTTCTCCGACTGGCCGACCATCCCGCAGCTTTACGTCAAGGGCGAATTCGTCGGCGGCTGCGACATCATCACCGAGATGACGCTGTCGGGCGAACTCGACGCGCTGTTCGAAAAGGAAGGCGTCGCCTTCTCCAAGGATGCCGCCGAGAAGATCCGCCAGGCCAATGCCTGATCCCGCAGCCGGGGCGCCTGCGCGTCCCGGCCGCCCGCTACCGCTAGCGGATTCGCGCGCCTGGCCTGTTTTTCCCGCTTGTGTCGCCGCGGCGCAGAACAGTTACCGCAACCGGTCGCGCTAACACCCCACCTTTACCGCTAACACATTCTGTTGATTGTCTTTTTGGCTTTTTCGGCGCTGTACGCACGGGTATACCGAGGCCAGTTCGCCACCGGCTCGGCGTGTCCCCGACCGCCCTGCAGCCCTGTTCAGGAGCCTGTCCCATGACGATCACCATCGGCATCAACGGTTTCGGCCGCATCGGCCGCTGCACGCTCGCCCATATCGCCGAAAGCGGCCGCAACGATGTCGAGGTGGTCAAGATCAACGCCACGGGCCCGATCGAGACCAATGCGCATCTTCTGAAATACGATTCCATCCATGGACGCTTCGGCGGCACGGTGAAGGTGGAGGGCGACATGCTGGACATGGGCCGCGGCCCGATCCGCGTCTTCTCCACCTACGAGCCGCGCGAGCTGGACTGGAGCGGGGTGGATGTCGTGCTGGAATGCACCGGCAAGTTCAATGACGGAGACAAGGGCGCCGTCCACCTGGATCGCGGGGCGCGCAAGGTGCTGTTCTCCGCCCCCGCGAAGAACGTGCACAAGACCATCGTCTACGGCGTCAACCATCGCAGCCTGCTGGACACGGACACGCTGGTCTCCAACGGCTCCTGCACAACGAACTGCCTCGCGCCGCTGGCCAAGGTGCTGAATGACGCCATCGGCATCGAGCGCGGGATCATGACCACGATCCATTCCTATACCGGCGACCAGCCGACGCTGGACCGCCGCCACAGCGACCTCTACCGCGCCCGTGCCGCGGCGATGGCGATTATCCCCACCTCCACCGGCGCGGCAAGGGCGCTGAAGGAGGTCCTGCCGGAACTGGAGGGCCGGCTGGACGGATCGTCGATCCGCGTGCCCACGCCGAATGTCTCCTGTGTGGACCTGACCTTCGAGGCCGGGCGCGACGTCACCGTCGCCGATGTCAACGAGGTGGTGCGCGAGGCGGCCGAAGGCCATATGCGCGCCGTGCTGGGCTATGATCCCGAACCAAAGGTCTCCATCGACTTCAACCACACGACGCAATCCTCGATCTTCGCCCCCGAACAGACCAAGGTCGTCGGCGGGCGCACGGTGCGCGTGCTGGCCTGGTATGACAATGAATGGGGCTTCTCCTGCCGCATGGCCGATACCGCCGCGGCGATGGGGCGCTTGCTGCACTGACCTGCCGCCCCGGCGCCGGTCCCGCGCGCCGTCCCGCCCCGGCCCCCGAGCCGGGGCCATTCCCGTCGCGGGCCGGGCGCCGGGCGGAATGTTGCCGTGGCGTCATCGCGTGGCGGAACACGCGGCCTCTCTCCTCGTTCCTCCCCGGAACGTGCAGCCCATGGCGGTGCTGCCTTTCCCACCCCGGAGGAGGAAACGATGTCCGAACACAGCGAAATTCCCGTCGGCGCAGGTCGCGCCATCACCGCGGTCGCCGAGGCGCAGGCCGAGGCCCGCCGCAAGGCCGCCGAGGCCGCCATCCACGCGCAGGAGCGCGGACAGGAGGCAACGCGGTCGGTCGTGCAATCCCAGCATGAGATCCTGCAACATGCGACCGAGGCCGTCACCGGCAGCGCCGAACAGGTCGCGGAGGCGGTGCAGGCAAGCCGCGAGAACCGCGCCGAAGCCGCGCAGAGCACCGCAGAGGGCGCCGCGCAGATCGCCGAAACCGCTGCCGACAGCGCCGAAGCCCGCAGCGATGCCGCCTCCGACGAGCTGCGCGCCATGGCGGCCCGCGACAGCTAGGATGCAGCGCCCCGCACCGCCCCGGTCGGCACCGCACCGGCCGGGGCGGTTGCGTCCTTTTACCCCTGTTAGCGCCACCAGCTTCCTGTTGACGGCATCGACAGACCTGTTAGGGCTAACGCCGACCCCTGCACCATGAAAGGGAGGCATCAATGGCCATTCAGGTCGCAATCAACGGTTTTGGCCGCATCGGCCGCAACGTCCTGCGCGCAATCATCGAAAGCGGGCGCACCGATATCGAGGTCGTCGCCATCAACGATCTGGGCCCGGTGGAGACCAACGCCCATCTGTTCCGCTATGACAGTGTCCATGGCCGCTTCAAGGGCGAGGTCACGACCGGCGAGGACTGGATCGATGTCGGCAAGGGAAAGATCAAGGTCACCGCGGAACGCGATCCCGCGAAACTGCCCTGGTCCAATGTCGATATCGCGATGGAATGCACCGGCATCTTCACCGCCCGCGAGAAGGCCGCGCTGCACCTGGAAAACGGCTCGGCGCGCGTGCTGGTCTCGGCCCCTGCCTCGGGCGCCGACAACACGGTCGTCTTCGGCGTGAACGACAAAACGATCACCGCCGAGCAGAAGGTGATCTCCAACGGGTCCTGCACCACCAACTGCCTCGCGCCGGTCACCAAGGTCCTGCATGAAGGCATCGGCATCACCCGCGGCTTCATGACGACGATCCACAGCTATACCGGCGACCAGCCGACGCTGGACACGATGCACAAGGATCTGTACCGCGCCCGCGCCGCGGCGATGAACATGATCCCGACCTCGACCGGCGCCGCCCGTGCCATCGGCCTCGTGATGCCGGAACTGGCGGGCAAGCTCGACGGCGTCGCGATCCGCGTGCCGACCCCGAACGTGTCCTGCGTCGACCTGACCTTCGAGGCCGCCCGCGACACCACCGCCGAGGAGGTCAACGCGCTGATCAAGGCCGCGGCCGAGGGCCCGCTGAAGGGCGTCCTAGGCTATGCGGACGGTCCGATGGTGTCGATGGATTTCAACCACGACCCGCATTCCTCCACCTTCGCGGCCGATCAGACCAAGGTTCTGGACGGCAACATGGTGCGGATCCTCAGCTGGTACGACAATGAATGGGGCTTCTCCAACCGCATGGTCGATACCGCGGCGGAGATCGGCAAGACGCTCTGAGCGCCTGCCCCCCGACGAAAGATGCGAAACCGCGCAGCCCCCGCTGCGCGGTTTTTTCATGCCCCGTGCCTGCCCCATCCCCCACGATACGGTTGCAGCAGGGCTGCCATGCACCAGCTGCAATCACGCCCCGCAACCCCATGCACTGGTGAAAGAATAATTTACGCTGCATTGCGGCGCACGCATGGCGGGACTGCCCGTTTGGCGGTTTTTGCCGCTAGCGCCATCGCCTATCTATGGGTCAACACCGCAGACAGACCCATCCGACGAGGCCGAAAATGACGAAGATCGTGAACACCTGGAAAAGCCGTTTCGAACAGCGCGGGCGTTTCCGCCGCACGCTGAGCGAACTGAACCTGCTCTCCGACCGCGAAGCCGCCGATCTGGGGCTGAGCCGCGCCGATTTCCGCGCCGTCGCGCATCGCTCGGTCTACGGCTACTGAGACGGCACCGGTCCGGCCCGGCCGGACCGTCCGCCTAGCGGCGCTCGGCCACCCGGTCCATCAGCGCCGCCTGCACGGCGGGGGTGACGAATTTCGAGATGTCGCCGCCCAGCCGGGCGATTTCCTTGACCAGCTTCGACGCGATGGCCTGATGCTGGGCCTCGGCCATGAGGAAGACGGTGTCGATCTCGTGGCTCAGCGCGCGGTTCATGCCGACCATCTGGTATTCGTACTCGAAATCCGCCACGGCGCGCAGCCCGCGCAGGATCACGTTCGCCCCCACATCCTCGGCGCAATGGATCAGCAGGTTCTCGAACGGATGCACCGTGATGCGGCAATTGCTGCCCTCGGACAGCATCTCCGTCTCGGCCTCGATCATCGCGACCCGCTCCTCCAGCGAGAAGAGCGGGCCCTTGTCGCGATTGATCGCCACGCCGATCACCAGGTGATCGACCAGCTTGCAGCCGCGCTTGATGATGTCCACGTGACCCATGGTAAGCGGGTCGAACGTGCCCGGATACAAACCAGTACGCATATTGGGCGGTCCCTCGTCGCCAGTGATTGGCGGGCAGACCACCCCAAAACCGCCGCGGATTCAAGAATGTTGGCAAGCCGCGCGCAATTTTGTTTCGGAACCGTTGGCGCGGCGCCACCCGGGCGGGCCGCCCGCGGTCAGTGATAGCGGAATTCGCCCACCACGTTGCGCCACTCGCCGGGCGCGATCATCTTGCGATGGGTGAAGCGGACCGAATGAAGCGGGCCCTCGATCTCGCCCTGCCAGAATTCGATGAACTTGAACAATCGCGGATAGTCCGGGGCCAGATCGTAATCCTGCCAGACGAAGCTGTTCAGCACGCTGCGGTAATCCGGCATCCGGTACAGCATCTCGGCGGTTGTCAGCCCGTAGCCCTTCAGCATCAGTTCGGTTTCGCTTGCTGCCATTCTCGACCTCGTGGTTCATGCCCTTCCATGCTGCCCGAGTCGAATTAAAGGTCAACGAAAACAAACTGTTGTCACTCTCCATGAATGGATGATGACACAGCCGCGACTGCGTGATTGCAGGCTTGTCCGCCCCTCTGTTATACCCGTCGTCACAGCTGGACCCCTCAGTCACAAGCAAGCAGGCAGAAATGAGCGACACCCCGGAAACCCCTGACGACAAAGACGAAAATCCGGCGCCTCGCTACGAGGGTCCGGCCGTTTCGATTGCGGAGGAAATGAAGTCGAGCTATCTCGACTATGCGATGAGCGTGATCGTCAGCCGCGCGATCCCCGATCTGCGCGACGGGCTGAAGCCGGTGCATCGGCGCATTCTCTATGCAATGTTCGAAACCGGCAACAGCCACGAGAAACCCTATCGCAAATCCGCGCGCCCGGTCGGCGACGTGATGGGGAAATACCACCCGCATGGCGACGCGGCGATCTACGACGCGCTGGTGCGGATGGCGCAGCCGTTTTCCATGTCGCTGCCCCTGCTGGATGGCCAGGGCAATTTCGGCTCCATGGATGGCGACAGCGCGGCGGCCATGCGCTATACCGAAGTCAGGATGCAGAAATCGGCGATGGCGCTTCTCGAGGATATCGAGAAGGAGACCGTCGATTTCCAGGACAACTATGACGGCAAGGACCGCGAACCCTCCGTTCTGCCCGCCCGTTTCCCCAACATGCTGGTCAATGGCGCCGGCGGCATCGCGGTCGGCATGGCCACCAACATTCCGCCGCACAACCTGGGCGAGGTGGTCGATGCCACGCTGGCGCTGATCGAGAATCCCGATCTCGACAGCGCCGACCTGATGGAATACGTGCCCGGCCCCGATTTCCCGACGGGCGGCATCATCCTGGGCCGGTCCGGCGCGCGCAAGGCCTATCTGGAGGGCCGCGGCTCGGTCATCATCCGTGCCAAGACCCGGATCGAGGAGATCCGCAAGGACCGCTATGCCATCGTGCTGGACGAGATCCCCTATCAGGTGAACAAGGCGGCGATGATCGAGAAGATCGCCGATCTGGTGCGCGAGAAGCGGATCGAGGGCATCGCCCATGTGCAGGACGAATCCGACCGGATCGGCGTGCGCGTGGTGATCGAGCTGAAGCGCGACGCGACGCCGGACGTGGTGCTCAACCAGCTGTGGCGCTTCACGCCGATGCAGACCTCCTTCGGCTGCAACATGCTGGCGCTGAACGGCGGCCGCCCCGAACAGCTGACCCTGCGCAAGTTCCTCAGCTCCTTCATCTCCTTCCGCGAAGAGGTCGTGGCGCGGCGCACCGCCTATGAACTGCGCAAGGCGCGCGAGCGCAGCCATGTCCTGTGCGGCCTGGCCGTTGCCGTGTCGAATGTCGACGAGGTGGTGCAGACCATCCGGCAATCCGCGGACCCGGCCGAGGCGCGCGAGGCGCTGATGACCCGCCGCTGGCCCGCCCACGAGATCGCGGGCTATATCCGCCTGATCGACGATCCGACCCATCTGATGAACGAGGACGGGACCTACAACCTGTCGGAAACCCAGGCCCGCGCGATCCTCGACCTGCGCCTGCAGCGGCTGACCCAGATCGGCGTCAAGGAAGTCACCGACGAGCTGGAAGAGCTGGCCCGCAAGATCCGCGAATACCTGGATATCCTGCGCTCGCGCGAGCGGATCATGTCGATCATCTCCGACGAGCTGCGCGAGGTGCGCGCCGCCTTCGCCGTGCCGCGCCGCACCGAGATCACCGAATGGTCCGGCGACATGGAGGACGAGGACCTCATCGAGCGCGAGGACATGGTCGTCACCATCACCCAGACCGGCTATGCCAAGCGCACGCCGCTGGCCGATTACCGCGCGCAGCGCCGCGGCGGCAAGGGCCTGTCGGGGATGTCCATGAAGGACGAGGACGTGGTCACCACGCTTTTCGTGGCCAATACCCATACGCCTCTTCTGGTCTTCACCACCGACGGCATGGTCTACAAGCTGAAGACCTGGCGCCTGCCCCAGGGCGGCCGCTCGGCGCGCGGCAAGCCGATCGTCAACATCCTGCCGATCAACCCGGGCGTCGGCGTCGCGGCGATCATGCCCGTCGACCGGCCCGAGGAGCAGTGGAACGAACTGCATATCGTCTTTGCCACTTCCGAGGGCGACGTGCGGCGCAACGCGCTTGGCGATTTCACCAACGTGATGCGCAACGGCAAGATCGCGATGGACCTGCCCGAGGGCGTCAAACTGGTCAATGCACGCATCTGTTCCGAGGAGGATGACGTGATGCTGTTCACCGACCTGGGCCGTGCGATCCGCTTCCCGGTGACCGAGGTGCGGGTGTTCAAGGGGCGCAAGTCCACCGGCGTGCGCGGCATCAAGCTGCCCGGCGATGCAAGCGTCGTCGCCATGTCGGTGATCCGCCATTTCGAGGCCAGCTCCGAGGAACGCGCCGCCTATCTCAAGATGCGCCGCGCCGTCGAGGGGATGACCGAGGAGGCCGAGACCGAGGACGAGGAGGCCGTGGCCGATGTCGCCCTGCCGCAGGACCGCTATGCGGAAATGTCGGCGGCGGAGGATCTGATCCTGACGATCACCGCGCGCGGCTTCGGCAAGCTGAGCTCCTCGCATGACTACCCGGTGCGCGGCCGCGGCGGCCAGGGCGTGGCGGCGATGGACAAGGCCATGCGCGGCGGGCGGCTGGTCACCAGCTTCCCGGTGATGCTGGACGACCAGATCATGCTGGCCACCTCCAACGGCCAGTCGATCCGCTGCCCCGTGGCGGGGATTTCCTTCCGCTCGCGCGCGGCGGGCGGCGTGCGGGTCTTCAACACCGCCGAGGGCGAGGAGGTCGTCTCTGTCGCCTGGATCGCCGATCAGGGCGAGACAGAGGCCGATCCCGAGGGCGGCGCCGAGGAATGATATCCGGCGGGCGGTCGCGGCCGCCCCGCCTGACATCCCATCGAGGCCCTGCCCGGGCCGAAGACAGCCGTCCCGCCTGCCGGGGCGGCTGTGTCCTTCCTGCCCATCCCCCCGGCTTTCCGCCGCCCCCCGCCGGGAACGGCATCGACGCCCGGCCTGCCCTTGCGGCATCATGATCCCGGCCGGACCGACCGCCGCCGCGGAAACGTTGCGTCACGGCGGTGTCCGAGGAGGTCCGGAAGCGGATCACGGAATTGACCTGCGCGTCCTCATGGCGCACCGATAAGGGGTCCGGCCGCCGAAAAACCAACAGCAATCCGGCCGGGAGGGAGGATCACATGAAGGCAATCATCACCGGTTTCGCCTGGCTGGGCGCCGCGGCGGCCGCGCAGGCGGGCGGCATCGACAGATCCGGCCAGGAGGTCGGGCTTCTGTTCGAGCAGGGCAATTACGTCGAGCTGGGCTTCGCCCGCACCTGGCCCGATGTCAGCGGCCGCGATGTCGCGCAACCGCAGGGCCTGCCCTTCTTCGGATATAACAGCGGCCAAGGCTATGACGATGTGGCAGCCGATTTCGACCTGCTGCGCTTCGGGCTGAAATACGACCTGAACGAACGCATCTCGCTGATCTTCATGGGGGGCGAGGATTTCGGCGTCGATGTCGATTACAACGAAGCGGCGGGCTCCATGCTGGGCGGCACCTTCGCCGAAGCGGACAGCTACACGCTGTCGCTGATCGGGCGCTATCGCATCGATGACCGTTTCAGCCTGCATGGCGGGATCAGGCGGCAGACGGCGGACGGATCGATCGGCCTGTCGGGGCTGGGCTATGGCGCGGTCTCGGGCTACGAGGTCAAGCTCGACAGCGACGAGGGCTATGGCTACCTGCTGGGCGGCGCCTATGAACGGCCCGATATCGCGCTGCTGGTGGCGGTCACATATTTCTCGGAAATCGAGCATGAATTCGACACGCGCGAGACGCTTGGCGGCACCAGCCTGGGCACATCCGGCAAGACCAAGGTCAAGACGCCCCGCGCGCTTAACCTGGACCTGCAGACCGGCATCGCGCCCGACTGGCTGGCCTTCGGGCAGATCCGCTGGGTCGATCATTCGCAGTTCAAGGTGGAGCCCGAGCAGTTCACCGCGCTGACCGGCACGGGGCTGGTCTCGCTCGATGACAGCATCACCTACACGATCGGCCTGGGCCACCGCTTCACCGAGGCCTTCTCGGCCTCGCTGGCCTATATCTACGACGATGTCGATGGCGACGACATGGTCTCGCCGCTGGCCCCCACCCATGGCAGCCAGGCGCTGCGGCTGGGCGGCAAGTACACGATCGGCGCGGTCGATATCTCGGCGGGGCTGCGCTATACGTGGCTGGGCGATGCCAAGGCGCAGACCGCCGATGTCGCGCGGGCCGATTTCTCCGGGAACGAGGCGGTCTCGCTGGGGGTGAAGGTGGGCTACCGCTTCTGATCCGCCCCGCCGGGGCGGCCCGCGGGCCGCCCGGAACCGGCGGCGGCGGGCGGCCGCGCGTCAGGAGGCAGCAGGACCGGCTAAGCGCTTGCATCCTCGGCGCATCCATGGAAGTTTCCCTTCTGTTTCTTCCTTTTTCCGAGCGCCCCATGTCCTCCCAGTCCCCTTCCGCGCCGGCCAGCTGGGCGACCGTCAGCACGACGATCAATCCCAGCCCCGAAATCCACGCCTTCATCGATTTCCACCTTGCGGCGGGCGCGTCGCATGTCTTCATCTATCTCGACCGGCCCGATCACGACTTCCCCGGCGCCCGCGGGCCGGATCCGCGGGTGACGGTCATCCGCTGCGACGACGCCTATTGGGCCGCGACCTCCTGGAAGACCCGGCCCGAGCGGTTCCAGCACCGCCAGGACCAGAACGCGACCGATGCCTATCAGCGCTGCGGCCAGGGATGGCTGGCCCATATCGACATCGACGAGTTCCTGTTCAGCGAAGTGCCGCTGAAACGGCTGCTGCGCAACCTGCCGCAGGAGGTGCTGTCGGTCCGGGCGGAACCCTGGGAATTGCTGCTGCCGCTGGATCCGCGCCTGCCGGTGACCTATTTCCGCGGGCGCGTCGGACTGACCGAACAGGAGCGCGGACTGCACCAGCGGGCCTTTCCCCGGTTCTGGGAGGATGTTCCCACCGGGTTTCTCAGCCATATCGACGGCAAGGTCATCGTGCGGACCGGGGTGCCCGACCTGGTCTTCGGCGTGCATCGCGCGCGGGTGAATGGCGGCGAGAAGCTGAAGCCGCGGCTGATGCGGCGGCTGATGCTGGCCCATTGCCCCAACCGCGACCGCGAAACCTTTGCCGTCAAGGCCCGCTACCGGATGTATCACGGCGGCTACCGCCCCTTCGGCGATCTGCGCAAGCAGAAGATCTTCGACATGCTCGAACGCCAGCTGGAGGCGAAGGGCGAGGACGGCATGCGCGAAGTCTTCGACGAATTCACCACCACCCGGACCGAGATGCTGATCCGCCTGGAGGAACACGGGTTGCTGGTGGCGGTGGACCGGTCGATGCTGCTGGAGACCGGGCTTCCCGGCCCCTGCCCGCAGACCGACCCGGAGATGCGCGTCTTCGGCCGGAAATGGCATCCGGTCGGGCTGGACGTGATGGCACGCGCGGCGCACGCCGCCTGACCCCGGCGCCCCCCGGGGGCGCCCGGTGCCCTCGCGCGGCGGCGAAATGGCCATTGAACCCCGCCCCCGCGCGCTGCTAGGCGGACGCCGTAGACGATAGCAGGACGGGGTTCCCATGACGCTTCCCACCGCACAGGACTGGCGCGCGACGACCGAGAAGCGCGTGTTGCTCTTCGGCATGTCGGGGCTGGGCAAGACCCATCTGTCCAACACGCTGCGCGCGGCCGGCGACTGGTTCCACTACTCGGTCGATTACCGCATCGGCACGCGCTACATGGGCGAGCATATCGTCGACAACTTCAAGCGCGAGGCGATGCGCAATCCCTTCCTGGCCGAATTGCTGCGCTCGGACTCGATCTACATCGCCTCCAACATCACCTTCGACAATCTCGCGCCGCTCTCGACCTATCTGGGCAAGCCCGGCGATCCGGCCCGGGGCGGACTGCCCTTCGAGGAATACATGCTGCGCCAGCAACAGCATCGCACGGCCGAGATCTCGGCGCTGCTGGACACGGCCCATTTCGTGCGCCGCGCGAAGGATCTCTACGGATACGGCAATTTCGTCTGCGACAGCGGCGGGTCGATCTGCGAGGTGGTCGATCCGCAGGATCCGGCCGATCCGGTCCTGACCGCCCTGTCGCAGACCGCGCTGATGGTCTGGATCGAGGACACGGCCGAACATCGCGACGCGCTGGTGGCCCGCTTCGACCGCGCGCCCAAGCCGATGTATTACGAACCCGGTTTCCTGCGGACGCATTGGGCCGAGTACCTGCGGGAACACCGCCTGGACGAGACCGGGGTCGATCCCGACGCCTTCATCCGCTGGATGTATGCCCGCGCCCTCGCCCATCGCCGCCCGCGCTACAAGGCGATGGCGGAAAACTGGGGGGTCACGGTGCAGGCGCGCGACGTGGCCGAGGTCCGCGACGAGGCCGGTTTTAACGACCTCATCGCCCGGGCCCTTGAGGCGCGGGGCTGAGACGGCTACATCCGACGCCTGACCCATCCGGAGACCGACAATGCCCATCACCCTGCCCGCCGAGCTGCCCGCATATTCCGTGCTGGACCGCGAGGGCGTCATGGTCATGTCGGACACCCGCGCCGCGCATCAGGACATCCGGCCGCTGAGGATCGGCCTGCTGAACCTGATGCCCAAGAAGATCACGACCGAGACGCAATTCGCGCGGCTGATCGGGGCGACGCCGCTGCAGATCGACTTCCAGCTGATCCGCATGACCGAACACCAGTCGCGCCACACTGCCGCCGAGCACATGGAGACCTTCTACCGCCCCTTCCAGGAGGTGAAGCACGAGAAGTTCGACGGGCTGATCATCACCGGCGCCCCGATCGAGCACCTGGATTTCGACCAGGTCACCTACTGGGACGAGCTGCGCGAGGTCTTCGCCTGGACCCAGACCAACGTGCATTCGACCTTCGGCGTCTGCTGGGGCGGCATGGCGATGATCTACGCGCTGCACGGCGTGCAGAAACACATCCTGCCGCAGAAGGCCTTCGGCTGTTTCCGCCATCGCAACCTCGCCCCCGCCTCGCCCTATCTGCGCGGCTTCTCGGATGATTTCGTGATCCCCGTCAGCCGCTGGACCGAGATGCGGCAGGCCGAGATCGAGGCCGTGCCGGGCCTGCGCATCCTGCTGGGCAGCGACGAGACCGGCCCCTGCCTGGTGGAGGATCCGGGCCATCGCGCGCTCTATATCTTCAACCATTTCGAGTATGACAGCGACACGCTGAAGCACGAATACGACCGCGATGTCGCCACGGGCACGCCGATCAACGTGCCCGGCAACTACTATCCCGATGACGACCCGTCACGCGCCCCCCTGAACCGCTGGCGCAGCCATGCGCATCTGCTCTACGGCAACTGGATCAACGAGATCTACCAGACCACGCAATTCGATCTCTCCAGGATCGGAACCCCGCAGACGTGACACGGGCTGGCGTCGCGGCGGCGGCTCGGGCAAGGTGATGCCATGAGCAAGAAAACCCTGCCCTTCGGCGGCGAGATCAGCCGATTCTACGAAAGCGACGCCCCCGCGGAGATCCGCGAGGCGATCGCCGGCGCCTCCAAGGACGATATCCTGGGCGAGGCCTATCCCTATCCCGAACGGATGGAGGCCAAGCTTTACGAAAAGGAGCTGTACCGGCTGCAGATCGAGCTGGCCAAGTTCCAGACCCATGTCCAGCGCGAGGGGCTGCGCGTCGTCGTGCTGTTCGAGGGACGCGACGCGGCCGGCAAGGGCGGCACGATCAAGCGGTTCCGCGAGAACATGAACCCCCGCGTTGCCCGGGTCGTGGCCCTCTCCGCCCCCAGCCCGCGCGAGCAGAGCCAGTTCTACCTGCAGCGCTACATGCCGCACCTGCCCGCGGCCGGCGAGATCACGCTCTTCGACCGCTCCTGGTACAATCGCGGCGTGGTCGAGAAGGTCTTCGGATTCTGTTCGACCGAGGAACGCGCCCGCTTCTTCCGGCTCTGCCCGAATTTCGAGACCGCGCTGATCGAGGACGGGATCCACCTGGTCAAGCTGTGGCTCACGGTCAGCCGCGCGGAACAGCTGCGCCGCTTCCTCGCCCGCGAGCAGGATCCCCTGAAGCAATGGAAGCTCAGCCAGGTGGACGTGGACGGGCTGAAGAAATGGGACGATTACGGCGAGGCGATCCGCGAGACCTTCGATGCGACCCATACCGTTGCCGCGCCCTGGACGGTGATCCGGTCCGACGACAAGAGACGGGCCCGCATCGCCGCGATCCGCAGCGTCCTGCACCAGATCCCCTATGCCGGGCGCGACGAAGAGGTTGCCTGCGCCCCCGATCCGCAGATCTGCGGAGGTCCCGACCTCTTCCATGCCTAAGCGCGGCTACCATCACGGCAACCTCCGCCAGGCGCTGGTCGAGGCGGCGCTGGTCCTGATTGCCGAGAAGGGCCCCACCGGCTTCACGCTTTCCGAGGCCGCCAAGGCCGCGGGCGTCACGCCGGCCGCGGTCTACCGGCATTTCCAGGGGCGCGAGGATCTCATCGCCGAGGCGGCGCGCCAGGGCTACGAGATCTTCGCCGACCTGATGGACTACGCCTTCGACGAGGGACGGCCCACCGCGGTCGCCGCCTTCGAGGCGACGGGACGGGCCTATCTGGCCTTTGCCGGCAAGTATCCGGGCCATTACGTCGCCATGTTCGAAAGCGGCATCTCGGTCAATCGCAGCCCCGAGCTGGCCGTTGCGGCGGCACGGGCCCGCGGCGTTCTGGAACGCGCCGCCGAAAAGCTCAGCGAACGCATCCCGCCCGGCAAACGCCCCCCTGCCGCGATGTTCAGCGCCCATATCTGGGCGATGAGCCACGGCGTGGTCGAGCTTTATGCCCGCGGCGCGCCCGGGCGCCGCTCGCCCTTCGCGGCGGAGGAACTGCTGGAGGCCGGGATCGGCATCTACCTGCGCGGACTGGGCCTGATCGCGCCGGATTGAGCGGATTGCAGCCGCGAGGCAGCGGCCAGCGGCCCCGTTTCCCGCGCCGCGCGATCCAGCCGATCGGCGAGACCCTCCGAGCGCGCCTTCAGCGCCAGGATCGCCGCCGCCATCTCCGGCCGGTCCGGCACCCTGGCATCGGCAAAGACATCGCTCAGGGCATAGGAGAAGTTGCGCAGATCAAGGGTCAGCTCCGCGACTTCTGCGCAAAGCAGGTCATCCCTGCCATGGTCATCCGGTCCGGGTCTCACCTGGCACCACCTTCCTGTCATTCCCACGGGCGAAGCCTATGGTTGGCAGGATTAATCCGGGGTGAAGCCCGACCGCATCCGGCAGGAAAAGAGGCAGAGCGGTTACCGGCGGGAGGATTCCCTCAGCCGCCGGCCTTCTCCTCGAGTTCCAGCCATTCCTCCTCGGCCGAGGACAGCGCCTCCTGCCGGGCCACCAGCGCCTCGGTCGCCTTGCGGAACTTGACCGGCTCGCGGGTGAACAGATCGGGATCGGCCAGCAGCTGCTCCAGCTTGGCGATCTCCGCCTCCAGCCGCGCGATCGTGGCGGGCAGCTCCTCCAGCCGGTGCTTCTCGGTGAAGCTCAGCCGCGGCTTTGCCGCCGGTTTCGGCGCGGGCCCCGGCGCGGCGGCGGCAGCCTGTACCGGCTTTTCCGTCCTGGGCCTTCCCGCGTCTTCGGACGGCGCGGGGTCTTTCTGCGCCTGGTAGTCGCTCCAGCCGCCCGGATAGGCGGTGACGCGGGCATTGCCCTCCATGGCGATGGTCGTGCTGGCCACGCGGTCGAGGAAATCGCGGTCATGGCTGACCAGGATCACCGTCCCGTCATACTCGCCCAGCACGTCCTGCAGCAGGTCCAGCGTCTCCACGTCCAGGTCGTTGGTCGGTTCGTCCAGCACCAGCAGGTTCGATTCCCGCGCCATGATCCGCGCCAGCAGGAGCCGCGCCTTCTCGCCGCCCGAGAGCGACTTGACCGGGGCGCGCGCCTGCGCCTCGTCGAAGAGGAAATCCTTCAGATAGGCGACCACATGCTTGGCCTGGCCGCGCACCATCACCTGGTCGGACCGGCCCGAGACCGACATCTGCGGATCGTTGGTCAGGCTGTCCCAGAGCGTCGCCTCCGGGTCCAGCTGCGCGCGATTCTGGTCGAAGACCGCGATCTCCAGGTTGGTGCCCAGCTGCACGCTGCCTTCATCCGGGGCGATCTCGCCGGTCAAGATCTTCAGCAGCGTCGTCTTGCCCACGCCGTTCGGGCCGACCATGGCCACGCGGTCGCCGCGCAGCACGCGCAGGTCGAAATCCCTCACGATGGGCTTGTCGCCGAAGCTTTTGGTCAGCCCCTTCGCCTCGATCACCCGCTTGCCCGATTGCGGCCCCTCGGCAAGGCTCAGCGCGGCCGTGCCCTGGCGCCGGATCTGGCTGGCGCGTTCCTCGCGCAGCCCCTGCAACGCGCGCACGCGGCCCTGGTTGCGCTTGCGCCGCGCTGAGATGCCCTCCACCGCCCAGCGGGCCTCGGCCTTGATCTTGCGGTCCAGCTTGTGGCGGGCCTCGTCCTCGTCGGCCCAGATCTTGTCGCGCCATTCCTCGAATTTCGCGAATCCCTGCTCGGCACGCCGCACCGACCCGCGATCGATCCACAGCGTCGCACGGGTCAGCGCGTTGAGGAAGGCCCGGTCGTGGGAGATCAGCACATAGCCCGCCCGCGTCTCGGCCAGGGTCTTCTCCAGCCAGGCGATCGCCTCGATATCCAGGTGGTTGGTCGGCTCGTCGATCAGCATCAGCTCGGGCGCCTCGGCCAGCAGCTTGGCCAGCGCCGCGCGCCGCCTCTGCCCGCCCGAGGCCGTGCCCACCGGCATGGCCGGGTCGAATTTCAGGCCTTCCGCGACCATCTCGACCTTGTAGCTTTCCGCCGGATCCAGGTCGCGGGCCGCGTAATCGCCCAGCGTGGCAAAGCCCGACAGGTCCGGATCCTGATCCATGTAGCCCACGGAGGTGCCGGGGCTGAGGACCCGTGCGCCCTGGTCCGGCTCGATCAGCCCGGCCATAACCTTCAGCAGGGTGGACTTGCCCGAGCCGTTGCGCCCGACCAGCGCGACGCGGTCGCCCTGCTGGACGACAAGGTCGAGCCCGTCGAAGACGGGATTGCCGCCGAAGGTGAGGGAGATGCCGGATAACTGGAGAAGGGGTGCGCGCGCCATGGCGGCGAGCTATGACGCGCTGCGCCCGGCGTCAAGGCCCTCGCGCGCCCGCGCCCCGCCGCGGCC
>NZ_JACVXA010000109.1 GCF_014903745.1 Mangrovicoccus algicola | reverse complement strand
CGCGCCAGCGCGGCCTGCACGTTGGGGCGCGCGCCGGGGCCGGGGGCGCCGGTGATCGAGGCCCGCCCGGCCGCCTCGCTGCGGATGACATCGAGCGCCTCGCGCGCCGCGCCGAGCGCAACCACCGCCAGGACCTGCGCCGCCAGCGCCATCGCCGGATAGCGGAAGACCGGGTCCTCCATCGCCGATTTCGAGCCGCGGATGAAGGTCCAGTCCTCGGGCACCACGACCCGGTCGGCGACAAGGTCGTGACTGCCCGTGCCCTTCAGACCGATCGTGTGCCAGGTCTCGTCGATCGTCACCTTGTCCCTGGGCATGACGGCGGTGCGGGGCAGGGGCGTGTCGTCGCCCTCCACCTTGATGCCGCCGCCCAGAAGGTCGGCACCCATCGAGCCCGAGCACCAGGACCAGCGGCCGGTGACCTCGATGCCGCCCGCGACACGCTGCGCGGGCTGCGGCGGGAACAGCCCGCCGGCGAAGACGGTGTCGGGATTGGCGCCGTAGATCGCGTCGAAGGTCGCCGGGGGCAGCGCGGCGAGATAGGTCGAGGACACCCCGAAGGACGCCACCCAGCCCGCCGAAGGGTCGGCGGCCGAGATCGTCTCGATCAGTTCGAGAAAGGCCATGGGCGTGATCGCGTCGCCGCCCAGCCGTTTCGGCACGAAGGCGCGGTAGATGCCGAGATCGCGGAACCGGTCGACGATATCGGCGGGAATGTGGCGCAGGAGGTCGAATTCGGCGCGGCGCGCGCGCAGATCCGCACAGAGCGCGGCCAGCCGCGCCTCCCGGGTCAGGTCGGGTTCGGGACGGGTCATGCGGCAAACTCCGGCTGCGGGGCGGTCAGGGCTAGGCTTTCGGCCAGCGCGCAGAGCACCGCCTCGGCGCCCTTGCGCGCCACCAGCTGCAGCCCCGCGGGCAGTCCGCCATCGGTTGTCAGGGGAATGGTCAGGGCCGGATGGCCGCTGAGATTGAAGGGCCGCACCAGACGGGTCAGCGGGATCAGCGCGGCAGGATCGGCCGCCTCTGCCAGGGTCGGCGGCACGCAGGGCATGGTCGGCAGAACCAGCGCATCGACCCCTTCCAGCGCGGCATCGACCTCGGCGGCGAAGCGCGCGCGCACCGTCTCGGCCTCGGCGACCTGGTCAGGCGTGACCTCCAGCGCCGCCAGCAGGCGCGCCCGCACATCCGGCCCCAGCGCGGCATCCGACCGGGCCAGCTGGCCGAATTCGCCCGCCAGTTCGGCATTGATGATGGTCAGCCCCGCCAGCTGCGCCGCCTCGAAGGAGGGCAGGGCGATCACCGGCGGATCGAAGGGCGCCAGCGCGGCATCGAGCGCGGCGGCGACCTCGTCATCGGCATCCACCGCAATCCGCGCCAGCCGCGGGGCGTCCACGGTCGCGGGGGCGAAGCCCGGGATCATCATCGCCGCGGCGCGGGTCAGCATCGCCGGGCTGGCGGCGAAGGGGCCGATCACGTCGAGCGACGAGCCCCGCGGGATCGCGCCGCGGCGGTCGATCGCGCCGAGGGTCGGTTTCAGCCCGTAGACCCCGCAGCAGCAGGCCGGCTGGCGCACCGAGCCGCCGGTATCGGTGCCGATCGAAAAATCGCACAGGCCCGCCGCGACGGCGGCAGCCGATCCGGAGGAGGAGCCGCCGGGAATGCGGTCGGGCCAGCGCGGGTTGACGGCGGTCCCGGCAAAGGCGTTGACCCCGCTCACGCCGAAGGCCAGTTCGTGCATGGTGACGGTGCCGGTGATCCGCGCGCCTGCCGCGATCAGCCTTTCCACGATGGCGCTGTGGCCGGTTTCGGGCGGGGCATCGGCGAAGGCGGCAGAGCCGCAGCGCGTGGCGATCCCCTCGATGCCGAGACATTCCTTGACGAGGACGCGCAGGGCCGCATCCGCGCCGCCGGTGCCCAGATCGAGCTGGCGTGTCACCACCTGTCCCGTGCTCGGCTCGCTCATCCTGCCTCCTTTCCCGCCGCGGCGGGGCCGGGCATGGCTTTCAGTTGATAGGTGAAAATTACGGTAACGGATTCGACCAAGCAATCGCCCCGTTTCCGGCGATCGCATTTTCGGCCCGGCGCAGAGAAACCAGGAGGCCTTGTCCGCAGCAGGAGAGCAGTCTTTTCAGGCGCCTGTTCCTTAATGATGAAAATTCACGCAGTTTTTGAAGCGGCTGCGGTTTCGCAATCGCGGGGCTGTCGGGCAGCGTTACCGGGCAGTCTGCGCATGGCTGCGCCGGGCCAGTCAGGGTCGAAACCCGTCAGGATTTTCCTGATTTTGGCGTAACTAGGTACGATTCGTCAGAAAAATCCGGCCGCCAGAGGTGCGTTTCCGCAGCGGGTCGCGAAATGCTCCCGCGCCGTGGGTTGTTTTGGGAAAATTCATCTATTTCAGGTGCAGCTTCGATCAGAGCCTGAAATTTCACGCACTATTTTTCAGCATCCCGTGTTTTCCGCCGTCCCGGAGGACAGAATCCCATGCGCTGTGCCCGGGGCGTGGCTAGGGAATATCGGGACGCCATCCAGAAAAAAGCAGGCCAGCTGCTTTGAAATCCAGAGTTCCGGCAGAGAGAAACTACATGAATATTCCTATAAAATTTCGCGCGCTGACGGTCTCGGCGCTGGCCCTGCTTTCGCTTTGCGGCACTGCGGCCGCCCAGGAGGTCCGCATGGACCTGCAATCCGCCTGGCCGCTGACCCTGCCCGCCTCGGGCCAGAACGCCCAGCATTTCGCCGAGCGGATCAACGAGATCTCCGGCGGCCAGATCGCGGTCAAGCTCTATGACGCGGGCAAGCTGGTCCCGGCGCTGCAGATCTTCGACGCGGTGCAGCAGGGCACGCTGGATGCGGGCTATACCTCGCCGCTCTATGTCGCGGGCCGCTTCCCGGCGGTGCAGCTTTTCGGCGGCGTGCCTTTCGGCCCGGATGCGATGGACTATCTGGGCTGGCTCTACAATGGCGGCGGGCTGGACATCTGGCGCGAGATCTATGCCGAACAGGGCGTGGTCAGCGTGCCCTGCGGGCTGATGGATGCCGAGGCCGGCGGCTGGTACACTTTCCCGATCGACAGCGTCGACAGCCTTCAGGGCAAGAAGATCCGCTTTGCCGGGCTGGCGGGTGAGGTCATGGCGAAGATGGGCGCCTCGGTCGTTCTGCTGGCGGGCGGCGACATCTATCCCAACCTGGAACGCGGCGTCATCGACGGCACCGAATTCTCGATGCCCGCCATCGACGCCGCCATGGGCTTCGAGCGGGTGGCGGATTACTATTATCTCCCCGGCTGGCACCAGCCCGCGGCGATCAACGAGCTGATCGTCAACAAGCGCAAATGGGACGCCATGACCCCGGCGCAGCAGGGGCTGATCGAGGATACCTGCCGCGAGACCCATATCTGGTCGATCACCTCGACCTCGGTTCCCAATGCGGAGGCGGTGCAGCAATTCGTCGAGGCGGGCACCGAGATCCGCAGCTTCCCGCCGGAGGTGCTGGCCGCCTTCGAGGAGGCGACGGCCGAGGTCATGGCCGAGCAATCCGAGAAGGACGAGGATTTCGCCCGCACCTGGGCGTCGCTTGAGGCTTATCGCGCCTCGGTCAAGGACTGGACCGACCACAAGGAATGAGACGCGCGGGCGGGGCAGGCCCCGCCCGCTTCCGCCCGCTTCCGCCCGGTTCCGTCCGACAGGAGTTTCCCCATGACCACCGCCCTGCGCGCCATCGACCGGCTGTGCGAAGCCGCCGGCAAGGCCGGCGCCCTCGCCCTGCCTCTCTTGATGCTGACCATCTTCGTCAATGTCGTCCTGCGCTATGTCTTCGATATCGGCATGATCGAGCTGGAGGAACTGCAATGGCACCTCAATGCCGTCGCGGTCATGCTGGCGCTGGCCTGGGCCTATCGCTGCGAGGATCACGTGCGGGTCGACATGATCCATGCGCGCCTGTCGCCGCGGGGCAGGGCGGCGGTGGAGGCGGCGGGGCTGGTCTTCCTGTTCTTCCCCTTCATCGGGCTGCTGTGCTGGCACGGCTGGACGATCTTCGGCTATTCCTGGGCGCTGAAGGAGGGCTCGCCCATGCCCTCGGGCCTGCCCGCGCGCTACGTGATCAAGGGGGTGATGGCGGCGGGGCTGAGCCTGCTGGCGCTGCAGGGGCTGAGCCTCCTGGCCCGGGCGCTCGGCACGCTCCTGCGGCGGGAGGCGTGAGCGATGGATGCGCTCTTCATCTTCCTCTTCTTCTCGGCCTTCATGGTGATCCTGTTCTCGGGCTTTCCGGTCGCCTTCGTGCTGGGCGGCGTCGGCGTCCTCTTCGCCGCGATGGGCAGCCTCCTGTCGCCTCTGAACATCGCCGACATGGCCGAGCTGCGGATGATCGGCTTCGTCGCCAACCGGGTCTTCGACACGATCTCCAGCTATTCGCTGATCCCGATGTCGATGTTCATCTTCATGGGCTTCATGCTGGACCGCTCGGGAATCGCCGAGCGGCTGCTGAAGGCGATGCGCGCGGTGCTGGGACCGGCGCCCGGCGGGCTGGCCATCGCGGTCGTGCTGATCGGCGTGGTCCTGGCCGCCTCCACCGGGATCATCGGCGCCTCGGTCGTGCTGCTGGCCACGATCGCGGTGCCGACCATGTTCGAGGCGGGGTATTCGCGCAGGCTCAGCCTCGGCACGGTCGGCGCGACCGGCTGTCTCGGCATCCTGATCCCGCCCTCCATCATGCTCGTGGTGATGGGCGACCAGCTGCGCATCCCGGTGGGCGACCTCTTCATGGGGGCGATCCTGCCGGGCAGCGCGCTGGCGCTGGCCTTCGCCGCCTTCATCGTGGTCTCGGCGCTGCTGGTGCCCGGCGCGATGCCCGCCTATCGCCGGGTCCCCGACGGGCGCGGCCGCGGCGCGATGCTGCGAGATTTCCTTTCCGCGCTCTTGGCGCCCTTGGCGCTGGTGCTGGCGGTTCTGGGATCCATCGTGGCCGGGATCGCCTCGCCGACCGAGGCCTCGGGGATCGGCGCGGCCGGGGCGACGGCGCTGGCGCTGGCCAACCGGCGGCTCGACTGGGCGGGGCTGCGCGAGGTCTGCTACCTCGCGGCGCGCACGACCGCGTTCCTCTACATGCTGATCTTCGGCGCCTCCTGCTTCTCGGTGGTGCTGCGCGGCTATGGCGGGGACGAGGTGATCGCCGCGGCGCTTCAGGGGCTGCCCTTCGGGCCCTACGGGGTGCTGGCCTTCGTGATCGGCGTGGTGTTCCTGCTGGGCTTCTTCCTCGACTGGATGGAAATCGTGCTGATCGTGGCGCCGCTGGTGATGCCGGTGCTGACCGGCTTCGGCTTCGACCCGGTCTGGGTGGCGATCCTGCTGGCGCTGGTGCTGCAGACCTCGTTCCTGACGCCGCCCGTGGGGATGGCGCTGTTCTACCTGCGCTCCTCGGTGCCGGGCGCCTCGATCTCGGAAATCTATGCCGGGGTTCTGCCCTTCGTGCTGCTGCAGCTGGTCACGCTGGCGCTGGTGGCGGCCTTCCCGTCCATGGCGCTGTGGCTGCCTTCGCTGCAGCGCTGAGCGGCGGCCCTTTTGCGCCGGGCCTCCCGGCGCTAGAACCTCCTCACGCGATCACCGGGAGCGACCATGACAGACACCCATCCCCTGCCGCCGCACGAGGCCGGTTTCCACAAGGCCGACTGGCCCTTCTACTGGATCACCCAGACCTCCTCGCGCTACATGCAGGTGATGGAGACGCGGCTGAAGGCGGCCGACATGGACATCGCCTATTGGCGGGTGCTGATGTCGCTTTACGAGGATACGGCGCTGTCGATCTCCGAGATCTCGACCTTCTGCATCATCAAGCCGAACACCGCGACCAAGATCATCCAGCGGATGACGGCGCAGGGGCTGGTCGTGACCGGATCGCGCGCCAGCGACGGCCGCGTCAGCGAGGTCAGCCTGACGCCCGCGGGCCATGACATGCGCCGCCGCGCCCGCGCCATCGCCGACGAGGTGTTCGACCATGCCTTCCGCGGGCTGTCGCGCGAGGAGCAGATGGTGGCCAACCTGATCCTGGAGAAGGTGTTCAACAACCTCACCGCCCTGCGCTGAGCCGGGCGCACCGGGCAGGGGCCGGGCAGGGCAGCTCACGGTTTCATGAATGCAGCTCATCGCGGCATGCGGGATTTTCCCCGCGCACCGGGTAGCGGGACGGGATAGATCCGCCGGATCGTCCTCCTCCTGCCGAAGGTGTTCCGTGCCCCTGTTCCAGATCGTTTCCGTCCTGCCCGGCCTTTATCTCGTGGCGCGGCTCCTGTGGCCGATGCGGCTGCCGCTGCCGGCCCTGCTGGGCCTGGCCCTGCTGGTCCTGCTGGTGTCGCAGCACCGGCTTTTCACCATCTGGATCTGGGGCAGCATGATGTCGCCCGAGGTGCCGCGGCTGCTGGCCATCGCCGTCAACTGGCTCTACGGCGCCATCCTGATCGGCGCGGTGCTGGCCTTGGTGCTGGACCTGGGCAGCCTGCTTGTCTCGGCCCTGCGCTGGCAATGGAGCCCGGCCCCCGCGACGCTGCGCATCGGGGCCGGGGCCCTGGCGCTGGCCATCGCCGCCTGGGGGGTCGGACAGGCGATCCGCGTGCCGCCGGTGAAGCAGGTGGAGATCGCGCTGCCGGGGCTGGATCCGGCCTTCGACGGGGTCCGCCTGCTGCATCTGACCGACCTGCATGTCAGCCGGATGTTCCAGCGCCCCTGGACCGAACGGCTGGTGGCCGCCGCCATGGCCCAGCGGGCGGACCTGATCCTGGTGACGGGCGACCTGATCGACGGAACGATCCCCGACCGCAAGGACGCGGTCGCGCCGCTGGCAGGGCTGGAGGCGCGATACGGGGTGTTCGTGACCTCGGGCAATCACGAATACTATTTCGGGCATGATGCGTGGATGGCGCATTACGCGACGCTGGGGATGCGGGAACTGGCCAATGATCATGTCGTGCTGGAGCGCGGCGGCGCCCGGCTGGTCATTGCCGGGGTGCCCGATGCCCAGGCGCTGCGCGCCGGGCTGCCGGGGCCGGATGTGGCCGCCGCGCTGAGCGGCGCGCCCGCCGGGGTGCCCGTGATCCTGATGGATCACCGTCCCGGCAATGCCCGCGCCAATGCGGCGGCAGGGGCGGATCTTCAGCTTTCGGGACATACCCATGGCGGGATGGTGCGCGGGCTGGACCGGATCGTGGCGCGGTTCAATGACGGCTTCGTCTCCGGGCTCTACCGCATCGGGACCTCGCAGCTCTATGTCAATAACGGCACGGCGCTGTGGATCGGCTTCGCGCTGCGGCTGGGACGCCCGGCGGAACTGACCGTCATCACCCTGCGGCCGGACCCCGTCTCCCGGCCGGCCGCCGACCTGGCCGCCCGCGGCGCCGGGCCGGGCCGGCCGGT
>NZ_JACVXA010000108.1 GCF_014903745.1 Mangrovicoccus algicola | reverse complement strand
GGCCCGGCGGTTCCGGCGGCGGAGCTGGTCGCGCGGCTGGCCGCGCAGATGCGGGCGGCCGGGGCCGCGCCGGGCTGAGGCGGGTCACAGCACGATCTGCGGGGTGCCGGCCATGTCGAGGCCGGGGAACACCCTGGCTTCCAGGTCGCCCGCCGCGGTGCCGTAGAGCGTGCGGATCGCCCCTGCCGCCAGGGCGCGGACATCGCGGGTGGGCTGCAGGTCGCGCCGGTCATAGAGCGAGGCCTCCTCCAGGCCCGGCCAGTCGGCGAAGACCCGGCCGCCGCGCACCGCGCCCCCGGCCATCAGCATCGCGCCGCCCGTTCCGTGATCGGTGCCGCCGGATCCGTTTTCCCGGGCGGTGCGGCCGAATTCCGTCAGGGCGAGGATCGCCGTGCGGTCCCAGACCGGCCCCAGCTGCTGCCGCAGCCGCAGGATGGTCTCCGACAATTCCTTCAGCGGCCGTTTCAGCGCCACCTTCTGGCCGCCATGCGTGTCCCAGCCGGTGATCGAGAAGGCCGCCAGCCGCGTTTCCGCGGCCAGCTGCGCGGCAAGGTAATCCGCGACCTGGAGATGCTGGGGCTGGCTTCGATCGGTGCCGCCGGCCTCTTCCTCGGCTAGGTCGAACATCGCCGCCGCCTGGTCGCGGAACAGCGGATCCTCGTGGAAGACCATGTCCGCCAGCCGCCGCGCCTGGCTGCTGAGGCCGGGCTGGGGCTGGGGATACCAGGTGCTGGCGGGGGCGGGGCCGCGCAGGATCAGGTCGGGTTCGCGGCCGATATCGAACGTGGTGCGTGCCGTCGCGCCGGGCATCAGCCCCGCCAGCCGGTTCAGCCAGCCCGAGTCGCGCGCCCCCTGGCCGGTCATCGCGGGAAGCCCCGCCTCCAGGATGTCCTGGCCCTCGAAATGGCTGCGCTTGTCGCGATAGGGGGTGGACACGGCATGGGCGAAGCCCAGCTGCCCGGCCTGCCACAGCGGCAGCAGATCCGTCAGGCCGGGATGCAGCGCGTAGAACCCGTCCAGCGGCAGCGCCTCCGCGCCGGATGCCAGGCCCGGGCGCAGCGCGGCATAGGCCGGGTCGCCCACCGGGCGCAGCACGTCGAGCCCGTCCATCGCCCCGCGCAGCACGATCACCACAAGCCGGTTTTCCGAGGGGGCCGAGGCCAGCGTCATCGGCGTCAGCAGCGGGCTCGCCGCGAGGCAGCAGCCGGTGAAGCCCCGCAGGAAGGCGCGGCGGTCAAGGCCCGCGCGGCGGAGGGGATCGGTCATCGTCATCGCCATGGTCCTTGTCCTAGCGTCTCTGGAAGGCGGGCGAGACCAGCACCAGCGCGATCCCCTCGCGCCGGGTCTCGGCCGCGCCCGCGGCAAAGCGGACTTCCTCGGGCAGCAGCGCTCCGAGCCCGGCCTCGGCCAGCCGGACGGGGTCCGCATCCTGCGGCACGCCGGGGAGCTCGGTGACGCGCAGCGCCCATTTCAGCCGCTCCGACAGGGCGGTGGCCGAGACCCAGGCCGCCGCTTCCTCGGGCCAGCCATTGGGGGCCTCCGGTTCGTTCCAGTCCTGTCCCATGAACCGCATCGGCTGCATGAACCGGCCGTAGATCCGCTGCGGGGTCTCTTCCGCCATCGTCACCAGCGCCCGGGGATCCGCGCCCAGCCCGCGCAGGCTTGCCATGACGAAATCGACCGGGCGGCGGATCTTGTGCAGCGTCGGATCCCAGGATGCGGGATGGTCGAGCATCGCGGCATAGACCTGCGCGAGATCGCCGCCGGTCTCGCGATAGCGCGTCGTCATCGCCGTCACCAGGTCGTCCGGGGGGGCGTCGGAGAGGAAATGCACCGCCAGCTTGCGGCTCAGATGCGCGGCCGTGTCGGGGTGGCGCGCAAGGTAGGTCAGGGCCTGCTCCACGTCCCACATCCGGTCGCGCCGGGCATTGCTGGAAAACCCCAGGACATGTTCCGCCCCGGGTTCCGCGCGGGCCTGGCGGAACACGGTTTCCAGCTCGTCCGTCATGGTGACCCCGGCCAGAAGCTCGGCCATCTGGCGCACGTCCTGCTGGCCGTAGCTGCCCCCGACGCCCAGCGTGTGCAGTTCCAGCACCTCGCGGCCCAGATTCTCGTTCAGCCCGCCGCGCCCGCCCTTCTGCGCGACGCGCGACTCCGGGCCGATGGAACTGGTCTGGTCCAGGTATTTCAGCATCACCGGATGAAGAACCGCCGCCTTCAGCAGGTCTTCGAACCGGCCCGCCACATGCGGTCGGATGGCGGCATCGACATAGCTGTCGACGCGGTTGCGCAGGAAGGGGCCGCGCCCCGCAGTGGCGAAGTGATCCGCCCAGAACAGGGTCAGCCGGTCGCGGAACCCGTCCCCGGCCCCGATGCCGCGCGCCAGCACGGCCGCCAGATTCGCCGCCTCGTAGGGGCGTTCCGCCTTGCGGATCTCGCGCAGCAGCTCCAGCCGCTGCGCATCGGCCCCCCGCCCGGCACGCTGCAGCTCGCGCATGGGCTCGACCCAGTGCAGCACGTCCTCCACCGGAGACACCGGGAAGGCGCCCGCCGCCGCATCCGGCGCGGCCAGGGCGGCCAGCATCGCCGCAGGCGCCTCCGGGTCGGGATGCAGCGGGCTTCGGCCGGTGCCGAAGCGGATGGCGGCAAGGGCGGGCTGGAACACGGTCGGCGACTCTCCGGCAATCTTCATGGACTACCGGGAATCTAGCGCGTTTTTCCCCGCCGCGGGATGACTTGGATGTGAACTCGGCGGCATGTCGCCGGTCGGATCGCGGGGCGGGCCATGGCCGGGGGCCCGGGCCGGGTCCGGGAAACCGGGGGGTTGAAACCCGCCGCGGGACCGCGTAGATCACCCCCCGAGAGGTTGGCGCGGGCAGGCGCCTCGCCAACCCGGTCAGGTCCGGAAGGAAGCAGCCGTAACGAGCCCCGCTTGGGTCGTTGTCCAGCCTCTCACCTTATCCCCTCCTTCATGGTCTCCGCCGGTGGTCCGATATCCGGGCGCGGCGCCCGCTTGCGGCGGCGCGGGATGCGCGGCCATTCGGTCCATGGCGGCGCGCGGCGCGGCGTGATCTACCTCGGGCGAGCCGGCCGAAGCGGCATGGCCGCCCGGGGCGGGGGAGGACAGGCTCCTCCCGCGTCCCGTCGGCGGGGGCCGTGCCGCCGGGCAGGGCCGGGTGCAGATGGAGGAGCACATGACCGATTTTCGCTGGGGAATCCTGGGCGCGTCGAAATTCGCGCGCGAACATATGGGGCCGGCCATCGCGTTGGCGGCGGGCGGCCAGCTGGCCGCGCTGGCGACCTCCGACGGGGGCAAGGCCGCGCCGTTCCGGGCCTTCGCGCCGGGGCTGCGGGTCCATGACAGCTATGACGCGCTGCTGGCCGATCCCGGGATCGATGCCGTCTATGTGCCGCTGCCCAACAGCCTGCATGTCGAATGGTCGCTGAAGGCGATGGCGGCGGGCAAGCACGTGCTGTGCGAGAAGCCGATGACGCTGCGCGCGGAGGAGTTCGACCGGCTGATCGCGGCGCGCGACAGCGCGGGCGTGCTGGCGGCGGAGGCCTTCATGATCGTGCATCATCCGCAATGGCAGCGCGTGCGCGCGCTGATCGCCGACGGCGCGCTGGGGGAATTGTGGCGCATCGACGGGGCGTTCAGCTTCGACAATCCCGACCTGGCCAATATCCGCAACCAGGCCGCCACGGGCGGCGGCGGCTTGCGCGATATCGGGGTCTACGTGCTGGGCGCGGCGCGCTTTGCCACCGGCTGCGAACCCGAGGAGATCGAGGCCCGGCTGCGCTGGGAGAACGGGGTGGACACCTATGCGCGGATCAATGCCCGGCTGGGCGGGGCGGATTACAGCGTCTTCACCTCGATCCGCCTGTCGCCGCGCCAGGAAATGACCTTCCATGGCACGAAGGGCGTGCTGCGCGTCACCGTGCCCTTCAATGCGCGGGTCTTCGGCGAATCGCAGCTGCAGCTGTCGCGGGGAATGACCACCATGGTGGAGCGGTTCCCGGTGGAGGCGCATTACGAATTGCAGGCCGCGGCGTTCAACCTGGCGGCGCGCGAGGGCACGCCCTATGCCTGCCCGCTGGAATTCTCGAAGGGGACGCAGGCGGCGATGGACGCGGTCTTCGCCGCCGACCGGCCCTTCTGAGCCGGGATCGGGGAGGGGCCGGGTCGGAGCCCGGCCCGGGACGGTGTCAGAGGTCGATCGTGCCCATCACCTCGGGCTCGATCACATCGACGCCCGGCAGCCCGTCCTTCAGCACCTGGGCCGACTGCGCCAGGAGCGGGAAGGTCTTGTAATGGCAGGGGATCACCGTGCGGAAATTGAAGAACCGCTTCGCCGCATAGGCGGCGCGGGCCATGTCCATGGTGAAATGCCCGCCGCAGGCGAGGATGCCGATCTCGGGGGCGTGCAGCGCCTCGACCAGCTCCATGTCCATGGTCACGTCGGTATCGCCCGAGACATAGACCCGGCGCGTGCCGTCATCGAGCACGAACCCCGCCTCACTGCCGGCCGGGCGGGGCCCGTCGGCGGAGGGCAGGGTGGAGGAATGCACGGCATTGACCATGGTCACCCCGACCGAGCCCAGCGGGACGGTGCCGCCCTTGTTGAAGCCCACCGAGGCGATGCCCTCGCGTTCGGCCATCGGGTCGACCAGGTCGAAGATGCCGACCACGGGGATGTCCAGCTCGCGCGCGATGGACACCACGTCATTGGCATGGTCGAAATGTCCGTGGGTCAGCAGGATATGCGTGGCCCCCGCGATCGCCTCGGCGCGGCGGTCCTGGGGGAAGACCGGGTTGCCGGTGATCCAGGGATCGAGCAGCAGCACCTGGTCGCCGATCTCGATGCGGAAGCCGGAATGTCCGAGCCATGTGAATTTCATGGAACCCTCCTAGGTTGGTTGCCGGGCAGACCCTAGTGCGGAGCGCGGAAAATGGAATGGACCCGGCAGATCGACGGCTATTGCGAAAGGCTGGATGCGTCCTTCTGGGCCGAGCCGGTCAATGCCGCGACCAACCTGGCCTTCGTGCTGGCCGCCTGGATCATGTGGCGCCGCTGCCGCGGGCAGGGGCTGATGCAGGCGCCGCTTCTGTGCCTGCTGCTGGCGGCGATCGGCATCGGCTCCTTCCTGTTCCACACCCTGGCCACGGCCTGGGCGGGGCTGGCCGACGTGATCCCCATCGGCTGTTTCGTGCTGGCCTACCTGTACACCGCGCACCGCAATTTCTGGCGCCTGCCGGTCAGGGCCTCGAAGGCGGCGACGGCGATGGTCATCCCCTATGCGATGCTGACGGTGCCGGTCTTCGAGGCGCTGCCCGGTTTCGCGGTCTCGGCGGTCTACTGGCCGGTGCCTGTCCTGATCGCGGTCCATGCGCTGGCCCTGTCGCGGCGGGCGCCCGCCACGGCGCGGGGGCTGGGGATCGGGGCGGGGCTGCTGTGCCTGTCGCTGGTGGCGCGCAGCCTCGATGAGAGCCTGTGCAGCGCCTGGCCCATCGGCACGCATTTCGCCTGGCACCTGCTCAATGCGGCGATGCTGGGCTGGATGATCGAGGTCTATCGCCGCCACATGGTTGCGGGACGCCCGGCATGAGTCTATTGCAAGGGCCGATCTGAGAACGGAGACCTGCATGTCGATCGACGAAGGCACCGCGGCCAAGGTGGCCAAGCTGGCCCGCATCAAGGTGGAGCCCGAAGAGCTGCCGCATCTGGCGGCGGAGTTCAACAATATCCTGGGCTTCATCGAGCAGCTGGGCGAGGTCGACGTGGACGGGGTGGAGCCGATGGTCTCGGTCACGCCGATGCGGCTGAAGCGCCGCACCGACGGCGTGACGGATGGCGGGATGCAGGAACGGATCCTGTCGAATGCGCCGGATGCGCGCGAGGGGTTCTTTGCGGTGCCGAAGGTGGTCGAGTGATGGGCGAGCTGGCGAAACTGACGATCGCGGGGGCGCGCGACGCGCTGCGCAAGGGCGAGGTGACGGCGGTCGAGCTGACCGAGGCCTGCCTCTCCTCCATCGCGGAGGCGGGGGCGCTGAATGCCTTCGTGCATCACACGCCCGAGATCGCCCGCGCGCAGGCCGCCGCGGCCGATGACCGCCTGAAGGCGGGCGATGCGCCCGCGATGTGCGGCATCCCGCTGGGGGTGAAGGACCTGTTCTGCACCAGGGGCGTGCCGGGCCAGGCGGCCAGCCGCATCCTCGAAGGCTTCGCGCCGGAATACGAATCCACCGTGACTGCGAAGCTGTGGGAGGCGGGTTCGGTCATGCTGGGCAAGCTGAACATGGACGAATTCGCCATGGGCAGCTCCAACGAGACCTCGGTCTATGGCGCGGCGGTCAATCCCTGGAAGGGGACGGACGGCAAGGCGCTGACGCCGGGCGGGTCCTCGGGCGGCTCGGCGGCGGCGGTGGCGGCCGATCTGTGCCTGGCGGCGACCGGGACGGATACCGGCGGATCGATCCGGCAGCCTGCGGCCTTCACCGGCACGACCGGGCTGAAGCCCACCTACGGGCGCTGTTCGCGCTGGGGGATCGTCGCCTATGCCTCGTCTCTGGACCAGGCCGGGCCGATGACCAAGACGGTGCGCGACGCGGCGATCATGCTGGGCGCGATGGCCGGGCACGATCCGAAGGATTCCACCTCGGCCGACCTGGCGGTGCCGGATTTCGAGGCGATGCTGACCGGCGACATCCGCGGCCAGAAGATCGGCATCCCGCGCGAATACCGCGTCGAGGGGATGCGCGACGACCTGGCGAAGCTGTGGGACGAGGGCGCGGCGATGCTGCGCGATGCCGGGGCCGAGATCGTCGACATCTCGCTGCCGCACACGAAATACGCGCTGCCGGCCTATTACGTGATCGCGCCCGCCGAGGCCTCGTCGAACCTGGCGCGCTATGACGGGGTGCGCTACGGCCATCGCGCGACGCTGGCGCAGGGCGACGGCATCACCGAGATGTACGAGAAGACCCGCGCCGAAGGCTTCGGCCCGGAAGTGCGCCGCCGCATCATGGTGGGCACCTACGTGCTGTCGGCGGGGTTCTACGACGCCTATTACAACCAGGCGCGCAAGGTGCGCACGCTGATCAAGCGCGATTTCGAACAGGCCTTCGCGGCGGGCATCGACGCGATCCTGGCGCCCGCCACCCCGACCCCGGCCTTCGCGCTGGGCGGGATGAAGAACGCCGATCCGGTGGAGATGTATCTCAACGACGTCTTCACCGTGACGCTGAACCTTGCCGGGCTGCCGGGCATCGCGGTGCCGGTGGGGCTGAGCGGCGAGGGGCTGCCGATGGGGCTGCAGCTGATCGGCAGGCCCTGGGAAGAGGGCGCGCTGCTGAACCAGGCGCAGGTGCTGGAAACCGCCGCGGGTTTCGCGGCCAAGCCCGGAAAATGGTGGTGACATGAAGGCAGGTCTGGCTCTGGTTCTCGCGGGGCTGGGCCTCGCCGGCTGCTCTGCCTGGCAGGGCGGCACCACCGCGCTGACACCTGCGGGCGTCGCCGATGCCGCGCTGGTTCCCGCCGCCCCCGAGGGCACGGCGCCGGTGCTGCCCGTGGCCCGGGCCGGCTCTACCGGCAGTGCGGGCGCCACCGGGACGGAGGCGCTGCGCCCGGTCTCGGCGGGCACCCATCCGATGACCGCCTCCGCCGCGCCGGCCGCCGTGCTGCAGCCCTCGGTGCCCGAGGGCAGCACCGGCCTCGTGCCGCAGGCTCCCGCGGGGAGCACCGCGCTTGAGATG
>NZ_JACVXA010000107.1 GCF_014903745.1 Mangrovicoccus algicola | reverse complement strand
GTCGGGTCCCCGGCCGGGCCGCGCAGCGCCAGCGTGCGCGCCGCGCTTTGCGAGGCCAGGCGCGCGGCCTCCGCCGCTCCGGGTCCCGCCTGCCAGCGCGCCACGAGATCGGAAATGTCGGGATAGCGCATGTCCTGCGGCCGGGTGCGGCAGGGCGGCCCCAGCAGGCCGCCGATCGCCTGCATCGCCGGGAGCGGCGGCAGGCAGGCAAGCGCCCGGCCCTCGCGCGAGGCCCAGAGCACCCGCCCGGGCGCCGGAAACATCAGCGGATCGCTGGCCCCTTCGACGGCAAGCGCGGCCCGGGCCAGGTCCTGTGGCGGCCGCCCGCCCTGCCCCGCCAGACGGGCCAGCGCCAGGAGCGCGGCGGTCGAGGTGCCGGTGCCGCCGCCCGGTTCGTCAAGCGCCCGGATCAGCACCCGCCCGCGCAGCCCGGCCCCCAGCTGCGCCAGCATCGCGCGCGCCCGGTCGGGACGCAGCGCATCGCCCTGCAGTCGCAGCGCCGGAGCCGGGCGATGAAGCGCGACGACCCCCGCCGCCGCGCAGGGCAGCGTCACCAGCACCAGCGGCCCGGCCGGGCCCAGCCGTCCCTGCAGGAACTCGCCGAAATGCCCCGCGATGCGGAGCCGTCCCGCCCCGGCCGCCCGGTCATGCCGCGGCTGTCCCATCGCCTGCGTCCCCCCTGTGCGATCCGCCCGGCCAGCCCGGCACCGCCTCGCCATCCAGCCGCGTCTCCGCCCGCGCCAGGGCAATGCAGGCCCCCGCGACGAACCGGAAGCGGACCGGCCATGCCCCGCCCCGGAACCGCAGGAGGACGCGGTCCCCCGCAATGCCCAGCTGCACCGCCGCGCCGAAATCGGGAATATCGGCCAGCCCGGCCGAAAGCGCCTTGAAAAGCGCCTCCCGCGCCGCGAAGAGGAGCGTCGCCTGCCGCGCCGCGTCCCGGCCGGGCAGGCCGACGGGGACGCCGAGCCGCGGCCCCAGCTCGGCCGCCAGCGCCGCGGAAAAGAGCGGCGCCAGGTCGATCCCGATCCCGGCGCCCCCCCGGCAGGCCGCCGCCAGGACCCGGCCCTGCGCATGGGTGATCGAGCCCGAGAACCCCGCCGGCCAGACCGGCACCCGCCCCGCGCGGCCCACCGCCCCGTCGCTGCCCGCCGCGCGCAGGGCCAGCGCGGCACAGAGCCGCCCGCCCAGGAACTCCGCGCGCCGCGCGGGCCGCGCGCCTGCCAGCGCCTCCGGCAGCTCCAGCCGCAGCGTCCCGTGCCGGACGTGATCCACATTTCCCAGCGCGACCCGGCAGGACCGCCAGAACACCCCCGGCGCGGCGATCGGCGCGCAGCCGGAGAGACCGCGCAGGCGCAATGCGCCGCCCCGTTCCCCCGCCATGCCCGCCTGCTGCGCCGCCGTCACCTTCCGCCCCGCCTGCCCTGCATCCGTCCCGCGATGCGCTCTATCCCATCGGCACGGGGCCGTGCAAAGACCTTGCGTCGCGCCGGGACGCCGCGCGGCGGGGTTCAGCCCCGGCGCCGCCGCGGCTATGATGGCGGCCATGACCCGAAAACCGTGCCGCCCCCCGCGATGACCGACCGCCTGCCCGCACTGATCTGCCTGCCCCCGGCCGGGGCGGGCGCGTCCAATTTCCGGCCCTGGATGCGCCGCGACGCTGCCGTGATGGCCCCCGCCCTGCCGGGCCGCGACGCCCGGCTGCGCGAAGAAGCCCCCGCGACCATGACGGCCCGCGCCGCCTGCCTCGCGGCGGAGCTGGCCCCCGCCCTGCCGCCGCGCTACGGGCTGTTCGGCTATTCCATGGGCGGCACGCTGGCCTGCCTGCTGGCGCGCGAGCTGGCGGCGCGCGGCCTGCCCGGCCCGGAGGTGGTTTTCGTGCTGGGGGCGCTGCCGCCGGACCGGCTTGCGGACGGAACCCGGCGGCTGGACCTGCTGGAACGCGACAGCGCCGGGTTCTGGAAGGAGATCGCGCGCATGGGCGGCACCCCGGCCGAGCTGCTGCAGGATGCCGGGCTGCGCGCCCTGTTCGAGCCGGTTTTGCGCGCCGATTTCGCCGCCTGCGCGGCAGGGAGGATCCCCCCGGGCCCGCCGCTGGACTGTCCGGTCGAGGTCTTTGCCGCGCGCGGCGACCATGTCGTGTCCCGGGACGAGGCGCAGGGCTGGGCGCGCTTCACCCGCGCGACGATGCGGCTGCATCCCCTGGAGGGCGGCCACATGCTGGACCGGCCGCAGCTGGACGCGCTTCTGCCGCGGCTGCGCGGCCTCTGGCCCGTGGCGCCGGCGGCCTGAGGGCGGCATCCCGAGTTTTTCACTCGGGAAAGCGCCTCCGCAAGCCCTTGAAATAAAGAATTTTTGTCAGGTTTTTTATGCTTGAAGGCCGCGCCGGATCGCATATGTAGGGATCAACGACGACGCCGCCAGCAGGTCGCAAGCTGAAAGCCAGCCCAGCGAGCCACGCCGTCGACGGAATGCCGCCGCGCCAAGTCAGCCATATGCCAGCGGGCGCGGGCGCCTTCCAATTCCGGACCGCCGGAGCCCCTTTCCAGCCAGAGATCATCCAGCCAGACGGGGCCCCTGCCGGATCGGGCCGCGCGCCGGTCGCGCGGGCCGCCGCGCCGCTATTTCGTCAGGATCAGCTTGCCCGCGCGGGTGATGCGCAGGGTGTAGATCTGGCCATCCAGCTCGATCAGCGCGGTGGTGCCGTCGCGGATCAGGTCGCGCGCATCGAAACGCGGAAGCTGCGGAAAGGGCGTGGGGGCAAGGCTGCCATCTTCCATGGCGGGTCTCCTGGCTGTAGGGGTGGGAACATGCAGGACATGGCCGGACATGGCGGTCAGCATGTGGCCGCCCCCGGAATGCGGGTCAGCCCGGCAAGAAAGGCGCGGCTGTCATTGGCTTCGCAAAGCAGCATCGCATGCCGCTCCGCCGCGGCCATCTCGCCGCGCGCCACCATCCGCAGGCAGGCCATGAACTGGCGTTCATGCGGGGTGATCCGCGCCGCGCAGCCGGGACAGTCGGGATTGGCAAAGCGCAGCGCCGAGCCGCGGGCCACCAGCATCTCCTCGATCGCCGCGCAGAGCGGCGGCAGCGCCGCCATCCCGCCGGGCAGGTGGACCGCCTCGGCCAGGGCCTGCCGCCAGGCATGGCTGGCCGGGCGGGCGAAACTCTGGAACAGGTAGCGCGCGACCCGAAGGGTCCGGGCCTCCGGCGCGCTCAGCACGGTCTCCATGCGCGCCATGGCAGCCGGCGCCTCCGGGGCCTGGGACCTGTCCCTGGCGGGATCCGTCCTGTCTGTCATCAGCTCTCTCCTCCGAGCAGTCGCAGGCAATGGCATGCGCCGGAAGCCGGGCAGTCGCTGGTCGCCGGGACGGACCCGCTTGGGGCCGTCCGATTTCCGACAAATTATGTCGGATACAGGCGCATTGGCAAGCCCCTTCGCGCGCCCGCGGCTCAGGCGCCCAGGATGCGGCTGAGAAAATGCTGCGTGCGGGGATGGCGCGGCGCGTCGAAGAAGGCCGCCGGCGGCGCCTCCTCGACGATCTGTCCCTCGTCCATGAAGATCATCCGGTCAGCCACCTCGCGGGCAAAGCCCATCTCATGCGTGACGCAGATCATGGTCATGCCCTCCGCCGCCAGCGCGACCATGACATCCAGGACCTCGCGGATCACCTCCGGATCGAGCGCCGAGGTCGGTTCGTCGAACAGCATCACCCTGGGGCGCATGCACAATGCCCGCGCGATGGCGGCGCGCTGTTGCTGGCCGCCCGAAAGCATGGCCGGGTATTTCCCGGCCTGCGCGCCGATGCGCACCTTGTCCAGGAACTGGCGGGCGCGGGCCTCCGCCTCGGCCCGGGGCAGCCCGCGCACGCGCATCGGCGCCAGCATGCAATTCTCCAGGATGGTCATGTGCGGGAACAGGTTGAACTGCTGGAACACCATCCCGATCTCGGCGCCGATGCCGGGCGTGCCGCCCGGCGCGCGGGACAGCTCCGAGCCGTGGACCACGATGCGGCCCTTCTGATGGGTCTCCAGCCCGTTGAGACAGCGGATCAGGGTGGACTTGCCCGAACCCGAGGGCCCGGCGATGACGATCCGCTCGCCCTGCGCCACCGTCAGGTCGATGTCGCGCAGGGCATGATAGGGTCCGTACCACTTGTTCAGGCCGGACACCTCGATGACCGGAGCGGCGGGCACGGCGCGGGCGACCGTGTCGATGCGGGCGGGAAAGGACATGGCAGGCTCCGGTCTCAGGCGGGCCGGAGGGCGGCAGCCGCGCGGTCGCGCGCCCGGGCGGCCAGCCAGTCCAGCTGCGCGGCGCTTTCCACCGAATCGGGGAACTGGCCGCGCAGCACCTCCAGCGCCGCCTCGGCGGACAGGCCCTGGTCGATCAGCAGGCCGGCGGCGATCAGCCCCGAGCGCCCGGCGCCGTAATGGCAGGACAGGCCCAGCGTGCCGCCGTCTTCCAGGATCCGCGCCACCCGGCTCTCGATCTGCGCCCATCCGGCCCGGAACCCGGGTCCCGGCACGCTGTAATCCTCGATCGGCAGATGGGCAAAGCCGGTGCCGCGCGCGGTGCAGGCCGTTTCCAGCGCCGCCAGGGCGCCGCCCGGCATTTCGCCGGGCTCCACCAGCACGGCCAGCAGGCCGCAACGCGACAGGACGGGATGATCCAGCGTCGCGGCCATCCTGGCGGGATCGAGATAGGCGCCGCCGTCGATGCCGAAGGCCAGCCCGGGGAACCCCATCGTGACGATCCGTCCGCCCCGGGGGGCGGCGATCTCGGTGCGGATGCTCGTTTCCAGGTCCATGAGCTGCCTGCGCTGCTGCGGCGAGTATTTCTCCGGCTCGATCATGCCCATTCTCGATGTCCTTTTCTTGTCGATACGCGGCCTTCGGGGGAAGAAACGCCGCCGCGGGGGGCCTCGGGGCCCCGCGGCGGCGCAGGTTTCAGCGGATCGGGTAGGGATACATCAGCCCGCCATCCGCGGCATCGGCATTGACGGTGCCCGCGCGGCTCAGCGCGAAGGGCGTCCCGGCGCCCAGGTGGCGCTCGAACACCTCGGAATAGGATCCGACCTGGCGGATCACCTGATAGGCCCAGTCGCCCGGCAGGCCCAGCTTGGCCGCCATCTCGGTCGCCGCGCCATCGGAGGACAGCAGGCGCGCCACCGCCTGGGGCTGGCTGCCCAGATCCGCGCGCGCCGCCTCCACATTCTGCGAGGTCAGACCGTGGCGATCGGCATTCAGCATCACCTGGAAGGCCCAGAACACCGCCGATTCAAGGTCCTGGTCGGGCTGGGTGACCAGCGTCAGCGGCTCGTTGGAGATCACCTCGGGAAGGATCACGTAGTCGTCCGGGGCGGCCGCCAGCAGCCGGTCGGAATTCAGCGCGGTGACATCGGAGGCATAGACGTCGCATTTGCCCGCGAAAAAGGCCTCCAGCCGCGCGGTTTTGTCGGCGATGTTCTCCACCCGGTATGCCATGCCGCGATCGCCGAACCAGTCGGCCAGGGTCAGAAGCGTGGTGGAGCCGTCCTCGGCGCAGACGGTCGCCCCGGCCAGGTCGGCGGCCCGCGCCACGCCCAGGGATTTCGGCACCATGAAGCCCTGCCCGTCATAGAAGGTGGTCGCGACGAAGGTCATGCCCGCATCGGCATCGCGCGTGCCCGTGCGGGTGATCGAGCGCGACGCCATATGCGCGCCGCGCGCCACCAGCGTCTTCATCGCGTCGGAAAAGCCGATGCCGCGGATATCCGCCTTGTCGGCATCGCCCAGGATCGCGGCCGCGGCCATGCGGCAGAAATCGGTGTTGAAGCCCTGGAAGACGCCCTGGCTGTCGGGGACCGAGAAGCCGGGCGAATTGGGGTTCACGAGGCAGATCAGCCGGTCGCCGGACTTGATGTCGTCGAGAACCGCGCCGGCGAAGGCGGCGGGGGCGGCCAGCGTGGCGGCGGCAAGCAGGAGGCAGGAGAGGAAAGGTTTCATGATGCTATCCGTTCTGGGGCTGTGGGTGTGGGGATCGACGCCCGAGTCGTCGCCATACCTGTATACACGTACATCGTAAGAAATTTGCGACAGAATGGCCGGCCCGCCCCCGATCTCGCCGGAAATATGCGGATCTGCCTCTTTGGCAGGCAGATCCCCCCGGCTCACTGCCCCGCCTCCCGCCGCTGCAGGCGGCGCCCGATCATCGACAGGAAGGCGCAGGACATGAAGAACCACAGGCCGATGACGAAATAGCCCTCCAGCGCCTGGGCCCGCCAGGCGGGATCGGAAAAGGCCATGCGCGCGGTGGCGGTCAGGTCGTGGATGCCGACCACCACCACCAGCGACGTGTCCTTGTAGGCGCCGATCACGCTGTTGACGATGGACGGCAGCGCGCGGCGGATGGCCTGCGGCAGCAGCACTTCGCCCAGGCGCGACCGCCGCGACAGCCCCAGCGCCTGCGCGGCCTCCGCCTGCCCGCGCGGCAGCGCCCGCAGCCCGCCGCGGATATCCTCGGCGAAATAGGCGGCATGGAACAGGATCAGGGCCACCAGCACCGCCGCCACAGGCGGCAGCGCGCTGCCCGACGGCAGCATCAGCGGCAGCACGAAGATGCCGGTGAACAGCACGGTCAGCATTGGCACGCCGCGCGCCGTCTCGATATAGCAGGCCGCCAGCCACGCCGTCAGCCGGTTGCGGTCCTGTTCGCGCGCCAGCGCCAGCAGCACGCCCAGCGGAAAGGCCAGCGCGACCGATCCCAGCGACAGCAGCAGCAGCACCGGCAGCCCGTTCCAGCGCAGGCTGCCCACGGGGACCATGCCCCAGACCCCGCCCCCCAGCAGGACCAGCGCCGCCGCCAGCACCGCCGCCCAGAGCAGGGCCAGCCCGGCCGCGCCCGGCCGCGTCCCGCGCCCGCTCAGCCACAGCCCCGTCAGCACCGCCAGCGCGCAGAGCAGCAGGCTGGCCATGCAGGGGCGCCACAGCAGGTCATGCGGATAGGTGCCGAAGAAGATCAGCCCGGCCTTCTCGGTGATGAAGGGCCAGCAGATGCCCGCGCGCTCCGCGCAGAGCGCGGCCGGGTCCCATGGCCAGACAGCATCGGCGACGACCCAGCGCAGTGCGCCCGCCGCGACGGGCAGGCACAGCAGCAGCGCCGCCAGGCTGACGATCAGGGCGGGCAGGGAGGCGGGGCGCAGACGGCGCGGAAACGACCCCATCTCAGCGGCCCTCCCTGCGGCGCAGCCGGTCGCCCAGCCGGTTCAGCTGGGTGGTCACCGCCAGGCAGATCGCCAGATACACCGCCATCGTCAGCAGCATCATCTCCAGCGGGCGGAAGGTCTGGTTGATGATCGTGCCCGAGACCGACATCAGGTCGGAATAGCCCACGGCGATGGCCACGGAGGTGTTCTTGATCAGGTTGACATACTGGTTGTTCATCGGCGGCCCGATCAGGCGCAGCACCTGCGGCAGCACGACCAGCCGCGTGGCCTGGCGCGGCGACAGGCCCAGGGCCTGCGCGGCCTCGCGCTGGCCGGGGGGCACCGACAGGATGCCGCCGCGCAGCACCTCGCCGATCTGGGCCCCGTGATACAGCATCAGCGTCACCGCGATCACCGCGAATTGCAGCGAGACCCGGCCGCCGCCGGTGAAATCGAACCCCTCCAGCCGCGGCACGGACCAGGCCAGCGGCACGGGATCGAGCCACAAGGCCAGCAGCGCCAGCCCCGCCAGCGCCTCCGCCACCGCCGCCGCGACCGGCTGGGCCCGCCCGGTCCGGTCGCGGC
>NZ_JACVXA010000106.1 GCF_014903745.1 Mangrovicoccus algicola | reverse complement strand
CGCGGCGCGGCGGCGCGCCGCCGAGGCAGCCGAGGCCCTGCCGAAGGAGCTGGGCGGTCGCGACGGGCCCGAGCCGGTCCGCTATGGCGACTGGGAGAAGAAGGGGCTGGCGATCGATTTCTGATCCCGGCCGACATGAAAAGGGCGCGGAGGAGATCCCCCGCGCCCGATCCTCATCCCGCTGCCGGGCCGGTCAGCCGGCCTGCGGCTGCGGCGCCTCCTGCGCGGCGGGCTTGCCGCTGAGATAGAGCACGGCGAAGCCCACGACCCCCGACAGGATGGAGCCCGCCAGCACGCCCAGGCGCACCTCGTTCATCAGCGTCTCGTCCGAGAAGGCCAGGCCGCCGATGAACAGGCTCATGGTGAACCCCACGCCGGTCAGGCACGCCAGGCCGTAAAGCTGGGCATAAGTCGCGCCCTTGGGCAGACGGGCAAGCCCGGTCGCCCCCATCGCCAGGATGATCAGGAAGACCCCGGCCTGCTTGCCGAAGAACAGCCCCGCGGCGATGCCCAGCGGCACCGGGCTGAGCAGCATGTCGGCGGTGATCCCCGAAAGGCTGACCCCGGCATTGGCAAAGGCGAAGATCGGCAGGATCAGGAAGCTGACATAGACATGCAGCCCCTTCTCCATCTGCGGGGCCAGCCCCTCCTTGCCGTCCTTGGTGGTCAGCGGCACGGTCAGCGCCACCAGCACGCCGGCCAGGGTCGCGTGGACCCCGGATTTCAGCACGCAGACCCAGACGAAGATCAGGCAGGCGACATAGGGGAAGGTGCGGTTCACCCCCAGCCGGTTCAGCCCGACGGCGGCGATCACGCCGAGCCCGGCAACGCAGAGCGCCACCATCGACATGTCCGAGCTGTAGAAGGCGGCGATGATGATGATCGCGCCCAGGTCGTCGATGATGGCAATGGCCAGGAGCAGGATCTTCAGCGAGACCGGCGCCCGCGCGCCCACCAGCGCCAAGATGCCGAGCGCGAAGGCGATGTCGGTCGCCGCCGGGATCGCCCAGCCGTCCAGCGTCTCGGGAGAGCCGGAATTAATCGCCCAGTAGATCGCCGCGGGCCCCGCCATGCCGCCGATCGCGGCGAAGAGCGGCAGAACCGCCTTGTCGAAGCTCGACAGGTCGCCCTGGACCAGCTCGCGCTTGATCTCCAGCCCGACGAGGAAGAAGAAGATCGCCATCAGCCCGTCATTGATCCAGTGGCTCAGCCCCTTGTCGATGACGAGGGTGCCGATCTCGATCTTCATGTGCATGTGAAGAAAGTGGTTATAGGCCTCGGCAAGGCCCGAATTGCTGGCCAGCAGGGCCAGGATCGTCGCAATGATCAGCACGATGCCCGCGCTGGTGTCCTTGTGCAGAAAATCGTCGAGGCGTTCCATCGCCTTGCTCACGGCCATAACTCCCTTAGATGACATGCCAATCGGGGCGTCATGGTCGCCCGGCGCCCGCTCTTTCGGCATATCGGGTCGAAGCGGGGGGAATTCAATTTTCCCGGCGCTGAAATCGGCGTCTCCTGTGCGGTTTCCGGGCAGGTTTTCCGGAAGTGCCGCAATTTTGCGCAATCCGTGGCGGGGGCGGCCTTGCCTTCGCGGGGCGGAACGGGCATTTGCGGCACCGATCCTTCCCTGACCGCCGCTGCCGAGGCCCTGCCGATGACGCCCCCGTTCGCCCCGGGCACCGCGCCCTATGACCCGCCGACCGATCCGCTGAACATCCTGCATCACGACGCGCATGTGCTGGTCGTGGAGAAGCCGTCCGGGCTGCTCTCCGTGCCGGGGCGGGGGGAGCATCTGGCCGACTGCCTCATCGCGCGGCTGCGCGGCCCCTTTCCCGAGGTTCTGCTGGTGCACCGGCTGGACCGCGACACGTCGGGCGTGATGGTCTTCGCGCTCAGCCGCCACGGACAGCGCCATCTGGGGCTGCAATTCGAGAAGCGGCAGGTGAAGAAGACCTATGTCGCGCGGGTCCATGGCGAGATGGCCGAAGCCGGCGGCACGGTCGATCTGCCGCTGATCGTCGACTGGCCGAACCGGCCGCTGCAGAAGGTCTGCCACGAGACCGGGCGCAAGGCGGTGACGGACTGGACGCGGCTGCAGGCGGGGGAGGGCGAGAGCCGGGTGCGGCTGACCCCGCTGACCGGGCGCAGCCACCAGCTGCGGGTGCACATGCTGGCGCTCGGCCATCCGATCCTGGGCGATCCCTTCTATGCAACGGGCGCCGCGGCGGATCACCCGCGGCTGATGCTGCATGCGGAACGGCTGAAATTCCGCGATCCCGAGGGCGGGCAGGGGCTGAGTTTCTCGGTCCCCGCCCCGTTCTGAGTCCGCCGGCCCCGCAAGGGGCCGGGGACGATGCTCAGCCGAGCGCCAGCGACAGCCCGGCCAGGGCGATGACGCCGCCGGCGATGCGCGCGATGGTGTTTCCGTGGCGCGCCGAGACCTGCTTCAGCCCGAGGCCGAGCCCGATCCCCGCCAGGTGCAGCATCGCGGTGGCCAGCACGAAACCCAGCCCGAAGCGCAGCGCGCCCGCCTCGCCCAGCTCGCCGCCATGGGCATGGCCGTGGAACAGGCCGAAGGCGGCGATCGCCGCCGCGGCCGGAACCAGCCCGATGCGCAGCGCGGCGGCCGCCGCGAGGCCCAGCACCACGGTCGAGGCCAGGATCATCGGTTCCACCATCGGCAGCGGCAGCCCGGCAACGCCGAGCGCATAGCCCGCCACCATCGCGCCGACGAAGGCCGCGGGGGCGATCCACAGCGCGCGGCCGCCGATCAGGCTGGCCCAGAGCCCGACCGCCACCATGGCCAGGATGTGATCCAGCCCCGAGAGCGGATGCAGCAGGCCGGTGGCGACCGAGCCATGCGCGCCCGGTCCGACATGGGCCATCGCCGGTCCGGCGGCCAGGAGAAGAAGGGCGGGGGCGATCATTCGCATCATCGTTACGGGTCCTTTCGGGTCTGCCGGCGCGCGCGGGGCGCGCGGTCCGGAACGGGGCATTCTGCCGGGCCACTATCCGGATCCGTCCCCTCCGGCGCAAGCGGCAAGGTCGCGGGGCGCGCCGGAGGATTCACCCTGCCGCAGGGGAAATGTTTACCTGCCGGCCCCCGCGCCGCTAGTCAGGGCGCCTGTGTGACGTAAGGGGTGCGGGCGATGGGCCGGGCGGCGCTGCTGCTGATGCTGGGGCTGGGATTCTGCGAGGGGCCGGAGATCCCGGATTACGACCGCGGCGCCTTCAGCGGCTGGATCGACGAGGACGGCGATTGCCAGCGCACGCGGGCAGAGCTGATGATTGCCCGGTCCTCCGGGCCGGTGACGCTCAGCGCGGATGGCTGCCGCGCGATCCGCGGCACCTGGCGCGATCCCTATTCCGGAGAGGTCCATTCCGAGGCGGAGGAGGTGCAGATCGACCATCTCGTGCCGCTGAAATGGGCCTGGATGCATGGCGCCCATGGCTGGAGCGCGGCCGAGCGCGACCGCTTCGCGCTGGATCCGGACAATCTCAGGATCGTCGGGGGCGGGCTCAACGCCGCCAAGGGGGCGAAGGATCCGCTGGACTGGCTGCCGCCCCGGGCCGCGGCACAATGCGGGTATCTGCGCGGGTTCGAGGGCATCGTGGCGCGCTACCGGCTGGAGGTGGATGCCGCCTGGGCGGAGGCCATGTCGCGGACCCGGCTGCGGGTCTGCAGCGGCGACGGGGCCGCCTGAGCGGCGCGGGACCGCCAGCGGCGCCCCCGGATGTTGTCCCGGGGAGGGGCGCCGCCCGGCTCAGTCCCGCGTGACCCGCGCCGCATAGCAGCCGGGCGCGGCGAAATGCAGGTGCAGTTCGGTCGTCCGGGGGTCGCCGAACGCGTCCAGGATCGCGGCTTCCAGCCCGGTGCCGGGGGCGATCGCAGCCTCGGTCATCATGCCGTCGCGGTCGAAGCCCCGCAGCGAGATCAGGCGGGTCCGCAGCATCTGCGGCACCGTGCCGGGGGCGGGCCGGGCCCGGATCGCGCCTTCCTGCACGAAAATCGCATGGGCCGCCCGATAGGGGCCCGCTGCGCGGTGGTGCCGGTAATTCACCAGAAGCGCGGTCGCGCCCGCGGGGATATCGGCAAGGCCGACCCGGCAGGGCGTCCCGGGACAGGTGGCGACCCTGACCCGGCGGGCGTTGCGCCGGGCCAGTTCGGCATCCGACAGCGCGCAGAGCGGGGAGAAATACTGCGCGGGCAGGGCGTGGATGCGGAAGGTCATGGGCGGGGGCCTCGTTGCGGATGCGTCTCCGACCCTGCCATCCGCGGGCCGACCCGGCGACCCGGATCCTGCGCAAGCCGCGCCTCAGCGGCGCCGCGCCAGCACCACCCCTGCAAGGATCAGCGCGACCCCCGCCCCCTGCAGCAGCGGCGCGCCGCCCTCGCCGCGGATCACGTCCAGCGCCACGCCCGACAGCATCTGCCCCGCGATCAGCAGGCCGCCGGTCAGTGCCGCGCCCAGCCGCGGGATCAGCCAGCTGCCCCCGGCCACGAAGATCACGCCGATGGCCCCGCCGATCCAGGCATGGGGCGGGGCCTGCGCGGCCCCGGCGGGCCAGACCGACCCGGCCATGACGGCGCAGAGGGCAAGCGCCGCGAAGCCCACGAGGTGGTTCCAGAAGGACGATCCCATGGCCGAGCTGTCCCGCGCCAGCCGCCCGTTTATCTGGCGCGACAGCGTCACCAGCATGCCCGCCGCCAGCGCCAGGAGGATCGCGGCCGTCATGCGCCCGTCCTGCGCGCCAGGATCACCAGCGCCGCGCCGGCGCAGATCAGCCCGATGGCGAGGATCTCGGATCCTGCGGGCCGCCGCCGCACCAGCCCCATCGCCCCGGTCAGATCGAAGACCAGCGCCAGCACGACCTGTCCCGCCAGCCCCAGGGCCAGCGTGCCGGTCAGCGCCAGCGGGGTGTTTGCCGTCCAGGAGGTCGCCACCACCGTCAGCGCGCCGGACAGCCCGCCCAGATAGGCCCAGAGCGGGGCGCGCCCCCGGGGGAGGCCTGCCCGGGATCCCCTGCCGCGCAGCCATAGCAGCAGGATCGCGGCGAAGACGGTTCCGACCCCATGGGCGGTGAGCGAGGCGAAGAGCGGCCCGGCCGCGGCGGCCATGGCGCTGTTGCACAGCAGCATCAGGGTCATCAGCGCCCCGGTGCCGAGCGCGGCGGCGATCTGCGGCAGGGGCGGGGCGGAAGGACTGGTCGGGGCGGTCATCGGCTCTCCTGGGGTCGGGCGGTGGCGATGCCTTGCCATACCCCCGGAGCGGCCGCCCGGGGAAGCCTCAGCCGAAGGCGGCCAGGGCCACCGCCCCGGCATAGAGCCCCAGCATGCCGACGCTTTCCAGTCCGATCCCGGCCGGGCCCTGCCTTTCCCGGTAGAGCTGCCCCAGGAGCAGGATGCCGGTCATCGCCATGCCCGTGCCCAGCCAGAACATGTCGCCGGGCCCGATCGCGTGATACAGCGACCCTTCGCGATAGCCGATATCCGACAGGGTCAGGAACAGCGTGTCGAAGGTGTTCCCGCCGATGATCCCGCCAAGCGCCAGCTGCAGCGCGCCGCGGCGCACCGCGGCCAGCGTCGTCACCAGTTCCGGCAGGGAGGTGATGACCGCGGTCAGCAGCGCGCCCACCAGCGAGGCGGAGACACCGGTCCGGTCGGTCAGCTCTCCCGCCAGCCGGGCAATGGCCAGGCCGCACAGGCCCATCACCGCCATCAGCAGGCCGAAGGCCAGGAACAGCCGCCAGGTCGGGGTGTCGTCCTGGCCGCCCTCCTCGTCGGTATCCTCGCGCGTCTCGTGTGTCTTCACCGGGTGCCACATCGGCGCCTGGCGGCTGCGATGCGTGCCGATCAGCCCCATCGCGTAGAGGACGGGCAGGACCAGCGAAACGGGGTGGACGGCAAGGACGGAGATGTCCGGCCCGCCATAGGCCAGCACCGGCAGCGCCAGCAGCAGCAAGAGCAGCGCGCTCTGGAACAGGTTGGCCAGCTCGGCGGCGGCATGTTCCAGATTGGCCTTGCGCCACAGCAGGTCGGCCAGCGCGAGAAAGGCGGTCTGCGCGGCGATGCCGCCCACCGAATTGGAGAAGGCCAGCGAGGCGCGCCCGTCCAGCGCCGCCGAAAGCGAGACGACCACCCCCGAAAGCGAGGTTGCCGCCCCCAGAAGCGCGCCGCCGACCAGGGCCTCGCCCAGCCCGGTGCGGTCCGCGATGCGGTCGGCCAGCCCGGTCATGCGCAGCCCGCCGGCAAGGATGACCCCCGCGGCCAGCAGCAGGCCCAGGAGCAGCAGCGTCATCGGGGTCTGGGAAAGGTCGGGCAAGGGGCGCGTCTCCTGTCTGCGGTCCGGGCACCAACGGACGGGGCGCGGGGCGGTTCCGCGATGGGAGGCGGAGCGGCCGGGACAGGCGGGCAAACGAAAACACCCGCCGGACCGGCGGGTGTTCGGAAATCACGGTGATCGCGGGATCAGCGGCGCAGGCCGAGACGCTTGATGAGGTCCTGGTAGCGGGCCGGTTCCTTCGCGTTCACGTAGTCCAGCAGCTTGCGGCGCTGGGCGACCAGCTTCAGCAGGCCGCGGCGCGAATGGTTGTCCTTCGCGTGGGTCTTGAAGTGCTCGGTCAGGGTCGCGATGCGCGAGCTGAGGATGGCAACCTGCACCTCGGGGGAGCCGGTATCGCCGTCCTTCGTGCCGAATTCCTTGATGAGGCGTTCTTTTTCCTCGGGCGTGATCGACATCGGGTGTCTCCTTCATGTCTGGAGTGAACGGCACGAGCCGGGATGTCGTCCAGCAAGGCCTGTGAAGGCGCGCCCTTACGCCATATTCGCCGCCGGGGAAAGCCGATTCGTGCTCAGCCCGCCGCGCAGGCCCGGTCCAGGAGCCGCACCGGAAGCACCCGGCGCAGGACCCAGGCGGCGCCGGTGGGCCAGGTGACGCGGTATTTGGGCCGCGGCCGGGGACGTTCCAGCGCGCGGATCAGCACCCGCGTCACCGCCGAGGGCGGGCATTCGCCGGGGGCGGGGACCGGCGGTTCGTCATAGAGGCGGCCCAGCAGGCTGTCGCGGTACTGCCCGGCTCGGGCGGAGGACTCCCAGTCGATCCAGCGCTCGAAGGGCGCGCGCGACTTGCGCCGGATCTCGGTGGCGATGGGTCCCGGCTGGATCAGCACCACGTGGATCGGCGTATCGGCCATTTCCAGCCGCAGCACGTCGGTCAGTCCCTCCAGCGCGTGCTTGGTCGAGACATAGGCCCCGCGCCAGCGGGCGGGGACGAAGCCCAGGATGGAGGAACAGTTGACGATCCGTCCATGCCCCTGCGCGCGCATCAGCGGGATGACCCGGGTCGTCAGGTCGTGCCAGCCGAAGAGGTTGGCCTCGTAGATCTCGCGCAGCGCGCCGCGGGGCAGGTCCTCCACGGCGCCGGGAATGGCGAAGGCGCCGTTGTTGAACAGCGCATCCAGACCGCCGCGCGCCTCCACCTCCGCCATGGCGGCGGCGATGGAGTCCTCGCAGGCATAGTCCAGCCGGAAACTGGTCAGTCCTTCCTCGCGGAGGCTGGCGCAGTCCTCCTCCCGCCGGCATGTCGCGTAGACGTCCCAGCCGCGGGCCGAAAGGGTGCGCGCCGCGTCGAGGCCGATCCCCGAGGAGCAGCCGGTGATCAGGATGCGGCTGCGGCCGCGGAGGGAAGGGCTCAATTGGTCATCCGGCTCAGATAGGACGAGGACATGTACAGATCGCCTTCATAGCGGGGATGCCGGATCCGCGCCCAGCCCGGTTCCGGCTCGTCCAGCCATTCCACGCGCTCGCCTTCGCGGGCCTGTCCCTCGACCGGGTTGCCGGTGGAGGGGCCCGAGCGCAGGTTGACGTTGCTGCCGGTGACCTGCGCCATCGCGATCTGCGTTCCGGCCGATGCGGATGCCGCGGCGGGCCCTGCGCGGCGGAGCGCATCGAGTCCCGAGATCGAGGATGGCGAGACCCCGGGGGCCAGCGTCCGCGAGGGCACGTCTGAATCGATTGCCCCGACAACGGCGGCGTCGATCACCGCCATGTCCAGCGCGGCCAGCGCGTCGGTCTCCGCCGGGGGCGTTGCCGCAGCATCGGGTCCGGCCGCGGCTGCGGCGGGCGTGACGGCGGCGGGGCGGGGCTCCGCGGCG
>NZ_JACVXA010000105.1 GCF_014903745.1 Mangrovicoccus algicola | reverse complement strand
CGCGCGCCGCGGCGTCAGGCCCGTCCCCTGTCCGACGGCCGGCTGTTCCGCGACCGGCCGGGCAAGGCCGCCCGGGCCCTGCCCGCACCCCGACGCCGGTGCCGCGCGCGTTCCAGACTAGCCCGCCACCTGCAGCACGATCTTGCCGATATGGCTGCTTTCCTCCATCCGCGCATGGGCGGCGGCGGCCTCCTCCAGCGGCAGGTCGCTATCCATCACCGGCGCGATCCGCCCGGCGGAGAGAAGCGGCCAGACCTCGGCCCGCAGCGCCTCGGCGATGCGGGCCTTGGCCAGGTCCGATTGCGGGCGCAGGGTCGAGCCGGTGACGGTCAGCCGCCGGGCCATGATCTGGGCGAAGTTCAGCTCGGCCTTCGGGCCTTCGAGAAAGGCGATCATCACCAGGCGCCCGTCATCGGCAAGTGTGCGGATGTTGCGGGGGATGTAGCTGCCGCCGACCATGTCGAGGATCAGGTCCGCCCCGCCCTCGGCCTTCAGCACCTCGGTGAAATCCTCCTCGCGGTAATTGATCGCGCGTTCGGCGCCCAGCTCGCGGCAGGCGGCGCATTTGGCCTCGGAGCCCGCGGTCGCGAAGACCCGCGCGCCGCGCGCCGCGGCCAGCTGGATCGCCGTCGTGCCGATGCCGGAACTGCCGCCATGGATCAGGAACCGCTCCCCGGCCTTCAGGCCGCCCCGGACGAAGACATTGCTCCAGACGGTGAAGAAGGTCTCGGGCAGGCAGGCGGCCTCGCGCAGGCCCATCCCCTCGGGCACCGGCAGGCAATGCGCCGCCGCGGTCACCGCGTAATCGGCATAGCCGCCCCCGGGCAGGAGCGCGCAGACCAGATCGCCCCGGCGCAGCCCCGTCACCCCGGCGCCGAGCGCCACCACCTCGCCCGACGCTTCCAGTCCGGGCAGGTCCGACGCCCCGGGCGGCGGATCATAGGCCCCGGCCCGCTGCAGCGCGTCGGGCCGGTTCACCCCGGCCCAGTGCACCCGGATCAGCACCTGTCCCGCGGCGGGCACCGGCACCGGGCGCTGCACGCTGCGCAACACCTCCGGCCCGCCGGGGCGGGAAATCTCCACGGCGCGCATGGTCTCTGGCAGGGTCATCTGTGGCTCCTTCGATCTTGTCTCAGCGCGGATCGCCCAGCGATCCCGGCATCGCCGGTCCCGCCGCACGGTTCGGCGCCTTGACCAGACCTAGCGCCCATTTGGGCCCGGCCAGTAGAGGACGCAGCAGCGCATTGTCATTGACCTTCTTCTTGACCGCCTCGATCTGCATCACCTCGTCGATGCGCCGGTCGAGGAAGCGCCAGGTCCGCTGGTGTCCGGCGCTGTCATCGCCCAGCCAGTAAAGCAGCGTGGTGCTGTAGACCCCGGTCAGGGTGGCGCGCTTGGTGTACCAGTTGATGTCGTCGGACCCGTCGCCGAGCGCCGTCCAGATCCGGTCCACCGTCGCCCAGAGCGCCCGCGCCCCGTCGGGCGCATGGTTGGGCAGCGCGAAGAGCGTGGCGCCGCGGCGCACCGCCTCCTTGTCCTCCACAAGCTCCAGCCGCAGCCGCACCGCATGGGCGATGCGGTCGCGGAAGCGCATCGCGCTGAGGTCATCGGCCTTCAGCCGACGCACCATCTCGGCATCGCCCGCCGCGTGGAAGGCCAGCGCCAGATCGACCGCGCCGCGCGGGCAGACGGCCCTGGCCAGCTCGGTGCCGATCCCCGAATCGGCGGCCGCCGCGCGGAAGGCCGGGTCGGACCATCCATCGAAGGCGACATGCGGCAGGATCGCCTCCAGGAGGCGCGTCTTGACATCTGCATGGGACATTTCAGACACTTGCATGGCGTGTTCCTTTTCCATCTGCAGGGCCCTCGCTCTGGACAGGCCGCCTTTGCCTTGCTATAGGGACGCCTCCTGCTGAAAATGCAACTCTAACAGGAAGGGTGGTGACACCAGAATGCAGGTTAGTGTTCGCGACAACAATGTCGACCAGGCTCTTCGGGCCCTGAAGAAGAAGCTGCAGCGCGAAGGCGTGTTTCGTGAGATGAAACTCAAGCAGCACTTCGAGAAGCCGTCCGAGAAGAAGGCTCGCGAGAAAGCCGAGGCTGTCCGCCGGGCGCGCAAGCTCGCGCGCAAGAAGGCACAACGCGAAGGTCTGCTTTAAGCCGATCGACCGCGAACCGGATGCGTCAGCATCATAGGTTTCAGACAGGCCCCTGCCTCGGCGGGGGTCTGTCTTTTTGCGTCCGGCCCTTCCCGGGCGCGCGTGGCGGGGGCGCATGAAAAAGGCCGCCCCCGCGGGGACGGCCGGTTCCTTGCGCGGCGGACGGGGCGGACCGCCTAGAGGCGAACCCCGTGACGCCCGGCGAGATCGGTGAAGAACTGCCAGGCCACCCGGCCCGAGCGCGACCCGCGCGTGGCCTGCCATTCGATCGCCTCGGCGCGCAGATCCTCCGGCGCGACGGTCAGGCCATGGGCGGCGCAATAGCCCTCGATCATCGCCAGGTACTCGTCCTGCGAACAGGCGTGGAATCCCAGCCAGAGCCCGAACCGGTCCGACAGCGATACCTTTTCCTCCACCGCCTCGGCGGGGTTGATCGCGCTGCCGCGCTCGTTCTCGATCATGTCGCGCGGCATCAGGTGGCGGCGGTTGGAGGTCGCGTAGAGGATCACGTTGTCCGGCCGCCCCTCGATCCCGCCATCCAGCACCGCCTTCAGCGACTTGTAATGCTGATCGTCATGGCTGAAGCTGAGATCGTCGCAGAACAGCACCACGCGCGTATCCGTCTCGCGCAGGATATGCAGCAGGCGCCCGATCGAGGGCAGGTCCTCGCGCTGGATCTCCACCAGCTTCACCGCATGCCCGGCCGCCAGAATGGCGCCATGCACCGCCTTGACCAGAGAGGACTTGCCCATGCCGCGCGCCCCCCAGAGAAGCGCGTTATTCGCCGGGAACCCCCTGGCGAACTGCATCGTGTTGGCCAGAAGCGTGTCGCGCGACCGTCCGATGCCCACCAGCAGGTCCAGGTCCACGCGGTTCACCCGCTCCACCGGGGCCAGCCGGTCCGGCGCGGTCTGCCAGACGAAGGCATCGGCCGCATCGAAATTGGGAACCGAGCCGGGGGGCGGGCTTATCCGCTCCAGCGCCTCGGCGATCCTCAGCATCGGGTCGGTCTCAAACGCCGTGTCCATCGACTTCCTCGTCCCACAGCCCTTCTTCCTTCAGCCGCCTGGCGCGCTGGCGGTCGACCCGCGCCACGAGGAAGATGGAGATTTCGTACAGCGCATAGACCACGGTGAACAGGATCACCTGGGTGATCACGTCGGGCGGGGTCACCAGCGCGGCCAGCGTCAGGATGCCGACGATGGCATATTTGCGCATCTCGCGCAGGGCCTGGGCCGAGACCAGCCCGGCCTTGCCCATCAGCGTCAGCAGCACCGGCAGCTGGAAGCACAGCCCGAAGGCGAAGATGAATTTCAGCGACAGGTCGAGGCTCTCGCGCACGGAGCCCAGGAAGACCGTCTTCAGCTCCTCCTGCGCCGGGCTGCCCGCGGGCGCCTCGAAATTGCCGTCGCCCGCGATCAGGTTGGCCAGGGCCGGGATCGCGTCGGAGAAGCCGATGAAGAAATTCATCGCCATCGGCGTGACGACATATTGCGCGAAGGCCGCCCCCGCCAGGAACAGGACGGGAGAGGAGATGATGAAGGGCAGGAACGCCTTCTGCTCGGACTTGTAGAGCCCCGGCGCCACGAACCGCCACATCTGATGGGCGATCACCGGAAAGCTCAGCCCGAAGCCCATGACGATGGAGATCCGCACCAGCACGAAGAATTTCTCCTGCGGGGCGGTGAAGATCAGCCGCGGATCCTCGCCGCGCGCACGCAGGATCTCGGCGATCGGCTGGACCAGGAAATCCAGGAGCGGCTCGGCCACGGTGAAACAGGCCACCATGGCGATCACGAAGGCCAGCACCGAGCGGATCAGCCGGGTGCGAAGCTCTGCCAGATGCTCGATCAGCGGCGCGGAGCTGTCGTCGATATCGTCGTCGGTCATGCGGTCCTGTCCGGCTGGCTGCCGGCTGCGGCAGCAGGCGCGCCGGGGTCATCCCCGGTTTGCGCCCCGGGATCGGCGGCGGGCGCATCGGCGTCCGGGGCGGCCGCCGGGGCCGCCTTGGTCTTGCCGTCGCGGGCGCCCATCGGGTCCCATTTCTCGAAGGCGTCGGCCGCCTCCTGCACCTTGCGCATCCCCGTGGCGCGGGGATTGGCGATGTCGCGCAGATCCTTCTGGAGATCGTTCACCCCGGCCTCGTCGGCGGCGGCGTTCATCGCGCTGGTGAATTCGCGCGCCATCGCCCGCGCCTTTCCGGTGAACCGCCCCACGGTGCGGAACATCACGGGCAGGTCCTTCGGGCCGACGACGATCAGCGCCACCACCCCGACGACCAGAAGCTCGCTCCAGCCGATGTCGAACATTAAGGCTTACACCTTGTCCTTGGCGGTCTCGCCGGTGGCTTCGCCGGGGGTCACATCCCGGGTCTCGGCCGGTTTCTCCAGCTCTTCCTGCTGGCCTTCCTTCATGCCGCGCTTGAACGAGGTGATCCCCTTGCCCACTTCGCCCATGAGCCCGGCAACCTTGCCGCGCCCGAACAGGACCAGCACCACCACGGCGATCAGGATCAAGCCCATGGGGCCGATATTGTTCAGCATCTTGGTCTCCTACTGCAGGTCCGGGCCATCCCGCGCGCCCGGACAGTATCGCGTATGTAAAGACTCCGCCGGGCGGATCAAAGGGCAAAACCGCCTTCTGCGCGAAACCACCGCCCCCGGGGCGGGCCCGGGCCCCGCAGCGGTCAGGAATGCGGCAGCCCCGGCATCCGGCGCGCCGCGCCACTGGTCCCGGCGCCGCGGCGCGCTAGATGATGCTGACGATGCCAGCCAATCCCAGACGTTTCCCGCCCGCGCGCGGGTTTGCCATTGATACGCAGCCCGAATTCTTCTATAGGCGCGTGTCCAGTTTCCCGCATTTCCCGAAGGTCGCCCCCAAAGGATTCCGTCTCCGTTCCGATTCCAGGTCCCTCCGCCGCATGTTCCACGCCCTCGTCCAGAATTTCATCGGCCCGATTCTCCGTCGCCCGCCGCGGTTCCAGGCCGCGGCTCTGTGCTACCGGCGCGGCAGCGCCGGGGGATGCGAGGTCCTTCTGGTGACATCGCGCGAGACGAAGCGGTGGGTCCTGCCCAAGGGCTGGCCCAAGCGCGGCCTGGACGCGGCGGGCACCGCGCGGGAGGAAGCCTGGGAAGAGGCCGGGATGCGCCCCCTGCCCGGGACGGCCCTGCGGGTGGGGCGCTACAGCTACATGAAACGGCTGGAGGGCGGGCTGCCCGTGCCGGTGGATGTCGCCGTCTTCGCGATGGAGGCGGACCGGCTGGAGGACGATTTTCCCGAAAAGGACCAGCGCGAACGCCGCTGGGTCGCCCCGGCCGAGGCCGCCGCGATGGTGGAGGAACCCGGCCTGGCCGAGATCCTTGCCGGGTTCCGCCCCTGGCGGCGCCCCGGAACGCTGCGCTGACGCCGGAGCCGGGAGTCCGTCCATGTCCAGATCCCCCGGTCCCAACCGCTGGTCGGCGCTCGACCGCGATCTCGGCCGCGTTTCCACGCTCGAGGCGGCAAGCAGCCATTCCCTGCGTCCCTTCATCGGCGGCGGGCTGGCCATCCTGTTCCTGACGGTCGTGGCCCTGGTGGCGGCCGCCACGGTCGGCATCTCCTCCGGCAGCATCGCGATTCTCGCCGCCTCCGTCTTCGCCGCCTACATGGCGATGAATATCGGCGCCAACGACGTCGCCAACAACATGGGGCCCGCCGTGGGCGCGCGGGCGCTAACCATGACCGGCGCCATCGCGATCGCCGCGATCTGCGAAACCGCGGGCGCGCTGATCGGCGGGCGCGAGGTCATCACCACCGTCTCCCGCGGCATCATCGACGGCCCCGCCTTCGCGGAGCCCCGGCTCTACACGCTGGCGCTGCTGTCGGCGATGCTGGGCGGGGCGTTCTGGATGAATGCCGCGACGCTGATCGGGGCCCCGGTCTCGACCACCCATGCGGTCCTGGGCGCGCTGATCGGCGCGGGCGTGACCGCGGCCGGGCTTGGCGCGGTGCATTGGGACCATCTGGCGGTGATTGCCCTGTCCTGGGTGCTGTCGCCGCTGGCGGGCGGGCTGCTGGCCGCCGGCATCCTGGCCGTGGTGCAGCGCACCATGCTCGACCCCGAGGACAAGATCGCCGCCGCCCGCCGCTGGGTGCCCGTCCTGATCGGCGTCACCGCCGGGACCTTCACGCTCTATCTCGTGGTCAAGGGCCTGCCGCACCAGGCCCCCGCCGCGTCCCGGCGCGAACTGGCGATCGCGATCCTCTTCGGGCTGGCGGCCTGGCTGGCCGCCCGGCCGCTGGTGCGCCGCCAGGCGCAGGGGCTGGCCAACCGCAAGAAATCGCTGAAGGTCCTGTTCCGCCTGCCCCTGATCGTCTCTGCCGCCATCCTCAGTTTCGCCCATGGTGCCAATGACGTGGCGAATGCCGTGGGTCCGCTGGCGGCCATCGCGCATGTCACGGCACAGGGTCATGCCGATGCGCAGGTCGATTTTCCCTTCTGGGTCATGCTGATCGGCGGGCTGGGCATCTCGGCGGGACTGATCCTGTTCGGCCCGCGGCTGGTGCGGCTGGTCGGGGACGAGATCACCCGCCTGAACCCGCCGCGCGCCTGCTGCGTGGCCCTGGCCGCCGGCATCGTGGTGCTTCTGGCCTCCTGGGCCGGCCTGCCGGTCAGCACCACCCATGTCGCGATCGGCGGCATCTTCGGGGTCGGGTTCTTCCGCGAATGGGACCATGAACGGCGCCTGGCCCGGGCGCGCAGCGGGCCGGGCCGCCTGCCCGCCGAGGAACGCCGCCGCCGCCGCCTGGTGCGCCGATCGCATTTCCTGACCATCGTCGCCGCGTGGATCGTCACCGTTCCCGCCGCCGCGCTTCTGGCCGCGCTGACCTTCCTGGTGCTCAACCTGCTGGCCGGCTGACCCGCTCAGCCCGTGCGCGCGAAGACGTGGCAATTCTCGGGGCGCAGCCCCAGGGCGAAAACCTCGCCCGGCGCGGGCAGGACCATGCCGGGCACCATCGCCTGCAGTCTGGGTCCATCTCCCTCCAGGACGAATTCCACGAGGCTCTCGCGGCCGAGGAAACGCGCCCGCAGAACCCGTCCCCGCGCCGCGCCGTGCCCGCCGATCTCCAGGTGCTGCGGACGGCTCACCACCTCGGCGGCCTCGCCCTCGGCCAGACCCGGAGCGGCAAAGCTCCCCAGCGGGGTGGCCACGGCCCCGTTCCGGACCCGGCCCTGCAACAGGTTGATATCTGAGAAGAACGCCGCCGCAGCCCGGTCCACCGGCCGGTTGTAGACCTCGTGCGGGGCGCCGGTCTGCACGATCCGGCCCGCCCGCATCAGGACGATCCGGTCGGCCATGCGCATCGCCTCCTCGGGTTCGTGGGTGACCATCAGCACGGCGGTCCCCTCCTCGCGCAGCAATGCCAGGGTCTGGTCGCGGATCCCGTCGCGCAGGCGGTTGTCCAGTCCCGAGAAGGGCTCATCCATCAGCATCAGCCGCGGGCGCGGCGCCAGCGCCCGGGCCAGCGCCACGCGCTGCTGCTCGCCTCCGGACAATTCATGCGGAAAGGCCGCGGCGAAACGTGCCATGCCGACCCGCTCCAGCAGGTCCATGGCCCGCGCATGGCGCGCGGGGCGCGGACCGTCCAGTCCGAAAGCGACGTTCCGCGCCACGTTCAGATGCGGAAAAAGGGCGAAATCCTGGAACATCAGCCCGACCGAACGGGCTTCGGGCGGCACATGCAGCCCCGGCGCGCTGACACGCACCCCGTCCAGCCGGACTTCCCCGGCATCCGGCCGCTCCACGCCGGCGATCATGCGCAGCGTGGTGGACTTGCCGCAGCCCGAGGGCCCCAGAAGGCAGAGGCATTCCCCCGCGCCGATCGACAGCGTCGCGGCCTCGACCACCGCATGCCCCCCGAAGACCCTGTGCAGGTCCCGGATATCCAGCCTGGGAGGGGAAGGCGCGCTGTCGGGCAAGGGAGAACCGGGATTGAAGGGCGCGCCGCTCCGCTGCGGCGCGGGTTGGGGGGCGCCCCGCCGGGGGCGGGGCGCGTCTGGTCAGGCGATCTTTGCCAGGAGCTCTTCG
>NZ_JACVXA010000104.1 GCF_014903745.1 Mangrovicoccus algicola | reverse complement strand
GCCATCTCGGCGGCGCTGCGGCAATCGGGGATCCGCGCCGGGCGGCCCAGCCGCGGCGCAACCGCGATCGGCATGGCCACCCCGTGGCCCGTCACCTGCCCCGCCGCCACGATGCGGCCCAGCCGCGGCAGCGCGGGCAGCGCCAGGACCGGGCGTGGATCCCCCGCCAGCAGCCCGTCCAGCTCTGCCGCGATATTGCCCTTCAGGCGGCTGTCGACCTTCTTGACCAGGATGGCGCCGGTCCCTGCCAGCCGCGGGGCCAGGGCCGCATGGATCCGCCGCGCCTGTGCCGCGGGGATCTCGCGCGTGCCCGTCGACAGGGCCAGAACCTGCGGATCGCGCGCCAGCGCCGCCTCCAGCGCAGGCGCCCCGCGCGCGACCGTCACGGACATGCCGCGCGCGGCGAAGGCCACGGCGCTGTCCAGCGCGCCGGTCAGGTCATCGGCCACGAGAACCAGCGCGGGCATCGGCTCAGAAGGCGGCGTCGTAGATGGCCCGGATGTCGGCAACCGACAGATCGACCGGGTTCCAGTCCATCAGCCGCCGGATGGCATGGGCCTCCTGCGCCATCTGAGGCAGGGCGTCGCGGGACACGCCATGGGCGCCCAGCGACATCTCGATGCCCAGCCCGCGGCAGAAGGCGACCGCCGCGTCGCGAAGCCCGTCGCCCGCCCCGGCCAGCCCCGTCCCGGCCAGCCCCAGCGCGGCGGCGATCTGCGCGGTCTTCTGCGGCGCGGCGGCGGCATTGGCGGCCAGGACATGCGGGAAGATCAGCGCATTGGCCAGCCCGTGCGGCAGTCCAGCGCGCGTCCCCAGGGGATAGGCCAGCGCATGGCCGGCCGTGGTGTTGACCGGCCCCAGGCATTGCCCGCCGCGCAGCGAGGCCAGCGCCATGCCCGCCCGCGCCTCGGCATCCGCGCCGTCGCGCACCGCCCTTGCCAGGTAGCGCCCGGCCAGGGCGATCCCCTCCAGCGCCAGGGTGTCGACCAGCGGATGCGCCCGTTTCGAGGTCAGCGCCTCGGCGCAATGGGCCAGCGCATCCAGACCGGTCGCGGCCGTCAGCGCGGGCGGCACCGAATGGGTCAGGCGCGGATCGACGATGGCCATGTCCGCCAGCATATGCGGGCTTTCGGTGGCGATCTTGGCGCGGGTGGCCGGGTCGCTGACCAGCGCGCGCGTGCCGGTTTCCGATCCGGTCCCGGCGGTGGTGGGGATCTGCACCAGCCCGGCGCGCCGCGGCGGGGCCCGGCCCGGTCCGCTGATCCGGTCCAGCTCCAGCCCCTGCCCGGCCATGACCGCCACCAGCTTGGCCAGGTCCATGGCCGACCCGCCGCCATAGCCGATCACCAGATCCGCCTCTGCGGCTTCGGCGGCGCGCACCGCCGCGGCAAGATCGTGCAGTTCCGGCTCCGGCGCTGCTCCGGCGAAACAGGCCGGGGTGCCGAGCCCCAGCAGATCCAGCCGCGCGGCATTGCCCGGGCCGGTCACGACGAAGGGGCGGCGATGGCCCTGCGCCGCCACCCAGGGCGCCAGCCGCGCCAGCGTGCCATCGCCGAAATGCAGCACCGGCGGCTGCTGGATCTCGATCGGATCGGTCAGGACGTGCATGGCGCTCCCCTCGCTGTGCCGGGCAAGGCTGGGCGGACCGGACAAATTTGTCAATTGGTAATTCAACAGGTGACGCGGCGCGGGCCGGGTGCGGTCATGTCGCCTGCGCGCCATGCCCGCAAGGCAACGCATGAAGGCCATTCCGCGCCGCGTCGGGCGATCGCGCCGCGTCCGGCCCTGTTGACATGTTGTCATCCATCACCGATGCTCCGCGGCAGGGAACGGGGGAAGACCGCATGACTGAACCGCTGCAGCCGGGGCCGGGAAACGGTGCCCCGATCGTCATCACCATGGGGGATCCCGCGGGGGTGGGGGCCGAGGTGACGGTCAAGGCCCTGGCCGCGCTGCCCGTGCCCGAACGCGCGCGATACGCGGTGATCGGCGATCCCGGCGTGCTGGAACGGGCCATCGCGGCGACCGGCGTGGTCCTGCCGCTGGCGCTGCCGGGGGCGCAGGCGGCGGCGGGCGCCGCGGCTGTGATCCCGGTGGAGGTGCCCGATCTGCCCGCAGGCTTCGGCGTGATGTCGCCCGCCTGCGGCGAGGCGGCCTATCGCTATATCGAGAAGGCGGTCGCGCTGGCCATGGCGGGACAGGCCGCGGCCATCGTCACCGCGCCGATCAACAAGGCGGCGCTGAACGCGGCGGGACATCACCATGACGGGCATACCGGGCTGCTGGCGCATCTGACCGGCCGGCGCGGCGCCTGGATGCTGCTGGCCTCGCCGACGCTGAACGTGCTGCATGTCTCCACCCATGTCAGCCTGTCCCAGGCCATCGCCCGCGCCACGACCGAGCGGGTGCTGGAGACGATCCGCACGGGGCACCGGCATTTCCGCCGCATGGGGGTCGCGGCCCCGCGCATCGCCGTCGCCGGGCTGAACCCTCATTGCGGCGAGGGCGGGCTGTTCGGCACCGAGGATGACGCCTGCATCGCCCCCGCCGTCGCCGCCGCCCGCGCCGAGGGGATCGACGCGACCGGGCCGGTGCCCGCCGACACGGTCTATTACCGCGCGCATCGCGGCGCCTTCGACCTGGTGATCGCGCAGTATCACGACCAGGGGCATATCCCGATCAAGCTGATCGCCTTCGACAGCGCGGTGAATGTCTCGCTGGGCCTGCCGGTCGACCGCTGCTCGGTCGATCACGGCACCGCCTTCGACATCGCGGGGACCGGCACGGCGGATCACGTCAACATGCTGGCGGCGCTGGACTATGCCGGGCGGCTGGCCGCCACGCGGCAGGCGGCGGCGGCATGAGCCGTCCCGGCCCGGGCGGCATGTCGTGATCCCGGGCAATGCCGCGCTCGGCATCGCGGTGATGGCCCTGGTGACGCTGGGCTTCGCCGCCGAGTCGGTGATCGTGCGGATGCTGGCCGGCGAGATCCCGGCCTTCCAGATCGGCTTCACCCGTGTGCTTTTCGGTCTTGCCGCGCTGGCGCCCTGGCTGATCGCCCGCCCCGCGCGCCTCGCCACCCGCGCGCGCTGGAGCCACCTGATCCGCGCCGGGCTGAAGCTGCTGTCGCTGGTGCTGCTCTTCGCGGCGATGCAGCGCGCGCCCTTGGCCTCGGTGACGGCGATCGGCTTCGCCTCGCCGCTTTTCGTGGCGCTGGGGGCCTGGGCGGTGCTGGGCGAGATGCCGGGCCCCTTGCGGATCGGCGGGCTGATCACCGGGTTTCTCGGCATCCTGGTGATCCTGGGGCCTGCAGCGGGCGGGGCGCAGGGGGCGGCGCTGATGCTGGCGCTCGGCTCGGCGATCCTGACCGCGACGATCCAGCTGATGCTGAAGGCGATGGGCCGCGCCGAGGGGGCGATCGCGCTGGTGGGCTGGAACCTGATCCTGTCGCTGCCCTTGGCCGCGATCCCGGCCGCGATGGTCTGGGTCTGGCCCGATCCCGGGCAATGGGGGCTGCTGGCGCTGCAGGGGGCGATCGGCACGGGCTGCCAGCTGGGCGTCACCCGCGCGCTGCAGCTGGCCGATGCCTCGCTGGTGGCGCCGGTCGATTTCCTGCGCCTGCCGCTGGTGGCCATCGCGGCCTGGCTGGTCTTTGCCGAGATGCCGCCGCTGGCGACGCTGGGCGGCGGCGCGATGATCCTGGTGGCGGTGTCGCTCTTGTCGCTTTCGGCGCGGCGCCCGGCCGCCCCCATCCGGTAACGCGACATGGAGGACGCGATGACGCCAGAGGAAATCGCCGCCGGGATGACCGGCAGGCTCGCCCCCGAGGGCGCGGGGATCGAGGCGGCGCTGCTGCCCTCGCCGGCGGTGCAGAACCATGCCGGTTTCCTGGCCGAACTGCCCGGCGGCGCGGTGATCTGCGCCTGGTTCGGCGGCTCGCTGGAGGGGAAGTCCGACATCTGCATCCGCGCCAGCCTGCTGCTGCCGGGGGCCGCGCAATGGGGCCCGGTCGCGACGCTCAGCCATGATCCCGGCCGGTCCGAGCAGAACCCGGTGATCTTCGCCGCGCCGGACGGGCGGGTCTGGCTGTTCCACACCGCGCAGGAGGCCGGCGACCAGGACGGCTGCCGCATCCGCATGGCGCAGCTGAGCATCGAGGGCACGGATATCCGCGCCGCGCCGGGACGGTTCCTGGACCTGCCGCGGGGGGCCTTCACCCGCGCGCCGCTGCGGGTACTGCCCGATGGCGGCTGGCTGCTGCCGCTGTTCCTGTGCGTGCCGCAGCAAGGGCATCGCTGGACCGGCAGCCACGACATCTCGGCCATGGCGATCAGCCGCGACGAGGGGCAAAGCTGGGAATTGCGGCCCATGGAGGGCTCCACCGGCTGCGTGCATCCCTGCCCCCTGCCCGGGGCGGCGGGGCTTGTCGCCTTCTTCCGCCGCCGCCAGGCCGATCACGTCTTCCGCGCCGAGGGCACGGCGGACGGGCGCGGCTGGTCGGCGCCGCACCCGACGGACCTGCTCAACAACAATTCCTCGCTGGCGGCGATCCGGCTGGCGGAGGGCGAGGTCGCGGTTCTGTGCAACCCGGTGAATGCCGCCATGTCGCAAAGCCGCCGCGCCTCGCTCTATGACGAGCTGGGCGGCACGGATGCCCGCCCCGATGCCGACACGGCCGGGGGCTGCGTGCCGGTCTGGGGGGTAGAGCGCGCGCCGCTGGTGCTGGCCCTGTCGCGCGACGAGGGGGCCAGTTTCCCGGAGCGTTTCCTGGTGGCCGACGGGCCCGGCACCTGCCTGAGCAACAACTCGCTGGACGGGCGCAACCGCGAGCTGTCCTATCCCTGGCTCCTGGAGACCGGGGATGGGGCGCTGCATCTGTGCTATACCCTGCATCGCCGGGCGATCCGCCATCTGCGGCTGGCCCCCGGCTGGCGCGCGCAGCTGCCGCGCGCATGATCCTGCCGCCCGCCGGGACGGGACCGCAAGGGGCTTGACGGGCCGTCAGCCACAGGAAATGCCTGTCGCGGCGCAACTGCCCCCTTGCACCCCGGGGCCAGTCCGGGCAGGGTAAGCCGCGACGGGCAGGGCCCGCGACCGACCGGGGCGAGACGGGGTTTGGGACGTTGACGACGACAGGCAATTCGCGCGGCGCGCAGCCGGCGCTGGAGGTCAGCGGCCTGCGCAAGACCTATGGCACCCAGGAGGTGCTGCGCGGCGTGTCGCTTGAGGCGCGCGATCACGACGTGGTGGCGATCCTCGGCTCCTCGGGCTCGGGGAAATCCACCTTCCTGCGCTGCATCAACCTGCTGGAGACCCCCAGCGCGGGCGAGCTGCGCATCAGGGGCGAACTGATCGGCATGACCACCCGGCGCGGCCGCCCCGCCCCCGCCGATCCGCGCCAGGTCGACCGCATCCGCGCGCGGCTGGCCATGGTGTTCCAGCAGTTCAACCTGTGGCAGCACATGAGCGTGCTGCAGAATGTCACCGCCGCGCAGATCCACGTGCTGGGCCGCAGCCGCGAGGAGGCCGTCGAGAAGGCCGAGGCGATGCTGGCCAAGGTGGGCGTCGCCGACAAGCGCGGACACTATCCCTCGCAGCTTTCGGGCGGCCAGCAGCAGCGCGTCGCCATCGCCCGCGCCCTGGCCATGGACCCCGAGGTGATGCTGTTCGACGAACCGACCTCGGCGCTGGATCCCGAGCTGGTCAACGAGGTGCTGCGCGTGATGCGCGGCCTCGCCGAGGAAGGCCGCACCATGCTGGTCGTCACCCACGAGATCGGCTTTGCCCGCGAGGCGGCCGACCGGGTGATGTTCCTGCATGACGGCCGGGTCGAGGAGGAAGGCCCCCCGCGCGAGGTCCTGGCCGAGCCCCGCTCCGAGCGCTTCCGGCAATTCCTGTCGGGCAGCCTGAAATGATCCCCCGGGACGGGCCGGCCCGTCCCCCGCCACACCGCATCAAGACAAGGACGACAGCCATGTTCCGCCCCCTCCGCCTTGCCGCCGCCTTCCTGGCCGCCACCGCCGCCCTGCCCGCCATGGCGCAGGACAGCCTGGTGATCGGCACCGAGGCCGCCTATCGCCCCTTCGCCTGGGTGCTGCCCTCGGGCGAGCTGACCGGGTTCGACATCGACATCGCCCGCGCGCTGTGCACCGAGATGGGCGTGACCTGCGAGATCTCCGACCAGGCCTATGACGGGCTGATCCCGGCGCTGAACGCGGGCAAGGTGGATGCGATCATCGCCTCGATGTTCATTACCGAAGACCGGCTGGAGGCGATCGATTTCGCCGGGCCCTATTACGTGACGCCCGGCCTGTTCATCGGCCCCGAGGGCGCCGATCTGGACCTGACCCCCGAGAGCCTGAAGCGCAAGTTCATCGGCGTCCAGCGCGGCAGCACCATGGCCGATTACGTCGAGGCCAGGCTGCCCGGCGCGCGGGTGCAGTTCTACGACACGCTCGATGCCGCGACGCTGGACCTGGTCTCGGGGCGGGTCGACCTGGTCTTCGCCGATTCCGTGGTGATCGAGGAATTCCTGGCCTCCGAGGACGGGGCGGGCTTTGCCCAGGTGGGCGAGCCGGTGACCGACCCGATCCTGGGCGAAGGGGCGGGGATCGGCCTGCGCAAGGGCGAGGAGGAGCTGAAGGCCCGGTTCGACGCGGCGCTGGCGGCGATCATCGCCTCGGGCGAATATGCCGAGATCAACGCGCGCTACATGAGTTCGGACATCGCGCCGAAGTAACGGCGCCACGGGCGGAGGGGCGGCGATGCAGCCGGTGATCGACTATCTGCCGCTTCTGCTGCAGGGGCTGGCGGTGACGCTGAAGCTGGCGGTCTCTACCGCCGTGCTGGGGCTGGTGCTGGGGCTGGGTCTGGCGCTGGCCAAGATCTCGGGGCGGGGCTGGCTGGCGCGCCCCGCCTTCTGGGCGACCGACTTCCTGCGCGGGATCCCCGAATTCCTGGTGCTGCTGGTGATCTATTTCGGCGGCACGCAGGTTCTGGCGCAGGTCTTCGGGCCGGGCGCCCCCGAGGTCAGCCCCTTCCTGGCCGGGCTCCTGGCGCTGGGGCTGATCTTCGGCGCCTATGCCTCCGAGACCTTCCGCGCCGCCTTCCTGTCGGTGCCGAAGGGCCAGGTCGAGGCCGGGCGCGCCTACGGGTTCAGCCGCTGGCAATGCTTCCGCCACATCCAGCTGCCGCAGATCTGGCGCATCGCCATTCCCGGGCTGGGCAACCTGTGGCAGGGCGCGGTCAAGGACACGGCTCTGGTCTCCATCATCGGGCTGGAGGACGTGATGCGCAAATCCCAGCAGGCGGCGCAATCGACGCGCGAACCCTTCACCTTCTACCTGGTCGCGGCGCTGATGTTCCTGGTCATCACGCTGATCTCCATGGCGGTCATCGCGCGGGCCGAGAAACGCGCCGGGCGCGGCATGGCGGAGGCGGGCTGATGCAGGTCCTGGCCGATCTGGCGACGGAATACTGGCGCGATTTCCTCGCGGGCACCTGGCTGACGGTCCAGCTCGTGGTGCTCTCCTCGGTGCTGGGGCTGGCGCTGGCGGTGCCGCTGGCCATCGCGCGGCTCTCGGCGAACCGGGCCCTGTCCGGCGCGGCGGCAGGGTATTCGCTGTTCTTCCGCGGCACGCCGATGCTGGTGCAGATCTTCCTGGTCTATTACGGGCTGGGCCAGTTCGAGGCGATCCGCGGATCGGTCCTGTGGCCGGTGCTGCGCGAGGCCTGGGTCTGCGCGCTGATCACCTTCGTGCTGAACACCGCCGCCTATTCCGGCGAGATCGTCCGCGGCGGCATCCTGGCCGTCCCGAAGGGCGAGGTGGAGGCCGCGCGCGCCTGCGGCATGACCCGGGCGCAGGCCTACCGGCTGGTGATCCTGCCGCGCGCCTTCTCGATCTGCCTGCCGGCCTATTCCAACGAGGTGGTGATCCTGATGAAGGGGACCTCGCTGGCCTCCACCATCACGCTGCTTGAACTGACCGGCATGGCGCGGCTGGCCGCCTCGGACACCTATCAGCCGATCCAGGTCTTCCTGCTGGCCGGGGCGATCTACTACCTGCTGACCCTGGCGATCACCCGCCTCTTCGCGCGGCTGGAGGCCCGGTTCACCCGCTACATGACCGACGCGCGCTGAGTCCCGGCTCAGAGCACGGAATCCAGCAGCAGGCTCGTCTCGCTGTTCAGCACGCCCGGGATCTCGCGGATCAGGCGCAGGACCCGGTCGAAATCGCGCAGGTCGGCGGCGCGGATCTCGGCCACCAGGTCCCAGGCGCCGTTGGTCGAATGCAGGGACGCGATCTCGGGCATGGCGCGCATCCGCCGGATCACCGCGCGCGACAGGCTGCCCTGCAGCTCCACCATCATCATCGCGCGCACCGGCGCGCTCTCGGCGGTGTCGGTCAGGATGGTGAACTTGCGGATCACCCCCTGCCCCACCAGCCGGTCCAGCCTTGCGGTCACGGTCGTGCGGCTCAGCCCCAGCCGGTCGGCCAGCCCCTTCACCGGCAGGCGCGCATTCTCGGTCAGCAGGGCCAGGATCTGCCGGTCGGTGTCATCGATCAGGGGCATTCCGGTCATCCTGCGCAATATGATCGTCATAGTGTAGGACATTTCCCGACTTCCGTTCAAGGTGCCTGCGCGAAATGAACACGCCCCGGGCCAGACTGAAGGCGACACGGAACAGGGGACGGAAGGATGCCCATGACCACCTGCTGCCTTCTCGGAGCGCCGATCGGAACCGGCGCGGGCCTGCCCGGCTGCGAAGACGGGCCGGGCGCGCTGCGCCGGGCCGGGCTGGCGGAGATGCTGGCCGCCGCCGGGGCCTG
>NZ_JACVXA010000103.1 GCF_014903745.1 Mangrovicoccus algicola | reverse complement strand
CGGGCGGCCGGTCAGGCGGGCCTGCCGGGGCGCGACGGGGTCAGAGGCCGGCCCGGGCCAGAAGGGCGGCGGCGGTCTCGCGGATGGGGGGCAGGGCGCCCGGCCGCTCCGTCGGGAAGAACCGCGCGCGGGTGGCGGTGGGCATCGGCGGCGCGGTCAGGATCTGCACGCGCGGGCCGGTGCGCGCGGTCTCCGCCGCCCAGGACCCCGCCAGGGCCATCTGCGCCGCCTTGGTCGCGCCGTAGCTGCCGTGAAACTTCTTCGCCCCGACCCCCGGATCGTCGAAGAACAGCGCCTGCCCGGTTTCCCCCAGAAGCGGCGCCACATAGGCGATGAGCCGGCGCGTGGCATCGACATTGACCGCCAGGGACTGCTGCCAGTCCTTCTGCGCAATCATCTGCGCGGGGGTCAGCGGCGCGGCATGGATCGCGGCATGCACCCATAGCGATAGCCCGCCCCAGCGGTCATGGACGGAGCGGCACAGATGCTGCATCGCGCCGTCCTCGGTGATGTCCATCGGCGCAAGCGTGGCGCTGCCGCCCTGCGCGCGGATCTCGTCATCGAGTTCCTCCAGCCCGCCGATCGTGCGGGCCACCGCCATCACGTGACGGCCCTTGGCCGCCAGGGCCAGGGCGATGGCATAGCCGAGCCCGCGGGAGGCTCCGGTCACGAGGGCGGGAAGGGCGTCGGTCGCGGTCATGGATCCGTTAAGGCAGCGGCGGGGGCAAAAGGCAAGGGCTGCGGCGCGGTGGCGGCGCGGCGATGCGCGAAGTGCCGCATGACCGGGTGACGCAACATGCAAGTTTATGAAATGGCTGGAAAATACCCGAAACACCGTGCTTCGGACACCTTGTGTCGTCGCGCGTCTGTGACTATAGCTTGGGGGCGCGGAACTTCGGGAGACGGAAATTTGGCCACGCAGGTAACGACTTACGGTCGCGAAGAGCGCGATCTTTACGAGGCCCCCGATTTCGACAGCTTCTACCGTTCGCCCGGCGCCCGCAGCCTGGCCGACCGCTTCGAGGCGCTCCTGGACCGGGTCGATCTGTGTTCCTTCGACGTCTTCGACACGCTGCTGCTGCGCGATGAACGTTCGGAGCTGGAGCGGTTCCGCGACATCGCGGCCGAGTTCATCCGCCGTGCCGGTGCCGAGGGGCCCGAGAGCCCGCTGGTGCTGCGCAGCTGTCTCTCGGCACGGATCCTGGCCGCCTCCGCCGCCTACCAGCTGAGCCCGGCGGTCAAGGGCTGCCGCGAGGGGCGGCTGTCAGAGATCATCGCCAATGCCGTCGACACGCTGGGCCTGCCGCAGGCGCCCTTCGCGCGCATCTGGCACGAGGCGGAGATGGAGGTCGAGACCTCGCAGCTGCGCGCCTCGGCCTTCATCGAGGAACTGCTGGACCTGGCGCTGGCCCGCGGCAAGCGGGTGGTGCTGGTCTCGGACATGTACATGCCCGCCGGGGACATCTCCCGGCTGCTGGAGGCGTCCGGAATCTCCACCGGCAAGATCGAGCGGATCTTCTCCAGCGCCGATACCGTGGTCAACAAGCGCTCGGGGCTGGTCTATGACCTGATCGCCGAAGAGACCGGGGTGGCGCCTGCGCGCATGCTGCACATGGGCGATGCATTGGAGGGCGATTTCCTGGCCGCCAAGCGCCGCGGCCTGCAGGCGATCCACCTGCCGATCCCCCGCGCGCTGCTTCGCCGGCGGCTGGACAGCCACCGCGCCGTGCTCGATCACCTGTCCGGAGAGTCCGGACTGCCGCTGCCGATCGCCCCTCCGGCGCTGTGAGGACCTGATGACCAAACCTGTCGACGTCCTGGGCCCGATCTTCCTGAACTGGATCGCCCAGCTGGACCGCAAGCTCCGTTTTCTCGATCGCCGCGACAGCGCGCGGATGCTGTTCTGCACCCGTGCGGGCAAGCGCATCCACGATCACCTCCTGGCCTATGCCGGGGAGGACCCCGCCTATGACACGGCCCTGTTCGGCATATCGCGCATCGGCGCGGTCAAGGCCGGGCTGGGATACCTGTCGAATTTCGACGGCTCCTTCGCGGTCGCGCGCGAAAGCTTTGCCGATGCGCCGCTGGGGGATGTCTGCGCCGCCTTCCTCAAGAATTTCGCCCAGCCCCATGACCCCCGCCTGCATGCGCTCCAGGCGCTGCGCGGACCGTTCCGGGGCGACAATTTCCGGGTGCTGCTGGCGGCGAATGACGATGCCTCGCGCTGGTTGCGGGACTATTTCGAGAAATCCCATGACGCGCTGGGGGCGCAGCTTCGCGCCGAGCTGGGCGAGCACCGGCAGCTGGTGCTGGTCGATACCGGCTGGAAGGCCTCGATCCAGCGCGCGCTGCAGGCGACCTATCCCGATCTGCGTTTTGCCGGGGTTTATTTCGGCGTGATGGACAGCCAGCCGATGGAGACCCGCCACAGCGTGGTCTTCGACGCGCTGTCCTATCAGCCGGGACGACCGGAGACCTGCCTGGCGGTGCATCGCCACCTGATCGAGAGCCTCTACGAACCGCTGGCCCCCAGCGTCGAGGAGATCGCGGGCGGGCCCTGCGCCGAGGTCGCGGCGCGCCAGATGGCGGCGGTGACGGGCGAGGATCCGTCGCGCGGCGACGCCACGGATGCGCTGTTCCTGGAGATCCTCGACTATACCCGCGCGCATCGGGGCGATCCGCTGGATGTCATCCTGGAGCGGGGCCATGCCGCCATGGCGGAGCTGGAGCGGATCATCCTGTTCCCGCAGGCCGCGGACGTCCCGCTTTACCAGGGCAAGCCGCGCAGTTCCGATTTCGGCCGCGACGGGTTCGTGCCGGTCATCCGCGGCCCCGAGGAGGGCGACACGCCGGAAGAACGGATTTCCCGCGCGCTTTGGCAACCCGGCCAGATCGCCGTGGAATATCCGCCCGCCGCGGCCCGGGCCGCGCAGGAACGGCTGGCGCGGCCGGGGGACGGGTCGAGCTATTTCACCGCCTATACCGGGCAGGGGGGCGGAATCGCCCCGCGCGAGGAATTCGCCTTCGAGGGCTCGGTGGCGATCGTCACGCGCACCAAGGACCGGCCGGTCCTGTTCGAACGCGCGATGCGGTCGGTCGCGGCCCAGACCTGGCGCAACTTCCACTGGGTGATCGTCAATGACGGCGGCAGCCGCGAGTCGGTGGAGGAGATCATCGACCGCGCGCCGATCGACCGGCGCCGGATCACGCTGGTGTCCAATGATGCCAGCGTGGGGATGGAGGCGGCCTCCAACCTGGGTGTCCGCGCGGTCGATACCGAATTCGTGGTCATCCATGACGATGATGACAGCTGGGATCCCCGGTTCCTGGAACGCTGCGTCGGCTTCCTGGAATCCGCGCCCGCGCAATCGGCCGGGTTCCAGGGCGTGCTGACCCGTGCCTGGCGCGTCTCGGAGGAGATCCGCGACGGCCGCGTGACCGAACACGGGCGCAGCCCCTTCAACCCCTGGGTCAACGACGTCACCCTGTTCCAGATGGCGATCGGGAATTTCTTCGCGCCGATCAGTTTCGTCTATCGCCGCAGCATGTTCGACGCGATCGGCGGCTATAGCGAGAAACTGCCGGTTCTGGGCGACTGGCGGTTCAATATCGAATTCCTGGCCCGCGCCAATATCGGCTTCATCGACGAATACCTGTCCTACTATCACCACCGCGATACCGGGGCCGCGGCGGAGGCGGTCTATCAGAACAGCGTCATCGGCGGCCGTTCGGTGCATGCCGAGTACTTCCCTGTCGTGGTCAACGACCTGATCCGCGAAGACCGGCTGCCCGCCGGGGTGGCCGCCGTGCTGGGCCAGGCGCATCTGGCGCGGATCATGGAGCATCGGTTCAACATGGTCGATACCCGGCTGGGCGAGATGGATGCCCGTCTCGCGCAGCTGCCGGTGCCGCAATCCCAGGCGGAGGAGGAGCAGGCAGAGCCGCTGGGCGTGCTGCTGCAGGGGGATCGGGATCACGTGGTCCGTTCGCTTCTGGGGGCGCTGCGCGGCGACCTGCCTGAGGAGCGCCGCGCGGTGATCGAGCCGCTGATCGGCCGGCTGCACGAACTGGACGATCCCCGCATCCGCGAGGAGATCGTGCGCAGCGCCAGCTTCGCCATTCCCAGCCCCGCGGATTTCGACCACATCGCCTATCTGCGCAAGCGCACCGATATCTGGGCGACGGCCTTCAACGGGTTCGAGGACCTGCGGCCCTATCACCACTACCTGATCCACGGCATCACCGACGGAGAGCCGCGCCCGGCCGCCTGAGGCCGGGGCCCGGCGGTGGTTCAGCCGCGCAGCGCGGCCTCGCAGCGGGCGGTCTCGGCATCGATCAGCGCATCGAGGCGGCGGCAGGCCGCCTCCACCGCCGCCTCGTCCTGCAGCGCCTCGCGCGGGATGCGGAAGGCGGCCCCGGTCGAAAGCACGCCGCGCCCGAAGGGCAGGGGCAGCACGAACCGGTCCCAGCTGGGCAGCCTCATGGCCGGGCGCGCGGCATAGCCCACCGGCACGATCGGCGCCCCCGACAGCCCTGCCAGGATCACCGCGCCGTGCTTGGACCGCTGCGGCGGGCCAAGCGGCCCGTCCGGGGTGATGCCCAGCGTGTCCCCCGCGCGCAGCGCCGCAAGCGCCGCGCGCATCGATCCGGTCTTGCTGCGCGAGGTCTGCACCAGGATCGGTTCGATCCCCATGCCGCGCAGCAGCTCCACCACGATCTGCCCGTCCGCATGATCCGAGGCCAGGACCTTGCAGGTGCGGCCGGTCAGCGGGCCGATGAAGGGCGTGCAGGCCAGGCGCGCATGCCAGGCACAGTAGATGACCGGCTCGCGATTGCCTTGCGGGCCCCACGCCTCCAGCCCCAGATGCGTCCAGCGGGTGCTGCGCTCCACCAGGCGGACATAGCGGGCATAGACCGCCCGCACGGCCCGCTGCAGCCGCGGATTGCGCTGCAGGCGGACTTCCAGCTTGCGGAGGCGTTTCCTCAGCGGACGACGCTTGGCCATGCTCAGCGCCCGGGGGACAGCTCCGTGATCTCGGGATAGGCCGCCCGGATCAGGTCGGCCTGGGCCTGGGTGTCGATCCGCGCGAAATGCCAGTCGCCATCCTCGAGGATCGCGATCGTGGCCGTGTCGAAGCGAACGCGCTGCCCGGAGAACAGCGACGTGCCCTTCAGGCGCACGACGCCCCAGGTCAGCCCGCCGGCCTCGTCGAGCATCACCCCCGACAGGTCGGCCACCACCTCCTCGGGCTGCGCGGACTTGCCGAAGGCCCTGGCCTGGTCGACCAGCGTGTCGCGGATCAGCTTGGGCGGGGTGTTCGCCTGCTGCGCGACGGCGGGGATCACGCGCTCGGGCAGGGCGTCGATCACCCGTCCCGCGCGGTTCCTCTCGGTGTTGCGGGCGAAGGCGGCGGCATCCTTGCCGAGGCTCTCCAGCTCTGCAGGGCTGGGGGCGCGTTCGGCATGGGCGGCGGCGGCCAGGGACAGCAGGAGGGCGGAGAGAAGGGGAAGGCGCGGCATGGCAGGCTCCGGTTCGGGGTCTCTGTGGTGGGGCGGACGCTAGCGCGCGCCCCGCCGGGGGGCAAGCGCGCGGGCGGGATGCCCCGGGGTCGCGGCGGGTTTATTCCGTCCCCCGCCCGCGCTAGGAGAAGGCAACACGGAGAGACCCATGAGCATCAAGATCGCCACCTGGAACATCAACTCGGTCCGGCTCCGCCAGGGGCTGGTCCAGCGGCTTCTGTCGGAACAGGCCCCCGACGTCCTGTGCCTGCAGGAATGCAAGTGTCCCGAGGACAAGTTCCCCTACGAGGCCTTCGCCGAAATGGGCTGGAGCCACGCGATCGTGCGCGGCGAGAAGGGCTATAACGGCGTCGCCATCCTGTCGCGCCTGCCGCTCGAACCGGTCCCCCATCGCGACGTCCTGGATCGCGGCGACACCCGCCATGTCGCGGCGCGCCTGCCCAACGGGGTGACGATCCACAATTTCTACATCCCCGCCGGCGGCGACATCCCGGATCGCGAGACCAACCCGAAATTCGGCCACAAGCTGGATTTCCTGTCGGACCTGACCGGCTGGTTCGCCGCCCACAAGCCGCGGAAATCCATCCTGGTGGGCGATCTGAACATCGCCCCGCGCGAGGATGACGTCTGGAGCCACAAGCAGCTGCTGAAGATCATCAGCCACACGCCGGTGGAGACCTCCATGCTGGCCGATCTGATGGCGGCGGGCGACTGGGTGGACGTGACGCGCCAGGACATTCCCGAGGGCAAGCTCTATTCCTGGTGGTCCTACCGGGCGCGGGACTGGGACGCGGCGGACAAGGGGCGCCGGCTGGACCATGTCTGGGCCACCGCCGACCTCGCCCCGGCCATGGGCGGCAGCGAGATCCTGCGCGGCGCGCGCGGCTGGGAACAGCCCTCCGACCACGCCCCGGTGATGGCGCGCATCGACCTGTGACCGCGGGGCGGACGAAAATTCCGCCCGCGCCGACCCTTGGACTCGCGGGGCATTCCGCGCATATATTTCCCGACCAACCGAAGCTGGGGACCAACAATGCTTGAATTCGGCACCAAACCCGCCGCACCCGCCGCCGCAGGCGATCTTGTCAAGGACGTCTCCGAAGCGACCTTCATGGCCGACGTCATCGAGGCCAGCCAGGAGGTCCCGGTGATCGTCGATTTCTGGGCGCCCTGGTGCGGCCCGTGCAAGACGCTGGGCCCGATGCTCGAGGCCGAGGTGCAGGCCGCCGGCGGCAAGGTCCGCATGGCCAAGGTCAATGTCGACGAGAACCAGATGATCGCGGGCCAGCTGCGCGTGCAGTCCATCCCCACGGTCTATGCCTTCTACCAGGGCCAGCCCGTGGACGGGTTCCAGGGCGCGCTGCCGGGGTCGGAGATCAAGGCCTTCGTCAAGCGCGTCGCCGATCTGGCCGGCGATGGCGGGCTGGGCGAGGCGGTCGCCGCTGCCGAGGAGATGCTGGCCGAGGGCGCCGCGGTCGATGCCGCCCAGACCTTCGCCGCCGTGCTGAGCGAGGAGCCCGGCAATGCCGGGGCCTATGGCGGGCTGGTGCGGGCCCATGTCGCGATGGACGAGCTGGACCAGGCCCAAGGCCTGCTGGATGCCGCCCCCGCCGAGCTGGCCAAGGCGCCCGAGCTGGAGACCGCCCGCGCCGCGCTGGAACTGGCGCGCCAGGCCGCCGATGCGGGCCCCGTGGCAGAGCTGCGCGCCCAGGTCGAGGCGGATCCGGGCAACCTGCAGGCGCGGTTCGACCTGGCCAAGGCGCTGCATGCCACGGGCGACGTGCAGGGCGCGGTGGACGAATTGCTGGACCTGTTCCGGCGCGATCGCGAATGGAATGACGGCGCGGCCAAGGCCCAGCTCTTCACCATCTTCGATGCGCTGAAACCGCAGGATCCGGTGGCGCTGAACGGGCGGCGCAAACTCTCCTCGATGATATTTGCCTGATCCCGGCGAGGGGCTATCATCAGGTGATGTTCTCTGCTGCCGATCTGCCGCCCACTCTTCCGGTCTTTCCGCTGCCCGGGGCGCTGCTGCTGCCCCGGGCGCGGCTGCCGCTGCATATCTTCGAGCCGCGCTACCTGGCGATGCTCGATGACACGCTGAAGACCTCGCACCGGCTGATCGGCATGATCCAGCCCTGCGAGGCCCCCGGCGGGCGCGAGAAGAGCCTGCACGCCATCGGCTGTGCCGGTCGTGTCACGGGGTTCTCGGAAACCGAGGACGGGCGCTACATGATCACCCTCTCGGGGATCTCGCGGTTCCGCATCGAGCGCGAGGCCTCGGGCTTCGCCGCCTACCGGCGCATGGATGTGCGCTGGGACGGGTTCGGCCGCGACCTCGGTCCGGCGGAAACCGACGGCAATTTCGACCGCGGCCGGTTTCTCGCGCTGCTGGAGCGCTATTTCGCGCAGGCGGGGCTGTCCACCGACTGGGACAGCTTGAAGGAGGCGGAGAACGAATTGCTGGTCAATTCGCTTTCGATGCTCTGCCCGTTCGAGCCGGAGGACAAGCAGGCCCTGCTGGAGGCGCCCTCGCTGTCGACCCGGCGCGAGACGCTGGTGACGCTGATCGAATTCGCGCTGCGCGGCGGCGGCCATGGCGAGGAGAGGATGCAGTGAGCGACAGCGAAGAGGAGCGGGTCCAGCCGCTCGACCGCCGCGTGCTGGAGGCGCTGGTCTGCCCGCGCACCCAGACCGTGCTGAGCTATGACGCCGCGCGCCAGGAGCTTGTCTCCCGCGCGGCGGGCCTGGCCTTTCCCATCCGCAACGGCATTCCGATCATGCTGATCGACGAGGCCCGGCGTCTGGACTGAGCCGCCACGGCGCCGCGGCCTTGCCCTTTGCCGGAACCTCCTCTAGATCCGCCCTTTCCCGCCAGCGGGACCCGCTTCCCCGCCATGCCGGGGCCGCGCGCGTCCGTGCCAGTGCCCTGTTCCGATCCGCATGGAGGCCTCCCGGTGCTCATTCTTCTTTCGCCCGCCAAGAACATGAACGAGACCCGCGGCGCCGGGCTGGCCGCGTCCGAACCGCGGCTGCTGGACGCGGCGCAGGAACTGGCCGGGGTCGCGCGCGGCTGGTCGGAGGCGGAGATCGCCGGGATCATGCAGGTTTCCCCGGCCATCGCGGCGCTGAATGCCGGGCGTTTCGCCGGATGGACGCGCGATGGCGGGCTGGCCGCGGCGCTGACCTTCGACGGCGATGTCTATCGCGACCTCGATTTCGCCACGCTGGACGAATATGCGCAGCGGGCGGCCGACCGGCGGCTGCGCATTCTGTCGGGGCTTTACGGGCTGCTCCGGCCGCTGGACGCGATCCATCCCTACCGGCTGGAGATGGGGCGCAAGCTGCCCGGCCATCCGGCGGGCACGCTCTACCGGTTCTGGGGCGCGCGCATTGCCGAGACCATCCGTGCGGACGCGGCGGCGGCGGGCACGGGAACCGTTCTGAACCTCGCCTCCGAGGAATATGCGAAGGCGGTGGATCGCAGGGCGCTTGGCGACCTGGCGGTCGTCAGCCCGCGTTTCGAGGAACAGCGCGGCGAGACCCGCAAGGTGATCAGCTTCGCCGCGAAACGCGCGCGCGGCGCCATGGCCCGCTGGGTGCTGGAAGAGGGGATCGAGGATCCCGCCGATCTGCAGGGCTTCTGCGTCGGCGGCTATGCCCATGATGCAGAGGCCTCCACCCCCGGCTGCCCGGTCTTCCTGCGGGCCTGATCCCGGGGTCAGGCCGCCGGGTTCAGCGGCGGCAGGGCAGGGGCGGTTCCCCGCGCCAGCGCGCTGCGCCGCGCCGCCGGCAGCGCGGTCGAT
>NZ_JACVXA010000102.1 GCF_014903745.1 Mangrovicoccus algicola | reverse complement strand
CGCGCTGCCGCGGGCGGCCGCCGCGCAATCCGCGGAGGCGCGCCTCGTCGGCACGGCCGCGGAACTGGAGGAGGCTTTCCGCAGCGCGCCGGATGCGGGCGGGCGCATCCTGCTGGCGCCGGGGCGCTACGATTTCGCGCGGCTGCGCGAGCGCAGCTTTTCCGGCCCGCTGGTCCTGGGCTCGGCCGACCCGGCGGCGCGCGCGGTCTTCTCGGCCAACCTGCATCTGGAGGATGTCGCCAATCTCGTGATCGAGGGCGTCGATTTCGTCACCGGCGGCTTCCGCGAGCACAAGGGGCGGATGGACAAGGTCCAGCTGGGCCTGACCGGATGCCGCGCAATCACCGTGCAGGATGCGGGGTTTACCGGCTATATCCCCACCGCCGCCGAAGGGGTCGACCCGGAGGCCCCGAACCTGGACCGGGATTACGCCCTGGCGGGCTATGGCCGCGATTACGGCATCGGCATGAGCGGCTGCGAGGGGATGCGCGCCCTGGGCCTGGTGATGAGCGACCTGCGTGCCGCCATCGGCTGCAACCGGTCCCGCGACATCCGCATGGAAGGGATCGAGGTCGCCCGCGCCCGCGAGGGGATCAACATCCACGACGTCACGGCCGTGACCATCGCCGAGTGCCATTTCCACGGCTTCCGACCCTGGCTGGCCCGCGCCTCGCCACGGCGCGACCATCCCGACATGATCCAGTACTGGGCCGGGAGGGAAGGCATCGGCCTCAACGAGGTCGAGATCCGCGACTGCCTGTTCCACCAGGGACCGGGCGAGCCCTGGACCCAGACGATCTTCGGGCACATGCAGAACGTCAAGGACGGCACCGACCGCGCCACCGGGCTGCGCATCACCGGCAACACCATCGTCAACCGCCATGTCTGGGGGATCTCGCTGGGCGATGCCGACGGGGTGGTGATCGCGGACAACCTCCTGCTGCCCTCGCCGGATCTGCCCGACGCGCCCGAGCGAGGGCATGTGCCGACGATCTCGCTGGAGCGGACCGCGGGGGCCGAGATTTCGCGCAACACCCTGCTGCCCTATGACGGGCTGCACCGTCCGGTGCGGGCGGAGCCCGAGGCGCTGGCCGATGGCCGGGTGCGGCTGGCCCCCGACAACCGCCTGCTCAGCACGCGGCCGGTGGCCCCTGCCTTCTGGCGCAAGCTCACCCCGGACCTGTCCTCGCCCGCCGCGCGCTACCGCGCCCGGCATGGCTGGACGGGCTGATCCCGCGCGCCATGACGCATGGTCCGCCCTGCCCCGTCCGGGGCAGGATTGCCGGGGCCCGTCGCCGAAAGCGGCGGCGCCAGCCCCTGCGGTCCGCCCCGTGCGGCCGTGACAGAGACGGGAGCGCTTGCCATGGCCCTGACGATGCACAACCACGCCACCATCCCGTCGCTTGACGGGCTGCGCGCCGTGTCCATCGCGATCGTGTTCTTCGCCCATGCCCATATCGGGCTGCCGCTGCCCGGCGGGTTCGGGGTGACGGTGTTCTTCTTCCTCTCGGGCTTTCTCATCACCACGCTGTTCCAGCGCGAGGCCGAGGCCGCGGGGGGGATCGACCTGCGGGCCTTCTACATCCGCCGCCTGCTGCGGCTGAGCCCGCCGCTCCTGGTCACGCTGGCGGTGACCTACGGGCTGGTGGCGGCCGGGATATTCCTGGGAAAGCTGGTCCCCGGCGCGATGCTGAGCCAGCTGCTCTACTACTACAATTACTACCAGGTGCTGGTGCCCGACTGGAACGAGGGCGCGCGCGGGCTCAACGTGCTGTGGTCGCTGGCAGTGGAAGAGCATTTCTACCTGATCTTCCCCAGCCTCTTCCTGCTTTTCCTGCGGCGGCGGCTGACCCTGTGGCACATGGCGGCGATCCTGGCGGGCCTGCTGGTCTGGCGGTGCCTGCGCATCGGGGTCTTCGGAACCGAACCCAACACCATCTACATGTCGACCGACACGCGCTTTGATTCGATCCTCTACGGGGCGGTCCTGGCGATGATGACCGCCCGCGGCGTCGCGGCGCGGATCTTTCCCGCGACCGGCGCCGGGCGGATCCTGTGGCTCGGCGGGGCGGGCGCGGTGCTGCTGGCCTGTTTCCTGCCCGATGACGATTTCTTCCGCGAGACCGTCCGCTACAGCCTGCAGGGGCTCGCGCTGATGCCGGTCTTCCACTACGCGGTGACCCAGCCGCGGCTGCTGCCGTTCCGCCCGCTCAACTGGGGCTGGATGCGGCGGATCGGCTTCTATTCCTATTCGGTCTACCTGATCCACACCGTCCTGCTGGCGAACATGGACGTGTTCTGGCAGGCGGCGGGGCTGGAGGGCCTGCCCGCCATCCTGCGCGCGCTGGTGACCGGGGCGCTGTGCTTGGGCTATGCCGTGGCCGTCTATCACCTGGCCGAACGCCCGGCGAAACGATGGCGCGCGCGGCTGACCCCGGTCCCGCGCTGAGCGGATCGCCCCGGACGGCCCCGGGGGCGGACCTTGGGTCGCGGTGCCAAAGACCGGCGGCGTGATAGGCTCGTCCCGAAGGTCTGCGCCAGGAGGCGCCGGAGATTTTGTGAAGATGGATAAAGTGACATGAAAGTTGTTATTTTCGGTCTCGGATATGTCGGATTCACCGCCGCCTGCTGCATTGCCAGCGAAGGCCATTCGGTGGTGGGCATCGATGTCAGCGACAAGAAAGTGGGCGCGATCCTCGAGGGGCGCGCGCCGATCGTCGAACCCGGCGTGCAGGAGATGCTGGCCGACGGGCTGGAAAAGGGCCTGATCACCGCCGATACCGCCATCGGCGACCATCTCGACGGCGCCGACCTGGCCATCGTCTGCGTCGGCACCCCCTCGGCGGCGGACGGGTCGCACAACATGGGCTTCATCGCCGATGTCTCGCGCCAGATCGCGCTGGCGCTGCGGGACGAGGCGCGCAGCGCGCCGCTGGCGGTGGCCTATCGATCCACCATCCGGCCCGGCTCGATCGAGGAGCTGATCAGCCCGATCTTCCGCAGCATCCTGGGCGATGCCGCCGACAGCCAGGTGGAGCTGGTCTACAACCCCGAATTCCTGCGCGAATCCTCGGCGGTGAAGGACTATTTCGAGCCGCCCAAGATCGTCATCGGCACCAGCGACGGCCAGCCGGTCGCGGCGATGGACGCGCTGAACGCCAACATCACCGCCCCGGTCTTCTACGTGGGCTATCGCGAGGCGGAATTCACCAAATTCGTCGACAATACCTGGCACGCGGTCAAGGTGGCCTATGCCAACGAGATCGGCCGGGTCTGCCTCAACCTGGGGATCCAGGCCTCCAAGGTGCACGAGATCTTCAAGTCCGACACCAAGCTGAACATCTCGGCCTATTACACCCGTCCCGGCGGCGCCTTCGGCGGCTCCTGCCTGCCCAAGGACGTGCGCGCGCTGCAATATATCGGCACCGACAGCGGCACCTCCATGCCGCTGGTGGAAAGCCTGATCCGCACCAACGAGGCGCACAAGCACCGGCTCTACGAATATGCCGTCGAGGGGCTGGAGCCGGGGGCGCGGGTGCTCTTGGCGGGGCTGGCCTTCAAGGCCGCCACCGACGACCTGCGCGAGAGCCCCAATGTCGACCTGGCGCGCAAGATGCTGCAGGCGGGGTTCGAGCTGGACATCTACGACCCGGCGATCGACGCGGGCAAGCTGGTCGGCGCCAATCTGGGCTATGCCTACAGCCAGCTGCCGATGATCCAGACGCTGCTGGTGGACAAGGCCCATGCCGAGGAACAGGCCGCCGCGGGGGGCTATGCGCGGGTGATCGCGGCCAATGCCACGGTCAAGGACCTCGCCCTGCCCGCCGCCTGCGACCTGCGCGATCTCGGCGCGCTCTAGCCGCCCCGGCGGGACAGGGCGCGGCGGATCAGCCGCCGCGCCTCGCCCCGCAGCTCGCGGCTGGCCAGCACCTTCGCGGCATAGGCCGCTCCGATCAGCAGGCCCAGCACCGCCAGCGCGGGCAGCGCGGACCATCCCGCCAGATGCGGCACCACCAGCGCCTGCAGCACCGCCCATAGCCCGATGGCAAAGGCGAAATCCGCCCAGCAGAATCGCAGCACCGCGCGCCAGCGGACCGGCGTCGTGCGGTCCGCCACCGCCACCAGCGCGGGCAGGATCACCACGAGTTCGGCCAGCATGTAGGCGGCGATCATCGCCTCGATGCCCCGCGGCGCCAGCAGCCACAGCGACAGCGACACCACCGCGAAACGCAGCACCGACACCCAGAAGAACGGGCGGCTCTGCCCGCAGGCGAAGAACAGGTATTGCAGCCCGTTGCGCAGCCCCGCCCCCAGCGTGAAGAGGCTGGACCAGAACAGCAGCGGCGTCACCGCCTCCCAGTCCGGGCCCAGCATCAGCGCCACGATCCAGGGCGCGCCGCAGGCCAGCCCCACCGCCACCGGGTTCATCAGCAGGTCGGCGCGGCTGACCAGCCGGGCGAACATCGCGTTCAGCGCCGCCGGATCGTCCTGCAGCCGCGACAGGGTCGGGGTGAAGACCGAGGAGAGCGGCACCATCACCCGCCGCTGCGGCAGCATCGCGAGGTTGGTGGCGCGGTAATACAGCGCCGTGGGGGTCGGCCCCAGCATCACCCCGATGATGGTCGTGCCGATATATTGCGACATCCGCGTCAGGATCGAGCTGCCCGCGACATAGCCGCCGAAGGACAGCGCCGCGCCGATGCCGGTGAAATCCGCGCGCCGCGGCCCCGAAGGCAGCCAGCGCGTCGCCGCCATCAGCAGGATCAGGGTGAAGACCGGGATGGCGATCTGCTGCAGCACCGGCGCCCAGTAGCTCCAGCCCATAAGCGCGGTGACGATGGCCACCGCCGTGGCGCCCAGTTCCGCCGCCAGCGTCGCCCGCTCGCTCACCCGGATGCGCAGCGTGCGGCGCATGATGGCCACGTATTGCCCGGCCATCGCCGCCAGCAGCACGCTGGCCGAGATCGCCAGGAAGATCGGCGTCACCCGCGGCTCGTCGAACCAGCCCGCCGCCGGCACCGCGATCGCCGCCAGCACCAGCGACGCGGCCAGGCCGAGCAGCGCATTGCACCAGAACAGCGCGCTGACCTGGGCATGGGTGATCTCGCGGCGCTGGATGATCGCCTGGGGCAGGCCGAAATTCGACAGCACCGTCGCCAGCACCACGCCGGGCATGGCCAGCGCGAAGACGGCGAAATCCTCCGGCGGCACCAGCCGCGCGATGATGGCGATGCTGCCCAGCTGCTGGGCCGCCTTGAGGAAGGCCATGAACAGCACATAGACCGAGGCGCCGCCGGCGGCGCGCGCCAGCTGGCGGGCCTCCAGGTCGATGCGGAACAGCGCGTCGCGGGGATCGGCAGGCGGGGGCGTGGGGGACAAGGCAGGGTCTCCATCGAGGGCGGCGCGGGTCGGGCCGGATCGGATCGGGTCGCCTGCCGCCGGGACCCGACCCGTCCCGGCGGCAGGCGGAAGGCTCAGCGCAGCAGCGCCTCCAGCCGCGCCGCCAGCATCGGCGTGGCGGCCGCGGTGTGGTGCACGGGGTCCATGAAATAGCTGACGCCGCCCTCGTGGAACCGGCACTCGGCCCCGTCGCACAGGAGCGCCTGCGGATCGATCACCCGCAGCCCGGTCCGCCCGGCCTCCATCGCGCGCAGCCCCGCGAGGATCTCGGCGCGGGCGGGCGCCTCGGCATGGCGGATCCGCGCGACCCCCTCGGCGGCGGCCTCCAGCGGCGCGAAGGGCCCGATGCGTTCCAGCAGCGGCGGCACCCCGGCGGCGTTGTATTGCGGCCCGAACAGGATCACCCCCTCGGCCACCTCCTGCAGCCGGTCGAGGGTCGCCGTCACCCCGTCCTGCCAGCCCGCCATGTCGGGCTCCTGGTCGGGGAAGGCCGGGCGCGGCGCCTGCCCCGGCGCCTCCCAGTTCAGGCTGTCGCCGTAGCTGGTCCAGTTCTGGCCCCAGACCGCCAGATCGAACGGGCCCTCCTGTGCCGCCACGCGGTCGCGATAGGCGCTGCAGTCGCGGTCGGGCGTATGGTTGATCACCCGCACCGCCCCCGCCGCCATGACGCAGCCGCCGCGGGAGATCACCGTGACCTCGGCCTCGGCGAAACGCGGCAGGCGCATCAGCGCGGGGACGTAGTTCTGCATCATCGAATCGCCGAAGATCAAGATCCGCTCGCCCGATGTCCCGCGGCCCAGCTGCAGCACCCCGTCGCCGTAATCGTCGAGGAACTGGAACCGGCTGAGCCGCGCATAATCCTCATGCGCCGGGGCCAGCCCCATGCGCTGGGGCAGCCCGTCGGCGGCGCGCAGGCCGAAGGCCGCCAGCGCCAGAACCGCCAGCGCGCCCAGCGGCGGAGCCATCTGCGACCAGCGCATCCGCGCCGCCGCCGCCCGGTGCAGCCGGAACGGGGTCTCGACGAAATGGTACAAAAGCGCGCCGATGCCGATGCTGAGGGCCAGCAGGATCACCTTCTCGGCAAAGCTGAACGGATCGGCCGAGAGATAGCGCCAGAACACGATCACCGGCCAATGCGCCAGATAGGCCGAGTAGGAGACATGGCCCAGCCACACCGCCGGGCGCCAGACCAGCCCCCGGCCCAGCATCCGCGCGCGCCCGCATTGCAGCAGCAGCACCGCCCCCACCGTCGGGACCAGCCCCATCAGCCCGGGAAACGGCGTCGTCTCGTCATAGGCCAGCGCCGATCCGATCACCAGGACCAGCCCGGCGGCCAGCCCCGCCTCCTCCGCCCGCGGCGGCAGGCGCAGATGGCCCGCGAAGACCAGCGCGGCGCCCGCGAGGAACTGGTAGGCGCGGAACATCGGCAGGAAATAGGCCTGCTTGGGATTGCGGTCGATCCAGTATTCCGACAGCGCCAGCCCCGCCAGCGCGCCGAGGACCACCGCCGCCAGCACCGCGCGCCGCCCGCCGATCCGGTAGCACAGCACCAGCGCGACCGGCCAGCCGAGATAGAACTGCTCCTCCACGCTCAGCGACCAGGTATGCAGCAGCGGCTTGATCTCGGAGGCGGCGCCGAAATAGCTGTCGGCCATGGCGAAATGCAGGTTGGCCAGCGACAGCGCCGTCCAGATGGCCGAGGTCGCCGTCTCCTTCAGATGCTCGGGCGTCATGATCAGCCCCGCCCCGATCAGCGTCAGCAGGATCGTCGCGGCCAGTGCGGGCAAAAGCCGCCGCGCCCGGCGGATGTAGAAGGTCTTGAAGCTGAACCGCTCGCGCCGCAGATCCTCCAGCATGATGCCGGTGATCAGGTAGCCCGAGATGACGAAGAACACGTCGACGCCGACATAGCCGCCCGCGAAACCCGGGAACTGGCAGTGGAACAGCAGCACCAGCAGCACCGCGATGGCGCGCAGCCCGTCGATATCGGAACGGTAGGTCATGACGCCCCCGCGGCGGAACGGGCCGGACCCGGACCGGGTCGGCAGGCAGATGACGGAGGGCCGGACCCGGCGGTCCCGGAAAGGCAAGGGCTCGACATGCGGGCGCGACCTGAAAGAACGAACAAACTCATGCCCCGTCTTTCTAGATCACCCTCGCCGCGACTGTCCCACGGTCTAATGTCGCAAGGCCCCTCTCAGCGGTCGAAGCGCAGCAGGCAGCCGGGGAAGCGGCGGTCGATTTCGGCAAGGTCGGCCTCGTAGGCCTCGCGCAGCCGCGCCACCAGCGCAGGCTCCAGCGGGGCGAAGCGGCCATGCGCCTCCCCGGCGGGATAGCGGGCATAGATCGCCTCCGCCTCGCGCAGCCGCGCCGCCATCGGCAGGGACCGGTCCAGCGCCTCGGCCTCCGCCACGGCCCGCGGCGAGGGCGACAGGGTGGAGGCCGGCGGCGGCAGTTCGGGATAGGGCCCGGCCGGGGCGCCGACATACCGGTCGAGAAGCGCGCGCCAGTGGCTGCGCCAGTCCTCGTAGCGCCACACGGTCAGCGCCGCCCCGGGCAGCGCGTCGCGCAGCCGCGCCACCAGATCGCACCAAGTTGGCGGCTGCCGGTCGAGCCGCGCGCGCACCGCGTCGAAACCGCCCGGCTCCGGCGGCAGCGCCCGGATCATCTGGGCATAGGCCGAGGGGATCAGCGCATCGAGGCTGCGCACGGCGAGGAACAGGTGCAGCCCCGCCCCCCCCTGCCCCAGCGCGCGGATCAGCGGCAGGCCCGGCAGCCGCGGATAGAGCGGATCGCCCAGCTGGTCGAAAGTGTATCCCAGCAGGTCCTCCTCCGACAGCAGCACCGTCGCGGGCCCGCGGCGCAGCCGCTCCAGGTCGCGGCGCATCAGCATCCGCACCGGCGGCGACCAGAATTTGCGGCGCAGTCCCTCCGGGCGCATGTTGCGCCGCAGGACCGGGCGGGCCTCCGCCACCGGCAGATAGTCGATGTCCCGCGCCAGAAGCGCCTGCCGATGCGCGGCCAGCGTGTCCTGCAGATGCGTGGTCGCGGTCTTGTGCGCGCCCAGATGCAGCCGCCATTGCCGTACCGGAGAGGAAACCATCCTGCGCACCCCATGCCTTCCTGCCGTCGGACCCCGTGCCGTCCGGCCGATATCCCACAGCTAGCAGAGCATGGCAGGTCTGGCGCGGCGACGAGATGCTGCATGCGCGCGCCCCGCCTCCCCGCCCCGGCCGCGGGCAGGGCGGGACGGGATGTCTCCTGTTCGCGGCCGCGCTCCCGCGCTATCCCGGGGCGCGACAGGGACGTCATCGGGCAGGCAGGCCACCGGCCGCCCGCCACAGCAGCGAGGGTCACGATCATGGCGGATGTTCCGCGGCGCGTCGTCTATACCTGCGTCACCAACGGCTATGACCGGGTCATCCCCCCGGCCGATCCGGTGCCCGGGGTCGATTACATCCTCTTTACCGACCGCCCCGAAACGGACCGGGTGCCGGGCTGGATCACCCGCGGGATCGAGACGCCGGAGGGGCTCTCGCCGTCGCTGCGCAACCGCTATTGCAAGCTCCTGCCGCACAAGATCCTGCCGGATTACGGCGAATCGCTCTATCTCGACGCCAATATCGCCATCACCGGATCGCTAGCGCCGTTCTTCGCCGAGGTCTTCGGCGGGCCCGAGGACATGGCGCTCTATGTCCACCCGGTGCGCGACACGGTGGAAGCCGAGGCCGCGGTCATCGCCGCCACCGGGCGCAGCAAGTCGCCGGAGAAGCTCGAAGGCGAGATGGCGCGCTACCGCGCCGAGGGGTTTCCCGACGATCTGGGCCTGACCAGCAACCCGATCCTCGCCCGCCGCCACATGGTCCCCGAGGTGATCGCGGCGATGGAGATGTGGTGGGACCTGCTGGGCCAGGGCAGCGGCCGCGACCAGCTGTCGCTGCCGGTGGTGCGCTGGCGCACCGGCCTGCCGGTGCGGGTGCTCAGCCCCGATTTCACCGAAGGCAGCCCCTATTTCCTGCGCTACCCGCATTGGCAGACCTCCGGGCGCCGCGGCCGGGCGCTGGTCTGGGCGGCGCAGAGGCAGGGGCGCGGCCTGCCCTGGCGCTGGCTGCATGACCTGATCATCGCCAGCTATCGCGGCGGCACGCCGCATTTCTGAGCCCCGCCCGCCGCGCGCTCAGCCCAGCCAGACGCCGCTTTCCAGCAGCCGCCGCACCACGCCGGCCTGGCTGGCCGTGCCCATCCGCGCGAAAAGCTGCTTGGAGGCGCTGCGCGCGGTGCCCAGGGTCCAGCCCAGCTCCTCTGCCGCCTCCGCCAGGCTCAGCCCGTCGGCCAGCGCGGCGGCCAGCCGGGCCTCGGACCGGCTGAGCCCGAAGGCGGCGGCGACGCGCGAGACGGGCAGGGCGCGCGCCGACAGCTCGTGGCGCAGCCGTCCCAGGATCGCGCCGGGCG
>NZ_JACVXA010000101.1 GCF_014903745.1 Mangrovicoccus algicola | reverse complement strand
GTCTGCGAGTAATCTAACTCCCAGTCCGGGATCCGGGGGCAAGGTCAGTGCCTACGGGAGATCGCAGGTTGCCGCGCATGGAGCACTCATGAGGAGCTCGAACCATGGATGATGACATCGAACGCCTGATGAGCTTGCTCTTGGCAATGAGCGAGGAGGACGTGGAGGCAGCGGAGTATCGTGAGCTACGAGCGCATTTGATTTCCGAACTCGTCCGGATGCAGGCAGAACAGGACCTGCTAGAGCGCTTGCGGCCAATTCAGGATCAGGTTGACCGTATGGGCGCGCGAGACCCCGATTTTGATCTGAAGAGCTTCATGGATGCCGGCTGGGAGTAGCAGGTGGAGGTCCTTCGTGCCGGGTCATTGTACCGCAGGGATGTGCAGGGCGCCGACGGACCGTGTGATTTTGAATAGGCACAAGCGTTCACTCTGATGACTGGTACTATTGCGAGCCGATAGCACGCGGACGATCGGAAAAGCCTTGGGCGCTCATGGACGGCCCTAACCGGGATCGGCAGCCCAAACTCAGCAGTGACCGGTCCTGCTTGTCAGGATTTTCTCGCGGAGGTGTAGCTGATCAATCAAATACAGATCGAGATGCCGCACGCGTGCTATGGCCCCGATTGCCCTCAACGCCGGGCCGATGTTAGAGGTAAGGCTAGGCACGCCACCCGGTAGAGCTGAACATCGTGTCCGTGAGCGCTTCAAAAATATGCATATCAATCGCCTTAAACTTGAGAACTTCAAGGGCTTCGATCATTTCGAAATGGAGCTCAACGACAGGTTTACACTTATCATCGGTAGGAATGGCGTAGGCAAGTCCAGTATTCTTGATGCGCTTTCGGTCTCGTTCGGGTCATTCCTGCTAGGAATTCCTGATGCCACCTCTCGCCATATTCTTAAGGAGGAGGTTAGGGAGGTAGTAAGAGAGTTTGATGGGCGCATGGATTTCGTGTCAGCCTATCCCGCTGTAGTGGCTGCGCAGGGCAAAGTTTTTGCAGGCTCTCATGATCAAGTAATTACCGCTTCATGGAAGCGTGAACTTTTGAAAGCTACAGGAAAAACAACGATCAAAGATGCGAGGGAAATTCGAGATCTCGCGGATTCTGCCTACGGCATAATTGCATCAGGTGGTGATGCGACGTTGCCATTGCTTTCTTACTACGGAACCGGTCGACTTTGGGTGGAGCCAAAGAGGATTGACCGGAAGGCCCGCCCCTCTCGTTTTGATGCGTACAGAAACAGCCACGAGCCGCGTGTTTCGTCTTATGATTTGCTTGAGTGGCTTAAGAGGATGCGACTAAATGAGTTTGAATCTGATCGCCCGTCTGGGATACTGAAAGCTTGGCGCGCAGCAATCGAAAGTTGCTTTGATGGCCCTGTTCGCGTGAACTACTCTCCATCTCGGGGAAGGATAGAGGTTGAATTTGAATCTGCGAGTAAAGTTATCGCATATGATAATCTAAGTCACGGACAGAGAAATATTTTATCTATGGTTGGGGATATTGCTTACAAGGCTATTATATTGAATCCCCACTTGGGGTCGGAGGCGGTTTCTGCAGCTAGAGGCGTTATTTTGATTGATGAGATTGATCTGCATTTGCACCCTTCATGGCAAAAGAAGATCATTCCGGCGCTACTGAAAGCGTTCCCTCGGATGCAGTTTGTTGCTACGACGCACTCTCCCTTTGTTATTCAGTCACTTTCAGAGGGGGTTCTGTTCGATCTGGATGACAGGCATCCAGATGGTGATGTATACAATATGCCTTTGGACGATATAGTTGAAGCGGTGCAGAAAGTGAAAGTTGTGGATAGGGCGGAGCCATATATCGAGCAACTTGAGATGTCTGAAGGGTACTTGAAGCTTCTAAATAAGATCATCGATACATCTGATCCTGCTTGAAGGAAAAGATGATCGCGCAGCTGGATGAAATGGAGGGCCGTTTTCAGGATCCAACCGTTGAGGCTATGATGCGTGTGGAGCGGTTGTCCAGGCTGGGATTAGAAGAGAAATGAGGCCTATCTGCAGAGGGGCGGCGCCTCGTGAATATAGACGGTATAGAGACGCTGTTGATGATCTCACTCACCGACTAGGTTACTTCTGTAGTTACTGTGAGCAAGTAATAAAGCACGTTCCGGAAGTTGAGCACGTGCAACCCAAAGTGAGGCGTCCTGAATTGGAGCGCTCTTGGGATAATTTCCTTCTTAGCTGCAAGAGCTGTAATACTGTGAAGAGCTCGTCCCTCGTTGATATTGATGCTGTAGCTTGGCCGGATCGCGATAATACATTTTCGGCTCTAATTTACCGGCCGGATGGTAGCTTGGAAATACGGGGTGGATTGCCTGATGAAGTTTCAGAGTTGGTGGAGAACGCCGTAAAACTTGTAAAGTTGCATCGGCATCCAAATGGCGCAACCTTGGAGGACCGTCCGTCCCCTCGGGACAAGAGGAGCGAGCACCGCTTTACTGCGTACGCCGCGGCCGAGAAGCAATTGATCAACTATGAGAGGTGCTGCGGGAATCCAGAAGTGCGTGAGGTTATTTCGGATATGATTGCAAACTTTATTGCGCCTAGTTTGGGTTTCTTTTCTGTTTGGATGTCCGTATTCTTAGATCATCCAGAAATGAGAATAAAATTCATCGAAGCATTTCCCGGCACCGCTCGCGATTGCTTCAATGGCGTTGGTGTGCCGGTTCGGCGACCTGGCGGAAGATTTTAGCACCGAGGTGCCATAGTAAGTCTAGGTTCAGGTCTCGTTCACTCTCAAAGTCAGAAGATTACGGTCGCAGCGCGTGCGATTGTAGAGAAGAGGGTTTGTGAGCCGCGGTCAAACCGGGTCGCAACCCTCCTCCAGTCCTTGAGCTTGCCGAACATGATCTTGATGCGATTTCGCTGCTGAACGGCATCGGCATCAAGTTGGAGGGCGAAGGCGATTGGCACACGCGCAAGCATGGCGGCTCCAAACGGCGGGTGCGGCGCAAGATCCGACTCGGAACCGACGAGAAAGCACTGGAGATCCTGGCCGTCGAAGTCACATCCAGTAAAGTCGGCGATGCGCCGACACTACCGGACCGGCTTACCCAGCTCCCGGCGGCGGAGGAGATCGCCACCGTCGCTGCCGGCGGGGCCGATGATATCCGCGCCTGCCATGACGCCATCGCTGCTCGCGATGCCGCAGCTATCATCCCGCCGAAACGCAATGCGAGGCCATAGAAGCCGGACACAGCCGGAGCCCGGGCGCGCAACGAGATCCTGCGAGCATCAAAACACTTGGGCCGGGTGCTCTGGCGGTACGGGAGCGGGTATCACCGTCGCAGAAGGGTCGAAACGAAAACGAACTGCTTGAAGCTGCTTGGCCAGCGGGTGACGTCGCGGGACTTCGACCGCCAAGTGGCAGAGGTCCAGATCCGCGCGGCGGTCCTCAACCGCTCTACGGCACTCGGTATCCCGATGATCGTCGCCGCGGGATAAGTGTTTCCGGGGAGAGGCGAAGTGCGGCCATCAACTGATTTGCGAAACAGCCCCGTGGACATCACTCAGCGCCGACGAAAACCGAAGCGCACGCCTTCTCCCAGAAGGTCGAGAACGCCGTCGGCCTCCTCACTCATAGGGTTGGGCAGAATTTCGATACGGGTCGATAGCGGGGTCGCTGGATCAGCAACATAGGCGATAACGTAGCGTTTTTTCGAACGCGGCTTAGCCGCCTCCCGGGCCGCGCGGACCTCGGTTTCACCCATTTCGAACCGGCAGCTGTCCCCTTGGCTCGCTTTAACTTCAATCAGCCAAGTTTTACGATCATACTCGACCTCGAAGTCATAGCCGAGGCTGTCGGATGCGACAGCGCCGATCTGCAGGGTCGCATTTTTGGAGACCCATGCCTTGTCGATGTCCTGCGTGCGAAACCGATCCTTCAGCCAGTGATAGACGACAAGCTCACCGAGCCTGCCGATCATATCCTTCTTCTCTTGCGGCATCCGGGAAGGCGCATCCGAGTTACGAGGCACCATCGGCGGATTTCGATGACCGGATTGCCGGGCTTTCACCTCCGCGAGATTCGCCAAGGTACCAAGCCGGGCGGACTTGACGGAACTGGAGAGATTATTGCCGATCTCCACCGATATCGCGCTCCAGTCGCAATTCTGGGGATCCTCGTTGCGGCCATTGAAGGGTACTGACCTAGCCAGCGCGGCGCGTGCATCGGCTTCACGCCTCGATGCCTCTTGAGCGGCGGCAATTTCGGACTCGGGAATGCCCAGCGTCTCGCGGTCGAGTGACGCACCCATTCCAATCGGCCAGAGCTTCAAATCCACACACCATTTCAGAATATCTTCACTATCGAGCGGTCGGAAATCAGTTATCCCCGCCTTATCCAGGCCGGCGCGCAAATAACGTTCTGAAGATCCTGAATCATGCCACGTTTCAGGGAGAGCCACGCCCTCGACTAGGTGCCAAGCTCGCACCAGTGGCGTCGCAGTTTTTGAAAATTGCGAGATAGCACGCTGATTGGCCGCACGGACCTCGAAGACTGGCGAGAGCTTGGCGTCATTGGAGCCAAGGCTTGGTGCATTGCTTCGTGTCAGCCATGTCTCGACGAAGCTCAGGAGCAATTCCTCCGGTACGATGACATGTTCGGTCAACCACGCGGGATCGGGCGCAAGTGCGCGCAGGGTGTCACGAAGAGATGCATAACGGGGCGCGGATTTACCAGCAGAAAGGTCTGCTGCGACGCTGTTCCGCAGCGAAAGCAGAATATCGGCTTCATGGCATGAAATAAATTGCGCCAGTAACGTCGCGTGGAGTTCTGGGTGAGTGACAGGTTCGCTGCCGGTTTCGGCGAGACTGAAATTAAAGCGCGCAAATTCGAACTGCATCAATTCCTGAAACTGGTCCGTCGCAAACGTGCGACGACAATTATCGATCAGATTCGGCACACTTAGACCGAATTCCCTACCCATTGGCTCAAGCTCGGAAATCAATGCGGCCATGTCCGCCTCGTGGACAAATTCAAGTGCATGAAGCCGGTCTAAAGCGTCCCGCCCCCCCGCATAGTGGAAAGCCGCGCGGATCCACGGCATCCGCACATCCAGCCGCTCGCCCATGAGATTTCGGGCAGACGCAGCAGCGCCATTGTCGAGCAAAAGCGTTCGACAGAGCCTGTCGATACTCTCCTGGTCCAAGTCCATTCGATCGATGGATTCGCCGTCTTGAGCAAGGCTGTTCGCCAACAGCCGCATGTTCGCTGCGACGATAGGGAGATCAATGGCCTCGCAGATTGCCGGAATACAGCGATCAAGCGCACCCCAAGTCATCACCGCTTGGTTCAGGATGACGACAATCGGGACCCCATCCGCCCTTCGGAAATTCACGGCGGGCTTATCAACTGCGTACGGAAAGCTTGTCCCGTTGATCTCGAACTCTATTCTTTCGGCCTGCTGCACCCGCACGTTGGCAAGGGCCGCGAGCAAAGGCGACCGGTCGGCAGGCAACTGAGACGCGGCCGTCCCGCGGACGCCTTCCAGCGCGATCGCGAGCATCGGCCGCAGCCAGGGGCACAGGTCGATGGCAGTCCTGTCAGCTTCAAGCGTCTCCATTCCGGCTCCATCGACCCGCACATCATATTGAAGGGCGGATAGGCGCGATACGTTGTGACCATAAATCGCGCTGAGCAGATTGCCGATCCTTGAGCGGTCGGCCCCTTTCACGTCCAGCATCGCACCGCCCAGCGGCCCGATCAAACTCGCGGCGATCTCATCGTCGATGTCACGCACATATACAGGAGGCGCGCCTTTCGCACCGGGCACCACGACCATCAAGTCGCCTGCCTTTCGGACGAGAAGCGGCATCTCTGGATCGGGTGTGCCGGGAAACTGGGGCTCGACCGCGTGGCGATCCGCTGCCGTTTTCCAGGTTAAATTATAGAGGTTCGCCAAAAACGGCTCATAGTGTTGGCTGACGCTTCCCGCCTCATATTGTTGGGCCAGAAAGCCGAGCTGTGCAAATTGAGTGCCTGGCTGATTGAGCGTCCTTAAAAGTGAAAATTCCTTCAGCCTTCGGGCCGCGTTGGGTGGAGCGCGGTCGAGCGCGCGCGCCGTCCGGGCGGTCAGCTGCCGCAGATAATACGGGTATCGATCAATACCGTTCGACACCCAGATTTCCGAAAGACGGTAATGCCCTCGACGACCGCCATCCGCTGACGGTTCCTCGGCAGGCATCCACTCTGCGCTACGAAGGAAGGCACCTGCTGGTGTAGACCATTCCCGAGAATCCGAAGTGTAGTGGGTGTGCTGCACGTTTGTGACGAGTTGGCTCGTCGGAACGGTGGCGGCCCATTCGATGACCAGCGCGGCATACAATTCGCGGCATTCGGGTGAGAACCGTTGATGATCGTTTTGCCCTGGCAGACACCAAATTTTGGTCGAGAACCGATAAAGCGTGGTGTAGGAGAAGGTCAGCGCGTGCGGCTGATGGACTTCTAGGTCCCGCCTCCACTCATCAATTGCCGCATCGCTCAAACCGATCTTGCGTGCAAACTCAAAGGTTTTGAACTGGCTGGCCGTGGCCGTGTCCAGGCCTTCAGGCTCGAAGGCCTGCAGACCGCAGCGCACGCCGAGCGCGGAGAGAAATCTCGTCCACTGATCGATGCGCGTACCCTTGAAGGCCCGGTGCGCTGTCGGCGCGAGGCGCTTTCCCTTGAATGTGATCAGGTCCGGCACATCGTTCGGCGCAGTCGCTAGAAACTCGCCAAGCCGGCGTCCAAGCGTTTCCTCGGGCCATGTTTCAGAAAAGACCGCATCCGTTGCCACGATCAGGTCGTTGTCCACGGTCGGTACGAGCAGGCGATAGCGCTTATCGATCGCGATCGGCCGCCCGAGTTCTTCGGTGCGACGCCAGATCGAAAAGGCCCATCGCAGACCCGCTATCGCCTGCTCGATCGTAGGATTCGCCTGGACGACCTGCGCGATCCGCGTAAGCACCGCATCGCCGTCGTAGGCTGAGACGAGGCCAGTCTCGAGATATTCCCGGGTCTTGCGCAACTCGCCATGCCAAGGGAGGGCGTTCGAAGCGAATGCGAAATAGCGCCCCAACTGGACCGGGACGCGTAGGAGTTCTGTCGGCTCACCCCCTTCTCCTGCGGGCCGGCGCGCAGGAGGGAAAAATAATGATGGTGCGATCGGCTCGCCGCGCCTTCGGCGGCGCCGTCGCCGTGTCTCGACCACATCATCATACGTATCACTAACCTTGCCGTCGGCACGCACAGTGCCGTCATCGCAAAGAATAATTGGAAGCCCGGTTAGCGCAGCCGGTTGATCGACGAAGCTTAGCAGATCCCGATAGAATGCTGTCCATTTTCCAACGCCCGGACGCGGACGGGCCTTCAACCTGCCGGCGATACTCGCTGCAATACGGGCCTTCTCGCCATTGCTCATGGCCTCCCGGAATGTGCCCTGTGTGCACACCTTAAGAAATTCGATAAGTCGCGAGATCCGAGCCGTATGCAGGCCCGGCCAGATCAAAGCGACGCCTGCAGCGCTAGCATGTCGCGGTACAACTCCTAACGAAAACGTATCGGACTCCGGGAATCGTGCTCGAGCAGCATTCGGGTGGTGCCATTCCAGCCGCTCCGGGTCCGTGCTGGTTGGTGCGACGCAGGGGATGACACTGGAGTGAATGAACTCAACCTCGGACAGCTCGGCGACATGCTGAGCGACCAAGAGCGATAGACCCAGATGCGATGCACTTCTGCTAACCCTCAGGCTGTCTGGGTCGGTCCAAGTCAACAGATCGACCGCAACGCGTGCGCGCTCTTCAGTAGGAAGCATCGGGTTCTGCGCGTAGGTCTCGTCTAAAGGAATAGTCGTTAGCCAGAACAGACACCGGGCGGCGAGCTTGGCACCTTCATCAAGCAAGAGCCTGTTGAGCGCGACGCTCGCGTCCAGCGCCTTACGGTTGGATGTTGGAAAGAAGCTCCCGTGAAAGTGCGCAGGGAGCGGAGCTGCTGCTCCCTCCCCCATCGGAAGATAGGTGTAGAGGCGCGGCGCGTTAATGTCGGCGTCTAAACGGAGCGCAAGCGCGACCTCGCCCATCCCCGACCAGCTTTCCCAAGAACCGTGAAGCTGGGTGGTCTCGATGCCGTGGCTGATCGCCTCCAGCATTTTTCCCTCCGCTACAGCCTCTCGCAGAACTAGCCAGCGAGAGTTCTCGAGCGTAACGATCGTCGCAGCCGCCGGTGCGCCGGGAAGTTCCTTTTCAGTCCGCGAAAGCGACCGGCCGTAAGTGTCGCCACCATCGAGATCGATGATCCTGACCGTCAACTGGCAGAGGTGCGCGAGGAACAGAAGGAGAGGCGCGCTATCGTCGTTGAGCTGCTGAATCTCGGCAAACGCATCATCATGGGCAGCCTTGTCGCGCAGGGGCAAGCGAATGACGGATGCGAAGCCCTTGCGCGCGAATTCGCGGACGGTGTCGTTTTGATCCTTCAGAACCTGCGGAAGGAAAAAGACCGGCAGTGAGGTTCTAGCTAGTTCGGCAAGATGGGGATCGGCGAGCAATTTCTCGAACTCATCCGGGCGCGCAAACGTGAAGCAAAAGCCATCAAATCGAGTCAGCGAGCCATCCAACTCTCTCCGAGAATAAACCTCCGGCGCGTCGCAAACGTGGCTCACGCTACGAAATCCAAGGCCTTTGTTGCCGATCGCCTCCCCTGGAGGTTTGTTTGACATGGCGATACGGGTCAACGCCTTCAGATTTTCGTGGCTGAAAGGCCGTCCCCGATTGGCGACATAGAGCGTACCAAACTGCCCTTCGCGTTGGTCGAGAATAATCTCGACCTCACCGTCGCGTTGATCCCTGGCGTGGGCATCGCTTCCATTCTGGATTAGCTCGATGAGGAAGCGACCGTGATAGTCAGCCGCCACATGCTGGGTCAGGCTTCGATTTTGAGCATATACATCGTCGAAATAATCACCGGTGTTGGGATCCACGGTGCCACGAAAAGATGTGAGTTTACCACTAGCAAGCGCTTCAATCGCCTGTTCCGGTGTCTCTTCCACTTCGATCTCACTCGCGATCGCTGGCGCCTGCTGCAAATCGGCTTGGCTCAACACTACCCCCTACCGGTACCCTAATCATGCTTTGAGATATATGAACTGGCCACCCATTCCGGCGCCTCACGCGCGAATGCCGACTCTATATCGGAAGCGGTCCCATCTAAGAACAGGGTACCAGAGAACACGTCCACCCTTCTGTGGCAACCGCTCGCTGATCGATTAGGCCACATTACCGGTTGGTCCGCTGTAATCCCGAAGACGCTCGCGGAAACAAAAGCCACAGTTCCTTTTCACTTCTTTTGTATGAACGACTGCCATCCGGTCTTGCAGCAGTAGCCATGCCGCGCTGCCGTGAGGTCGCTTTCGGTCCTTCGCAGCGGTGCTTGGTCGGACGCTGCGCGGGCACGAATGTAATGGAAAGGGCTGCCTCGAGACATGTGTCAAGTTACCAAGGCGGCTCGTTAGACGACGGCCTGTATCTGGGTCAGAAATGCTCGACATTTGGGTCGGGAATGCTTGGCAGAGCGTAGGTGGGCGGCCAAGATTTCAAGGCTATCCCCGTCGCCTAGAGTCGCTTTCGCACGACATTCGACACCCTCTGCGGGGTGTCAGGAAAAACTGACTTTCAAGTCAGATGCCCGACCCCGCAGGCGGAACTTCCAGAACGCGGAGTGGCGTCGCCCAGCTGAGCTTGCGATCTGAGGGTAAGGTCATTCCTGCCTATGCCTGATCCCGGAAGTCTCGTTTGGCCAAGAGCCTCCCTGCCATCCCCGGAAATACCTTTCCTCAGTTGCCGCTGACCGTGCCGCATGCCGCGTTCGAGTCGGCATCGTCCTTGTGTCCCGACTCGCGGCGAGGGGCGGCGCAAGCTCCATGCAGCGATTCTGCAGCGACACTGCCTTTCCGATCGATCCCCTGTTCCGCGGGGAGGGGATCGCGATTGAACAATTGGCGCAGCTGGCCCGGTGCGATGCGGCTGCGTTGGAATGGGTCTCAGTCCGCCACCTCGGAAAAGGGCATTTCCGACTGCGAGACGAATTTGCCTCCCTCCAGAGCTTTCAACGCTTGCGTGTACGTGTCCGTCCCGAGTGTGTAAGGGCGGAGGTGTCAATCGGCTCTGAAAGGGGGCTCTGACTCAATTTTGATGCGGGGCTTTGCCTATGGCATCGCGGTGATCCTCGCCTTCAGCGTTGCGAC
>NZ_JACVXA010000100.1 GCF_014903745.1 Mangrovicoccus algicola | reverse complement strand
TGCCGCCCCGCCGCCGCCTGCGCGGCCAGCCCCAGCGCGATCAGCCCGGCCGAGGCGGGAAGCGGCACCGGCGCCGGGGCGGCGGGGGTCTCGGGGCGGCCTGCCACGATCGGCAGGCAGGCGACATCCTCCCAGGCCATGCCGTGCAGCGTCACCCTGCCGTCGCCATCGACCGTCAGGTTGAGCCAGCCGTAATGCGTGCCGCCCGCGCCATCCAGCGCGAAGCCGAGATGGCCGGTCACGCTGGCGCCGCTGCGCACCCAGCTGCCGCTATACCGGGACCCGCCGGGAATGCTGCCGGAATACCGGTCGGCAAGGCGGGACTGGCCGGTCCAGCCCAGCCGCGCGCCGATCTCCGTTCCGGCCGCCAGGGCTCCCCCGGCCGATATCCGCGTGCCGCCCAGACCGTAGGCCCGGATCTCGCTATCCGAATAGGAGCGCCCCCAGTAGCGGCGGTGGCTGTAATAGTCGCGCAGGTACAGATCGTCCCGGCCGTCGCCATCGACGTCAAGGCGCCAGCCCTGATTGTCCGCCAGCACGCGATCGCCCAGGTCGGCCTGCAGGACGGCAGCCGGGAGCGACGCGGGTACGAAAAGACAGAAGGCGGCCGCCAGGGCCGAGGGGAGGAAGCGTTTCATGATGACGGAATCCCGGCTGAACAGAATGACACGGGCCGGGCTGTCCCGGCGCCGCCTTCCTGCCGCGGGGGACCAAATGCATCAAGTTTTCAGTATATAATGAGTTAACGGCACGCCGGAGCGCAGAATGCAGAAGGGCCGGTCTTCCGACCGGCCCCCTGAATGTCCCGCAGATGCGGCGCTCACTCGTCTTCGAGCGACTCGACAGCTTTCTCCAGCTCTTCCTTGGACACCTCGGTCTCGGAGACCTGGGCCAGTTCGAAGATGTAGTCGACGACCTTGTCCTCGAAGATCGGCGCGCGCAGCTGCTGCTGCGCCTGCTGGTTCTGCTGGATGAACTCGAAGAACTGGCGTTCCTGGCCCGGGTACTGACGCGCCTGCGCCATCACCGCCTGGGTCATCTCGGCCTCGGTCACCTCGACCTCGCTCACGCGGCCCAGCTCTGCCAGCAGGAGGCCCAGGCGCACGCGGCGCTCGGCCAGCTTGTTATGCTCCTCGGTCGGCTCGATCTTGGCATGATCGTGGCCCTGCACGTCGGGGTTTTCCTCGTGCCACAGCTGATGCGCGATCTGGCCGGCCTCGGCCTCGACCAGGGTCGGCGGCAGATCGAAGGAAACCATCCCGTCCAGCGCATCCAGCAGCTTGCGCTTCTGCACCTGGCGCGCGGCACCGGCATATTCGGCCTCGAGGCGCTCGGCGATCTGGGCCTTCAGCGCATCCAGCGACTCGGCGCCGTACTGCTTGGCCAGCTCGTCATCCAGCGGGGTGGGGACGGAGGATTCGATCTTCTTGATGGTGCAGTCGAAGACGGCTTCCTTGCCGGCCAGGTGCTCGGCGCGGTAATCCTCGGGGAAGGAGACGGTGACCGCCTTCTCATCGCCGACCTTCACGCCTTCCAGCTGCTCCTCGAAACCGGGGATGAACTGCGCGGAGCCCAGCTCCAGCGGGAAGTCCTCGGCCGAGCCGCCCTCGAATGCCTCGCCATCGACCTTGCCGACGAAATCCATGGTGACCTTGTCGCCCTTCTCGGCGGCGGCACCCTCGGCGCGGTCTTCCCAGGACTTGGCGTTCTGCGCCAGGTTCTGCAGCGCTTCCTCGACCTCGGCCTCGCCCGCCTTGACGACCAGCTTCTCCAGCGTGATCGACTTCAGGTCGACTTCGGGGATCTCCGGCAGCTTCTCGTAGGACATCTCGACGGCGACATCGTCACCCTCTTTCCAGTCGTCATTGGTCATCTTGACCTGCGGCTGCAGCGCCGGGCGGTCGCCGGAGTCCTCGAAATGCTTGGACATCGCGCCGTCGATGGTTTCCTGCATCGCTTCGCCCAGGATCTGCTGGCCGAACTGCTTGCGCAGCAGCGCCAGCGGAACCTTGCCCTTGCGGAAGCCCTTCATCTGGATCTCGGGCTGCGCCTCGGTCAGCTTCTCGACCACCTTCGCGTCCAGCTCGGCCGCCGTGACGGTGATCTGGTAACCGCGCTTCAGTCCTTCGTTCAGGGTCTCGGTGACCTGCATGGGGGGTTCCTTCTTGAAAGGCGTCTCTGAGTTGCCGGGCGGTGTATGGGCAAGGGCGGGCCGATGCAACCCCTGCCGATGCGCGGGCGGCCCCCCGCGCAGAAAAACAAGGGCCATCGCGCCCCTTTCCGCCGGTTTTCGCCGCGCCGGCTCAGCCCGGGCGGGACCCGGCGCGGTTCAGCGCGACGACATGGTTGTCCCAGGCCACGGGCTGCTCCGCCAGGGTCTCGGCCCCGGCGCCGGAGAAGCGCGCGATGCGTCCCGTGCCGGAGGTCAGCAGAAGCCCCTCTCCCGCCGGGGCCAGGCCGCAGACATCCGCCTGCGCCACCGCCGCCAGCGGCCGCCCGGTCGCGGTCTCGAAACTCTGCACCAGCGCGCCGCGCGGCGAGGAAATCGCCACGATCCGCCCGTCGCCGGAAAGCGCCACCGACCCGGCATAGCCCTGCATCGCCCGGTGCCCCGCCGGATCGAAGGCCGGGAAGGACGGCACCTGCCCGCGCCGGTGCAGCATCAGCAGCGGCGGCGCCGCCGCCACGTCGCCTTCCCACTGCATCGCCGCCGCGACCAGCCCGTCGGAGCGCACCGCCAGGTGGCGGATCGAGTTCAGGTGCCATTCGGGCGGCAGATCCACGGTTTCGAGGATCTCCCCGGCGGCGGAGGCATAGACCAGGGCGGGCCGCATGACGGGCAGGTTCAGCTTGGTCCGGCCGCTGTCGGGATGGGTGTCGATGCCGCCATTGGCGATGGCCATGACATCGCTGCCCGGCAGGAACAGCGCCTCATGCGGGCCGATGCCGCCGGACCAGAATTCCCCGATGCGCCGGTATCCGGCCGATGCATCCCAGATCCCGATCCGGCCCTGGCCCTCGTCAAAGGCGTTCTCCGGCGTGTAAAGCAGCCGACCCTCCGCCGAGAAGGTGCCATGTCCCATGAAATGCCGCCCCGGCGGCGTCTCCAGCCGGGCCAGGACGGCGCCCGTGCGGCAGTCGATGACAAGGGCGAAAGTGCCCGGCCGGCGGGCGAAGGCCACCGCCTCGGGACGTTCGGGATGCCCCGCCCCGGCATGGCCCCGCCCCGGCAGAGCGACCTCGAAGGCCAGATCGCCCGAGGCGCGCAGCCCGCACAGCACGTAGTCGCCGGATCCGCGGCGTCCCGCGGCCAGGAAATCGGGGGCGCCGGCCTCGGCCCAGCCGGGGCGCGGCACGGCCCCCGCGGCCAGAAGGCCGGCAAGGAAATCTCTGCGCGAGGCCATGTCAGTCTCCGTCCTGCGAATTGAACCCCTCGGCCAGTCCCAGCGGCCCGCCGACATGCGCCCGCACCGCCTCGCGCAGGTCGCCGATGCGCTGCTGCGCGGCCTCGACGCGAAACCGGCCCATCGGGTCGGCCACCTCGCCGAGCGCCGGATCCTCCAGCCGCCCCAGGGTCAGAACGGCACGGTCATAGGCCGCCTGCAGCGCCGCGGCCTCCCGGGGATCCTCTTCCGCCAGGATCAGCGCCAGGCGGCCCGTGCCCTCCAGCGACAGCGCGACATGGCGCAGCGACCGGCCCGAACGACGGGCCTCGGCCCGGGTCGGACGGGGATTGTCGAATTCCCCCATCGGCCGGCCCAGCCGCGCCTCGATGGTGAATTGCAGCCCCGTCATCGCGGCGGTGTAGAGCGCGCCGAGCGCCTCCGTCTCGCTGCGATAGGGGGCATCGGGCGCGGGATGGAGGAAGGCCGCGGCATAGGGCCCGCGCCAGTCGGCGGCAATCGCCGCGCTGGTGGCGGCGATATCGGCCGCCACGCGCCGCAGCAGCCGGCAGCCATAGTCGCCCGCCCCGGCGAATTGCGGATCGTAGAGCAGGAATTCCAGCGCGGTGAAGCCATGGGCGGCGATGGAGACCTCGGCGAACCCGGCCGGATCGTCGATCACCGGATCCTCCGCATCGATCAGCCCCTGCAGCGTGCGCGGAATGAAGCCGCGCGCATCCGGCCAGAGCCCCAGCGAGAAGGCGCGGTTGTCGACCTCGGCCGGACCGAAGCGCAGGTGGCTGATCCGGATCCAGTCATCCCAGGCGGTGCCGAACGCCGCGCGCAGTTCCGGATCCGCCGGATCGCAGGTCGCGCCCGCCGCCTGTTCCAGCGCCTCGGCGTCGCGGGCCAGCGCGTCGAAGCCGGGCTGGACATGTTCGGTCACCGCGCGCTGCAGCACATCCGTCGGCGCAGCCGCCGCAACCACCGGACAAAGGGCAAGACAGAGGGCGAAAAGGGGGCTTCGCATCAGAGACTCTCCAGGAAGGCGATCAGCGCGTCGCGGTCGGGGGCAGGCATGGCGATGACGGCATCGCGCTGCGCCGCCGCCTCGCCGCCATGCCACAGGACGGCTTCCAGCAGGCTCCGGGCCCGCCCGTCATGCAGGAAACCCGCCGCCGGGTTGACCTGCTGCGCTAGGCCGATGCCCCAGAGCGGCGGGGTTTTCCATTCGCGGCCCGTGGCGCGTCCGTCGGGACGGTGGTCGGCCAGCCCCTCGCCCATGTCATGCAGCAGCAGGTCGCTATAGGGCCAGATCAGCTGGAAGCTCTGCTTCGGCCGCGCGGGCAGGCGCGCGGTGACGTATTTGGGCACATGGCAGGCGATGCAGCCGGTTTCGTAGAAGACCTGCTTGCCGCGCAGGACCGGCGCCCCCTCCGGATCGCGCCGCGCCGGCACGCCCAGATTGCGCGCATAATGGACCAGCAGATCCAGCGCGGCGGCATCCAGTTCCAGACCGCCCTGCCCCGGATCGCCGCCGCCGGGGGCATCGCGGCAGGCGGACTGCGCAGCCATGCAATCGCCCCAATGCACCGGAAAAAGCGGGGAGGAGATGCCGATATCCGCGGACAGCGCCTCGGCCGTCTGCTGCCGCACCGTGGGCGAGCCGCCCTTCCAGCCGAACCGGCCCAGCAGCACCTCGCCCGCGACCTCGCCGGGCACGAAGGCGGGCCGTCCCGAGATGCCGTCGCCATCGGCATCCCCCGGATCGGCATGGGCGAGGATATCCGCCTCGGGGATCGCCTCCAGCAGGCCCAGCCCGGTCATGGCCGGGGCCAGGCGCGGGCTGAGCATCGCCTCGGCATGCAGGGGACCGTAACCCGGATCGGCGATGCGGTAGGTCGGGCGGCGCAGGGTCGCGACGGTTCCGTCCGACAGCGCAACCGGCAGGTCGTCATATCGCAGCTCCAGCCGGTATTCCGCAGCCAGCCCGCGATTTGCCTGATCCTGAAGCTGCCAGCCATAGACCGGGTCGGGGGCCGTCGCGATCCACGCCTCGATCCCGGCGCGCGGCGGCCCGCCCGGAACGGAGATGCGCATCAGAAGCCCCGGATCCCCCGGATGGGCGGGCGGGCTGCCGCGCCCGTCATCACGATGGCATTGCAGGCAGGAGCGCGCATTGAACAGGGGCCCCAGCCCGTCCGAGGCCGTGGTGGAGGACGGGGCCGCCACCCAGAGCTTCTCGAAAAGGGCCTTGCCGACGAGGAAATCCAGCTCGCGCGCTGCGGACATGCCGCCGGAGGGCTGCGACAGGGCCTGCCCGTCCGTCCGGGCCGCGACGGTCCCGGCCCCGCCGGGTCGCGACTCGAACGGCTCCGGCGCATCGAATCGCCCCGCCGGAGCCGTCACCGCCGCGACCCGCTCCGCCTCCTGCGGGCTGCGCGGCGTCGGTCCCGGGGACCCGGCAGCGGCCGGAAACGCGGCCAGCAGCGCCAATACCATAATCTTTCTGTCGGGCATCTTCTCAAGGCAGGTTTTTCCTGATAGTTACAGTCGGACATGATGCGGCGCCAGTCCCGATACCGCCCGCCGCCCGTGACAGAGACAGGATGGAACGGCCGATGTCCCAGACAGCCCTTGCCTTGCCCGGTTTCCCCGACGCCGCGCGCCCGCTGCCCGCATGCAGCGATGCACGGCTGGACCTGATCCGTCGCGAGGCCGCCCGCGCCCGCACCGAACCCCACCTGGATTTTTTCCGTGCCTGCTCCCTGCTGACCATGGACCGCAAGGGCGCGCCGATCGTCTTTGCCCGCGCATTGCTGCGCGTTCTGGGCCAGGCGCTGGGTCATCGTCCCGTCTTTCACCGCGCAGGCGCCGCCGCGCGCAGCTTCGACGAGGTCTGGCTGATGCGGGTGATTGACCGGCTCGAGGTCGGCGACCATGACAGCGTCGCCTTCCTGCTGGGCCGCCGCGTGCCGCAGGATTACCGCCGTTCCGTCGCCTTCCTGCTGCACGGGCTGGTGGCACGGCCCGATCGCGGGCGCTGAGGCGCCTCTCCTCCCGGCCTTCCCCCGAATTCAAAGCATTTCTCTCGGACTTCGGCGCATCTAAGCGTCGGAGAAAAAGAGGTTTTGTCGGGTTTTTTCCCTCTTGCAATCGCGCCAGTTTGGAATAGTTCTAATTTCAACAGCGCGACGCAGCCAGCCCAGAGCCAGCCAGTCCGGACGCGCGTAGCCAGCACAGCGCCAGCCAGACCAGATTTTTTGCATTCGAAGAAAGAGGCCCGAGATGACCCAGACCGCCGCCGCCCTCAGCCAGGACGCCCAGACCGCCATCTGCACCGCGCTGAACCAGTGCGTCGCCGAGACGGCCGTGACGACCATGCTGGCCCAGAACTTCCACTGGAACGTCAAGGGCATGGCCTTCGGCCCGCTGCACGAGCTGTTCCAGAAGATCTACGAGGACCATTTCGAGGGCCAGGACGACCTGGCCGAGCGGGTCCGCATGCTGGGCGGCCATGCCGACGGCATGCTGGCCGGGATGGTCGAACGCTCCAAGGTCAAGGAACATGACGGGCGCGCCACCGACCGCGAGATGATCGCCTACCTGCTGGAAGCCGAGCGCACCATCGCCGAGACCCTGGCAGGCGCGGGCGAACTGGCCGCCGACAATGGCGACACCCTGACCGAGGATCTCTGCATCGCGCGCGGGCAGGTCCACGAGAAATTCGCCTGGTTCCTGCAGTCGCACCTGGAGTGAGCCCGCGGGGCCGCCCGCAGCGGCCCCCTATCCGGCAATCTGATCGAAGGGCGCCTCGGCGCCCTTCTTCGCGCATTTGCGCAAGTAGGCGCGCCGCCAGCCCCGGGCCGATTTCGCGGCAGCCTGCTGGCCCAGCAGCTCCAGCACGAAGGCCCGCCGCTGCTTGTTCTTCGACAGCGCCTTGTAGCCCTTCTTCTGCTTCTTCGTCATCGCACAGGCGATGCAGCGGCCGCCATCAAGGCGGAACTTGCAGACATCCAGGCAGGGGGAGGGAAGTTTGCTGGCCAACGGCGTCATCCTTGCATGAGGGGGCGGCGCACCGCCCGTGCTGGGACCGGAAAGACCGGGTTACTGGAACACGGCCGCGGGATTGTCGAGACTGTCGGAGCCCTCGAAGCTTCCGGCATCGAGCCCGAGCGCCGCGACCACCCGCTCGATGGAGCGGGTCTGGTCCACCAGCCCGTCGACCCCCGCCATGATCAGCGCCTCGCCGGCCTCGTTTCCGCGTTCCAGCATCATGTCGTACTTGAACCCCGCATCGCCCGCGATCTTCATCTGCAGCATCGCGTCGACCGTGGCGTCGAGCTTGGCCGTAAGTTCGGCATCCAGCGCCGGATCGGCGGCAGCGACCAGATCGGACAGCGACGCCCCCTCGATCCGCGTGCCATCGGTCCGCGTATAGGTGCCGTCATAGGCCGAGCGGATGCCGACCGCGTCGTAGAAATGGCTGTTATAGGTGTTGTCGGAGAAACAGTCATGTTCTTCCTCCGGGTCGTTCAGCATCAGCCCCAGACGCATCCGTTCGCCCGCCTGCTCGCCATAGGACAGCGACCCCATGCCGGTGACGATCGCAACCAGCCCGGCATCGACATCCTCCAGAAGCGCCGCGCGCGCCGCGCCGCCATCCTGCCACTGCGCCGCCATCCAGCCCAGGTCCCGCACCAGCAGATCCGTCGCGGCCTGCAGATAGGCGCCCCGGCGGTCGCAATTTCCATGGGTGCAGGCATCGCCCGGCGCGTAATCGGTCCAGGGCCGTTCCCCTGCCCCGGCTTCATGCCCGTGCAGGTCCTGCCCCCACAGAAGGAATTCGATGGCGTGGTAGCCCGAGGCGACATTCGTCTCCACCCCGTCGGCCTCGTGCAGGGCACCCTCGATGAAATCCGGCGTGATCTCGGTGGCGTCGATCGTCGCCCCGCCGGCCTGGAACTCGGTTGCGGCCACGATGTTCAGCGCGGCAAGGGGGTTCTCGTCCGTCGCCCCGCCATAGCCGTCATCGACATAATCGATCAGCCCCTCGTCCAGCGGCCAGGCATTCACCTTGCCCTCCCAGTCATCGACGATGGCATTGCCGAACCGGTAGACCTCGGATTGCTGATAGGGGATGCGCGCCTGCAGCCAGGCCTCCCGCGCCGCCTGCAGCGCCTCGGCGGAGGGCGCGGAAATCAGCGTCTCCACCCGTTCCTGCAGCCGTTCGGCCGTGGCCAGGCTGTCTTCGTATTTCGCCTGGGCGATGGCAATATAGGTGTCCAGCACCTCGGCCTTTTCGACGGCGAAGGCGGGCACGGCACATGTGGCGGCCAGGACGGTCGAGGCGAGAAAGGTCTTGGTCATGTCGGGGTCCTTGAAATCTCGGGCGGCGTGGCGGCGGCCCGGGGGCCGCGGGCTGGCGTCAGGCGGCAGGGCCGCTCACTTGGTCAGAATCAGCTTGGACGAGCGCGTGATCCTGAGGGTGTAGATCTGGCCGTCCAGCTCGAGAAGCGCGAGCTGGCCGCCCTCCGTCAGGCCGCGCGCATCGTAAAGCGGCGGCAGCCCCTCGCGGTGGATCACGGTTTCAGGGGCCGGTGTGGATTTGGTCATGTAGGTCACTTGCGCGTCTCCAGCCAGTCAAGGAATGCCTCCAGCGAAGGCAGGGAAAGAAGGCGCCACGCCGCCCGGCGGCAACCGTCGCAACTGCGGGCAGGCATGCTCCGCAGTGGTGCGGGATTGCCGGATCGGGTCATGGTCGAAACCTCCTCGGGATCGATCTGCACCGCCGCGTCAATATGGGTGGCGGTCCTGATGACGCTACACTGACAAGATCAGTCGGGTTTGGCAATCCGAGTTTTTTACTCAGGAAATATTTTGCGCAGCTTTCTCCGCCCGCCGCGCCGCGGGAAACCGTCTAGGGCCTCCCTCCCGCAGCAGCGCTGGGGCGGGTCATTCCGGCCTCCGGTGGTCCGGCCCCCTGCGGCCTTGCGCGACCTCAGGGCGGCGGCAAAACCCCGCCAGGACGCCTGCCCCCGGCCGGATCCCATCCTGCGCCTCTGCTGCGCCTCGATATCCCGGGCCCCTATCCGAGGGACCGGCCAGCCGTCCCTCGCCCCTGCAAAGGCGTAGTAAGGACTATCCGCCGCCATCTGCGCCGGCGAAGCGTGCCGCTTGTGCCAATGCACATTCCTTAAGCAGCGTGAACAAGGCGTATCCTTCTTCTCCCGAAACGAAAGGATGACCTTCGCCCGCCTGCCTGTCAGCAAGCGCATCCAGCTTCTCCAGCGTAGCGTCGCGGCGCGGATGATTGGACAGGAACACGTCGACACCGGCCGCCCGCGCGATCTCCTCCATCTTCCGGGCCGATGCGGCGTATTGGCGGAAGATCCTGACATCGGGCCCGAAATTGAAACCGGTCCCGCCCCAGAGCATTGCCACATGGCGCTGGGATCCATCCTGCAGCTCGAGGATCGGCGACACCGTTCCCGGCGTGTGACCGGGAGTGAGGTGAATGGCCAGTTTCGACGCGCCGATATCGAGGATGTCGCCATCTTCGACCACCCCGCCCGCCTGGGGCGGGGCGCCGAAGCGGGGATGATCGCCCAGGGCCGACACCAGGGCCCAATCCGCCCGGCTCATCAGCACATCGATCCCCAGGCGATCGGCCAGATAATCGGCACCACCGTAATGATCGCCATGACCGTGGGTGACCAGGACGGCCTTGATCCCTGCCGGATCAAGGCCCAGGGCCGCCATGCCGTCCAGGATGTAGTGCTGCGCCTCCTCGTCCGTATTCAGCCCGTCGATCAGCAGATAGCCCTCTGCCGTTCCGTAGAGCCAGGCAGTAACCGACGGGGTGCCGAGAAACCAGAGATTGTCGAAGACCTGCACCGGCGGAAAATCAGATGGCGCCAGCTGCTCGATCAGCCGGGACGGCCGGGTCTCGCGCGCCGTGCCATCGCGCGCGGGGCGCGAGACCCGCGGAAGGTTCACGTTGCGCATCGGCGCCTCGAGATCACAGAGCGAGGCATAGCCTGGGAACACGCGGGCCGCCGCCAGACCGCGGGCCCGGTGTCCTTCGGCAAGGGGCTGTCCCGTTTCCGAGGCGGCCGCAGCAGCAAAGGACAGAGAGGCCACGCCGGCCCAGACAAAAATTCCGATTTTCATTGCCCACCATCACCGCCCTGACAGGGTCGCCTTGCCGTCACGGGTACGAAGCCGGACGGATCCGGTCAATCCCGCGAACCGGGCAAACAGAGGTCGCGCGACGCCTATTCCGGGTCCCCGGCCCGGGGCGGGCCGACGACACGAACGGCGGTCCAATAGGCCCCGAGGAAGCTGGTCATCGACCGGAAATCCTCGCCGACGCGACTTTTCTCGAGATAGCCCGCCACGTTCAGGTCATAGGCGGCGGAAACATCCTCCGCCTCGCCAGATCCGGTCAGGACAAAGCAGACGAGGCTCCGGAAACGGGCGTCGGCGCGCAGTTCGCGCAGCAGTTCCAGGCCGGACATCCGCGGCAGGCCGAGATTGACCTTGCCCCCGGATCCCGGACTGGGAGTTAGATTACTCGCAGAC
>NZ_JACVXA010000010.1 GCF_014903745.1 Mangrovicoccus algicola | reverse complement strand
GGTCGGGCCCGCGGCGACCCCGCGCCGGGCCGCGGCGGGGAGGCCCGGGCTAGAGCACGCGGCGCAGCCCGGCCTGCACCCGCTGAAGGGCGGGCAGATAGCGTCCGGCCAGGGATTGCGCCTCCTCCTGGGTGGCGGCCATGCCGGTATTGAGCGCCGCCACGACCTTGCCGCGGGCGGTCGTCACCGGAACCGCGATGGAGCGCAGCCCCGTCTCCACCTCCTGGTCGATGATCGCGTAGCCCTCTTGCCGGGCCCGGGCGATCCGCTCCATGACCGCGCCGGGTTCGGTCAGGCTGAAGGGCGTGCGCGGCGTCAGGTCGGCCGCCTCGACGATGGCGCGGGCCTCGGGGTCCGGGAGGGCGGCCAGCAGGACGAGGCCGAGCGAGGTGCAATGCGCCGGCAGGCGCGATCCCGGCATCAGCCCGATCGACATCACCCTGCGCTGCGCGGCGCGGGCGACATAGACGATCTCGCCGCCATCGAGGATGGCGACGGAGCAGCTCTGGCCGATCTGCTCGGCCAGCTGGTCCAGCCAGGGCTGCACGATCTGCGGCAGGGGCAGCGAGGCGAGGGCCGACATCCCCAGGCGCAGCGCCCGCGGGGTGAGGGTGAAGAACTTGCCGTCATGATCGGCATAGCCCTCGGCCTGCAGGGTCAGCAGGCAGCGCCGCGCCGTCGCCCGGTCCAGCCCGGTGGCGCGGGCGACCTCCGTCACCGACAGGCGCGGGTGATCGGCGCCGAAGCATTCCAGCACGCGCAGACCCTTGGCGAAGGAGGCAATGTGATCGGTCCTGGTCGTCATGCGAACTTTCCTAGCGACGATCAGAACAAATGTCGATATGCGCACAATTGCTCTGGCCCCGGACCCGCCTGCGCGCCTAGCTGCCGGGCATCGCGCGCAGGCGCAGAGACGGAGGACATGACATGGACAAGAGGCTGAGCACGCTCGCCGAGGCGGTGTCCCGCATTCCCGACGGGGCGACCGTGATGATCGGCGGCTTCGGCGGGTCGGGCGCCCCGGTGGAGCTGATCCACGCGCTGATCGATCACGGCGCCAGGGGGCTGACCGTGGTCAACAACAATGCCGGAAACGGCCATGTGGGGCTTGCCGCGCTGATCGAGCAGGGCCGGGTCGACAAGCTGATCTGCTCCTTCCCGCGCAGCGCCGATCCGCAGGTCTTCACCGAGGCCTACCTGGCCGGGAAGATCCAGCTGGAGCTGGTGCCCCAGGGCACGCTGGCCGAGCGCATCCGCGCGGGCGGGGCGGGGATCCCGGCCTTCTACACGCCCACGGGCTTCGGCACCGACCTGGCCGAGGGCAAGCCGGTGGAGGAATTCGACGGCCGCAGCTATGTGCGCGAACGCTGGCTGAAGGCGGATTTCGCGCTGATCAAGGCGGAGCTGGCCGACAGCCATGGCAACCTGACCTACCGGATGGCGGCGCGGAACTTCAATCCGCTGATGGCCATGGCGGCGGAGACGACCATCGTGCAGGCGACGCGGATCGTCGAACTGGGCGGCATCGATCCCGAACAGGTGGTCACGCCGGGCATCTTCGTCAGCCATGTCGTCGAAGTCGCGGATGCGGCGCAGGAAGAAATGCTGAACCGGGCGGAGGCCGTCTACCCATGAGCGATATCCAGGACATCAAGCTGTCGAATGCCCAGATTGCCTGGCGCGCGGCGCAGGACATCGAGGATGGCGCCTATGTCAATCTCGGCATCGGCTTTCCCGAGATGGTGGCGCGGTTCCAGCCCGAGGGGCGGCAGGCGATCTTCCACACCGAGAACGGCGTCCTTGATTTCGGCAAGGCCCCGGAGAAGGGCGAGGAGGACTGGGACTGCATCAACGCGGGCAAGAAGGCGATCACGATCAAGCCCGGCACCGCGTTTTTCCACCATGCCGACAGCTTTGCAATGGTGCGCGGCGGGCATCTGGATGTCGCGATCCTCGGCGCTTACGAGGTCGCGCAATCGGGCGATCTGGCCAACTGGTCGACCGGCAAGGGCGGCGTCCCGGCGGTGGGCGGCGCGATGGACCTGGTCCATGGCGCGAAACGCGTCGCGGTGCTGACCGATCACGTGACCAAGACGGGCGGCCCGAAACTGGTGGAGGCCTGCACCCTGCCGCTGACCGGCGTCGGCTGCGTCACGCGGGTCTATACCTCGCTGGCGGTCGTCGATATCGAGGACGGGCATTTCGTGCTGCGCGAGAAGATCCCCGCCATCTCGCTCGACGAGCTTCAGGCCGTCACCGGCGCCAGGCTGCATCTCGACGGCGCGGTGGGCGAGCTGATCGCCCCGGAGGAGCTGGCATGAGCGAGGTCTATATCTGCGACTACATCCGCACGCCGATCGGACGGTTCGGCGGCGGGCTGGCCCCGGTGCGCGCCGACGATCTGGGCGCGGTGCCGCTGAAGGCGCTGATGGCGCGGCATGAGCTGGATTGGGCGGCAGTGGACGAGGTGATCTATGGCTGCGCCAACCAGGCGGGCGAGGACAACCGCAATGTCGCGCGCATGTCGGCGCTTTTGGCGGGGCTGCCCGAGACGGTGCCCGGCACGACGATGAACCGGCTCTGCGGCTCGGGCATGGATGCGGTCATCACCGCCGCCCGCGCCATCCGGGCGGGCGAGATCGACCTGGCGATTGCCGGGGGCGTCGAGAGCATGTCGCGCGCGCCCTTCGTCATGCCCAAGGCCGAAAGCGCCTATAGCCGCGCGGCGGAGATCCACGACACCACCATCGGCTGGCGGTTCGTCAACCCGCTGATGAAGGCGCAATACGGCGTCGATTCCATGCCAGAGACCGCCGAGAACGTGGCCGATGATTTCGCTATCGCGCGCGAGGATCAGGATGCCTTCGCCCTGGCCTCGCAGCAGAAGGCGGCGGCGGCACAGGCGAGCGGGCGGCTGGCGCGGGAGATCACGCCGGTCGAGATCCCGCAGCGCAAGGGCGATCCCGTGATTGTCGCGGCGGACGAGCATCTGCGCCCCGCGACCACCGCCGAAGCGCTGGCGCGGCTCAAGGGCTTCGTCCGGCCGGGCGGCACGATCACCGCGGGCAATGCCTCGGGGGTGAATGACGGCGCGGCGGCGCTGATCCTCGCCTCGGAGGCGGCGGTGAAGGCGCATGGGCTGACGCCCGTCGCGCGGGTGCTGGGCGGGGCGACGGCCGGCGTGGCGCCGCGGATCATGGGTTTCGGCCCGGCGCCGGCCTCGAAGAAGCTGATGGCGCGGCTGGGGCTGCGGCAGCAGGATTTCGCGGTGATCGAGCTGAACGAGGCCTTCGCCAGCCAGGGGCTGGCCACGCTGCGCGACCTGGGCATTGCCGATGACGATCCGCGGGTGAACCCCAATGGCGGCGCGATTGCCCTGGGCCATCCGCTGGGCATGTCGGGGGCGCGGATCACCGGCACGGCGATGCTGGATCTGAAGCCGGGCGAGAGGTCGCTCTCGACCATGTGCATCGGCGTCGGCCAGGGGATCGCGGTGGCGCTGGAGGCGGTCTGAGCGCACCCGCCCGCCAACCGGCGCCATCCGACCCGCCGCATCCCCGATGCGGCGGGTTTCGCATGCGGGGGCGGTCCTTTCCGGCTCTTTCCGCGGCGCACGGGAACCCGGGCCTGCCGCCGGGGGTTGGGGTCCGGGCGATGCCCTCGCCCGTTCCGACGCCAGCTTCGAGGAAGAGAGCCAGATGCGGACAAGATTGACAGTCAATGGCGACGCCCGCGAGGTCGAGCACGACACGCGCGCCACGCTTCTCGACACCCTGAGAGACCAGCTGGACCTGACCGGCACCAAGAAGGGATGCGACCACGGCCAGTGCGGCGCCTGCACGGTGCTGGTCAATGGGCGGCGGGTCAATTCCTGCCTCTGCCTCGCCGCCATGCATGACGGCGACGAGGTCACGACGATCGAGGGGCTGGGCAGCCCCGAGGCGCTCAGCGCGCTGCAGAAGGCCTTCGTCTCGCGCGACGGGTTCCAGTGCGGTTTCTGCACCCCGGGCCAGATCGTCTCGGCCACGGCGATGCTGGAAGAGCTGGCGGCGGGCGATCCGTCCCATGTCTCGGCCAGCCTCGAGGGCGAGATGCCGCTGGAGGATGCCGAGATCGCCGAGCGGATGAGCGGCAACCTGTGCCGGTGCTCGGCCTATCCGCTGATCCGCGAGGCCATTGCCATGGCGGCGGAGGCGAAGCGATGAGGGCGTTCGACTATGTCCGGGCCGACAGCCCGGCCGCCGCGGCCGCGCAGCTGGAAGAGGGCACCAGCGTCATTGCCGGGGGGACGAACCTGCTGGATCTGATGAAGATCCAGGTGATGACCCCGTCGCGGCTGGTGGACATCACGCGGCTGGACGCCCTGCGCGGCATCAGCCCCGCGGGGGAGGGGCTGCGCATCGGGGCGCTGGTGACCAATGCCGAACTGGCGGCGGATGGCCGCATCCGCGAGGGCTGGCCCCTGCTGTCCCGCGCGATCCTGGCCGGGGCCTCCGCGCAGATCCGCAACAAGGCAACGACCGGCGGCAACCTGCTTCAGCGGACGCGCTGCCCGTATTTCTACGACACCGCGATGGCGTGCAACAAGCGCAGCCCCGGGCAGGGCTGCGCGGCGGCTGAAGGGGCGGGGCGGATGCTGGCGATTTTCGGCACCTCCGAGCATTGCCGCGCGGCGCATCCCTCGGACATGGCGGTGGCGCTGGCCGCGCTTGGCGCGCAGGTGGAGATCCTCTCGGCCTCGGGCGCCACGCGGCAGGTGCCGGTGACAGAGCTGCACCGCCTGCCGGGCGACCGGCCCGACCGCGAGACCGTGCTGGAGGCGGGCGAGATCATCGCCGCCGTCCATCTGCCCGCGCCGCAGCCGCAGACGCGGCAGGTCTATCGCAAGGTCCGCGACCGCGCCTCCTATGCCTTCGCGCTGGTCTCCGTCGCGGCGGTGGTCCGCCTGGAAGAAGGGCGGATCGCCGAGGCGAGCCTGGCCTTCGGCGGTGTCGCGCCGCGGCCCTGGATGGACCCGCATGCGCAGGAGACGCTGATCGGCGGCGTGCCCGGCGATGCGCTTTTCGCCCGGGCGGCGGACCGTCTGCTCGAACAGGCCGACTGCCATCCCGACACCGAATTCAAGCTGCCGCTCCTGCGGCGCAGCCTGGTGGCGGCGCTGCGCGAGGCCACCGGCATGACCGACCCGGCACCGGGCGTCGAAACCGCGAGGATCCCGGCATGACCAAGACATTCCGAATGGACGAAGCGCAGCCGCGGCTGCTGGACGAAACCGGGCAGGGCGTCGTCGGCGCGCCGCTGGACCGCCCCGAGGGCAAGCTGAAGGTCACCGGCCGGGCGCGCTATGCCGCCGACGGACTGCCCCCGGGGGCGGCCCATGGCGTGCTGGTGCGCGCGACGGTGGCCGCGGGCCGGATCGCCGGGATCGACGCGGCCTCGGTCAGCGGGATCGCGGGGATGCTGGGCGTGTTCCATGGCCCGCGTTTCCTGCGCAATCCCGCCCAGGGCATGGCCGGGGCCGCCCCGGTCCAGCCGGGGGACGAGGTGCATTATCACGGCCAGCCCATTGCGCTGGTGGTGGCCGAAAGCTTCGAGGCGGCCCGCGACGCGGCGCAGCGCCTCGCCGTCACCTACGAGGAAACCGGCCCGGTAGTGACCGATCCCGCGGCCAGCGACAGGCTGGAGCGCCAGGACCCGGTGACGGCGGGCGATTTCGAGGCGGGGTTCGCCGCGTCCGAGGTGACTCTGGATCGCAGCTATACCACCGCGCCCCACGCGGCCGCCGCGATGGAGCCCCATGCCGCTCTGGCCGAATGGGACGGCGACCGGGTCACGTTGCGCGGGGCGCTGCAGATGCTGCGCTTCAACAGGCAGGAGCTGGCCGACTCGCTGGGCATCCCGGCCGGGAACGTGCGCATCCTGTCGCCCTATATCGGCGGCGGGTTCGGGTCCAAGCTGGGCATCGGCCCGGAGGCGGTGGCCGCGGCGCTGGCGGCGCGGGCGCTGGGGCGCCCGGTGCGGGTGGTGATGGCGCGCCAGACCGTCTTCGATGCGGTGCTGCGCCGGACCGAGACCCTCCAGCGCCTGCGCCTGGGGGCGGACCGGGATGGCCGGCTGCGCGCCCTGTCCCATGATGACCGGGTGTCCAACATCGAGGGCGAGGGCTTCGCCGAGCCGGTCAGCCAGGCCTCGCAGTTCCTCTACGGCGCCGACGGGCTGAGCTTTGCCCAGACGCTGGCGCGGGTCAGCCGCACCCCCGCCGGGTCGGTCCGCGCGCCCGGCGAGGCGGTCGGGATGCTGGCGCTGGAACAGGCGATGGACGAGCTGGCCGAAATGCTGGGGATCTGCCCGGTAGAGCTGCGGCTGCGCAACCTGCCCGAGAAGAACCCGGTCACCGGCCAGCCCTTCAGCGCGCGGCGTCTGGCCGATTGCCTGCGCGAGGGGGCGGAGCGTTTCGGCTGGGCCGGGCGCGGCGCGCCGGGCAGCCGGCGGGAGGGCGACTGGATGCTGGGCATGGGCATGGCCTCGGCGGCGCGCTCCAACATGCTGGTCCCCTCGGCAGCGCGGGTGCGGCTGGATGGCAGCGGCGCCGTGGTCGAAACCGACATGACCGATATCGGCACGGGCAGCTATGCCATCCTCGGCCAGATCGCCGCCGAGATGCTGGGCCTGCCCATCGACAAGGTGGAGGTCCGGCTGGGCGATACGAGCTTCCCGGGCGCCTCCGGATCGGGCGGCTCCTTCGGCGCCAATTCCGCAGGCTCCGCGACCTTCCTGGCCGCCAAGGCGATCCGCGAGACCCTGGCGGCGCGGATGGGATGCGACATGTCGGAGCTGACATTGCAGGACGGCATCGCGCGCGGGGGCAACCGCGAGATGCCCCTGTCGGAACTGGTCGGCGGGCAGATCGTGGAGGAAGCCTCGATCGAGGCGGGCGAGACGTCGGAAAGCCATTTCTCCTCGGGGTTCGGCGCCCATTTCGCCGAGGTGGCGGTCCATGCCTATACCGGCGAGGTCCGCGTGCGGCGGATGCTGGGGGTCATGGCGATGGGGCGCATCCTCAACGAGAAGACGGCGCGGTCGCAGGCGCTTGGCGGGATGATCTGGGGCATCGGTTCGGCGCTGACCGAAGAGATGGTCCATGACCCGCGCACGGGACATGTGGTGACACGCGACCTGGCCAATTATCATGTCCCCGCCCATGCCGATGTGCCGGGCGACATGCAGGTCGTGTTCCTCGAGGAACGCGACGACATGGCCAACCCGATCCAGACCAAGGGCATCGGCGAACTGGGGATTTCCGGCGCGGGGGCGGCGGTGCTGAATGCGCTGCGCCATGCCAGCGGCGCGCGGGTCCGCGACATGCCGGCCACGCCGGACCGGGTGATCGCCGCGATGGAGGCCGCGGCGGGATGAGGCCCGGGATCCGCGCCCGTCGCGGCGCGGATCCCGCCTAACCGGGCGGCGCGATCCCCAGGCTCGCGCGCAGATGCTCCGGCACCGCCTCGGGGAGGCGCCAGGTTACGGTGATGGGGGTCTCGCCCTGCCAGTCCTCGAAGACCGGGACGCCGCAATAGAGAAAGGGCGCGGCCCGCGTTCCGCGCAGCTTGCCGTTGCGCACGAAAAGGTGGATGCGGCTTTCCGGGTCGCTTCCATTCAGCATCCGCCCGGTCCGGCTGTCGCGCCGGGTGCGCGTCTGGCTCTGCCAGCGCATGCGCATCGGCGAGATGAACCCGTCATCGTAATGGCCGCCTGCCGTCATGTTGGCCTTGGCCAGCGTGGTCAGCAGGATGAGCTGCCGGTCCAGCCGGACGATGCCGGAATTCCAGTTTCCGGGGCTGAAGACGGCGCCGAAGAGCGGCGGGATCTCCTCGCGCATGTATTCGCGCCAGAGGGCCGGACCGGCCTGCCAGGCGGCAGGGGGCGCGGCGGCCTCCCGCGCCTGCGCCGGTTGCGCCTCCCGCCATGCGCAAAGCTCTTCCACCATGGCGGGCAGCATGCCGCCGGGATCCGGTCGGCGCAGGCGCAGCCCGCCTGCGGCCTCCACGAAAAGCGGCGAGGTCGCCCAGGGCCGCAGCCCCTCGCCCCGCGCGATGCCCCCGGCGACCATCGCCGAGAGCGCCCGCAGATCGGCCATGCCCAGATCGGCCGCGCGCTCCAGCTGCCGCAGCAGGGCGCCATGGCTGTCCAGCACCCGCGGATCGGGCAGGTCCCCCATGTCCCGCACGAAGTCGAACCAGGTCCCGTGCCCGGTCCGGGACGGGTCGAAACCCATCCGCGCGAGTTCCGCCGCGCGCGGGCGCTCGCCATGGCGCAGCCGGAAATCGCGATACTGCGCCTCCAGATCCGCCGCCCCCGATTTCGGACGCAGCATGTCGCGCAGCATCGCGACCACTTCCAGATCGTAGGTGACGGAACAGCCCGCCGGCAGCCCCGCCGCGCCGGCCAGCGCGGCCTCCAGGCGCATGGCCAGCGACCCGTCGCCCGGCCCGGCCTGCAGCAGTGCGCGCAGCTTCGTCAGGAAGATCCGGTGATTGCCGATATAGTCGATGACCCGCAGGAGCTTGCCCTCCACCCGGCGCAGCCCGCGACCCAGCTGCTGCAGCCACAGGATGACGCTTTCGGTCGGGCGCAGCATCATCACCGTGCCGATTTCCGGCACGTCGACCCCCTCGTTGAACATGTCCACGGCAAAGAGGATGTCGATCTCGCCGCGGCCCAGCTGCTGCAGCGAGCTTGCCCGCGGCGCCGCGCCGGGGCCGGAATGCACCGCGACCGCCCGCAGCCCCCGGTCGCGGAAGAAGGCCGCCATGAAATCGGCATGGCGCGTGGAGCAGCAGAAGCCGATGGCGGGGCCTGCGGCATGAAGGCGGAACTGCTCCAGCGCGTTCAGGGCGCGCGCCTCGGTGGCCAGCGCGGCCTCGAGCGCCTCGGGATCGAATTGCGAGGACCGCCAGGGTATCTGCGCGTAATCGACATTGTCGGGCACGCCGAGATACCGGAACGGCGACAGCAGCCCCGCCTCGATCCCCTGGAACAGGTCGCAGCGGAACAGTTCGCGGTCATCGCACAGCGCCGCCAGGTCGGCGCCGTCCGAGCGGTCCGGCGTCGCGGTCAGCCCCAGCAGGAAGCGCGGCGTGAAATGCTCCAGCAGCTTGCGGTAGCTGGCGGCGGCGGCATGGTGGAATTCGTCCACGACGATGTAGTCGAAGGCGTCCGGGGCGAAGCGGCGCAGATGCCCGGCCCGGCCGATCGTGGCGATCGAGGCAAAGAGGATCTCGGCCCCCTCGTCCTTTTCGCGCCCGTCGAACCGGCCGAAGCGCGCCTCGGGGCGGATGCGCCGGAACGCGGCCATGGCCTGGGTCAGGATCTCGTCGCGATGGGCGACGAACAGGACCCGCGCGAAGGGGGCGCTGTCGAAGGCGGCCAGCCAGGTCTTGCCCAGCCCGGTGGCCATGACGACGAGGCCCCGCAGGGCGCCGTCCCGCCGCGCGGCCGCAAGCGCGGCAAGGGCGGCCTGCTGGATCGCGTGCGGCCCGGGCGGGGGGGCCGGGGGCTCGCTGTCCATGATCTGCCGCGCGGCGGCCGAAAGCGGCGCGGCGCAGCGGCGCCCGGCATAGGCGGCGATGCGCGCCTCGCACAGCGGATGGGTGCGCGGATCCGCCAGCAGCGCCTCGAAGGCCGCCTCCACCTGGTCGGCGGCGCCCTCGGAATGCAGGTTCCATTCGACCCCGGTGGTCAGGGCGGTCTGCGACAGGTTCGAGCTGCCCACCAGCGCCGCGCCGCTGCGGTCGGCCGCGCGGAACAGCCAGGCCTTGGGATGGAAGCTGCCCGTACCGGTCTCGTGCAGGTGCAGTTCGGCACCGTCCAGATCCAGCAGCAGCCGCAGCGCGGCCGGTTCGGTGACGTCCATGTAGTCGCCGACCACGACGCGCAGGCGCCCGCCGCGCGCCAGCAGGTCCTCGAACCAGGGCCGAAGCAGCGCCACGCCCGATCGCATGGCGAAGGCGACTGCCAGATCGACCCGGGCCGCCGCGTCGATGTCGCGCGTCAGCAGCGGCAGGAGCGGGTCGGCGCCCCCCGTGGTCAGCCGCGCGGGCGGCGGCGCCGCCTCCAGCGGGCGCAGGTGGAAATGCCCGTGCTCGGAAGAGGCCGCCACCCCGCATGCGCCTGCGGACAGCGCCTCGCCGATCCGCGCGAGCAGGGCGAATTGCTCGGCGGCGGTCAGGCTGGTCCAGTCGGGCACGTGGCGCGCGGCCGCGATCAGCGCGCCGGGCGCATGGCAGAGCGGACAATCGGTCGTCATCGGGGCCCTCCGGAGATACCTCCGACCTGTTGACCAGGTTGCCGCGCGCCTGTCCAGGACCACCCGGCCGGTGCGGGGCGGGCGGGCTAGGGCGTGGTGCAGATCGGCCCGTAGAGCGCCTCGATGCGCGCGCGCTCCAGCGCGGCCTGGGGGTCGCGGCCGGTCACGAAGTTCAGCATCATGCCGCCATCCTCGTGTTCCAGCTTGTGGCAATGCAGCAGGTACCGCCCCTCATAGGCGTCGAAGCGGATCAGCACGTCGACCTGTTCGGGGGCCCATTTCAGCACCGTGTCCTTCCAGCCGGTTTCCCAGGGTTCGACCCGGCCGCGGCCGCCCTCGCGCGCGATGACCTGGAAATGCGCGCCGTGAACATGGATCGGATGCGGCGCCCCCTGGGCCGAGTAGAAGCGCCAGCGCTCCACCTTGCCGAAGGGGATGGCGAAATCGATGCGGCGCGGATCGAAGCCCTGGCCGTTGATGCTGCTGTCGCCCTCGAAGCGGAAGACCCGGTCCGGCCCGGTCCCGTCATGGACCAGCGGCTCGATCCGGGACAGGCGGGCCGGGATCTCCCATCGGTCCGGCGCGCCTGCGCGGATCGCGATATCCACAAGCGGCTCCTCGAAATCCGCATCCCGCAGGCCGATGCTGCCCCCGGGCGGGGCGCCGCGCAGGTCGAGGATCAGGTCCAGCCGTTCCGCCGGTCCGATCTGCACCTCGTTCACCGGGACCGGGGCGGGCAGCAGTCCCCCGTCATTGCCGATCACCGTCAGCGGCGCCCCGGCCGAGAGCCGGAAGACGCGGGCATTGGCGGCGTTGAGGATCCGCAGCCGCACCTGCCGGGCGGGCAGCTCCGTGCGGGGGTTGATCACCCCGTTGACCAGCGGCACCCGGCCCTCGGTGCCGTCCGGGTCGAACGGATAGAGCAGCCGCCCCGGACCGCCGATCTGCGCGTCGCGCAGCACCAGGAACAGCTCGTCGTCGCCCGCGGGAAGATCCAGCGCGTCCTCTTCGGCGTCGTTGATGACGAACAGCCCGCCCAGCCCGTTCCAGGCCTGCCGCGCGGTCGCGCCATGGGGGTGGGGATGATACCAGCTCAGCGCGGCGCGCTGCCGGATCGGAAAGCAGATTTCCTGCTCGGTGCCGGGCAGGACCGGGGCCTGCGGCTGGCCGTCGGCGGCCGTGGGCGCCACCAGCCCGTGCCAGTGGAAGGTCGTCTCCTCGCGCAGCGCATTGGCGACCCGGATGCGGAATTCCGCGCCGCTGCGGACCCGGATCAGCGGGCCGGGGCACAGCCCGTCATAGCCGTAGCCGCCGCTCTGGCCGCCGGCGAAGGGCAGCCGCGCGCGGGTGGCGGTGAGCGGGCGGGAGAAGTCGAACTCGGCGGGGCGCGGCAGTTCGGGGCGCGGCGAGGGCGCCGCGGCCAGGGCCGGCAGCCCGAGGCCGAGCGCGGCCATGGAGGCCAGGGTCCTGCGGCGTGAGGGCATGATCGATCCTTCCTGTCGGGTGTCGGCGGCTGGAAGAAATCTGGCGGAACCGGGCGTCGGACGCCTTCTGGCACGGGAGGGTCGCGGGGCGCAATCCCCGGCTTGCACGCCTGCGGCGCGGGGTCAGGCGAGGTGGTTCATGTCGGTCAGCCCGGCGCGGGCCTGCAGCAGGTGATAGCGCATGTAGGCCGCCGCGCCATCGGCGTCCTGGGCCATGATCGCGCCGAGGATGGAGCCATGTTCCTCGATCACCCGGCGGCGCTGGTCCGGCGCGCGTTCGCGCCCCAGGTCCAGCCCCACCGCCATGGCGGGAACCACGGAATTGCGGATGGTCTGCATCAGCAGCGGAAAATACTCGTTGCCCGCCGCCTCCAGGATCGCGTCATGGAAGGCCATGTCCTCCGCCCAGCCATGCGCCCCGCGCGCGGCGCAGTCCTTCAGCGTCGCGTGGCTGCGGCGGATGGCCTCGAGCTGCGCCGGGCTGCGCCGCAGCGCGGCCAGGCGCGCGGCCTCGGTCTCCAGCAGGATGCGCGCTTCCAGCGAGCGCAGGTAGTCCGAGATCTCGGCGCTGCTGGCGAATTCGCCCAGCCGCGCGGAGGGGCGGCGGTTGACGAAGCTGCCCACCCCCTGATGCGTGCGGACGAGCCCATCCGCCTGAAGCCGCGTCATCGCCTCGCGCGCGACCGGCCGGGAGACCCCGAAAGCCGCGCAGAGTTCCTGTTCGGAGGGCAGCTTGTCTCCCTCGGCGAAGGTGCCGCCCAGGATGTCGTCGAGGATCCGCCCGTAGACGGTATCGGCGAGCCTGGTCCTGCGGGCGGGCTTGGGCACGAAACTTTCCGTCATGGCGGTCCTCCGGCTGGCCGCCCCAGAATGTCGGGGCGGGACGGGGGGCACAACCCTTCGTCCCGCCCGGCCCGGTCAGTTCGGCCCGGTCAGTTCGGAACGTAGCTGCAGAACAGCTTCTCCATGCCGCCGGTCTTCCAGTCGCAGCGGGTTCCCTTCGCGATCAGGAAGGTGTCGCCCGCATCGAAGCGGTGGGTGGCGCCTGTCTCCTCGGCCAGTTCGATCCACCCGCCGGTCAGGTGCATGACCTCGAATTTGGGAAAGGCGATGCTGCGGCGGTGATAGGCGGTGCTGGTCCAGAACCCCGCGCCGAAGCGGCCGGTCGCATCGCGGAACAGCGTCAGGTCGGTCTGTTCGGGCCGGCCGGAGATCAGCAGATCCGCCGGGGTCGGGTCGCAGGGCGGCAGCACGGGATGCGCCCTGCGCCGCAGGGCCAGCGGCGCGGGCGGGGCGGCGGCGGGGGCGCAGGAAATGCCGAGGCAGACCGCGTCTCCTTGCAGGGCGGCCGTGCCATCGCCGACGAGCGCCTCGCCGGGCCCGAAGCTGCCCAGATGCGGATGGCGGAGCGTGCCGGAGAGCACGATCGTCACGGCGGCGCCGGACCCGGCGGCGGGTCCGGTGGCGAGGCGCAGGCCGGTGGCCTCGTCCTCCAGGAGCGCGGGAGCGGGCGGCGGGGCGGCGGCGCGGTGCAGCGCGTATATGCCGGGAGAAATGGGCATGGGATCTTCTCTTCTTCGGATGGAGGTCTGGCTCAGTAGCCCTTTTCGGGGTCGTAGACATTGGGCAGGGGCGCGCCCTCGGCGAAACGGCGCAGGACATCCGCCACATAGGCCGCCTTCTCCCGCTTGCCGGGGGTGGAGGCGATATGGGGCGTGACCGTCACTGCCGGATGCGACCAGAGCGGGCTGTCGGCGGGCAGGGGTTCGGTCTGGAACACGTCCAGAACCGCGCCGGCCATCGCGCCGCTGTCCAGCGCGGCCAGAAGGTCGGCCTCCACCAGGTGCTTGCCGCGCCCGGCATTGATGAATTGCGCGCCCTCCGGCAGCTGCGCGAGGAAGGCCGCGTCCAGCATGTTCTCGGTCGCCGCCGTTGCCGGGAGCAGGTCCAGCAGGATGTCGGTCCCGCCGAGGAAGGCGCCCAGCTCTTTCCGGCCCGCGAAGGTCTTCAGCCCGTCGATCTGCTTGGCGCTGCGGGCCCAGCCGCGCACGTCGAAGCCCAGCCCCTGCAGCGTGCGGGCGGCGGCGAGGCCGAGATTGCCCAGACCCATGACGCCGACGGTGCGGTCGGCGGCGCTGAACGGCACCTCCTTGTAGCGCCACTCCCGCGCCGCCTGTCCGAGCGCGAAGTCGCGGGTGCCGCGCAGCAGGCTCAGCGCCGCCCAGGCGACGTATTCGGACATGCGCTGTTCCATCCCGCCCATGCGCACCAGCGGCAGGTGGCGCGGCCAGTCCGGATCGCGGGTGATGTGGTCGACCCCGGCGCCGGAGGAGATCACCAGCCTCAGGTTGGGCAGCGAGGCCAGCCAGCCGGCGGACGGTTCCCAGGCCATGACGGCATCGACCTCCTCCGGGGCGACGGCGGGGTCGCTCCAGAAATGGGTCTCCAGGCCGGGGGCGAGATCGGCGAAGTGGTCTTTCCAGATGCCGAAGACGTCTTCTCCGCCGGATTTCACGAGCAGTTTCATAGGGTGTTCCGTTCCTTCTGGGTCAGGGCTTGCCGTCGCGGTCGGGCGCGCCGGTGAGGATGCGGTCCAGCCCGAAGAGCCGGTCGATGAGGATCATCACGGCCAGCGCCATGACGATCAGCACCGTGGAGACCGCGGCGACCAGCGGGTCGATGGAATCCTCGATATAGAGCATCAGCCGCACGGGCAGGGTGGTGGTTTCGGGGGCGGCGAGGAAGATGGTCATGGTCACCTCGTCGAAGCTGGTGATGAAGGCCAGGATCCAGCCGCTGGCCACGCCGGGCAGGATCAGCGGCAGCGTGATCCGGCGGAAGGTGTGCCAGCGCGCCGCGCCCAGCGAGGCGGAGGCATTGTTCAGCGCGGCATCGAGCGAGCCCAGCGAGTTCATGATGGTGCGCAGCACATAGGGCACGATCAGGATCACATGGCTGAGGGTCAGTCCGACCAGCGTCCCGCTGAGCCCGATCTGCGAGAAGAACCGCAGGAACGCCACGCCCAGCACGATCGAGGGCACCATCAGCGGCGACATGCACAGCGCGAGGAAGGCGCCCCGGCCGGGAAAGTCGCAGCGGGTGATCGCGATGGCGGCCGGGATCGAGACCGCCGCCGCCGCGCTGGCCGAGGCTGCCCCCAGCGCCAGCGACACGCGGAAGCTGGAGACGAAGTCGGGATTGTTCCACAGCGCCCGGAACCAGCGCAGCGACAGCCCGTCCGTGGGCATGGAGAGATAGCCCTCGGGGGTGAAGGCGATCACGCAGACCACAAGGATCGGGGCAAGCATGAACACCACGAAGAGCGTGTGGAAGATCAGGGCCCAGGGCCCGTTGCGGCGGCTCATCCGTACATCCTTGCAAAGCGCGACTCGGCCAGCCGGTTGAAGCCCACCGCCACCACGATGACGATCGCGAAGAGCAGCAGCGCAAGCGCGGCGCCCAGGGGCCAGTTCAGCGAGAACAGGTATTCGTCGTAGATCAGCGTCGCCACCACCTTCAGCCGCCGCCCGCCGATGATCTGCGGCGTCGCGAAGGCCGAGGCGGCCATGGCGAAGACGATGATGGAGCCCGCGAAGATCCCCGGCAGGAGCTGCGGAAGGATCACCCGGCGGAAGGTCGTGACGCCGCCCGCCCCCAGCGCGTGGGAGGCATTTTCCACCTGCGGGTCCAGCCGCTGCAGCACGGTCATCACCGAGATGATCATGAAGGGCAGCAGCACATGGGCCAGCGCCACGGTGACGCCCCATTCGGTGTACATGAACCGGATCGGCTCGGCGATCAGCCCGGCCGCCATCAGCGCGGTATTGACCACCCCGGTGGAGCCCAGCAGCAGCGCCCAGCCCAGCGTGCGCGACACCACCGAGATCAGCAGCGGTCCCAGCGCCACCAGCAGGAACAGCCCCCGCCAGGGGGCGCGCATCCGCATCAGGATGATCGCCTCGGGCGCGCCGATCAGGATGGTCAGCAGCGTGGCCAGCGCGGCGATGCGCGCGGTGCGCAGGAAGATTTCCAGGAAATAGCCGTCGCCGAAGATTTCCAGGTAGTTGCCCAGCTCCAGCACCGGCTCGATCCCGGTATAGAGGCTGTAGCTGCGGAAGGAGAGCAGCGCGGTCGCCAGGAGCGGCAGAAGCAGGAAGAGCCCCAGGATCAGCCCCGCGGGCAGCGACAGCAGCAGCGGCGCCGGATCGAGGCGGCGCAGGAAACGGGTCATGCCGGAGCCCCCTCGAACAGCAGGTGCAGGTCGCCGTCCTGCCAGCCGATCCGCACCGTCTCGCCCTCGCGCGGGGGCGGCGGGCCGTAATTCGGGGTCTCCATCAGGACCAGCCCGTGCGCGGTATCCATCTCCACCAGCCAGCGCCCGCCCTGGAAGGTGCGCTCGCCCACGCGCCCGGGCAGGCCGGTCTGCGACAGGCGCACCTTCTCGGGGCGCACGGCCAGCGTGACCGGCCCGTCAGGCGCCCCTGCCGGAGCCTGCCAGCCCGTGTCGCCCAGCGAGACGCGGCCATCGGCAATGCGGGCGGCAAAGAGGTTCGTCTTGCCCAGGAACTGCGCCACGAAGCGGTTGCCGGGGCGGCCATAGACCCTTTCGGGCGTGTCGGCCTGCTCGATCCGGCCGCCGCGCATCACCACGATCCGGTCCGACAGGGCCATCGCCTCGGACTGGTCATGGGTGACGAGCACGGTGGTCGTGCCCGTGCGGTGCTGGATGCGGCGCAGCTCGGTCTGCATCTCCTCGCGCAGATTGGCATCGAGATTGGACAGCGGCTCGTCCAGCAGCAGGACCCGCGGCTCGATCACCAGCGCACGGGCCAGCGCGACGCGCTGCTGCTGTCCGCCCGACATCCGCCGCGGGTAGCGGTCGCCATAGGCCGAGAGCCCCACCAGGTCGAGCGCCCGCGCCACCCGCCCGGCGATCTCGCCGCGCGGGGTCCGGCGCACCTCCAGCCCGTAGGCCACGTTCGCCGCGGCGGTCATGTGCGGGAAGAGGGCATAGCTCTGGAACACCATGCCCAGCCCCCGCTTGCTGGTCGGCGTGGCGATCAGGTCGCGCCCGCCCAGCCGGATCCGGCCGCCATCGGGGCGCACGAAGCCGCCGATCATCTGCAGCGTCGTGGTCTTGCCGCAGCCCGAGGGGCCGAGGAGGGAGACGAACTCCCCCTCCGCGACATCGAGCGCGAGCCCGTCCACGACGGTGGTGCTGCCGTAGCGCTTGGTCAGCCCGCTGATCGACAGCAGGGCGGCTGCGGCGTTGTCTTCGCCTGTCATGTCAGTGTCCCGTTCCGCAACTGCCGCGCCGCCTCACCGTTCGATCTCGCGCACCCAGCGGCGGTCCCAGGCCTCGCGCTCGCGGTTGACCACGTCCCAGTCGACATTCTGCAGCTTGTCCACGGCCTCCGGACCATAGGGCACGCCCTCGGCCTCCGCCTCGGTCAGCTCGGCCAGCTTGTTGGTCGGGCCGAAGCCGAGATTGCGCGACAGCACCTCTTGGATTTCCGGCGAGATCAGGAAGTTGATGAACTCCACCGCCTCGGGCTTCATCGCCTCGGTGGTGACCGCGCAGACATCGTTGGAGATGATCATCGCGCCTTCCTCGGGATAGGACAGGGTGATGGGAAATCCCTTCTCGGCCAGGACCTTGACCTGGGTGGAGGACCAGACGGAGATGTCGACCTCGCCGTTCTGGTACATTTCCGCCAGCCGCGCCGAGGAAGGCTCGAAGCTCAGCACATTCTCCGCGATCGAGGCCTCCATCGCCTCGAAGCCCGGATCCATGTTGTCCACGCCGCCGCCCTTGATCTCGGCGATCTTGATCAGGGCCAGAAGACCGTTGGTGTTGTTGAGCGGCTGGAAGACCATCTTGCCCTTGAAGGTGTCGTCCTCCAGCGCCGTCCAGGAGGTCGGGACCGGCCAGCCGTTTTCCTCGAAGGCCTCGGTGTTGTAGGCGATGCCCAGCCCGACGACGCCGAAGCCGACCGCCTTGCCGCTGTCGAATTTCGCGAAATCATGGATGTTCGCCTCGTGTTCGGAGATGTCGAGGTCGCGGCACAGGCCCAGCTCGATCGCCTGGCTCATCGGGCCGGTATTCATCATCGCGATGTCGGTCTGCTGGTTGTCCTGCTGCGCCAGCAGCCGGGCCAGGACGGCGGCGGAATTGCCGGCGGAATAGACGATCTCGGTGCCGGTGGCCTCGGTGAAGGCGGGGAAGATCTCGGATTTCAGCAGCGCCTCCTGCGAGCCGCCATTGCCGGCGATGTAAATCGTCTCGGCCAAGGCGGGGAGGGCGGAGAGGCTGGCCAGACCGGCGCTTGCCATGAGTGCGGCAATGGATTTCATATGTATGTCCCTGTTGTTTCTGCTATTCCTGCGGGGCGGGAAGGGACCCGGCACGAAGAGCGGTTGTTTTGCGATCGCCGGCTTGCGGGCGACTTCCTGTAATATGAAATGATGACATGTGGCGTTTTTGCGGAAGATGCCGTCCCTCGCCGAATTTCCTTCGGTGCCGGGCGGGATTGCCGGAAAGATTTCGCCGACCATTCGCAGCCTGCCCATTCGGCAGGCGCGGCGGCCTGTATCGGCGGGAACGGGAGAGACCGGATGAGGGCGCAGACGCGCAGGCTGTCCTTCGGGCAGACCGAACTGGACGGGACGGATATCCGCATCCTGCAGGTGCTCCAGGACGAGGGGCGGATCAGCAAGTCCGATCTGGCGGCGCGGGTCCACCTGTCCAACAGCGCCTGTTTCGAACGCATGCGGCGCCTCGAGCAATCCGGGATCATCCGGTCCTACCATGCCCGGCTGGATCTCGACCTGATGGAGGATCTGCAGATCTTCCAGACGCATGTGGTGCTGGGATCGCACCGGCAGGAGGACTTCACGCGGTTCGAGGCCTATGTCGCGGCAAATGACATGATCGCCGAATGCTACGGGCTTGGCGGCGGGATCGATTATTCGCTGACCTGCGTGGCGCGGCGCATCAGCGATTACCAGGGGCTGATCGACGATCTTCTGTCGCGCGGGCTGAATGTCGAACGCTACTACACCTATGTCGTGACCAAGCAGGTGAAGCGCCGGGAGATCGGCATCGACCGCCTGCTGGGCTGAGCGGTGCTGGCGGGGTGCGTGGCGTTCCGGCCGCAACAGGCGTGTCGGCAATGGTGGCGCGGCGCGCCGAGGCGGCCGTTCCCGCACCCGGCAGTCCGGCGCAGAGGCCATGCAGGATGGTTTCGATAGTCTGCGTTATGACAGCAATGGAGTCGACTCCCGCCGGTTGCTGCGCATTTCAGCTCCGGGTCCGACCGTCTGGCCGGACTGCGCGCTGCGCCTCATCCGGCGGGACGGGGAACATGGCGTGACGGGGAAAGTTGGATCCCCATCGAACGGGCGGTGCAGAGAGGCGAAGATGAACAGGTTCGAATTCAGGATCTTCCGCGACAGCGGGGAGGAACTGGACCGGCGCATCGCCGCGCGGTTTCCACTAAGACAACGCGACCGGCGCAGGGACACTTACCTTCTTGCCGGGTCCGGGCAGACCGCCTTCAAGCTGCGGGATGGCGACACGCTGGACCTGAAGGTCCGCGAGAGCCTGTGCGGGGTGCTGGAATTGTGGAAACCGGCGGGAAAGATCCGCCTCCCCGCCTCACGCAGGGAAATCCTGCAAGCCATACCGGCTGCCGGACCCTGCCTTGCGGATCTGGCTGGCGATGCGACCCTGGATGCCGGCGCCGTCACCGCAGCCTTCGCCGCGCGCGGCTTCCGCGCGATCGCGCTAAGGAAGGACCGCCGCCAGTTCGAGGCGCCGGAGGGGGACGGGATCGAGCTGGTCGAGATCACCATGGAAAGTGGGACGCGCCCTGAAGTCAGCATCGCGCTGGAAGGTCCCGATCCCGAGCGGCTGGAGCGGCTGCGGATGGATCTGGGCCTGGGCGGGATGCGCAACTGCAGCTATCCCGCCCGGCTTCTCGGCCATTGCTGAGCGGGCGGCTTATTCCGGGACCACCTCCGGTTCGGCCGGGGCTTCCGGTTCCTGCGGCGGGACATCGACATCGCCATCGTCCAGCTCGTCCGATTGCGGCTGGCTGGCGGCGGGAGGGGGCTGGTCCTCCGGTGCGGTCGCGGCCTCTTCCCCGACCCAGGTGAGGATGAGGATGACCCCGAACAGCGCGACCAGGGCCATGCCGATCAGCACGATCCTGTGCCGCTTGGCCTGTTTCTGCGGATTGGTGTCAGGTGGTGTCATGTCGTCCTCCTTCGCGGGCGCCCGGCCCGTGGCTTGCCTCGCCGCCGCCATCTGCCGCCGATCCGGCGGCGCGGTCGCCTGCGGCGGCCAACCGCGAAGCCAACACGGCGCCCGGGCCAATGTTCCCGGAGCTCTGCGAAATAGCCGCCCGTCGCGACGCCGCTGCGGCGCTGCATGCGCCGGGCCCGGGGCCGGGTCGTTAGGAGGAAGGGAAGGAAAGCCCGCGGAGGCGGTCTTAGGGTGCGGGATGCCGCCGGTCCGGTGGATCTGCCCGACCGGGCGGGAACCTTCCTCCGCCGCGCCGGTTTCCCTCCTGACGGCGCACCGGCAAGTCGCGGCCCCGCGATCCGTCTGACCGGCCCCCGATCCGTCCGGGGCCGCGCAGACCGGAGGCGGAGGGACGGGCCGGGCGCCCCGGACGGCACCGCATAGCACAGCCAGGAGGGAACCATGGCGCAATTGGTCCAGTCGACACGCAGCTTGTCCATCCGCATCCTGACCGGGGCGCCGCGCCCGAAAGGAGCAGCGAAATGAGCGCCGAGGACGATACCGCCCGCGCCGCCGCGCTGCCCGGACTGATCGGCCAGGCGGCCTGTGCCGTGCTTTCGCTGGCGGCGCTGCGCCTGCTTTCGGCCCTCTCCCCGGCCGGGGCGGAGGAGACTGACGGCGATGCGGCCGCAACGCCGGAAGGCGCTGGCGACAGGCCGGATCACGGGCCGGAACCGCAACACGCGGAGGCGCAGGTCCGCGATGCGGGGCCTGGGCAGATGACCGATCCGCCCAAGGCCTGGGACGAGGTCGACGAGGCGCTGGACGAGTCCTTCCCGGCAAGCGATCCGCCGGCGAATTACTGACCGGCCCGCCGGTGCGCGGGGCGCGAGCGCCGCGGCGCCGGAAAAATTTCGCGGTGCCGGGAACTGCCGTGGTCCGGCACCGTTGTCATGCAGATTGGCCACGCCCGAGGCATCGCATGACCCTGCCCCCGCCGCTGCATCACCCCGGATCCGGAGGTCTGCCCGCATGAGGCGTGCCGCGGGCGTGCTCTGGGCCATGCTGCTATCCGGTCCCGCCGCGGCGGCGCGCCAATCCGTGATCCACCCCGCCGGAGAGGATGCCGCGCTGGTGGCGGGGCTGTTCTGGTGGCTGCTGGGCGGCGCGGTCCTGCTGTGGCTGCTGATGAACGGGCTGTTCCTCTACCTGACGCGGCTCAATCCCGTACCTTTGTCGCGCCGGCTGGCGGAGATGCTGATCATCGGCGGCGGCGTGCTGCTGCCCACGGTGGTGCTGGCGGTGCTGCTCGGGGTCACGCTGCAGAAAATTCCGATGCACATGCGCCCCGGGGACGGGCTGCGCGTCCATGTCACCGGCGAGGAATGGTGGTGGCGCGTCGAATACTGGCCCGAGGGCGCGGATGCCCCGATCGTGTCCGCCAACGAGATCCGCCTGCCCGCCGGACAGCGCACGGATGTGACGCTGGGATCGGCGCGGGTGATCCACTCCTTCTGGATCCCGGCCCTCGGCGGCAAGCTGGACATGTTCCCCGGCCGCGAGACGCGCATGTCGCTTCTGCCGCAGATCCCCGGAACCTATCGCGGGCAATGCGCCGAATTCTGCGGCCTGTCGCATGCGCTGATGGCCTTCGAGGCCGTGGTGATGGAGCCCGCCGATTTCCAGGCGTGGCTGACCGCCCAGGCGGCCCCTGCCCTGCCTCCCGCCGATGCACGGGCCGCGCGGGGCCGCGCGGTGTTCTTCGCCGAGGGCTGCGGTGGCTGCCATGCGATCCGCGGAACCGCGGCGACCGCAGGCGCGGGCCCCGACCTGACTCATCTGGGAAGCCGCACCACCCTGGCCTCCGCGACCCTGCCGATGACGGAGGCCGCGCTGGCGGAATGGATCGCCGATCCCGAAAGCGCGAAGCCCGGCGCGCTGATGCCCGGATACGGCCATCTGAGCGGGGCCGAGCTGGGCGACCTGGCACATTACCTGAAGGGGCTGCGATGAGCGCGGACACCACCCATATCCTCGCCCCCCAGGGCCCCTATCCGCCCGGTCCGGAAATGCTGAACGCCCCGGTCGATCCGCAATGGTCCCGCGAGAGCGGCGCGCGGCTGCGCGCGGTCTGGGCCCAGCCCAGGGGGCTGCGCTACTGGTCGGCCGTCAACAATTCCGAGGTCGGCCAGTGGTACGCGATGCTGTGCTTCGGCTTCATGCTGGCGGCGGGGGTGCTGGCGCTGCTGATGCGGGTGCAGCTGGCCGTGCCCGGCAACGACTTCCTCTCGGCGGACCGCTTCAACCAGTTCTTCACGATGCACGGCTCGGCGATGATGTTCCTCTTCGCCGTGCCGATGTTCGAGGCGATCGCCATCCTTCTGCTGCCGGCCTTCCTCGGCGCGCGCGACATGCCCTTCCCGCGGCTTTCGGCCTACGGGTTCTGGTGCTTCGCCATCGGCGGCACCTTCGTCTTCGGCTCGGTCTTCTTCGGGGCGGCGCCGGATTCGGGGTGGTTCATGTACCCGCCCCTGGCCACGCAATCCGAAGGCATCGGCGCGGATATCTGGCTGCTGGGCCTGTCCTTCATCGAGGTCTCCTCGATCGCCGCGGCGGTGGAGCTGATCGTGGGCGTGCTGAAATGCCGGCCGCCGGGGATGCGCATCAACCTGATGCCGCTTTATGCCTGGTACGTGCTGGTCGTGGGCGCGATGATCCTCTTCGCCTTCCCGCCCCTGATCGCAGGCGATTTCCTGTTCGAGCTGGAGCGGTCCTTCGACTGGCCGTTCTTCGACCCCGAGCGCGGCGGCGACCCGATGCTGTGGCAGCACCTGTTCTGGATCTTCGGCCATCCGGAGGTCTACATCATCTTCCTGCCCTCCATTGCCATCGCCGCGATGATCGTCCCCACCGCTGCCGGGCGGCCGATCGTGGGCTATTCGTGGATCGTGCTCTCGGCCGTGGCGGTGGGGTTCCTCAGCTTCGGGCTGTGGGTGCATCACATGTTCACCACCGGGCTGCCCGCGATCTCGCTGGGGTTCTTCTCCGCCGCCTCCGAGGCGGTCGTGATCCCCACCGGCGTGCAGCTTTTCGCCTTCCTGGCCACGCTGATGGCGGGGCGGGTGCGCATGTCGGTGCCGATGCTCTACATCGCCGGGGCGCTGGCGATCTTCACCTGCGGCGGGCTGACCGGGATCATGGTCGCGCTGGTGCCCTTCGACCGGCAGGTCCATGACACGTATTTCATCGTCGCCCACCTGCATTACACGCTGTTCGGCGGCATGGTCTTCCCGGTGATGGCGGGGGTGATCTATTTCTATCCCTTCATCCGCAAGAAGATGATGTCGCCCCGGCTGGGCAAATGGGCCTTCTGGCTGGTCTTCACGGGGTTCAACCTGTGCTTCCTGCCCATGCATCTGACCGGGCTGCAGGGGATGCCGCGGCGGGTCTACACCTATCCCGATCTGGATGCGCTGAACTGGGGCTGGCTGAACATGCTGTCGACGGCCGGCGCCTTCGTCATGGCGGCGGGCTTCGCGGTGTTCCTGTGGGACGTGATCCGGCCCAAGGGGCGCGACGCGGCGGCGCCGCGCAATCCCTGGGGCGGCGGCACGCTGGAATGGACCCATGACGTGCCCGAGGATCCGGGCTGGGGCGTGCGGTCGATCCCCTACATCACCTCGCGCTATCCGCTGTGGCAGCAGGAGGGCCTGCTGGAGCGGATGGATGCGGGGGGCTGCTATCTGGGCGATGCCCCGGAGGGCCTGCGCGAGACGCTGATCACCACGGTGCTGGATGCGCGGCCGATCCTGGTGCAGCGCGTCACCGGTCCCACCTGGATCACGCTGGCGGCGGCGGGCTTCACCGGCGGGCTGTTCATCCTTCCGGTGTTCAAGCTCTACTGGCCCGCCCTGGCCTGCGGCGCCGGGGCGATGGCGGCCATCCTGTGGTGGCTGTGGCGCGACACGGCCCGCCCGCCCGAGGCGGCGCGCAAGCCTGTCGGGCTTGGCCTGAGCCTGCCGCTCTATGCCACCGGGCCCGCTTCGGTCGGCTGGTGGGGCATGTTCATCACCATGCTGGGGGACATGACGGCCTTCGCCTCGCTGGTCTTCGGCTTCTTCTTCTACTGGACGGCCGGCGATGACTTTCCGCTGCCGGGAGCCGGGCATGGCCAGCCGGTGCTGTGCGGCCTCGCGGCGGCCTGCTATGGCGGCGGCTGGGCCGCGATGCGCCTGGCGCGGGGCTGGAACCGCGGCGGGCGCGTGGGGCGGGCGCGGCTGGCGCGGGCGGCGGCGCCGGTCCTGGCGCTGGCGGGGGCGCTTGCCATGGCGGGGGCGGTCTGGCTGCCGGGGCTGGACCCCGCAAGCCATGTCTACCCGGCGATGCTCTGGGCCTTCGCGGTCTGGACGGTCGTGCACAGCGTGCCGGGGCTGGTGATGCCGCTTTACTGCCTGGCGGGCAGCCTGCGCGGCAAGCTGACCCCCGCGCATGATGCCGATCTGTGGAATTGCACGCTCTACTGGCACTTCCTGCTGATCACCGCGCTTGTCAGCGCCGCGGTGCTCGGCCCGATCCCGAGGCTGATGTGATGACCGGACCCGCGGACCGCCTGCGCCCCGACGAGGAGGAGAAGACGATTGCCGAGGAATCCTCCTCGCTGTGGCTGCTCGTCGTCTCGCCCACGGTCTGGGCGGTGCATTTCGCGGCCAGCTACGCGATCACGTCCCTGGCCTGCGTGAAGTTTCCCGACCTCCTCGGCGTGGGGGGGCTGCAATGGATCATCGGCGCGCTGACCGGGCTGGCGCTGGCGGCGATCCTGGCCACGGCGCTGCGGTCCTGGCGGCAATGGGATTTCCTGGAAGATTACGATCACATCCATCACCGCCCGCGCAGCGAGGACCGGCACGAATTCCTCGGTCATGCCGCCTTCCTGCTGTCGGTGGTCTCCTTCATCGGAACGGTCTACGTGGCGCTGCCGGTTTGGCTGACGGGCACATGCTGATGCGCCGCGCCCTGCCCCCGGCCCTGCTTGCGGCGGGAGTGCCCGCGCTGGTCTGGGCGGCCGGGATCGTGCCGGGATTTGCCGGGCACATGATCCGCCATATGGGGCTGGTGGCGGTGATCGCGCCGCTGGCGGTGTTGTCCCTGCCGGTCCTGGCCCGCCTTCCGGTCCCCCCGCTGGCGGCGGCGCTGGCGGAATTCGCGGTGGTCTGGGTCTGGCACCTGCCGGCGCTGCACCTTGCGGCGCGGATCTCGCCCGGCTGGTTCTGGGCGGAACAGGCCGCCTTCCTCGGCGCGGGGCTGCTGGTCTGGGCGACGGCGCTGCGGCCGGGGCAGGACCTGGCCGGGGCGGGGGCGATGCTGCTGACCTCGATGCACATGACCCTGCTGGGGGCGCTGCTGATCTTGGCGGGGCGGCCGCTTTATGCCGCGATCTGCTATGGCGCCGATCCGCTGGCCGACCAGCGGATGGGCGGGATGCTGATGCTGGCGATCGGCACGCCCGTCTACCTGGCGGCCGGGCTGTGGCTGGTGGCGCGGCGGCTGGGCGCGGAGGGGGAGACGGCATGAGACAGGTGATCCTGACGCTGGCGGCGCTGGCCGTCCTGGGCGCGGTGGCGGGGGCGGCGACGATCGGGCTGGGCCTGTTCAACGTCTCCGCCCGCATCGACCACCTGCCCCCCGTGCACTGGGCGCTGCACACGACCTTCGAGCAGAATGTCCGCCTGCGCGCCCCCGACCCTGCGGCGGTGCCCGCCACGCTGGAGGATCCCGGCATGATCCGCCTGGGCGCCGGGCATTACGACAGCGCCTGCCGCTTCTGCCATGCCGCCCCGGGCGAGGCCCAGAGCGCGACGGTCCGCGCGATGAACCCCGTCCCGCCGCATATCACCGAGGCGGCGGCGAAATGGCAGCCGCATCATCTGCACTGGATCATCGACAATGGCGTGAAGATGAGCGGCATGCCGCATTGGCCCAGCCGCGCGCGGGACGACGATGTCTGGGCGGTGGTTGCCTTTCTCGCGCAGGTGCCCGGCATGACCGCGCAGGATTACGATGGCCTTCTGCCGCGCGTCGCGGACCGGCCCGCGGGGCTGGCCTATTGCGCGACCTGCCACGGCGCCGACGGGCGCGGCGGCGGCAACCCGCATGTCCCGCGGCTGGACATCCAGGGCGCCCCCTATCTCGAGGCGGCGCTGGAGGCCTATCGCCAGGGGCGGCGCGACAGCGGGATCATGCATCACGCCGCGCGCGCGGTGGAGCCCGCCCTGCTGCCGGGGCTGGCCGCCCATTTCGCGTCCCGCGATCCCGGTGCCGCGCCCGCCCCTGCCCCGCCGGGCCCGCCGGGGACCGAGGCCTGCCGCGCCTGCCACGGCCCCTGGCCGGAACCGCGCAATCCGCTTTTCCCCGAACTCGCCGGGCAGCACGCCGCCTATACCGCCACCCAGCTGCGGCTGTGGCGCGACGGGCTGCGCGCCGCCTCGACGCCGCAGGAGGCGCTGATGAAGAAGGCGGCGCATGCGCTGGAAGATGCCGATATCGACGCGATCGCCGCCTGGTATGCGGCCCTTCCCGCGGCCCCCGACGGCTGAGGCGGAACAGGCGGCGGATCTGGCCGTTGGGTCAGGCAAGCGCAAGGAGGTCATCATGACAGAGCATGTCGAAATCCCGCCGCAGAGCCAGGCCCGGATGCCCGGGGACGAATACCGGATGGAGCCGGCCCCGGATTACACGCCGCGCCATCCCGGCGTGGGCAAGCTGTCGGGCAAGGTCGCGCTGATCACCGGCGGCGACAGCGGCATCGGCCGCGCCGTTGCCGTGCTTTTCGCCCGCGAGGGCGCGCGCGTGGCGATCGCCTATCTCGACGAGGACCGCGATGCCGAGGAGACGCGCCGCATCGTCGAGGAAGAGGAAGGGTCCAGCGCGCTGCTGATCCGCGGCGATCTGGGCAACCGCGACCATGCCCGCGCGGCGGTGGAGCGGACCGTGTCGCATTTCGGCGCGCTGGATATCCTGGTCAACAATGCCGCGCAGCAGTTCATCGACGAGGATTTCGCCAATCTCGACGAAGAGCGGCTGCGGCGGGTGCTGGATGCGGGGGTGATGTCCTACATCTACTGTACCCAGGCGGCGCTGCCGCATCTGAAGGAGGGGGCCGCGATCATCAACACGACCTCGGTCAATGCCTTCAAGGGCAACGATTCCCTCATCGCCTATTCCACCTCGCGCGGGGCCTCTCTGGCGCTGGCGCGGTCGATGGCGATGAACCTTGCCGAAAAGGGCATCCGCGTGAACGCGGTCGCGCCCGGGCCGGTCTGGACGCCCTTCATCCCGGCCTCCATGCCCGCCGGATCGGTCGAGGATTTCGGCAGCCACACGAGGCTGGGCCGCGCGGCGCAGCCCTGGGAGGTCGCCACCTCCTACCTGTTCCTGGCCTCCTCGGATGGCAGCTATTTCACCGGGCAGACGCTTCATCCCAATGGCGGATATGTCGTCGGCGCGTGACGCGGGCCGGCCCGGCGGAGGGGCCGACCGCAGAGCCAGGAGCCGGACAGGGGAAGGATCATGGACGGAGAGGATCGCACCGGCACAGCCATAGCCGGGACGGGATCGCGCCCCGCGCGAAGGGCGCAGGACTGGTGGAAGGGCGCGGTGATCTACGAGGTCTATCTGCGCAGCTTCCGCGACAGCGACGGCGACGGCGTCGGCGACCTGCGCGGGGTGATCGCGAAACTGGACTACATCGCCTCGCTGGGGGTGGATGCGCTGTGGCTCTCGCCGTTCTACAAAAGCCCGATGGCCGATTTCGGCTATGACGCGGCCGATTACCGTCTGATCGATCCCAGCGCCGGGACGATGGAGGATTTCCTCGAGCTGCGCGATGCCTGCCATCGCCGGGGCCTCAGGCTGCTCCTGGATTTCGTGCCGGCCCATACCTCGGAAGAACATCCCTGGTTTGTCGACAGCCGCGCCCGCGGCCCGAAGGCCGACTGGTATGTCTGGGCCGACAAGGCGCCGGATGGCGGGCCGCCCAACAACTGGCTGTCTTCCTTCGGCGGCTCGGCCTGGAGCTGGGAGCCGCGGCGGGGGCAGTACTATTACCATCCCTTCCTGAAGGAGCAGCCCGCCCTGAACCTGGCCAATCCCGACGTGCTGGAGCAGATGGCCGAACAGCTGGATTACTGGATCGGCGCCGGGGCGGACGGGTTCCGGCTGGATGCGGTGCAATGCCTGGGCCACGACCCCGACCTGCGCGACAACCCCCCGCGCGGCCGGGCCGACCCGCCGCTCCTGATCGGCGGCGGCCCCGGCAATCCCTTCGGCGACCAGCTTCATGTCTTCGATCGCAACGCCCCCGGCACCCGCACCGTCCTGCGGCGGCTGCGCCGCCTTGCCGAGGAGCGCGGCGCCGTCCTGATCGGCGAATTGGCCGATGTCGTGACCGAGCATGTGGCCGAGGATTTCGTCGGTTCCGCGGAGGGGCTGCATGCGGTCTACGATTTCGACCTGATCAACTGCCGCCCCGATGTCGATGTGCTGCACCGCACGCTGCGCGGGCGCGCGGCCTGCACCGGCGGCTGGATGCTGAACGCCTTCACCAATCACGACAGCCGCCGGGCCGTGTCGAACCTGACCGGCTTCGCCCGCCCCGAGAACCGCGGCGCGGCGGCGCGGATGCTGCTGTTCCTGCAGCTGACGCTGCGCGGCGGGGCGGTGATCTACCAGGGCGACGAACTGGGCCTGCCGCATCCCGAGCTGGCCTACGAGGATATCCTGGATCCCTGGGCCAAGGCCTTCTGGCCGGTCTTCGAGGGCCGCGACGGCGCGCGCACGCCCTTTCCCTGGGATGGCGGGCCGCAGGCGGGGTTCAGCGAGGCCGACCGCACCTGGCTGCCGCCCGCGCGGGAACATCGCGGGCTCGATGTCGCCACGCAGGAGGCCGACCCCGCCTCGGTCCTGTCCTTTTTCCGCGCCTTCAATGGCTGGCGCGGGCGGCAGGAGATCCTGCGCCGGGGCGACATCCGGATCGACGCGCGCGACCGTGCCCCGGTCATCGCATGGACGCGCAGCCTGAACGGGCGGGAATGGTGCGCGGCGGTCAATTTCAGCGAGGATCAGGCGTTCCTGGAATGGCCCGGTGCCCCGCGGCAGCTGGATGCGCCGGGGCTGCGCGCGGGCGTGACGCCTCACGGGGTGGAATTCCCCGCCTTCGGCTACACTCTCTTCGAGGCAAGGACATCTCCCTGACGGACCGGCACGCGACCGGCAGAAAGGATGACATGACCGACATGCAGGCACAGTCGCCCGACTGGTGGAAGGGCGCGGTGATCTACCAGATCTATCCGCGCAGCTTCCAGGACACGACCGGCAACGGCATCGGCGACCTGGACGGCATCCGCGAAAGGCTGGACCATGTCGCGCGGCTGGGCGCGGACGCGATCTGGATCTCGCCCTTCGTCAAGTCGCCGATGCGCGATTTCGGCTATGACGTCTCGGATTACCGCGCGGTCGATCCGCTTTTCGGGACGATGGACAGCCTCAAGGCGCTGATCGCGGCGGCGCATGAGCGGGGGCTGAGGGTCATCACCGACCAGGTCCTGTCGCATACCTCCTCCGAGCATCCCTGGTTTCTCGAAAGCCGCGCCAGCCGGGACAATCCCCGCGCGGACTGGTATGTCTGGGATGACGGCAAGCCCGACGGGTCGCCGCCCAACAACTGGATCTCGGTCTTCGGCGGCTCCTCTTGGCAGTGGGAGCCGCGCCGGGGCCAGTTTTACCTGCACAATTTCCTGCGCGAACAGCCCGACCTGAACTTCCACAATCCCCAGGTGCAGGAGGCGGTGCTGGAGGTCTGCCGCTTCTGGCTGGATCTGGGCGTGGACGGGTTCCGTCTGGATGTCTGCACCTTCTACGCCCATGATCCGGAGCTGCGCGACAACCCGGTCAATCCCGATCCGCCGCCGGGCGAGGTCTTCGCCTTCAATCCCTATTCCAAGCAGCTGCATCTGCACGACATCCAGCAGCCCGAGACCGTGGCCTTCCTGCAGCGGCTGCGGCAGCTGTGCGACGGCTATGGCGACCGGGTGCTTCTGGGCGAGCTGCATGAATCCGACGCCGTGAACATTCATCGCGAATACACGGCCATCGACCGGCTGCACCTGGCCTATGGCTACTGGCTTCTGGGCGCCGAGGAGATCACCCCGCGCCTCATCCGCGACCTGGCCGCGGAACTGGGCCATGACGATGACAGCGGCTGGCCCTGCTGGGCAGTGGACAACCATGATTTCAAGCGCGCCGTCACGCGGCTGGGGGCCGAGGAAGAGCCGGGGAAGGTCTCCGTCATCCTCGCGGCCCTGTCCTGCCTGCGCGGGGCGCTGTGCCTCTACCAGGGCAGCGAGCTGGGACTGCCCGAGGCGGAGCTGGCCTATGAGGATATCGTGGATCCCTATGGCCGCGAGTTCTGGCCGATCTACAAGGGGCGCGACGGCACGCGCACGCCGATGCCGTGGCAGGCGGAGGCCGCGCATGGGGGCTTCTCGGCCGTGCGTCCCTGGCTGCCGGTCCCCGCCGCGCATCTGGAGCGCGCCGCCGACCGGCAGGAGGCCGACCCTGCCTCGGTCCTGTCGCAGCTGCGCAGCCTTCTGGTCTGGCGCCGGGACCAGGATCCGCTGCGCCGGGGATCGCTGCGCTTTCTCGACGCTCCGGCCAATGTGCTGGCCTTCGAGCGCAGTTCCGGCGGGCGGACCCTGACCTGCCTGTTCAACTTCTCGGCGGTGCCCACGCGCATGGATCTGCCCCCGCAGAGCCGCGGGCGGCCGGTGGAGGTGCCGGGGCTTGCGGGGTCGTGCAGCGCGCCGGACCGGGCGGGCGGCATCGACCTGGACCCCTACGGCACGGCCTTCCTGTCGCGGGAAGAACCGGACCGGGGGTGAAGGGGCGCTCACCCGTCCTCATCCGGGCCGTCGGGCTTGATCAGCCGCAGCATGCCGAGCACGGCCAGCGCCAGCAGGGTCGACAGCAGGGCCAGCGGCCACAGCCCCATTCCCACCGCCAATCCGATCGCGGCCGACAGCCACAGCCCGGCCCCCGTCGTCAGGCCGCGCACCTTGTCGCCGCTGAACACGATCATCCCGGCGGCCAGGAAGGCGACGCCACCCGTCACCGCCTCGATGATGCGGATCGGGTCGGTGCGCGCGATGTCCGGGTACTGATCCGCCCGCCCGACGAGATCCTGCATGATCAGCGTGTAGACCGCCGCGGCGAGCCCTACCAGGATATGCGTGCGCAGCCCCGCCGCGCGTCCATGGGCTTCGCGTTCATACCCGACCGCCCCGCACAGCACGACCGCCCCCATGAGGCGCAGCACCAGCACCGGCCAGGGCATCAGCGGCGCCCCTGTCAGTTCCGCGGCCATGGCCTGCCATGCCTGTTCGAATGTCATGTCCCTGCCTTTCGTGATCTGCCGCGATGCCGTGGCGCGGCGCATTCCGGCCGTCCTGCCCGCGCCGCCCCGCGGGGAGAACGGCCCGGGCGTTGCGGTGTTCCGCCATGTCCCTCGGCCCACGGTTCGGCGCGGGGCGGGAATTCCGGGCATGCGCTGCCGGGGCGCCGCCGCTGCCTGTCCTGCCGCGCGGCTGGCGCGGCGGCAGGGGGACGGGACAGGAAAACGGCCCATTGCCCCGGCATATCAGGAACCGCCGCAGGGGCGCGCCGGTTGTCCGGACGGATTCTGTCACCGCGCGACGGCCCGGCAGCCACCCCGTCCCGCCCGGCGGCATTGCGGAGGGGATTGCCGGGACCCGCCGTGCGCCGCTGGAAGGGACACGACATGCCGGACAAGGGAACGCGGGCGCTCAGCGAGGTGCTGGACGAGCTGGAGAACACCATCGGGACGGAACAGGAGAGCGTGCAGGTGGAGGACCTGGTCGAGGCCCTGGGACGGTCGTCCTTCGCCGCGCTGATGCTGGCCTTCTCGCTGGTCTCCACCTCTCCGGCCAGCGCCATTCCCGGCATGACGGCGGCGGTGGCGCTCCTGGTCTTCATCCTGGTGGCGCAGATGATGGTCGGCCGCGACAGCGTCTGGCTGCCGCAATTCGTCACCCGCCGCAGGCTCAGCAGCGCGACGCTGCGCAAGGGGATCCGCTGGCTGCGCAAGCCCGTGGCCTTCGTCGAGAAGTTCCTGCGCCCGCGTTTCACCTGGCTGCTGCACCGTCCCTGGCTGTGGCTTCCGATGGGCCTGATCATGGCGCTGACGCTGGTCATGCCCTTCCTGGAGATCATCCCCACCTCGGGCTCCATCGCCTCGGCGGTCATCGCGCTTTTCGCGGCCAGCCTGCTGACCCGGGACGGGGCGCTGACGCTTGTCTCGCTGCTGTGCCTGGCCGCCCTGCCGGGGGCTCTGCTGCTGCTGCGCTGAGCCGGTCCGCCTTCTCCGTCCATCCGGATGCTCCTGCACCGGCCTCCCCCGCCGCCCGCCGCGCATATCCTCCGAAAGTATTAGTTGATACATCAACGCAATCGGATAGGGTGGCTGAAAGTTGACTTATCAACGCATCGCCCGGGAGAAGGCGGATCAGTCTGGGAGGACTCACATGTCACGCAAACCGCTCGCGGCGCTTGCCGCGGTCACGCTTGGACTGGCCGCGGGCCAGGCCACGGCCGATGAGATCAGGGTGGGCGTCGTCGCGCCCTTCTCGGGGCCCTTCGCGCTTTACGGGACCCAGTTCCGCCAGGCGATCGAGGCCTGGCAGGCAACGCATGGCACGCGCGCCGGGGATCACGAGATCAGCTTCGTCTACAAGGATTCCGGCGGCGTGAACCCCGACCTGGCGCGGTCCCTGTCGCAGGAACTGGTGATCCGCGACCGGGTCGATGTCCTGGCGGGCTATGTGTTCACGCCGAACGCGCTGTCGGTGGCGCAGCTGGCCACCCAGTCGGAAACCCCGGTGGTGATATTCAATGCCGCGACCTCGGCCATCAATGCCGAGAGCCCGTTCTTCCTGCGCACCAGCTATACCCTGCCCCAGGTCTCGGCGCCGCTGGCCGACTGGGCATACGCGCAGGGCATCCGCAGCGTCGTCACCACGGTCGCCGATTACGGCCCCGGCATCGACGCCGAGACCGCCTTTTCCGAGGCGTTCACGGCAAGGGGCGGCGCGGTGACGGACACGATCCGGATGCCGCTCTCCACCACCGACTTCGCGCCCTTCCTGCAAAGCGTCCGTGCCACCGGCCCCGAGGCGGTCTTCGTCTTCCTTCCCGGCGGTCCGCCGACCTTCGCCTATGCGAAAGCCTATGCCGAGAACGGGCTGAAGGAGGCCGGGATCACCTTCCTCGGGACGGCCGAGACCGAGGAGAGCAACCTGCAGGCGCTCGGCGACGGCGCGCTGGGGCTGCACACCGCCTATCACTACTCCGCCGCGCATGACAGCGATGCCAACCGTGCCTTCCTGGCGGCCGTGGAGGGGCTGGGCGACGATGCGGCGCCGGTGAACTGGGCCTCGGTCGGGGCCTGGGACGGGGCGGATCTGATCTATCGCATGGTGGAGGCGGCCGGGGCCGATGGCAGGGCGGCCATCGAGGCGGCTCTGGGCGCGGAATGGGAAAGCCCCCGCGGCCCGGTGAGGATGGATCCCGAGAGCCGCACGCTGGTCCAGAACGTCTATATCCGCGAAGTGACCCGCAACCCGCAGACGGGACTGCTGGAGAATGCCGAGACCGGAATCATCGCCACGGTCGGCGATCTCGGCTGGAAGGACTGACCGGGACGGGGCGGGCGCCAGCCCGTTCCGCCGGTCGGATGTGATTCCATGACATTGCTATTGAACATCGCCCTGGACGGCATCGCCTATGGCATGATCCTGTTCCTCGTCGCGGTCGGGCTGTCGGTGACGATGGGGCTGATGCGCGTCGTCAACCTCGCCCATGGCGGCTTTGCCCTGATGGGCGGCGCGCTGGCCCATTGGGCGGGGGCCGATCTGGGCCTCGGTTTCTGGCCCGCGCTGGCCTGCGCCATCCTCGGCACCGTCGCATTGGCCCTGCCGCTGGAGCGGCTGGTCTATCGCCGCATCTACGGCTTCGGCGAATTGCAGCAGGTGCTGGCCACGATCGGCCTGACCTTCATCGTGATCGCCGCCGTTAACCGCTGGCAGGGTTCGGCCCTTCTGCCGGTGCCGCTGCCCGAGACGCTGTCGCGGACCGTCGATCTGGGCTTCCGCACCCTGCCCGCGCACCGGATCGCGGTGATCCTCTGCGGGCTCGGCGTCATCCTCGGCCTGTGGCTGCTGCTTGACCGGACCCGCTTTGGCATCCGGCTGCGCGCGGCGGTGGACAACCGCGCCATCGCCTCGGCCCATGGCATCGTCACCGACCGCATCTACATGGCCACATTCGGCCTTGGCGCCGCGCTGGCCGCGCTCGGCGGCGTGCTCGGGGCGGAACTCCTGCCGGTCGATGCCTATTACCCGCTGCGCTACATGGTGCTGTTCCTGATGGTGGTCGCGGTCGGCGGCATGGGCTCGGTCACCGGCTCCTTCGCCGCCGCGCTCGGGCTGGGGATCACCGAGACCGCCGCGCGCTATCTGGTGCCGGACATGGCGACCTTCGCCTTCTACGGCATCGTCATCCTGGTGCTGGCGCTGCGGCCCCAGGGCCTCATGGGGAGGATCGCATGAAACGCGCGCTTCCCTTCATCCTTCTTCTCGCGGGCACGGCGGCGATGTACCTGCTGATGCCCTACAACCTGGCCTTCGCCACGCGCATCCTCGTCATGGGCATCTTCGTGCTTTCCATCGACCTGGTGCTGGGCTTTGCCGGGATCGCCACGCTGGGACAGGCGGCGATGTACGGCGCCGGGGCCTATGCCGCCGCGCTGTTTGCCGCCCATGCCTGGGCCGAGCCGGTCGCCGGGCTGGCCGTCGGGGCCGCCGCCGGGGCGGTGGTGGCGCTGCTTTCCGGCCTGGTCCTCATGCGCGCCTCCGGACTCACGCTGATCATGCTGACCATCGCCGTCGCGGCGCTTCTGGCCGAGACCGCCAACCGCGCCCGCGACCTGACCGGCGGGGCGGACGGGCTGCGCGTGGCCTTCGGCCCGGTCCTCGGCCTGTGGGAATTCGACTTCATCGGCCAGACCGGGTTCTGCTACGCCGCGGCGGTCGGCGCCTGCGTCCTGGGCCTGCTTGCCCTCGTCGCGCGCTCGCCCTTCGGCCTGTCGCTCAGGGGGCTGCAGTCAAGCCCCGCGCGCATGGCCGCCATCGGCGCGCCGGTCTATCCCCGCCGCGTCGCCGCCTACACGCTGGGCGGGGCCATCGCCGGGATCGCCGGGGCGCTCTCGGCCCAGGTCGCGGGACTGGTCAGCCTCGAGACCTTCTCCTTCACCCTCTCGGCGGAGGCGCTGGTCATGCTGATCCTCGGCGGCACCGGGCGGCTCTGGGGCGCGCTCCTGGGCACGGTGCTGTTCATGTTCGCCCATCACTACGCGGCCGCGGCCGATCCCTTCAACTGGCTCTTCGCCATCGGCGCGTTGGTGATGGTCGTCGTCTTCGTCCTGCCCGGGGGGCTGCTGTCCTTGCCCGGCGCGCTGAAAGGAGGCCGCCATGACTGAGGGACTCGTGGTCCGAGGCCTGTCCAAGCGTTTCGGCGGGCTGGTGGTCAGCGACGGGCTGGATTTCGACCTGCCCCCCGGCGCGCGCAAGGCGCTGATCGGGCCCAACGGCGCCGGGAAATCCACCTTCGCCAATCTCGTGACGGGCATCCATGCGCCCTCCTCCGGCTCGATCCGCTTCGACGGGGCGGATATCTCGGACATGGACGAGACCGCGCGCGTGCGGCTCGGCATCGCCAAGACCTTCCAGATCACCACGCTTTTCACCGGGCTGACGGTGCGCGAAAACCTGCGGCTGGCGGTCCTGGAACGCGAAAGGCGCGGATTCCGGCTGTTCTGCCGGGCTGATGGCGACCCGGAGGTGGAGGCCGAGATCGCGGCGCTGATGGACCAGCTGGCGCTGGAGCCGCTGGCCGACCGCGTCGTGGAGCGGCTTGCCTATGGCCAGCAGAGGCTGGTGGAGCTGGCGATGACGCTGGCCCTGAAACCCCGCGTGTTGATCCTGGACGAGCCCGCCGCCGGGGTGCCGGGCAGCGAGACGCACCTGATCACCGACGCGATCGAGGCGCTGCCTGCCGATCTGGCCGTGCTGATCATCGAGCATGACATGGAACTGGTGTTCCGCGTCGCCCGCTCGATCGTCGTGCTGGTGGCGGGGCGCATCCTGACCGAGGGCACGCCGGCGCAGATCGCGTCGGACCCGCAGGTCCGCGAACTCTACCTCGGAGGCGCGCATGGCTGAGCCGGTGCTGGAACTCGACAACGTCTCGGCCGGCTACGGGCCCGGCCATGTGCTGCGCGGCATGTCCCTGCGCCTGGAGAAGGGCGGCAAGCTGGCCGTGATCGGCCGCAACGGCGCGGGCAAGACGACGCTGCTGAACACGGTCATGGGGCTGGCCCGGCTGCATGGGGGCCACATCCGGCTAGAGGGACGGCCCATCGACCGGCTGCCGCCCTGGCGGCGCAACCATCTGGGGCTGGGTCTGGTGCCGCAGACGCGCGACATCTTCCCGTCGCTGACGGTGGAGGAGAACCTGCGCGCCGCCCAGCATGGCGATGCGCGGATCGAGGAGGCCTATATGCTCTTTCCGCGGCTGAAGGAGCGGCGGAAGAACGGCGGCACCCAGCTTTCGGGCGGCGAGCAGCAGATGCTGGCCATCGCCCGCACGCTGATGACCTCGCCCAAGGTGATCCTGCTCGACGAGCCGCTCGAAGGCCTGGCCCCGGTGATCCGCGAGATGCTGATGCAGGCCTTCGAGGACCTGGCGAAGGATGGCACCCGCTCCGTCATCCTCGTCGAACAGCATGCCGCCGCCGCGCTCGCCTTTGCCGGTCGCGCGGTGCTGATGGCAAATGGCCGGATCGTCCATGACGGACCGGCCGCGGAACTGGCGCAGCGCAGCGACCTCATCGACCGCCATATCGGCGTCGCGATGACGGCAGACGCCCCGGAAAAAGGAACCCGACATGCAAGCCACGCTTGAGCTGATCGAGGGCCACCGCGTCCTCGACCCCCATCCCGCGATCCCCGTCTGGGATGTCGATCCCTATGACGAGGCGGTCCTGCACGATCCCTATCCGTTCTGGAAGGCCCTGCGGGACCGCGGCGAGCTGGTCTGGATCCCCCGCTACGGCGCCTTCATGGTCGGCCGCCACGAGGTGACGAAGGAGGTGTTCTCGGACCATGACCGCTTCGTCTCCTCGCGCGGCGTCGGCCTCAACGACTTCAAGCTGGAGACGCCCTGGCGGGCGCCGTCGATCATCCTCGAGGCCGATCCGCCGGAGCACACGAAGACCCGCAAGGTCATGAGCCGCGCGCTCTCGCCCAAGGTGGTCAAGGGCATGATGGACATGTTCCGCGCGGCCGCCGGGGAGATCGTCGCGCCGCTGGCGGCGAAGGGCGGGATCGAGGCGGTGACCGAGCTGGCCGAGGCCTTCCCGACCACCGTCTTTCCGCGCGCCGTCGGCATGACCGACGCCAACCCCCGCCACCTGGTCGATTACGGCGCGATCGTCTTCAACGCGGTCGGACCCGACAATGCCCTGCGCCGCGCGGCCATGGCGCGCGCCCCCGAGGTCGCGGCCTGGATCACCGCCGCCTGCGCGCGCGACCGGCTGACGGGCGACGGGCTCGGCGCGCTGGTCTACGCGGCGGCGGATGCGGGCGAGATCACCCATGAGGAGGCCGCCATGCTGGTGCGGTCCTTCCTGTCGGCGGGGGTCGACACGACCGTGACCGGCATCGGCTCGGCGCTCTGGTGCTTCTCGCAATTCCCCGCCGAATGGGAGAAGCTCCGCGCCGATCCGTCGCTGGCCCGTCCCGCCTTCGAGGAGGTGCTGCGCTTCACCTCGCCGGTCCATACCTTCGCCCGCACCGCCGGTTGCGACACGGAAATCGCCGGTTTCCCCGTCCCGGAGGGCGCGAAGATCCTCTGCGCGCTCGGCGCCGCCAACATGGACCCGGACCGCTGGGGCGATCCGGAGGCGTTCCGCATCGACCGCAGGCCCGTGGGCCATCTGGCCTTCGGCGCGGGGATCCATGGCTGCGTCGGCCAGAACATCGCCCGCGGCGAGCTGGAGGCGGTGCTGGGCGCGCTGGCCCCCCGCGTCGCCCGCATCGAGCCCGCCGGTCCCGCCATCTGGCGCCCGAACAACGCGATCCATGCGCTCGACCGCCTGCCCCTGCGGCTGATCCCTTCCTGAGGAGACCCCGGATGAAACTGACCTTCATTGCCCATGACGGCACCGAAACCGTGGTCGAGGCCCGCCCCGGCGACACGGTGATGTCCACGGCGCTGGCCCATGATGTCGGGGGCATTCTCGGCGAATGCGGCGGCTCGATGATGTGCGCGACCTGCCATTGCCATGTCGATCCGGACTGGACGGCGGCGACCGGCGCGCGGATGGATGGCGAGGACGACATGCTCGACTGCGCCGCATCGGAAGTCACGCAGACCTCGCGGCTGTCCTGCCAGATCAGATTGACCGAGGCGATGGACGGGCTCGTGATCCGCCTGCCCGAGGCACAGGTCTGATGGCGCGCGTCGTCATCATCGGCGCGGGCCATGGCGGGTTCCAGTCTGCCATGTCGCTGCGCGACGAGGGCTTCGCGGGCGAGATCCTATTGATCGGAGCCGAGCCCGGCCTGCCCTACCAGCGCCCGCCGCTGTCCAAGGCCTATCTGAAGACCGGCGATGCCGCGGCGCTGGCCTTCCGCCCTGAAGGTTTCTTCGAAAAGAAGGCGATCACGCTCAGGCCCGGTCTCCGGGCCGAAGGGATCGACCGCGCCGCGGCGCGTGTCCATGCCGGGGGGGAGGCCATCGCCTATGACCATCTGATCCTGGCCACCGGCGCGATCACCTTCCGTCCGCCGGTGCCGGGGCTGGAGCGCGCGCATGAGCTGCGCAGCCTCGCCGATGCGGAGCGCCTGCGCGGCCTGATGGACCGGCCGAGGCGGATCGCGGTGATCGGCGGCGGCTTCATCGGGCTGGAATTCGCTGCCGTGGCCCGCGCGCAGGGCCATCAGGTTGCCGTGGCCGAGGCCGCGGACCGGCTGATGGCGCGGGCCGTCTCGCCCGAGATCTCGGACCGCTTCCGCAGGCTGCATGAGGGGCTGGGCACGGAGCTTTATTTCGGCAGCCCCGCGGCGGCGGTCGATGGCGGCGGCGTCGACCTGGCCTGCGGCACGCGGCTCCCGGCCGATCTGGTGCTGCTGGCTGCCGGGGTGCGCCCGGATACGGGCCTCGCCGGCGAGGCCGGGCTGGCGCTGGAGAACGGCATTGCCGCGGACGCGACGCTCCGGACCTCGGACCCGCAGATCTCGGCGCTCGGCGATTGCGCCTCCTTTCCCGATCCGCGGCGGGGCATCCGCATCCGGCTGGAGAGCGTGCAGGCCGCGACCGATCATGCCCGCGCCATCGCCAGGCGGATCGTCCACGGCACCGCGGCCCCTTACGACGCCCTGCCCTGGTTCTGGTCGGACCAGGCGGAGGCCAGGCTGCAGATCGCCGGGCTCGCGCTGCCTGCGGATCGCAGCGTCCAGACGCCCGACGGCACGGTGCTGCGCTTCGACGGGGACCGGCTGTCCGCGGTGGAGAGCGTCAGCGACCCGAAACGCCACATGAAGGCGCGCAAGCTTCTTGCCGCAGGCGGCGAGGCTGATCTGGAAAGGCTGGCGGCAGCCGCGTATGACCTTGCGGTGCTCTGACCTCACGGACCTGCCTTGCCCGAGACACCGCCCTTCGACCGCAGCCGCCTGCCCGCCCCGACGAAACGCCGGGACGGCACCGAGATCCTCGATCTCGACACCTATGCGCCCTTCCTCGTCAACGCCCTCGGCGGGGCGTGGCAGCGGCTGAGCTCTGCCGATTACCGCAAGCGGTTCGGCATCGGCATGGTGGAATGGCGGGTGATGGCGATGCTGGCGATCGAGCCGGGCATCACCGCCGCCCGCATCTGCCAGGTGATCCGCATGGACAAGGCCGCCGCCAGCCGCGCGCTGGCCGATCTCGACGGCAAGGGCCATCTGGAGTTCGAGGCGGACGAGAGCGATCCGCGCAAGCGCCGCTGGCGCCTGTCCGCCAAGGGCACGGAAACGCACGCGGCGGTGCTGGAAGCCGCGCTCGGGCACGAGGCGCGGATGGTCGACGGCGTCGGACCGGAGGAGTTCGGCGTGTTCCTGGCCGTGCTGCGCAGGATGCTGGCCAATCTCGACCCGCAGGACTGAGGGCTAGAGCCGCCGGATCGGCGCGCCGGCCTGCCAGGCGGCGATGGCCGCGACCGTATCCTCGTAGAACAGCCGCCAGGTCGCTTCGGTGACATAGCCCAGATGCGGGGTCAGCAGCAGGCGCGGACCGAATTCCGCCACGGCCTGCCGCCAGGGGTCCCCTGCCGCGAGGGGCTCGGACTCGAACACGTCGATTCCGGCCATGGCAGGGCGGCCGGCGCGCAGCCCGGCCAGCAGCGCGTCGCGATCCACCAGCCCGGCGCGCGAGGTGTTGAGGAAGATCGCGCCCTCGGGCAGGGCCGCGAAGGTCTCCGCGCCGATCAGCCCGGCGGTCCGTTCCGACAGGACCATGTGGGTGCTCAGCACGTCCGAGCCCGCCGCCAGGTCGGACAGGGAGGCGGCGCGGGCGACCTGCTGCGCCTCTGCCCGCTGCGCCGTCAGGTTCGGCGACCAGGCGGCGACCTGCATCCCGAGCGCGCGGCCCAGCCCGGCCATCTGCGTCCCGATATTGCCCAGCCCCACCAGACCCAGCCGCAGCCCGGCCAGGTCGCGCCCGGGCAGGCCCTGCCAGCCGCCCGCCGCCAGCGCCGCCGCCTCGGGCAGGATCCGCCGCGACAGTGCCAGCAGCAGCGCCAGGGTCAGCTCGGAGGTGGTGGTCTTGCGCGAGCGCGTGCCGCAGACCTCGATCCCCCGCGCCCTGGCGGCGTCGAGGTCGATGGAGAGGTTGCGCGGCCCGGTCGTGACGATCAGCCTCAGCGCGGGCAGGGCCGCGATCAGCTCCGCCGGGAAGGGCGTGCGTTCGCGCATCAGGCAGACGATTTCCGCTCCGGCCAGGTCGCGGGCCGGATCCGCCAGCGGTGCGCGGTGGAAGGTGATCTCGCCGCCCAGCCGGTCCCAGTCGGCAAGCCCCCTTGCCACCCCGGCATAGTCGTCCAGAACCGCGATCCGCATGGTCGTCTCCGTGATGCCCCCGCCCCGCGCGCGCCGATGCCGCCGCGGCACGGACCAAGGTGTAGCAGGCCCTGCCGGGCCTGCAAGCAGCTCAGAACGCCATGCCGAAGGCGATGACGAAGGCCTCTTTCCGGCGATTGCCCTCGAACCCGTCATAGCGGGCGTAATTCACGTTGATGAGGGCCGCGGGCGACAGCTGGATCGCGGCGCCGGCGAAGCTGTTGAGGTAGTCGCTCTCCTCCGTCAGCTCCGAGTAGCTGTTGGCGAATTCATGATCGATGCCGAGGCCGAAATAGGGATGCACGACGCCGATCGCCGGGGTCTCCAGCGCGGCCTTGGCATAGACCGAGCCGTATTCGTCCGAGGACTTGCCCAGCGGCCCGGTCACTTCGGCGCCCAGCGAATTCTCGGTCTCCTCGAACCAGGTCTTCTGCCAGGCGGCCCCGATATTGGGGCGCAAGGCCCAGCCGCGGGGGAGCCAGCCGAGATCCTCCGCCGAGAAGCTCCCCAGCGCATCCGCCTGCAGGTAGAGGCGCGTCGAATCCTGTTTCGTCTCCAGCGTGGTGAAGGGCAGCGGGATCTTCGTTTCGGTCGTTTCCTCGAACCAGGCTGCGCGCAGGGCCACGCCCCAGTTCGGGCTGACCAGCTTCAGCAGGTCGGCGCGCAGGCCCCGCCACTCGATGTCGATCGAGCCGTCATTGGTTTCCAGATCCACCTCATTGGCATCGGCCATGATCCCGATCCCCATCAGCAGCGTTGGATCCGGCGCGAAGAGATAGCTGGCCGTGACGCCATGCGCCTCGCTGTCGCTCTCGACCGCGTAGCCGTCGTTTTCGCTGCGGTCCATGTCGCTCCAGCGGTTCTCGGAGGAGAAGCGCAGGAAGGAGGCCGTGCTGCTGGGGCCGCGGTTCAGCCGCACGATGGCGCTGAGCGGTGTCAGCACCTCGCTGACCGCATCCTCGTAGCCGTCCTGCGGCGCGAAGGGCTGCGCGGCCACGGCGGCCATGGACCGGCCGCCCGCCACGCGCGACTGCACTGCGCCGTAGCGTTCGTTCGAGGACATCAGTCCCAGCAGCCCTGCGCGGCCCATGCCGGACAGGACCTGCACCGACAGCGGCGGCCCGGCCGCGCCCGGCGGCGGCCCGCCCTCCTGCGCGGTCGCGGCGGTGGCGGCAAGGCCGAGGACGAGAATGGCCGTCGGGCCGAGGGGTGTGTGACTGGGCATGGTGCTCCTCCCGTGATGCAGATCGGGTCCGGGCGCCTCCCGCGCCGGACGGACCGGTCCCGGCCCGGGTCTCGAGGGACCGCGGGGGAACCGGCAGGGTATCGGCGCCTTCGGCCGGTCGGCCGGGGCGCGGATCAGGTGTGGGACCGGGATCCGCCGCCGCGGCGCGCGGGCGCGTTTCGACGCCTGCCGCGCCCGGCTGCGGGCCGGATCAGTGGGGTTGTGGGGTATCCTCCGATGCGCCGCGCCCTCCTCCGGGCTGCGCGTTCCTCCTGCTCGGACCGGAGCCTAGCCGGGCGCAGAGGGCGAAGAAAAATTGATTGTATCGTCGCCAGGCATTCACCGGATCAATGCCTCAGGCGCGCGGGGCGTCTGCCCCGGCGTCCCGCGCCGCGCAGTCCAGGATCAGGTCCCGCAGCCATCTCAGCCCCGGGTCATTGCCGCGATGGGCCTGCCAGCGGATGCTCTGGCGCAGGGGGGGCGCCTCGAAGGGGGCGGGCCGGATCAGCAATCCGCCCTGCGGCACCGCCTTCTCGGCCAGCCGCCTTTGGATCAGCGCCACGCGGTCGGTGCCGCGGATCAGGTCGGGAATGGCCGAGAACAGGAACAGCGACAGCACCTTGCGCGGCACGATCCCGGCCCCGCGCATCGCCACGGCCGAGAAGCTCTCCTGCCCGGTCGTGGGTTCCATCAGCACCTGCGGCGCGGCGGCGAAGCGGGCCAGCGTCATGTCCTGCGCCGCATGCGGGCCGTCCTGCGCCACCAGAACCACCAGGCTGTCCTCGAAGACCGGGCAGCTTTCCTGGTCCGGGGCGCCCAGGAAATCGGGCACGATGAGCAGATCCGCCTCGCCGCGATCCAGCAGCTGCGCAGGCTGGGCGTGCTGCGGGCGCAGGTTCAGCGTGATGCCCGGCGCCTCCTCGGCCACGCGGCGCGACAGGGCCGCGCCGATCAGCGCCAGGGTGTAATCCGACAGCACGACGCTGAATTCGCGCTCGTCCGTGGCGGGGTCGAATTGCGGCCGGATGCGCGTCGCGCTTTCCACCCGCAGCATGATCTCGCGCACCGGCGCCTGCAGCGTCTCTGCCAGCGGCGACAGTTCCATCCCGCGCCCCACCTGCACCAGAAGCGGGTCGTCGAAATAGGTCCGCAGCCGCCCCAGGGCATTCGACATGGCGGATTGGGTGATGAACATCTCCTCTGCCGCCTGCGTCACGCTGCGGGTCTTGAGCAGGATATCCAGCGCGGCAAGCAGGTTCATGTCCAGGCGGTTGAAGCGCATCGCAGGCCTTTCATTCACACGGTGAATGCACATCATTCACCAAAGAAATTTCCTGAATACATCGTTCATCGCTAAACGATTGGCAAGCGGAGTCGCCGCCCGGATCGACGGGTGCGCTGCGGGACGGAGGAGATTGCCGGTGAACATCGTCGGACCGGACCACCTGGTTTTCGGGGTGGAGGACCTTGAGGGGTCGAAACAGTATCTTGAGGATTTCGGGCTGACGCCCGTGCAGATCGACGCCACCGGCTGGTGTTTCGAGGCGCTTGACGGGACCGGCGTGATCATCCGCCACCGCGACGACCCCAAGCTGCCGCCTGCTCTGCCGACCAGGAACATGCTGCGCCAGCAGGTCTATGGCGTCGCCGATGCCACCGTCCTCGACCAGATCGAGGCCGAGATGTCGCGGGACCGTCGCGTCACCCGGCTGGCCGATGGCGGGCTGGAATTCGAGGACGACCTCGGCTTCTCCCTGCGTTTCCAGGTCACGATCCGGCGGGCGCTGGACATGCCCGCGGAGAAGATCAACGCCCCCGGCGCGCCCGCGCAGCGCGGTCCGAACGAACTGGGCGTGACCGACGACATGCCCGCCCTGCCCCGCACGCTGAGCCATGTCGTTCTGTTCGTGCCGGATATCGACAAGGCGGTCGATTTCTTCGTGGGACGGCTGGGGTTCGTGATCACCGACATCCTGCAGGGCGCCGGGCCGTTCCTGCGCCCGGGCGGCAATGACGACCACCATACGAATTTCTTCATCCGCACCCCCGCCTACATGCAGGGCTGCGAACACCTGGCCTTCCACATGGGCGGGCCGACGGAACTGATGGTGGCGGGCGACCGCTTCACCCGCAAGGGCTACCAGACCTTCTGGGGGCCGGGACGGCACCGTTTCGGATCGAACTGGTTCTGGTATTTCAACAGCCCGCTCGGCGTGCATTTCGAATACGATGCCGACATGGACAAGCATGATGACAGCTGGGTCGCCCGCGAGGCGCCCAACGGTCCCGAGGCCAGCCAGATGTTCCTGCTGCAATGGCGCGAGAAATGGGCGCCCATGGGCGGGCCGGAAGGCAAGTGAGCGGGCGGCTCAGGCTCTGCCATCGCGACGACATCGCGGAGGGCCAGGCGCGGGGCTTCCTGCCCCTGCCGGGCGCGCGCCGCAAGGTCATCGTGGTACGCCGGGCCGGAACGCTGCATGCCTATATGGATGCCTGCCCGCATTACGCCGGCGGCACGCCGATGGCATGGCGCGAGGATGCCTATCTGGACGGGACCGGGCAGCACATCGCCTGCCACGCCCATGGCGCGCTCTTCGACATCGAGACCGGGGCCTGCCTGTCGGGCCCCTGTCTGGGACGGAAACTGACCCGCGTGCCGCTCCGGGAGGAGGAGGACGGGGGATTGAGCGTGCCCGCGCAGGTGGCCGGGCGCGCCGGAAGGGAGGACTGACATGGCAGCGGCACGCAAGGTTCTGGTGATCGGGGGCGGCTTCTCGGGCATGTCCGCGGCGATCATGCTGGCGCGGGGCGGGGTGGAGACCGATCTGGTCGAAATCGACGCCGGTTGGCGCAGCTACGGCGCGGGGATCAGCCTGCATGGCGCGACCCTTCGCGCCTTCGCGCAGCTGGGCATCCTCGACGAGTTCCGCGCCGAGGGCTCGGCCACGGACGGGCTGGTGGTGCGGCTGCCGCATAATGACCAGGTGATCGTCACCATTCCCACCCCGCCGATGCCCGGCACGGGCCTGCCCGGCAATGCCGCGATCATGCGCCCGGCGCTGGCCGCGATCCTCGCCCGCGCGACGCGCGGGGCCGGCGTGAATGTCCGGCTGGGGCTGAGCTTCGAGGCCATCGCGCAGGATGCCGACGGGGTGGACGTCACCTTCACCGACGGCAGCGCCGCCCGCTATGACGCGGTGATCGGGGCCGACGGGCTCTATTCGAAGACCCGCCAGGTGATGATGCCCGATGCGCCGCGGCCCGCCTATGTCGGACAGGCGGTCTGGCGGGCGGAGCTGCCCACGCCCGAGGGGATCGAGACGCTGAACATGTGGCTGGGCAAGGGGATCAAGGTCGGGATCAACCCGGTCTCGGCCGGGCGCGCCTACATGTTCGTCACCGAGGACCGGCCCGCCAATGACTGGGTTGACGAGGCGGAGCTGCTGCCGCGGATGACGGCGCTGCTGGAGCAGTTCCCCTCGCCGATCCTGACGCGGGTGAAGCAGGGGCTGAGCGTGCAGAGCAAGCTGATCTACCGGCCGCTGGAGCGGCTCCTGCTGCCGCAGCCCTGGAATGCCGGGCGGGTCATGCTGATCGGCGACGCGGTCCATGCCACCACCCCGCATCTGGGCGCAGGCGCCTGCATCGGCATGGAGGACGGCATCGTCCTGGCCGGGGAACTGCTGGGCAAACCCACCGTCGCCGAGGCCTTCGCCGCGCATCAGGCGCGCCGCTGGGACCGCTGCGCGATGGTGGTGGAGAATTCCGGCCGCCTGTCGGAGATCGAGATCACCGGCGGCGACCAGGCGGAACATAACGCGATCATGGGCCGCTCGATGGCGGCCCTGACCGAGCCGGTCTGACCGGCCGCAAAAGCAGGCTGGCGGAGGGGCCGGCCCGAGGGAGAGAGACATGACAGATACCGGAATTTCCCCGGCGGCCCCTGCCGCCGGAACGATGCGGCGCGCCGGAGCGGCGGCGCTGGTGATCGGCCATTGCGCGGGGCTTGTCGATCTCGTGGCGCTGCCGGTCTGGGTGGGGGCGCTGATCGCCCGCTACGGTTTCGGGCCCAAGGAGGCGGGCGGGCTGGCCACGCTGTTCCTTCTGGGCGCGGTCGCTGCCTCGGTCGTCACGGCGCGGAATTTCAACCGCCTGCCGCGCAGGCCCCTGGCGGTCGCGGGCTATGCCGGGGCGGCCGCCGCCTTCCTTGCCGCCGCGCAGCAGGACGGCTTTGCCGCGCTGGCGGCGCTGCATCTGCTGGGCGGGCTCAGCACCGGGCTGGCGCTGAGCATCGTGCATGGCACGATGGGCCGCGCGGCGAACCCGCATCGGCTGTTCGCCTTTGCGGGGATCGGGCTGGGGCTGTTCGGCGTCATCTACATGGGCGTCGTGCCGCAGCTCATGGTGGTGCATGGCGGGCCGGTCCTGTTCCTCGCCTTCGGCGCGATCATGGCCGTCGCCGCGCTGGCCATGATCGCCGCCTTTCCCGGGACGCCCGCGCGGGAGACCGCCGCCGCGGCCCATGGCCGCTTCGCCCCCGGCGTGCTGGCGGTGGTGGCGGGGGTCAGCCTGATGACCTTCAACCAGGCGATGGTCTTCTCCTTCGTCGAGGTGATCGGCCATGCCCGCGGCTTCGCCGCCCAGGCGATCCTGGGCACGCTGATCGCGCTGGGGCTGGTCAATTTCCTCCTGCCCGCCCCCCTGGCCGCGCTGCTGGAGACCCGCCTCTCCGCCCGCCGCGTCGTCCTGGCGGGTCCCGCGGTGCAGGCGGCGCTGGCGCTGGGGCTGACCTTCGCCACCGTCTTCACGCTCTGGGCGCCGGTCGCCGCCGTCTTCGTCGCGGTGCAGATCTTCACTCACACCTTCGCCTTCGGCCTCTTGTCGCGGCTTGATCCAACCGGGCGCGCTGCCGCGGCCACGCCCGCCATGCTGATGACCGGCTCGGCGCTGGGGCCGGTCGCGGGCGGCCTGCTGATGGAAGGCGCCTCGATCCATGCGCTCGGCCTGACCGCCTGCGCGGTCGCCGCCTGTTCCATCGCCGCCTTCGCCCGGGGCACCCGCCCCGCCGCCTGACACGACATCCCGCCGGGGCCCGCCAGGAGGCCCCGGCGCCACGACCCCGAGGAGGACCCCCATGACCATCACCCGCACCGCCCTGCTGGCGGCCGCGCTGCTCGCCGCCCTGCCCGCCGCGGCGGAGACCACCTTCACCGTGCTGGGATCGGGCGGCGGGCCGGTGGTGCGGCCCGACCGCTCCCAGCCGGCCAACCTGCTGAGCGTCGACGGACGGCATATCGTCGTCGATGCCGGGGACGGGCTGTCGGTGCGGCTGGCGGCCAAGCGCGTCCGCATGGGCGATATCGACGAGGTGCTGATCAGCCACCTGCATTTCGACCATGTCGCCGGGCTGCTCGGCGTGCTCGGCCTGCGCTTCCAGACCAACCCCGAGAAGCCCGTGGCGATCTACGGCCCGCCCGGCACCAGGGCGCTGGTCGAGGGCATGCTGACCGGCATGGGGCCGGCGATGGAGGCCTCCTACGGTCTCGAGGGCGCCACCGTGATGACGCCCGAGGAACTTGTCACGGTCACCGAGATCCGCGGCGGCGACAGTTTCGATCTGGGCGCAACCCGCGTCACCGCGGCGAAGAACAGCCATTACAGCTTTGCCCATGGCAGCGAGATGGACCGGAAATACGAGTCGCTCTCCTTCCGCTTCGACACGCCGGACCGGTCGATCACCTATACCGGCGATACCGGCTGGTCCGATGCGGTGATCGAACTGGCCCGCGGCACCGACCTCCTGGTCAGCGAACTGATCGACCTGCCCTCGGTCATGGAGACGGTCCGCCGTACCGCGCCGGAGCATCTGACAGGCGAGATCGAGGCGCATCTTTCGGCGCATCACGTCAGTCCCGACGAGATCGGCCGCATGGCCGCCGCCGCCGATGCGGGGGCGGTCGTCGCGACCCATCTGGTGGCCGGCGCGCAGATCACGCCCGAGAACATCGCCGGATGGCAATCCGCGATCCGCGCGCATTTCCCCGGACCGGTCGCCATCGCCGAAGACCTGCAGGATTACTGACAGACGCCCCGGGCATTCATGCGCTGAATGGCCGGGATCACCCCTATCCATTTTCCGAACGCAACGGGGCGCAGTACCCCCGTCCCGACCGCAAGACGACCCGAGGAGCCCGCCATGGCGATGTTCGACTATTTCCCCAACTATGTCTGGAACCTGACGGTCTCCATCGCGCTGGCCTCCGGCGCGGAGATCGGCGAGATCATGGACATGTGCCAGCCTCTGCTGAAGAAGGCCGAGGGCGGCGAGGATGCGGGCACCCGCGATTTCATGACCGAATGGGTGCGCGTGGCCGACCGGCTGGCCGGGCTGGCCGCCGAAGAGGAGGCGGCGGGCCGCCTGTTTTCCGCCGGGGACAAGCTGAAGCGCGCGGCGCTTTACTACATCATGGCCGAGCGGATGCAGGGCCAGGGCGATCCCGAACGGATGGTGACCTATCGCAAGGGGCTGGCCTGTTTCGGCAAGGGGACGCAATTCTCCGGCGAAACCGTCCGCCGCCTGGAGATCCCCTATGGCGACAAGGTGATCCCTGTGCTCTACACCCCTGCCGAAGGGGTCGAGGGACCGGCCCCGGCGGTGGTCTACCTGAACGGGCTCGATAGCTGCAAGGAGCTGCTTTACTGGTCCTACCTGCCCCATGCGCTGGCGAAACGCGGCATTGCCACGCTCTGCGTCGACCAGCCCGGCACCGGCGAGAGCCTGCGGCTCCAGGATCTGCACGCGCATTTCGACAGCGAGGCCTGGGGCAGCCCGGTCTATGACTGGCTGGCCGCGCGCGAGGATGTCGATGCCGCGCGGATCGGCATCACCGGCATCTCGCTGGGCGGCTATTACGCGCCGCGCGTCTGCGCCAACGATCCCCGCTATGCCGCGGGCGCGGTCTGGGGCGCGAACCACAACTGGGCCGAGGTGCAGCAGAAGCGCCTGCGCCGCGAGGGCGAGAACCCGGTGCCGCATTACTGGAACCACGTCATGTGGGTCTTCGGCGCGAAGGACATGGACGAGTTCCTGGAGAAATCCGCGGGATTCTGCCTCGACGGGCAGATGGAGAAGATCCGCGTGCCCTTCCTCGTCACCCATGGCGAGAAGGACCGCCAGATCGGGCTGGATTACGCCCATGCGGCCTATGACCAGCTGGTCAATGCGCCGCGGCGCGAGCTGAAGATCTTCACCGATCGCGAAGGCGGGGTGGAACATGTCGGCGCCGACAACATGACCTACGGGCGCAACTTCATCGCCGACTGGTTCGCCGACACGCTGGGCGGCCGCACCGCGCCCGAGGGCGTCGCCGCCACGGTCACGGAGACCGCCTGACCATGCGTTTCGCCACCCTTCCCGATGGCAGCCCGGACGGACGGCTGCACCTCGTCTCCCGCGACAACACCCGCTGCAGCCCGGCGCGGGCGGTGGCCTCGCTGCGCCTGCTGATGGAGGACTGGGACGCCGTCGCCCCCGCGCTGGAGGCGGAACAGGCCGCGCTGAACATGGGCGGCGGCATGCCCTTCGATGCCGCCGCCGCATGCGCGCCGCTGCCGCGCGCCTGGCAATGGCTGGACGGCTCGGCCTATGACAGCCACGGCGCGCTGATGCAGAAGGTCTTCGGCCTCGACCCGAACCCGAAGGGCCGGCCGCTGATGTACCAGGGCCTGTCCGACCGGTTCCTGGGCGGGGCGGCCGATGTGCCCCTGCCCTCCGAGGCGGACGGGATCGATTTCGAGGGCGAATTCGGCGTCATCGCCGACAGCGTGCCGATGGGCAGCCCCGCCGGCGAGGCCGCCGCGCGGATCCGGCTGGTCGTGCAGATCAATGACTGGTCGCTGCGCGTCGTGGCGCCCGTCGAGATGAAGACCGGCTTCGGCTGGGTGCAGGCGAAACCGGCCTGTTCCGTGGCTCCCGTCGCGCTGACCCCGGATGAACTCGGGGCGGCGTGGCGGGACAATCGCGTCGACCTGCCCCTGCGCGTCACGCTGAACGGCCGCCCCTTCGGCCATGCGGAGGGGCGCGAGATGGCATACAGCTTTGCCGAGCTCCTTGCCCATGCCGCGCAGAGCCGGGACCTCGTCGCCGGGACGGTGCTGGGCTCGGGCACGGTGTCGAACGCGGATTGGGACGAGGTCGGCTCCTCCTGCCTGGCGGAACGCCGCGCCATCGAGATGCTGGAAACCGGCGCGCCGGTCACGCCCTGGATGCGCTTCGGCGACCGGGTGCGGATGGAGGCGACCGCCCGCGACGGCGCCCCCCTGTTCGGCGCCATCGACCAGAAAGTGGTGAAGGGAGGCCGCGCATGAGCCGTCGCATCATCGACCTGTCTGTCACGCTGGACGCGGATATCCCCGCCGATCCGCCGGGCATGGGGCCCGAGATCACTTATCTCGGCCATGCCGAGGGCGCCGCGCAATACGAGGAGATGTTCGGCATCCCCGTGGCGCATCAGCTGGACGGCGCGGGCGCGGCGGTGGAACTGTTGCGGCTGACCACCCATAACGGCACGCATCTGGACGCGCCCTGGCATTACCACCCGACGATGGATGGCGGGAAGCGCGCGATCACCATCGACGAGGTGCCGCTGGAATGGTGCATCGGGCCGGGGGTGAGGCTGGATTTCCGCCATCTGCCCGACGGCCATGTGGTCACCGCCGCCGAGATGGCGGCGGAATTCGGGCGCATCGGCCATGATCTGCGCCCCGGCGAGATCGTGCTGGTCAACACCCGGGCGGGCGCGCTCTACGGCCAGCCGGGCTATGTCGCGGCGGGTTGCGGCATCGGGCGCGAGGCGACGCTGTGGCTGGCGGAGCGGGGCATGCGGGTCTGCGGCACCGATGCCTGGAGCTGGGATGCGCCGCTGAAGGCGGTTGCCGAGAAGGCGAAGGCGACCGGCGACTGGGGGCTGTTCTGGGAGGGCCACAAGGCCGGGGCCGAGACCGTCTATTGCCACATGGAGAAGCTGGCCAACCTGGACCGGCTGCCTGCCACCGGGTTCGAGGTGATCTGCCTGCCGGTCAAGATCGCCCGCGGCTCGGCCGGCTGGTGCCGTCCCGTCGCGCTGCTGGACGGCTGAGCGCGGGGGCGTCCGGGCGCGGGAGGCCCCGGGTCGGGCCCGGGGCGGGACGGGGCCTTCGGGCCGCCGCGCGGTGGGGGGCGGATGCAGTTTCTGCATGGCGGCATTGCCGAGCTATGCGTTGTCGCAGCGCAGAAAACGCGTAGTTTACCGCTAACAGGAACAACAGCGGACCGGCCGCCTCCCCCGGCCCCCGCCCAGAGACACGGAGCAGATCCATGACCGATTTCGCCATCACCCGTCCCGCCGCCCCGCTTTTCGGCGGCCGCATCCAGACCTTCTTCGCCGGTGTCGCCGAAGGCCTGCGCCGCTACCAGAGCTTCCGCGTCGCCTGCGCCGAGCTGGAGATGCTGAGCGACCGCGAACTGGCCGATCTGGGCATCGCCCGCCGCGAGATCGCCGCCGTCGCCGCCAAGGCCGCCCGCGGCTGAATTCCGCGGCCGCCGCAGCCTGCGGCCGCCATGCACCCGCTGTCGTGACCGGGGCGCCCCTGCCAGGGCGCCCCTTGTCGTATCCGGGGGCCGTGCCCGCCCGCGAACCGTCGGATCAGCGTGCGGATTTCGGGGTCCAGGCGAATTTCTGCATCCCCGGATCGACCGGCGTCTCGGCGAGGTGGTTGGTGTAGTTGCTCATCACCTTCTGCGCGAGGGCCAGCACGATTTCCAGCACGTGCCGCTGGTCGAAACCTGCCGCGAAGAAGGCATCGAGCGCCGCGTCGCCGGGCCGTCCGCGGCTGTCGGCCATCGCCAGGGTGAAGCTGCGCAGCGCCTCAAGACGGTCAGTGGGCAGCGGCGTCTCCTCGCGCAGCGCCTCCGAGATGCCGTCATCGACCCCCATCGCCTTGGCGATGCCGGTATGGGCGGGGACGCAGTAATGGCACTGGTGATAGACGTTGATCGTCTGCCACACGACGGTCTTCTCCTCCGCATCGAAGGCGGTTTCCTCGGCGAAGAGGCGGTGCAGTTCCTGGTAGCCTTCCAGCAGGGCGGGCGCCCCGGCCATGACCGCATGCAGCCCCGGCAGCCGGCCGAAGGCGGCCTTCGATTTCTCGATCAGCGGTGCCGCGGCTTCGGGCGCGGTGGTTTCGTCGAATCGTTCGAACCTGGTCATCTTGCATCTCCTGTGCAGGTTGCGGGTCATGGACGTCTGCCTGACAGTTATGGAGTGATTGCTCAAGTAAAGGATGAGTGATCGCTCAAGAACGCGTGCCCCCTTCTGTCCGGCCCCCTCAGGCGCTATGATGAAGGGATGCCGAGACCCGTGACCCATGACCGCGCTGCCGCGCTGGATGCCGCGATGGCCCTGTTCTGGGTCCGCGGCTATCACGCGACCTCCCTGAAGGATCTGGAGGCGGCGCTGAACATGCGCCCGGGCTCCATCTATGCCGCCTTCCGCAGCAAGGAGGGGCTGTATCGTGCCGCGCTGGATCTCTATGCGGGACGGATGCAGGCGGAGCTGCGCGATCTGGCGCTTGCCGCGCCCGCGCCTCTGGCCGCGCTGCAGGCGCATCTGCGCGCCATCGCGGGGCAGTCCTGCGGCACGCAGCGGCCCTCCAGCGCCTGCATGCTGGTCAAGGCGCTGCTGGACCATCCGCAGGAGGGAGCGCTGCGCGACCTGGTGCTGACGCATCTGGACGGGGTGGAGCAGATCCTCGCCGAGGCTTTCGCGCGGGCGGGCGAGATGGGCGAGCTGCCCCGGGGCAGCGATCCGGCGCGGCTGGCCCGGCGGATGCAGACCTATGTCTTCGGGCTGAAGATCCAGGCGCAGCGGGGTCTGGCGCCGGAGGCGATGCAGCGCCTGTGCGACGATCTCGCCGCAGAGCTGGGCGCGCTGGTCCCGGCCTGAATCGGAGGATCGCGCGGTCTGGACGCGCCGGCAGGGCTTCCCTTTGCCGCCGTCTCACGGCATTGTGCGCGCCATGACGCGACTGCGGTCCCTTCCCGGCTTCGGCCTCCTGCTCGCGCTGGTGCTGATTGTCGCCGGCGCGATCTCGGCCACGCATCTGCTGCCCGAAAGGCAGAGGGCGGCCGAGGCCTTCGCCCTGGCCCTGATCGGCGCCCAGCCGGGCGACCTGTGCGGACCGGACGGGGCGCATGGCGCCCATGAGGCGCATCATGGCGGTGGCTGTCCCTTCTGTCACAAGCTGCCCGAACCGGGACGGCTGAGCGCGCCCGACCGGGTGCGGATCCTGTCCCTGCCCTACCGGCCCGACGATGCCCGCGACCTGGTGGCCGGGCCGCAGCAGGCCCTGCCGCATATCCCCGTGCGCGGCCCGCCGCGCTCCGCCTGATCCCAGGTTTCACCGGCGGCCTTCGGCCGCAACCGGCGCGCCCGCGCGCCAAGGGACAGTCACGGAGACCCCCATGTCCAAACGCACCCTTTCCGTCGCCATCGCGGCCCTTCTGTCGATCCCGGCCCTTGCCCAGGCCCATGCCACGCTGGAGCAGAAGCAGGCCGTCATCGGCGCGACCACCAAGATCACCCTGCGCGTCCCCCATGGCTGCGACGGCGCGGCGACCGATACCGTCCGGCTGGAGATCCCCGAAGGGGTCTACAACGTCAAGCCGATGCCTAAGCCCGGCTGGGACCTGCGGACCGAGACCGGCGCCTATGCGACCCCCTTCGTCAGCCACGGCCAGGAGATGACCGAAGGCGTGCGCGCGGTGATCTGGTCGGGCGGCGACCTGCCGGATGCCTTCTATGACGAATTCACCATCCGCGGCACGGTCGGGCCCGATGCGCAGCCCGGGGCGATCCATTTCCCGGCGGTGCAGGGCTGCGGCGATGCCACGGCCGACTGGACCGATACCAGCGGATCGCATGACGTGCCCAACCCCGCCCCGGCGCTGATGCTGGTGGCCGGCGAGGACGGCGGGCATGGCCTGCCTGCAGGCGCGGCCGAGCTGGGCGACCTGGCCATCGAGGGCGGCTTTGCCCGCGCCACCCTGCCCAACCAGCCGGTGGCGGGCGGATTCCTGAGCATCGCCAATCACGGAAGCGCGCCGGACCGGCTGGTCGCGGCCGCCGCCCCGGTGGCGGGGCGCACCGAGCTGCACGAGATGTCCATGAAGGACGACGTGATGGTGATGCGCGAATTGCAGAACGGGCTGGAGATCCCGGCGGGCGGCACCGCCACGCTGGCACCGGGCGGCAATCACATCATGTTCATGGAGCTGACCGGGCCGCTGGCCGAAGGCGACACCGTGTCCCTGACCCTGACCTTCGAGCAGGCGGGCGAGGTCACTTTCGATCTGCCGGTGCTGGCGCGCGACGCCGATGGCGCGGCGGAGGCCCATGACCATTCGCACATGCACGCGCATTGAGGCCCGCCATGACACCACGCATCAGGACATGGGCGATCACCGGCGCGATCGCGGCGGTGGCGGCGGCGATCGCCGCCGCCGTCATCCTCCCGCAGCTCGAAGGCGACCCGATCGCCGAACTGGGCCGCGGCGACTACGAGCTTGCCACGACATCGGGCGAGAGCTTCACCGAGGACACGCTGCGCGGCGCGCCCTCGGCCGTCTTCTTCGGCTTCACCCATTGCCCCGAGGTCTGCCCGACCACGCTGGGCGAGGTCGATGGCTGGAAATCGGTGCTGTCGGAGGAAGGCCGCGACCTGCGGGTCTTCTTCGTCACCGTCGATCCGGAACGGGACACGCTGGAGGTGCTGGGCGACTATGTCTCCTGGGTGCCGGGCGTCACCGGCGTCTCGGGCAGCCCCGATGAGGTGGCGGAGGCGATCCGGGCCTTCCGTATCTACGCGGCCAAGGTGCCGCTGGAGGATGGCGGCTACACGATGGACCATTCCGCCTCGGTGCTGCTCTTCGACGCGAAGGGCCGCCTGTCGGGGGTGATCCCCTATCAGGCCGAGGACGAGCGCGCGCTTTCGGCGATCCGCGAGCTGTATAGCAGCTAGGCGCGCGCGCCCGGCCAGATCCGGCGGACCTCCCCCGGCGGGGCGGTCCGCCCGTTCCAGACATCACGAGGCTTCCCATGTCCGTTTCCCCTCCGGGCGCGCTGCGCACCGGGCTCTACCGCGCCGTCTGGCGCTGGCATTTCGTCGCGGGGCTCCTGGTCCTGCCCTTCCTGATCCTGCTGGCGGTGACCGGCGCGATCTACCTGTTCAAGGACGAGATCAACGACGCCGCCTACCGGCACCTGCATTTCGTCGCGCCGCAGGCGGCGGCGCCGCTGCCCGCCTCGGCGCTGTCCGCCGCGGCGCTGGAGGCGCATCCCGGCACGCTGCGCGCCTATCTGCCCGCCGCCGCCCCCGACCGCTCGGCCCGGATCCGCATCCGCGATGCCGAGGGCGTGACCGATACCGTCTATGTCGACCCCTACGATGCCACGGTGCTGGGCAGCCTGTGGGATGCCGGCTTTGCCGGGTCTCCGGCGATGCATGTCGTGCGCAAGCTGCACAGCCTGGAATATGTCGGCTGGTTCGGCAACCGGCTGGTCGAACTGGCCGCGGGCTGGATGATCCTGCTGGTGGGGACCGGGATCTACCTTTGGTGGCCGCGCGGGCGCAATGTCGGCGTGCTGACGCTGCGCCGCCGCAAGGGCCGGGGCTTCTGGCGCGACCTGCATGCGGTGGGCGGGCTCTATCTGGGCGGCTTCATCGTCTTCCTGGCGGTGACCGGCCTGCCCTGGTCGGGCGTCTTCGGCAAGCAGTTCTACGATCTCAGCTACCGGCTGGGACTGGGGATGCCCGACGGCTACTGGTCGGCCTATCCGGTCTCGGACCAGACCCTGGCGGATGTGGCCGACAAGGCCCCCTGGATCGCCGAGCGCCAGCCGGTCCCGCAATCGCGCAGCCATGAGGGCGTGCCTGCCGGGATCGACCGGATCGTCGAGATCGTCGAGGCCCGCGGCATCCATCCGGGCTATGCGCTGGCCATGCCCTCGGGGCCTGCGGGGGTCTTCACCGCCTCTGCCTATCCCGAGGATATCGACGGCGAGCGGGTGATCCATCTCGACCAGTATTCGGGCGAGGTGCTTTATGATGCCGGGCTGGCCGATCTGGGCTGGTTCGGGCGCATGGCCGAACGCGGCATCAGCATCCATATGGGCCAGGAATGGGGGCGGGCGAACCAGGTCGTGCTGCTGCTGGCCTGCCTCGGCATGATCGCGATGGCCATCGCCGCGGCCCGGATGTGGTGGCTGCGCCGCCCCGCGGGCGGGATCGGGGCGCCCGCCCTGCCCGCCGACCTGCGCCTGCCGCGGGGCCTGCTGGTCATCGCGCTGGTGGCGGGGGTCCTCCTGCCGCTGGTGGGGCTCTCCATGCTGGTCATTGCCGCGGTGGAGATCGCGCTGGCGCTTGGCGCGCGCCGCCGGCACCCGGCCTGATCCGCGCGGGCGGCGCGCTCAGTCCCGGGGCGCGGCGCCTGCGGCGAGGCTCTGCCGGGCCAGCGCCCGGATGATGTCGCTGCGCGTGGCGATGCCGATCAGGCGGCCGCGCTCCAGCACCGGCACGGCATCCACCGCGGCATCGGCCATCATCGGCAGCAGCGCCGCGACCGGCGTGGCGGCCACCGCGCGCGGGCCCGCGACGCTCATGACATCGGCCGCCGCGAGGGACCGGCGGCGGTCGGTCAGGCGGCGCATGGCAGCGGCAAAGCCGCGCCCGCCGCGGAACGCATCCTCCTGCGCCCGCTCGATCAGGTGGATCTGGAAGATCACCCCGAAGAACCGCCCGCCCGGCCCGGTCACCGGCAGCGAGGCGAAGCGGTGGCGGCGGAACAGGGCGACCACCTCGGCCAGCGGCGTGTCCGGCGACACCGTGACCAGGTCGCGCGACATGATGTCCGCGACCGAAGCCACCCCGCCGCGATGCGCCGCCGTCTGCAATTCGGCCGCCCCGATCAGCCGTGCCAGATCCCCGGTGCCCAGATTCAGCGACTGGCGGTAGCGGGTGAGGATCGACTCCAGCTCGGCCCCGCTCAGCCCGGCGCTGCCCGCCGGTGCGGGTCCCGGCGCCCCGGCCGCGGGGGCGAGGCCGCGCATCGGATAGTGCCGCCCGGTCAGCCGCGCATGGATCATCGCCAGCCCCACCAGCAGCACGGTGCCGGTTGCCACCGGCGCCAGCGCGAAGCCGAAGCCCAGACGCTCGACCATCCCGGGATCGAGCGCGGCGGTCATCGCCACGGCGCCGGCCGGGGGATGCACCGCGCGGCACAGCAGCATGACGGCGATGGCCAGCCCCACGGCCAGCGCCACGCGCAGGACCGGATCGCCCGCCAGCAGGCAGACCGCGACCCCCACCAGCGCCGCCAGGGTATTGCCCATGACGGCGGGCCAGGGCTGGGCCAGGGGACTGCTGGGCGCGGCGAAAAGCAGGACCGAACTGGCCCCGAAAGGCGCGATCAGCGACAGGCCGATCCCCGGTCCGGCCACCGGCGCCAGCGCCTGTCCCGCAAGACCCGCCACGGCCAGCCCGGCCAGCGCCCCGGTTCCGGCGCGCAGCGCCTCGGCGGGACGGGCCTGCGGCACGGCGGGGCCGAGGGCGCGCAGAAACGGGGGCATGGCGGGCTCCTTTCGCAGACCGCCTGATTTTTCACCGACGCGCCGCGGATGCAAGCGCCCCGGCGGTCAGTCCGGTTGTGCCCAGACCGTGCCGCCTTCGGCCAGCGCCTGCGCCTCCAGTGCCAGGCGCATCACCTCGAAGGCATGGGACTGGGCCATCGCGGTCTGGGTCCGGTCGCGGATATCGGCGGCCAGCGCGGCGAAATAGGGCAGCCCGGCATCGCGGCAGTCGATCCGCTCCATCCGGGTGCCATTGACCAGGATCAGCGTGTCGGTCTGCGGCCCGTGGCCGGGATCCAGGTACTTGCGCAGCTCGATATAGCCTTCGGTCCCCAGGATCGTCACCCGCCCGTCGCCCCAGACCGGCAGCGCCCCGGGCGTGAACCAGTCGACCCGCACATAGCCGGTGGCGCGCGGGCTGCGCAGCGCCAGTTCGCCGAAATCCTGCAAGCCGGGATATTCGGGATGCGCGCGGTTGGCGACCGTGGCCATCGATATCTCGGCCGTCTCGGCCCCGGTGAAATGCAGGAACTGGTCGATCTGGTGCGAGGCGATGTCGGTCAGGATGCCGCCATAGCGGGCGCGCTCGAAGAACCAGGGCGCGCGGCGCGGCGCCTCCAGCCGGTGCGGCCCCAGACCGACGGTATTGACCACCTCGCCGATGGCGCCCGCGCGGATCAGCTCGCCCGCGCGCGTGGCCGAGGGCACGCGGAAGCGTTCTGAGAAATTCACCGACCAGATCCGTCCGGTGCGCGCGACGCAGTCGCGCAGCGCGGCCAGCTGCGCCGCGCTGGTGCAGCCGGGCTTGTCGACCATCACGTCCTTGCCCGCCTCCATCGCGGCGATGGCAAGCGCGGCGCGCTCGTCGGGGATGGCGGCGATCAGCACCAGACCGATGGACGGATCCCCGAGGATCTGCGCCATGTCCTCGCATTGCGGCACATCGGGGAAGCGCGCGCGCAGCTTCTCCAGCGGCGGCGGGCTGCCCGTGCCCCAATAGCCCGCGAATTCCGCCCCGGCCGCCGCCATGCCCTCGGCCATGCCCAGGATATGGCCGTGATCCAGCCCCAGCGCCGCGAATTTCAATGTCCCGCTCATGCCGCATCCTCCGCCAGCCAGATCCGCCCGTCGCGGGCCGAGACGGTGGTCGCCTCGATCAGCCGATGCACCTCCAGCGCGGCCTGCCCGGTGGCGGCGGGGGGGCGGCCATCGCGGATCGCGGCGGCGAAATCCTCGATCACCGCCTGGTGCAATTCATGGCCGAAGCCCATCGGATCGGCGGTCCCGCCCGAGCCTGTCCCGCTGCCTGCCTCCTCGATGCGCCCGTCGCGCCAGCGCACCGCCAGATGCCCGGCCGACAGGGTCAGGCTGGCCTTCTCGAAATGCAGCGCGATCGAGTCCTCGCCGCCGGGAAAGGCGGCGGTGGCGGCATAGAGCGACCCCACCGCCCCCGAGGCGAAGCCCAGCCCGGCGGCGGCGAAATCCTCCGCCTCCATCCGGTGCAGCCGCGTCGTCGCGGTCATGGCCTGCACGCGCGTGACGGGGCCGGTGAGGCTCAGCGCCAGGTCCATCGCATGGATCGCCTGGGTGATCAGCACGCCGCCGCCGTCGCGGGCATGGGTGCCGCGGCCGGGTTCGTCGTAATAGTCCTGTCCCCGCCACCAGGGCACGCGGATCTCGGCCAGTCCCAGCGCGCCCAGCCCGCCCGAGGCGACCAGCGCGGCGGCCCGGCGCGAGGCCGCGCGCATCCGGTGCTGGAACACCAGGCCCAGCGTCACCCCGGCCGCCTCGCAGATCGCGACCACTTCCGCGGCCTCGGCCAGGTCGCGCGCCACGGGCTTTTCCAGAAGCACGTGCTTGCCCGCCGCCGCCAGGGGCGCGATCAGCGCGGCGCGCGCATCGGGGGGCGTGACGATGATGGCGAAATCCACCTGCGGATCGGCGGCGACCTCTTCGGCCGTGGCATAGAAGTGCAGCTCATCCCGCGCGATCCCCTCCTCCGCCGCAAGGGCCCGTGCGGCCTCGGGGCGGCGCGCCATGATCCCGTGAAGCGCGACCGTCCCGGCCGCCGCGCGGCAGGCGCGCAGATGCGTGGCCGCCACCATGCCCGCCCCGATCAGCACCGCGCGCGGTGCCCCGTCCTGCCTGTCCTGCCCCATCGCCTGTCCTCCCGCTGGTTCCCGGCCACTCTGCGCCTCGCGGCGGCCGGGGCAAGGGGACAAGTCAGCGCCCCCGGCCCCGCGGCGGATCAGTCCGGGCGGCCGCGGATCAGCGCCGCCAGAGGGGCGGGCAGGCCGGTGATCTCGCCCAGCCCGGCCTGTCGCGGCGCAGGCGGCGTCCCGGCGGCGATGTCCTGCAGGCAGGCGGTCACCGCCGCCGTGCCGTCATGAAGCGGGATCGCCGCCGCCGGGGCCAGCCGCGCGGCCATGCCCATCACCGCCGCCCCGCACAGCACCGCCGCATCGGCCCCCGCCTCTGCCAGCCGCGTCACCGCCGCCGCCACCGCATCGCTGCGCGCGGCGGGATCCATATAGGCGTCGACGCTGTCCAGCTCCACCACCTCGACCGCCGCCAGCGCGGCGCCGTATCCGGCGAAAAGCGCGTGATACATGGCGCGCGTGGTCTCCCCCAGGATCACCGCGCCGGGCCGTTTCGCGCCGCCCGCCAGCGCCGCCGCGCAGGCCGAGCCGGTCAGCCCCGCCACCGGCACGGGCAGCGAGGCGCGCAGCGCCGCCAGGCCGCTGTCGAAGGAAATCGCCAGAAGGACCCCGTCATAGCCCGCCGCGTGATGCGCCGCGAGATCCAGCGCCGAATGCGCGGCGATGACATGCTCGGCCTCGGTCGTGACGATGCGCGCCCCGAACCGCCCGGTCACGCCCTCGATGGTCACGCCCGGCGGCGCGGCGGCGCGCGCGGCCGCCAGGACGGTTTCGGTGACGGTCGCGGAGGTGTTCGGATTGATGGCGAGAAGACGCAGGCTCATGGGCGGGCTCCGGGGAATGGGGCGGCCGTTTCCGCGATTGCCAAGGGCGGCGGGGCCGGGCAGAATGGCATCCCATATCGCAGCGATGATGGCAACGCCCCGTGACCCTTCCCGATCCCACCGATCCCGACCTTCCCGCCGCCGCCACGCCGACGGCCATTGCCGAATGGGTGGCCGACGTGCTGCGCGACCGCATCGTCAAGGGCGAGATCGCCCCGGGCGGACGGCTGGTGGAACGCAAGATCTCGGCCGAGCTGAACCTGTCGCGCACGCCCGTGCGCGAGGCGCTGAAGCTGCTGCGCAATGACGGGCTGATCGAGATTTCGCGCAACAAGGGCGCGGTGGTCACGGCCTATGGCGCCCAGGAAGCGCTGGACCTCTTCGAGGTGATCGCCGCGCTGGAGAGCCTGTCTGCGGGGCGGCTGGCCCGGGCGGCCGGGGCGGCGGAGATGGAGGAGCTGGAAGAGCTGCATGACCGGATGCTGGTCTTTCACAAGATCGGCAACCATACCGATTATTTCGACACGAATTCGGCGATCCACGACCTGATCGTGGAACGCGCGGGCAATCCGGTGATCCAGGCGACCCACCGGCGGCTGATCGCGCGGGCGCGGCGCGGGCGCTATCTGGCGATCATGGACCCGGCGCGGCTGCGCCAGGCGGTGGAGGAGCACTGCATCCTCATGGAGGCGCTGCGCGCGCGCGACGCCGGGGCGGCCGAGGCCGTCTGGCGCCGTCACCTGGCGCATACCGGGGAAAGCGTCGCGGCGCTTCTGGATCCGGCCCTTCACGGCTGAGCCCGCCGCCACAATCCCTCGCAGACCGCCTGGGCGGTGGCGACGACCTCGGCGGGATCGACGCGGGTCGGGCGGCGGTCGCGCACCAGCCATTCGCCCGCCACCATCACGTCGGTGACATTGGCCGCGCTGCCGGAATGGGCGACGATCCCGAACCCGTCGATCACCGGGCGCAGGTTGGCCGCCTCCGGGTCCAGCAGGATCAGGTCGGCCGGGTCGCCCGGACGCAGCCGCCCGGTTGCCGCGTGGCCCTTCAGCGCCGCTGCCCCGGCGGTCGTGGCCCAGCCGAAGACCTCGCGCGCGTCGAATTCGAATTGCAGCGGCCCCGCCCGCCAGCGCGCCGCCGCCAGGGCCATGCGCATCGCCTCGAACATGTCGGCCGACTTGGTATCGGTGCACAGCGTGATCGCGGCACCGGCCTCCTGCAGCGCGCGGATCGGCGCGGCCGCCCCGAAGGAGGCATTGCCGATCGGCGCATGGGCCACGACCGACCCCGCCGCGCCGAAACGGGCGATGTCGTCCTCGGACATGAAGATGCAATGCGCGGCGATCAGGTCCGGGCACAGCAACCCCAGATCGTCCAGGAACTCGGTCGGCGTCATGCCCTCGCGTGCCCGGATCTGCGCCACCTCCATCGGCGACTGGCTCAGATGGGTGTGGATCTGCCGTCCCCCGGCCTGCGCCAGGTCGCGCATCTCGGCGAAGATGCGGCGCGAACAGCTGTCGGGCGCATGCGGCGCGAGGATCGCCGAGATCCGCCCCTTCCCGTCCCAGCGCTCCATGACCTCCAGCGCCGCGCCCAGCGTCGCCTCGCCCAGGGCCCGGTCCTCGACGAATTCCCCGCGCGCCAGCGCGGCGCTGTCCATGTCCATCACGCGGCCGCCGACCATGGCGCGCAGCCCGAATTCCTCCGCCGCAAGTGCCAGCGCCTCGGGGCAGCGATAGTAATCGACGATCGTCGTGGCCCCCGCGGTCAGCATCTCCATCACGCCCAGCCGCGCCAGCGCAAGGGTCTCTTCCTGCGACAGCCAGTGGCCCTGCGGCACGCCGGGGATATAGGCGGGGGCGAAGCCGCGATCCTCCACCATGCCGCGCACCGCCATCAGGGGCGAATGGTTATGCGTGTTCACCAGCCCCGGCAGGCACAGGGCCCCGCGCGCGTCCAGCCGCGTGAAACCGGCAGGCGTCGCCAGGCCGCGCCCCTGCGCGGCAATGCGGCCGTCATCGCCGATCAGCAGATCCGAGTCGCGCGCCAGCCCCGTCTCGGGGCAGAGCAGGGACAGGTTCGTCAAATGGCATCCCATTGTGGGTTTCCTCTCGCTTACCATGATGGCATGCCATCTTCAGGCCTGCCTTTTTTTGCATCATTTTGAGAAATTCAGTCGGAATTGGCCGGTTTTCATGGAATAAGCCCCGCGAAGACGGTCTTTGTCAAATGGCATTCCATTCTGGATCAAACCGGCCCCGATCCCCGGGGGACAGCAAGGAGCACCATCAATGACCCGCCACGGAACACGCGGCCTGACGCGCCGCACGCTGCTCAGGAGTTCGGCCTTCGCAACCCTCGGCACCCTGGCCGCCCCGGCGATCCTGCGCGCCCAGACCAGCGAGATCGTGATCGGATGCGCCGGCAGCCACACCGCCTGGATGGAAGAGATCGTCGCGCCGCACATGAAATCGGCGATCGGCGCGGACATCCTGTTCGAGGGCACGAAATCCTCCGTCAACCTGGAGAAGATGGCCTCCAACAAGGACCGCCCCTACCTGTCGGTCGTGCAGATGGACGACCCGGTGATGATCCAGGCGGTCGAGGCGGATCTGCTGAGCCCGATCACGGCGGATGCGGTGCCGAACATGGCCGATCTGCGCCCGGATGCCGTCCACATGGACGGGATGTGGTGCAACTATGTCCAGCCCTGGGCCGGGGTCGCCTACAACACCGATTTCGCCCCCGGCGGCGTGTCCAGCTGGGCCTCGCTCTGGGCGCCGGAGAATGCCGGTCAGGTCATCATCCCGTCGCTGCAGAATACCGAAGGCGTCTGGACGCTCTATGCCGCCGCGATGCTGGCCACCGGCAAGCCCTTCGCCGAGGCGCAGTACGAGGTGGAGGCCGCCTTCGCCAAGCTCGAGGAACTCAAGCCCAACCTGCTGTCGGTCTATTCGACGATGAGCCAGGCCTTCAACCTGCTGGAGCAGGGCGAGATCACCATGCTGGCGGGCAACTTCTCCTCCTACACGCTGCCGCGCAAGGCCGAGGGCGTGCCGGTCGACCTGTCCGCCCCCGAGGAAGGCATCTTCGCCATGCCCTCGGGCATCTGCCTGGTCAAGGGCGGGCCGAACCCGGAACTGGCCCAGGCCTATGTCAACGAGATGCTGGGCCCCGACATGCAGGCCGCCATCGCCGATTTCGCCTCCTCGGTTCCGGCCAACACCACCGTCAAGGCCGGCGCGGTCGTGCCCGAGGGCGTGGCGATCCATTCGCCGGACTGGGCCTTCGTCGCCGCGAACCGGCGCGAATGGATCGAGCGGTTCGACAAGCTGATGGCGCTGTGACGATGACCGGCATGACCCCGCAGGCGCCAGGGCGCCACTATCTCGATGTCTGGGGCGTGGCGAAGTCCTTCCGCGGCACGCGGGTCATGTCGGGAATGAACTTCCGCATGGACCGGGGCGAGCTGGTCTCGCTTCTGGGGCCCTCGGGCTGCGGCAAGACCACGCTTCTGCGCATCATCGCCGGGCTGATGGAGGCCGACGAGGGCGACGTGGTCCTGGGCGGGCGCAACATCACGCGCCTGCCCGCGCATCGGCGCAACATCTCGGTCGTGTTCCAGAACTACGCGCTGTTTCCGCATCTGAGCGTGGCCGAGAACGTGGCCTTCGGGCTGCGCGCCCGCGGCACGGCGAAAGCCGCCTGCGCGCAGCCGGTGGAGGAGGCGCTGAGCCTGGTGCGCATGGATGCCTTTGCCGGGCGGCCGGTCTCGGCGCTGTCGGGCGGCCAGCAGCAGCGCGTCGCCGTGGCCCGCGCGCTGGTGGTGCAGCCCGACCTGCTTTTGCTGGACGAACCCTTCTCGGCGCTGGACCGCAAGCTGCGCGAGACCATGCAGGTGGAGCTGAAGGCGCTGCTGCGCGACCGCGGCATCACCGCGATCTTCGTCACCCATGACCAGGAGGAGGCGATGGGCGTCTCCGACCGGATCGCGGTGATGAATGCCGGGAAGATCGAGCAATTCGCCGATCCCTCGACGCTCTATGCCCGCCCCGCCACGCCCTTCGTGATGGATTTCGTCGGTCTTTCCACCCGGCTGTCCGGGCGCGTGGTCCAGGATGACGGCGCGCGCAGCATCGTCGAGACCGGCTGCGGCCTGCTGACCGCCCCCGGCGGCTTCGCCCCCGGCACGCCCGTCCAGATCGGCGTGCGCCCGGAACTGATCTCTCCCGGCGAGGGCGAGAACACGATTTCCGCGCGGCTGCGCGATGTCATGGTGCTGGGCGCCAAGACGGTCCTGCATGGCGAGGCCGCAGGCAGCGACCGGGTGATGTGCGAATTGCCCGGGATCCGCGGCGGCATGACCCGCGGCGACGAGCTGCGCCTGGGCTGGTCGGTGGCCGACACGCTGATCCACGAGGCGGCGGCATGAGCGGACGTCTCGACCGGATCGGGTTGCTGGCCGTTCCCGCGCTCGGCTTCCTGGCGGTGATCTACGCGCTGCCGCTGGCGATGCTGCTGGCGAAATCGGTGCAGGGGCCCGAGGGGTTCAGCCTGGCCGAGTACCGCGCCTTCTTCGCCGATGAATACAATATCCGCGTGCTGATGCGCACGCTGCGCGTCGCCGCGCTGACCACGGTCCTGGCCTTCGTCATCGCCTATCCCACCGCCTTCGCCATGTCGCGGGCCAAGGGGATCTGGCTGACCGTCTTTCTCGTCGCGCTGGTGCTGCCGATGTCGCTGGGCGTGGTGGTCAAGGCCTTCGCCTGGTCGATCCTGTTCCGCGCCAACGGCGTGCTGAATTCCGTGCTGATGGGGATCGGGCTGACCGAGCGCCCGGTGCGGATGCTGTTCACCGAGACGGCGCTGATCGTCGGGGCGGCCAATGTCTTCCTGCCCTTCATGGTGCTGCCGATCTATTCGGTGATCCGCCAGCTCGACAGCCGCCTGCCCGAGGCCGCCGCCAGCCTGGGCGCCAGCCCGTGGTTCCGCTTCACCCGGGTGACGCTGCCGCTGAGCCTGCCGGGCGTGGTGGCCGGATCGGCCTTCGTCTTCTCGATGGCGGTGTCGATGTATGTCATCCCCTCGCTGATCGTCGGCGAAAGGCAGCAGAACCTGTCGATGCTGATCGCCCGCTCCTTCCTGTTCCTGCGCAACGAGGCGCTGGGATCCACCCTTGCCGCCATCCTCCTGGCCATCGCCATCGTGGTGGTGCTGGGCTCGGGCTGGCTGGCCGCGCGCCTGGGAGCCCGCCGATGACCCGCGCCGACCGTTTCGCCCTGGGATTTTCCTGGATCATGGGGCTGGCCTGCATGGTCTTCCTGATGCTGCCCATCGTCATCACCGTCGTGGTCAGCTTCACCGACTCGCCGGTCTACACGCTGCCGCCGCCGGCCTGGTCCTTCCGCTGGTATGCCGAGGCGGCGACCCGGCAGGGGCTGTGGGACGCGGTGCTGATGTCGCTGAACCTGGCCACCGTCTCCACCGCCGTGTCGCTGGTGCTGGGCACGCTGGCCGCGATCGCCGTGGCGCGGGGAAATTTCCCCGGGCGCGAGGCCATCGCCACCTTCGCGGTCTCGCCCCTGATGATGCCGGGCCTCGTGGTCGGTGTCGCGCTTCTGCAGTTCTTCCGCGAGATGGGGCTGCGCGACGCCTATGCCTCGCTGCTGCTGGGCCATGTCGTCATCACCCTGCCCTTCGTGATGCGCACGCTGCTGGCGGCGATGAATGCCTTCGACTTCTCGCTGATCGACGCGGCGCGGACGCTGGGGCTGAGCTATCCGAAGGCCATCGCGAAGGTGCTGATCCCCAACCTGGCCCCGGCCTACCTGACCGGCGGGCTCTTCGCCTTCCTCGCCTCGATGGACAATTACCCGATCTCCATCTTCCTGACCGACGCGCGCAACAAGACCCTGCCGATCAAGATGCTGCAATACCTGGAGGAACAGCCCGACCCGTCGCTGGCGGCCATGTCCTCGGGGCTGATCCTGCTGGCCATCCTGGTCCTGGCCTTCGGGGCGCGCACCGTCGGTCTCAACCGCATGATCCAGGGATGAGCCGCATGGATGACCGACGCGATTTCCGGGGTTATTTCGGGCAGGAACCCGCCCCCTGCTGGCCCGATGGCGCGAAACTGGCCCTGTCCTTCGTGGTCAATGTCGAGGAAGGGGCGGAGCTCTCCGTCGGCGACGGCGATCCGCGCAACGAGGACACCTACGAGATCCGCGAAGAGGTCCGCGGCGCCCCCGACCTGTGCATGGAGAGCCATTTCGCCTATGGCACGCGGCAGGGCTATGCCCGCATCGCCGGGCTCTTCGAGCGATACGGCATCCGCGCGACCTTCTCCGCCTGCGGCCGCGTGGCCGAACGCGCGCCCTGGCTGCTGCAGGACGCGGTGGCGCGCGGCCACGAGGTCAGCTGCCATGGCTGGCTGTGGGAACGCCATGCGGGCATGGACCCCGAAGCCGAGGCGCAGGTGATCGAGCGCACCCATGCCGCCATCGCCGCCGCCACGGGCACGGCCCCGGTGGGCTGGCACACCCGGTCCTCGGCCTCGGTGCAGACCCGCGCGATCCTGAAGGCGCGCTGCGACTTCCTCTATGACAGCGATGCCTATGACGACGACATCCCGCGGATGGAGGGCGGCCACGTGATCCTGCCCTATGCCTTCGACACCAACGACATGCGGTTTTCCCCCGGCGGCGGCTTCGTGCAGGCGCGGGATTTCTCGGATTACGTCACCGGCGCGCTGGAGCGGCTGCGCGCCGAGGGCGCGAGTGCCGCGCGGATGATGTCCGTGGGGCTGCATCTGCGCCTGATCGGCCGTCCCGGCCGCATCGCCGGGCTGGAGGCGGTCCTGGCCCGTCTCGCCGCCTGCGGCGATGTCTGGACCGCGCCCCGCCGCGAGATCGCCCGCCACTGGGCCCGTCACCACGGGGCCGCCCCGTGACCCATTTCCAAGTCCCTGACCCGAAAGACAGACCGATGCGCCTGCTGCTCGTGAACCCCAACATGACCGTCGCCATGACCGAGCGGATGGCCGCCATCGCCCGCGCCACGGTCGGGGACCGTGCCGAGATCGTTCCGCTGACCGCGACGCGCGGCTTCCCCTATATCGCCTCGCGGGCCGAGGCGCAGATCGCCGGCGGCATCGCGCTGGAGATGATCGCCGAGAATCTCGACGGGATCGACGCGGTGGTGATCGCCGCCTTCGGCGATCCCGGCCTGATGGGGGCGCGCGAGCTGTTCGACCTGCCGGTGGTCGGCATGGCCGAGGCGGCGGTGATGTCCGCGGCGATGATGGGCGAACGGTTCTCCATCGTCACCTTCTCGCCGCTGATGACGCGCTGGTATGCCGATTGCGTCGCGGCCACCGGGCTGGGCGGGCGGTTCACCGGGGTCTGCACCCCTGCCGCGCGCGAGGTCGACGTGGCCCGCGTGCGCAGCGACCTGCGCGACGACCTCGTGGCGCTGGCCAATCGCGCGGTCACGGAGCAGGGCGCCGACGTGGTGATCCTGGGCGGCGCGCCGCTGGCCGGGCTGGCCCCCGAGATCGCCGCCGAGGTCCAGGCCCCGGTGATCGACCCGATCGCCGCCGCGACGGCGCAGGCCATGACCCTGGCCGGGCTGGGCGGCCGGTTCGCCGGGCGCGCCTGCAAGCCCGCGGGAAAATCCGCCATCGGCCTCGCCCCGGCCCTGGCGCGGGCCATCGCGATGGAGGTGCGCTGATGCTGGACACGCTGATCGCGGGGGCGCGCGTCGTCACCCCGGCGGGAACCACGACCTGCAATATCGGCATCCGCGACGGGCGCATCACCTGGCTGGGCGAGGATCGCCCGGAGGCGGCCGAGGTGATCCAGGCGGCCGGGCTGATCGCCATGCCCGGCGGGATCGACAGCCATGTCCATATCTCCCAGCCCTCGGGGCCGGGGATCGAGATGGCCGATGATTTCGCCTCCGCCACCCGCGCCGCCGTGGCGGGGGGCAATACCACGGTCCTGCCCTTCTGCCTGCCCGAGGAGGGCCAGACGCTGCGCGCCGCGGTCGCCGCCTATCACGAGAAGGCGGCCGGAGCCTGCCTGTGCGACGTCTCCTTCCACCTGATCGTCAAGGATACCGACCCGGTCACGCTGGGCCAGGACCTGCCCGCGCTGATCGCCGCCGGGCATACCAGCTTCAAGGTCTTCATGACCTATCAGGGGCTGGCGCTGTCGGATCGCGAGATCCTCGAGGTGATGAGCGTGGCGAAGGCGCAGGGCGCGCTGGTCATGGTCCATGCCGAGAACGAGGATGCCATCGAGTTCCTGCGCGACAAGGCCGATCGCGAGGGCCATGGCGACCCGGTCTGGCATGCCCGCACCCGTCCCGTCCCGGTGGAGCGCGAGGCCACCCACCGCGCCATCACCCTGGCCGAGATCGCCGATGTGCCCCTGACCATCGTGCATGTCTCCAATGCCGAGAGCCTCGACGAGATCCGGCGCGGGCGGGCGCGCGGCGCGAAGGTCTTCGCCGAGACCTGCCCGCAATACGTGACCCTGACGGCCGATGACCTGGACCGCGCCGGGTTCGAGGGGGCGAAATACGTCTGCTCGCCGCCGCCGCGGGGCCGCGAGGACTGGGACGGGATCTGGGCGGGGATCGAACAGGGCGGCTTCGAGCTGTTTTCCTCGGACCATTGCCCGTTCCGCTTTGCCGATCGCGCGGGCAAGGACGCCCCCGGCGCCCGCGACAGTTTCCGCAATATCCCCAACGGCATCCCGGGGGTGGAGACGCGGCTGCCGATCCTCTTCTCCGAAGGGGTCTCCAAGGGCCGCATCTCGCTGGAACGCTTTGCCGCGATCACCTCGACGAACCATGCCCGGCTTTACGGGCTGGCCGACAAGGGCGCGATCATGGTCGGCAAGGATGCCGACATCACCCTGTGGGACCCGGCCCTGACCCGCCCGATCCGGCAGCAGGACCTGCATCACGGATCCGACTACACGCCGTGGGAAGGGTTCGAGATCACCGGCTGGCCGGTGCGCACCATCCTGCGCGGCGCGACCGTGATGCTGGACGGAACCCCCTGCGGATCCCCCACCGGCCAACATGTTGAACGAACTGCCCCGGAGACGCTGCTGTGACCCATTCCCTGATCGACGGCGCGCGCGTCGGCATGCTGACGCCCTCGTCCAATACCGTGCTGGAGCCCTATACCTCGGCCATGTTCTCGCCCTTCGGCGAGGCGGCGACCGCGCATTTCGGCCGGTTCCGCGTGGTCGAGATCTCCATGTCCGAGGCCTCGCAGACCCAGTTCACCGAAGGCCCGATCCTCGAGGCGGCCGAAAGGCTGGCCGAATGCCGGCCGCGGCTGATCTGCTGGAACGGCACCTCGGCCTCCTGGCTGGGGCTGGAGAAGGACCGCGCGCTGTGTGCCGCGATCGAGGCGCGCACCGGCATCCCGGCCACCTCCACCATGCTGGCCTTCGACCGCGCCTTCCGCGGGCTGGGCGTCCGGCGGCTGGGCCTCGTCACGCCCTATCTGGGCGAGATCCAGAGCTTGATCCAGGCGAATTACGCCGCGCAGGAGATCGAGGTGGTGGCCGAGGCGCGGCTGGAGGACAAGGGCAACTATTCCTTCGCCACCTACCCGCCCGCGCAGGTCGCGGGCATGATCCGAGAGGTGGCCGGGGCGAAGCCGGACGCCATCGCCGTCGTCTGCACCAATTTCCGCGGCGCCCCGGTGGCCGAGGGGATCGAGCAGGAAACGGGCATCCCGGTGCTGGATTCCATCTCGGTCACCGCGGCACATTGCCTGCGCGAAATGGGCTGCGACCCCGCCCGCGTCGAGGGCTGGGGATCGGTGTTCCGGCTGTTCTCCGAAATCGACTGACCAACGGGCGGCACGGCCCGGCAAACACGCACCAACAGGAAAGAGACCCCATGAAGCACATCCTCACCGCCGCGGCGCTGGCCGCCGCCGCCTTCCCCGCCTGCGCCGAAAGCCTGCGCGTGATGGGCCAGCCCGTCGCGACGGGGCTGATCCAGAAGACCGTGGAGCAGCCCTTCTTCGAGAATTTCGCCGAGGAGACCGGGCTAGACCTGACCGCCGATTACCAGCCGGTCGATGTCACCGGGATCAAGGATACCGAGCAGCTGCGCATCCTCAAGGGCGGGCTGTTCGACATCGTCTCGCTGCGTCTCAGCCAGGTCAGCCGCGACGAACCCGCGATCCTCGGCCTGGACCTCGTGGGGCTGAACCCCGATTACGCGACCGGCAAGCGCACGGTGGAGGAATTCGCCCCCCAGGTCGATGCCCGGCTGCAGGAGAAGTTCAACACCAAGCTGCTGGGCGTCTGGCCCTTCGGCCCGCAGGTGCTGTTCTGCGAACCCGAGATCGCCTCGCTGGCGGATCTCAAGGGGCTGAAGGTGCGCGTCTATGACCAGAACCTGGCCAATTTCATCTCGCTGGTCGGCGGCACGCCGGTGCCGCTCGGCTTCGCCGAGGTGCAGCAGTCCCTGGCCCGCGGCGTCGTCGACTGCGCCGTGACCGGCCCGTCCTCGGCCAACTCGGCGGGCTGGCCGGAAGTGACCTCCTACATGATGCCCATCGCCTTCCAGCTGGCGATGAACGGCTACGGCATTAACCTGGACACCTGGAACAAGCTTTCGCCGGAGGAGCAGGAGAAGCTGCAGGCCGCCTTCGACCGCCTGACCGACCGGATCTGGACCTATTCCGAGGAACTCTTCGTCGATGCGGTCAGCTGCAATACCGGCGGCGAGACCTGCGAGACCGGCACGAAATACGACCTGACCCTGGTGGAGCCGTCGCAGGCGGATATCGACCTGATCGGCACGGCCGTGACCGACGTGTCCTTCCCCGCCTGGCAAGAGACCTGCGACGCGGTCAGCCCGGACTGCTCGGCCTCCTGGATGGAGACCGTGGGCATGCATTACCAGTTCTGATCCCCGGCCCGCGCCCCCTGCGGGCGCGGGTCCCCATGCAAGGATGACGCCATGGACCGCCTCGCCACCTGGATCAGCCGGCTTTTCGGGGCCGCGCTTCTGTTCCTGTCGGGCTTCGTCGCGCTGGAAACGGTGCTGCGCAAGGCCTTCAACACCTCGCTTCAGGGGGCGGACGAGCTGGGCGGCTACATCCTGGCCTTCGGCGCCGCCGCCGCCTTCACCGTCGCGCTGATCGACCGGGCGCATGTGCGCATCGACGTGCTGCACCGCCGCTTTGCGCTGTCCGTGCAGGCCTGGATCGACCTTGCCTCGGTGCTCAGCCTCGGGCTTCTGGGCCTGTTCTTCCTCTATGTCGGCTGGGGCGTCATCGCCGACACGATCGCCTACAAATCCACCGCCGCCACGCCCTGGCGGACGCCGCTGATCTGGCCGCAGGCGGCCTGGTACGGGGCGCTGGCGCTGTTTGCCGTCGCCGCGCTGTGGCTGTCGCTGCGCGCGCTGATGCTGGTGGCGCGGGGCCGCATCCGGCAGGTCGCCGCCGAGTTCAATCCCAAATCCGCCGAGGAGGAGCTGAGCGAGGAACTCGACCAGCTCCACGCCCGCTGAGGACCCTTTCATGACGATCATCGACATCCTTCTGGGCTTCACCGTGATGATGGGGCTGCTGCTGATCGGGCTGCCCGTGGCGGTGGTGATGGTGGCGCTCGGCGTCGCGGGGGGCATGATCCTCTACGGGCCGGTCCTGCTGGGCAGCATGGGGCCGGTGCTGTGGGGCGTCTCCAACGAGAGCGTGCTGACCGCGATCCCGCTGTTCATCCTGCTGGGCGAACTGCTGCTGCGCTCGGGCATGGCCGACCGGATGTACGGCGCGCTGTCGCTGTGGCTGGGACGGCTGCCCGGCGGGCTTCTGCACACCAATATCGGCTCCTGCGCGCTGTTCGCCGCCACCTCCGGATCCTCCGTGGCCACCGCCGCGACCGTCGGCACCGTGGCGCTGCCGGCGCTGGGGGAACGCGGCTACCGGCCCGACCGGTCGCTGGGATCTCTGGCGGCGGGCGGCACGCTGGGCATCCTGATCCCGCCCTCGGTCAACCTGCTGGTCTATGGCTCGCTGGCCTCGGTCTCGGTCGGGCAGCTCTTCGTGGCAGGGGTGATCCCCGGGCTTCTGCTGACGGCCCTGTTCATGGTCTTCGTGACCGGCGAAAGCCTGTGGCTGCGCCGCCGCGGCCTGTCCGATGCCGCCCGCCCCGAGGCGGAGGTGCCGCTTGAGGCCAAGCTGCGCGGGCTTTTGCACCTGATCCCCGCCGCCACCGTCTTCGCCATCGTCATGGGCTCCATCTACCTGGGCATCGCCACGCCCACCGAAAGCGCGGCGCTGGCGGTGATCGTCGCGCTGCTCTTCGTCTGGCGCGAGGGGCGGCTGAGCTTCGCCTTCCTCGATACCTGCTTCCGCCAGACGGCGAAGACCACGGGCATGATCCTGCTGATCATCTGCGCGGCCTTCACGCTGAACGTGACGCTGGCCCTGGGCGGCATCACCGGCACGGTCTCGGCCTGGGTGGCGGGGCTGGGGCTGACCCCGGTCGCGCTGCTATTCGCCCTGATGGTGTTCTACCTGATCCTCGGCATGTTCATGGACGTGCTGTCCATGCAGGTGCTGACCATCCCGGTCGTCGTGCCGATCGTCACCGCCGCGGGGATCGACCCGGTCTGGTTCGGCATCTTCGTCGTGCTGATGAGCGAGCTGGGCATGATCACCCCGCCGGTGGGGATGAACCTCTATGTCGTGCAGGGGGTGCGCAGCGATGGCGGTCCCTTCTCGGACGTGGTCAAAGGGGCCATTCCCTATGCGGTGCTGATGCTTGCCTTCACCGCCCTCCTGATCTTCTGGCCGGGCCTCGCGCTCTGGCTGCCGCGGAGCCTGTATTGATGAGCTGTCCCGATGCAACCGACCTTCTTGCCGATTTCGCCGCCGGGCGGCGCGACCCCGTCGGGGCGATGGAGGAGACCCTGGCGCGGATCGAGGCGCTGGATCCGCTCCTGAACGCCCATTCTGCCCGCTCCGCCACGGCGATGGCGGAGGCGGAGGCCTCGGCCGCGCGCTGGAAGGCCGGCACGCCCATGGGCCCGCTCGACGGGCTGCCGGTGATCGTCAAGGACAACCTGGTCAGTGCCGGGCTGCCCGCCTCCTGGGGCAATGCCGAACTGGCGCGGCGCCTCCCGGATCAGGACGAGGTGCCGGTGGCGGCGCTGCGCCGGGCGGGGGCGATCTTCACCGGCAAGGGCAACACGCCGGAATTCGCGGTCGAGGGCTATACCGACAACCTGACCTTCGGCGTGACGCGCAACCCCCATGACCCTGCCCTCACGCCGGGCGGCTCCTCGGGCGGGGTCGTCGCGGCGGTGGCGGCGGGCATGGCCTTTGCCGGGCTGGGCACCGATGGCGGCGGCTCGATCCGGCGGCCCGCGGGCTATACGGGGCTGTGCGGCCTGAAGCCCGGGATCGGGCATGTGCCGCGCGGCGGCGGGCTGGCCCAGGTGCTGCTGGATTTCGAGGTGGCGGGACCCATCGCGCGGTCGCTGCGCGACCTGCGGCTGCTGGATGCGGTCCTGTCGGGGCGCCGCGCCGCGGCCGCCGCGCCGGGCCGGGCGCGGATCCTCGCCGTTGCCCGCATGCCGGAGGCGCCCTGCGATCCGCAGATCATCGCCGGGTTCGAGGCCGCAACCGAGGCGCTGCGCCGGGCCGGGCACGAGGTCGTGGAGGGCGGGATGCCCCATGATCTTGCCCCGCTCAACGCGCTGTGGGGCCGGATCGGCGAGATCGGGCTGGCCCATTACTTCGCGCAGGACCCGGCCGTCGGGAAGGCCGCCGCGCCGAAATACCGGGAGATGGCCGCGCGCGGTGCCGCCGCCCCGGCCATCCAGCTCTGCGAGATCCTCGGCCATGTCTTCGCGCTGCGCGAGGCGGCGCGCGGGCTGTGGGGCTATGACGCGATCCTGACCCCGGCCTCGGCCGCCCAGCCCTGGCCCGCCGCCGAGGCCTTCCCGCCGGTGATCGACGGCCAGGAGGTCGGACCGCGCGGCCATGCGGTCTATACCGGCTGGGTCAATGCCGCGGGCCTGCCGGGCGTGGCCTTCCCCGCGCCGGGGCAGACGGGCCTGCCGGTCGGCCTGCAGCTGGTCGGCCCCGCGGGGGCGGAGGCGCGGCTGATGGCGCTGGCCGAGCAGGTCGCGGCCCCCTTCCGCGCGCCCGGTCTGCTGGCAGGGTGATTGACTAACGCCGATGTGCGCAATATATATGCGTTAGCCGAAGGAGCCCGCCATGCCCCCGATCCCCGCCCCGCAAGACCATCTGGACGCCACCTTGCGCCAGCACGGGTTCCGCGCCGGGTCCGGGGCCTTTCTTTCGGCGCTCGACGAGGCGCTGGATGCCGTGCGCCCGCCCCGCCCCGCCCGCCTCAGCGGGGCCGAACAGGCCGCGCTTGCCTCGGTGGGGGCTTTCCCGGCGGCGGCCGACGAGGGTCCGGGCCTGCAGGCGGCCGCGTTGCGCATGGCGCTGCTGGAGGAGTCGCTGGGCGTGGCGGAGGCGGCGCGGCTTTGCGGCGTGCGCGACAGCCGCATCCGCCAGCGCCTGATCGAGGGATCGCTGCTGGGTCTGCGCGCGGTTTCGGGCCGCGATGCCTGGCGTCTTCCCGCGCTGCAATTCGAGGCGGGGCGCGAACTGCCCGGGCTGGCCCGGGTTCTGAAGGCCCGCCCCGGCGCCGCCGATCCGCTGGCTGCCGCGCGATTCCTCATCACCCCGCAGCCCGACCTGGAAACCGGCAGCGGCGGTGCGATGACGCCGCGCGACTGGTTGATCCTGGGCGGCGATCCCGCCGCTGTCGCGGCGCTGTTCGCGCAGATCTGACCCCCGGCGATGGCCAAGCTGCCTGATCCGCCCGCAGCGCAGACGCTGGCCGCGCTCGGCGCCGATCTGCATCGCTGGCCTGCCGGGGCCGCGATGGGGCGCATCTATTTCCGCGGCGGCGATCACCCGGCCGACTGGAACGCCTTCCGTCACTGGGGCCCGGGCGGGTCGCGCTTCGATCACCATCTGGGCGGGCCGGACGGAGAGGGATGCGTGCAGCCGCGCGGCATCCTCTATGCCGCCGGGGCCGCCGCGCCGGGGGCGCTGGCCGTCTGTGCGGCCGAGGTGTTCCAGGCGACGCGGCTGATCCGGCGCCGCGACCGCGCGCCGTGGTTCGCGGTCTTCGCGCCTGCGCGCGAGCTGCAGCTTCTGGACCTGACCGGGCTGTGGCCGACCCGGGCCGGGGCCTCCATGGCGATCGCCACCGGCCCGAAGGCCCGCGCCCGCGGCTGGAGCCGGGCGATCTACCGCGCCTTCCCGCGGATCGATGGGCTGATCTACGGTTCCTCCATGGCGGGCAATGCCCCGGTCGTGGCGCTGTACGAACGTGCCGCGGACGCGTTGGGCCCGGATCCCGCCTTCAACCGCGCGCTGGAGGATGATGCGCTTTTCCCGTCGCTCTCCACCGCGGCGGCGCGCATCGGCTACGCCCTGATCTGAGGCGCATGCCGGGCAGAACCCGATCCGATCTACATGAAAGTTGACATGTAAAGCACTGAAATATGGTGTGTATCAATGCACCGCGGCGCGGCCGCATCCGGCCGGATCGGTGCCCGCATCTCTCCAGCCGGACCGCGGGCCCTGCCGCGCCTTTCCTGATCGCCTGCCCCGCAAAGCCCGCTTGCGCCCGGGCCCGGGCGCAGCCTTTGCGGCGTTGCCCAGCGGTGCGTCATCCCGATTTCCCGGCTCGATGAATGCCGTGTCGCCGGGCGCTCGGACGGCATTCCGGAGTGCCGGGGTGGGGTGTCATATTGCCGCAGAGCTCGTCATCCGCGCCAGCATGACAGGCCCTTGGCACATCCTTGACCTTCGGAAACCTTCGGCAATCAAAATAAAAGATTCGTAAATACAGTCATTCTGGAGAAATATTCCCGGAGGGCGGGAGAACACCGGTTGCGTCGGCTGCGGCGCCCGGGGGACGGACCCGGTCAGATAATCAGTCACCCCCGACCCGTGCCCGTCGTGCCGGGAGGGAACCGTCAAGGATACCGACGATGCCCGCATCTTATGACTTCAATTCCGCCGCGCTCTACACGCAGAACGGAGACGGGACCTATTCGCTGATCGAGGGCGATGTCTCCGGCGAGCAGGGGTCCGCCATCGACGACAGCCCCGTGACCACCTCCGGTTCGCTGGAAACCCAGGGCGGCGGCGCCACCGACAACGAGTTCTTCGAAGCCAACGAGAATGTCAGCAGCGCGAGCGGTATTTCCGGCCAGTACAAGGGCTATATCACCGTCGACGGCACGGATTACCTGATCCTGCAGAACACCTCGGGGAACAACACCTTCTACATGGTCTCCACGGCCACCGCCGAGGAAGCCTCCTATCCGCAGGATTTCTCGGATGCGGACGTCACCACCGACCCGCTGCAGGAATGCTTTGCCGCGGGCACGATGATCGCGACGCCGGAGGGCGAGCGCGCGGTGGAAACCCTGGCGCCGGGCGATCTGGTGGTGACCGCCGAAGGCCGCGCCGTGCCGGTCCTCTGGGTCGGACGCCAGACCCTGCACAAGATCTTCACCCCGGCCGACCGGTTCTCGCCGGTGCGGGTCAGCGAAGGCGCGCTCGGCGAGGGCCTGCCGACCCGCGACCTCGTGCTGACCGGGGACCATGCGCTGCTGATCGACGGCATGGCCATCAATGCCGGGGCGCTGGTCAATGGCACGACCATCGCGCGCGTGCCTGCCTCCGAGCTGCCGCAAAGCGTCACCTACTATCATGTCGAGACCGAAGCGCATGACATGATCCTGGCCAATGGCTCCGCGGCGGAGACCTTCGTCGATTATCTGGGCCGCCGTCCCTTCGACAATTACGACGAGTACGTGGCGCGGCACGGCACGGATCGCGACATCCCCGAGATGACCCGCATCCGCATCTCGTCCCAGCGCCAGGTTCCGGCCGAAATCCGCGCCCGCCTCGGCCTGCCGGCCGTCGCGGCCTGATCCCGGCGGCAGGGGGGCGCCGCTCCCCTGCCACGTCGCGGGTCGCGGCTCAGGCGCCGCGATCCGCCAGTTCCCGCAGCACGCTCATCAGCTCCTGCGGAGCGCGTCCGTCCGCGGCATTCCAGTATTCGGGCGTGGATTTGTAGGGCAGCCGCATATGCGTCTGCACGCGCCGCATCAGTGCCTGATCGGGCAGGATCACCAGATCGGCCCGCGCCTCCGCCTCCGGCGTCTCGCCCAGATAGACGGCCGCTGCCCGGGTCAGCAGGCCCGGCCCGGTCTTGGACCAGGGCGAGTCGTTGTCGCGCCGCAGCATCGCCTCGCAGGCCATCGTGACGGCATGGCGCAGCAGTGGATGGCCCGGCCGCGCGATGATCAGGTTGTTGGCCACCGCCCCGTCCGCCTCGCGGAACAGGATCGCCCCCCCGCCCAGACGCCGCAGCGTCTCGGGTGCGGCCACCAGCAGGTCGTCGGCATCGGCATAGATCCCGCCATCCTTCAGCAGCAGGCAGAGCCGCAGGAAATCGGCCTCTTCCGTCGGGCTTCCGGCCAGGCCGAAGGCGCGCAGGTGGTCCTCGCCCATCTCGGACCGCAGCCATTCGCGTGCCGAACGGCGGCTGAACAGCCGGTAGTCGTATCCCGGCCGCTGCCAGCTCTGCATGACCTGCTGCAGCATCGCGGGCGGGCGGTCGCTGTCCCAGTACTGCACGACGCGCCGCGGGATCGCCTGCGCCGCGGCCGCACCCGCCGGCATCCCCCGGCCCGCCGCCTGCCAGCGTTCCGTCATCAGCCGCGCGGGCAGGTAAAAGACGTGATGCAGGTCGCCATAGGGCGTCGGTCCCTCGCCCGGCACCAGCGGCAGCCCCCCCGCAACCTGCCGCAGCAGCTGCATCTCGTTCATCCACGCCCCTGCATGGGAGACGCGGAACTTGTTCATCGCCGTCGCCCCGCGCCCGGTCCGCGCCGCCACCAGCGGTGCCAGTTCCTCGGCCCGCTCCAGGTCGCCGCGCGCAACCGCCAGCCGCATCTCCTCATGGACCGAGGGGGCGGCCAGCTGGCCCGCCGCCGCGCGTTTCAGCAGCGCCTGGGCCTGCTCATGCCGGGCCAGCGCCAGCAAGATGGAAAAGCGCATCGCCTCGCTCAGCCGGCCCGCGGGCAGCCCCTCCAGCCGCGACAGCGCCTCGCCCGCACGGCCGAAGCGGATCAGCGCCACGACCTCCATGCGCAGGATCGCGAAGGCGGCAGGCCAGCGATGGCGGCAGGCCCGCAGATAGCGCAGCGCCAGCCGACGTTCGCCCGCCTCGATCAGCACCTGCGCCACCACGGCCGCCTGGGCCGGCGTGCGCCCGGCCATCGGTGCGGCCCGCAGCCGCTCCAGCGCCGCGAAGGGACCCGCCAGCAGCAGGTTGCCCTGGTCGCGGAAGACCGAGCGGACATGATCGGGCAGCCGCGGGGCCAGCGCCGGCACAAGCCGTTCGGCCAGGGCGGACTGGCCGCTGGACTGGGCGATCCCCAGCGCATGGGAGGCCAGCAGCGGCGGCACCCGGTCCTGGGCCAGCGCGGCGCGCAGCACCGCGGCGGCCAGGCGGAACATGCCCGCCTTCTCGGCGGTGCGCATCAACCCGACCAGGAACTGGGGCGGCCAGCCCGCCGGCGGCGCCCCGCCCAGGCTGTCCAGGGCGTGGCGGGCTTCGGCGAGGCGGCCCATCTGCAGGCAGAGGTCGCAGTATTTCAGCAGCAGCAGCGGGTTCTCGGCGCCACGGAACCGCCGCCCCGCCCGGGACGGCGCAGCGGTCGCGGCAGCGGGATCGGAGATCGTCATCAGGCCGGAGTCCATAGCGCCTCTTCGAGATGGGCAAGGGCGGCATCGAAGGCGCCGCGCTGCTCGGCCAGGGTCGCCAGCCCGGTCAGGGCGGCCAGGTCGGCCGGGTCCTGCGCCAGCATCTGGCGATAGATCGCCTCGGCCTCCTCCACCCGTCCGGCGGCGCTCAGCGCCTCGGCCGTCATGCGGTGCAGCGGCGATCCCGGCGGCGCCTCGCGCCGCAGCGGTTCGAGAATGGCCAGCCCCTCTCCCTCGCGGCCCGCCTGGGCGCAGATCTGGGCCAGGCGCGACAGGAAGCGCGGATCTCCGGGGCATTGCTCCAGCGCCGCGCGGCAGCGCAGCAGCGCCTCGTCGATATCGCCTTCCGCCTGGGCCACGCCGATCAGGATCATGAGGGCGCGCGGCTGCGCGGGCATGGCGGCCAGGACCGCGTGGCAGGCGGCCTCTGCCTCGGCCAGCCGTCCCGCCGCAACCAGCGTGTCGGCCAGCGACAGCCGGGCGCGCGGGTTGGCGGGAGACTGGGCGACCAGCGCCGCCAGCTCCTCTGCCGCGCGGTCCGCATGACCCTGTCGCGCCAGTGCCTCGGCGCGGACCCGGCGCAGGTCCTCATGGCCGTCATTGCGGGCCAGCCCGCGCGCGCACAGGCTCAGCGCCAGCGCCGGATCGGCCTCCTGCAGCGCCAGTTCCGCCCGCCAGGCCAGGACGGTCGTATCGTCGGGATCGGGTTCCAGCATCCGGTCCAGCAGGATCGCGGCCGCGCCGGTCTCGCCCATCGCCACCATCTGCTGGGACAGGCCGCGCATCTCGGGGCGGGGGCCGCTGAAGGTCCGGGCCAGGCCGCGCAGCAGCGCCTGTGCCTCGGCGGGGAACCCCATCCGCGTCAGCGTCGCCGCCTTCTGGCGGATATAGGCCTGGTCCTGGCGGGTGACGCCGAAGAGATCCGCCAGCCGGTCCAGCGACTGTTCCAGGCTGTCGGCCTTCAGGATCCCGACCCGGCCCGCATCGACGGCGCAGGCGGCACGGAAGGCCTGGGCGCGGGCATTGTCGGGCTCTTCGTGCAGGATGGCCGCATACAGCGCCTCCGCCTGCCGCGGGGCCCCGATCTCGCGCAGCCCCTCCGCCACGGCGAAACGCAGCCCGTTGCGGCCGGGGACGTGCTGTTCCTCCGGCATCAGCAGCAGCGCCCGAAGCTTCGCCAGATGCGCGCGCAGCCTGGTCCGGGTCCCTGCGCCCGCCGTCGGCGCGTCTGCGCCCGACCCTTGCGACATGTCACTCTCCACTCGTGCTTACGGCACGATCCTAAAGCCACCCCGGGGACGGGTCACTGGGCAAAATGTACCACGCCGCCGCGTCATTTGCGGCGATGCACATGACGCGATCCCCCCGGCCCTTGCGGGCGGGAGGATCGTGTCATGTTGCGAAAGGGCGCCGCCGCGGCAGGATCCCTCGGGAGACCTCCCCGCGGCGGCGCGTGCCGTGGCGGATCAGGCCGAAAGCTTGCCTTGGATCCGCGCCCGGATGGCGGGCGGCACCAGGCGCGCGGTGGAGACGCGCGGCAGGGCCATTTCCGGAATGTCGCGCTCCTCGCCGTAAAGCGAGAGATATTCGCCCGCATTGTCGAAGGCCTGGCGGCCGATATAGTCGACATAGGTCTCGGCGGCGGCGCCATTGGCCAGGATGATGTCGTGCGCGTCGGTTTCCACGTGGAAATAGGTCACGCGCTCGGGCAGGCTCTGCAGCGGGTCGAAACTGATCGTGGTGCCGTTGACCAGGGCCCCGGCATTGATCGCCAGCCCGTCGATGATCAGCGCGTGATCGGCCGTGAGAACCAGGTCGCGGTGCGGCACACCGTCGCCGAGGGCCCCGGCGGAGACGCGGACCGGCCGGGCACGCTCGCCCTGGAAGAACTTCATCACCGTCTTGCGGCCGACCCATTTCACGGGAACGGACTTGCCTTCGGGCGTCATCACGAGGTCGCCGATTTCAAGGGATTCGACTTTCGTTTCCCCATCCGGAGTGGCGATCAGCGTGCCCGCAGCGAAACAAACGACCAGGTCGACGGTCGCAATGACCGGTGCGGTATTGGCCCCGCCATTGATTGCGATTTCCTCGTTCGACGCGTAATACTGAACGCCGGCGGAAGTAAAGACAACCCCATCGGCGGAGATTGTGCCGCCGCCATCCTGATAAAGGGCGCGGCCGACATATTCATTGTCACCGGCATCGCCATTCACCGTCAGGAATTCGCCGGTGCTGATCATGTCCGTGCCGTCGCCGTTTCCATCGACCGTCTGCTCGATGGTGTAGCCGCCCGAAGCCGAAGCAACCGCGACCAGCTGGTCGGAGTCGATGTCCCAAGTGTAGAGGTAGGTGTAGGTAAGCGTTGCCATTTTACTGATTCCCGAGGTTGATACCATGATGAGCGGAAGAACATCCCGGCCGACTGCTCCTTTCTCCTGGAAAAGATGACAGCTTTCGTTTCGGTTTTATCCGGGATAATTTTGGTTTTCTTTCCGAAAACAGTCCTTCCGTTTTCCAGGAAATGAATGCTGCAGCTGAAAGCAATTCGATGATCTTCGCCACCGGTATCATTTGCATTTCAGTTCAGGTTCATTTCCTCGTTCGCTCCTTGATGAAACCAATAATCCACGAGTTCGGAAACCAGACTATCCAGAATGCGCATGATTTTCTGAAAACGCAAAAAATCGACAAAAAACTTAATGTCGCGAAATGATTATTGACGTGACGATTTTATTCACTTCCGGAAATCCGCCGGAAAGGCCTGTCCTCGTGCGCGGCTGGCCGGACGGGCCGCATCGCCCGGTCCTGATCCGCACCGCCCCCCGGCAGGCGGTTCACATATCGTTATTATGAATCACGGGAGCGTGTTAATTTTTCCCGAAAAAGCTGAATGTCAGAGGGACAAGTGCCGGTAGAGGGGGGCTCCGCCAGTCATGATTTCGCAACACGATCTGCCGCCTGCCGGGACGGCCGCACCAGCCGCCATGCGGTCGTCCTTCCTCGAATTCTCCGATCCGGGCGCCTTTTCCTCGGCGATTCCCGGCGGGCGATTCGGGATCCTGCCGATGGACAATGCCCCCTTTCGCGCCAGCATGGAGCTGGGCGCGCTTTCCGCGGGGCTGGTGTCGCGGCGAATCCGCACCGGGCCGCCGGTCAGCATGCGGGCGGAATTCACCGGCTCGGCGCGCTCCATCATCCTGCTGCTGCCGATGGATCCCGCGCCGCGCGCCGTGCTTGACGGCCGCGAGATGAGCGGATGCACCGTCGTCACGCGCCTGCCGGGCGACACGCCGCATCTGCGAACCTATGGCGAGACGGAACTGGCGGCGATCGTGCTGGTCTCTGACCTGCTGCGGCGCGCCAGCGCGGCGCTGACAGGGGAGGAACATGACCGGCTTCTGCAGATGCCGGGCCGGTTGCGGGCGGTGGAGGCCCCGCGGCTGCAGCGGCTGCGCCTGGAGATCGGAAGGCTGGGCCGGGTGATCCGGCAACCCGCGCTGGAAATGCGCGACCTGGCCGTGCTGCGGCGCAGCCTGATCGCCGCCATCGTCGACACGGTTGCCGGCAGCGACGTGAAAAGCGATCACCTGGCCACGCGGCTGCAGACGCTGTCCATGGCCCGGATCGAGCGGCAGATCGACGAGGCGCGCAACGACCCGATCGGGCTGCAGGAGCTGTGCGAGGGGACCGGGCTGGCACTGCGCACGATCGAGACCATCGTCAAGCGCCGCACCGGCATGTCCGCCCATGCCTATCTGGCGCGGCGCCGCCTGGCCTTCGCCCGCGAGGCGCTGGTCAGCCCCGCCCCCGAGACCAGCGTGACCCGCATCGCGATGGATCACGGCTTCTACCATCTCGGGCGGTTCTCGGGATTCTACCGCGGCGTCTACGGCGAGACGCCCTCGGTCACGCTGCGGCGGGCCCTGGCCGGGGGCTGAGCGTCCCGGCCCCGGGGGATCACCCCCCGAAGGCGGCGCGGCTGGACCCGGTGGCCCCGAACCCGCCGCGCGACAGCGCCGAGGCGCGGCTCATCGGCGGCTTGTTTACCGTCGGCGAGGGCCGGACGAATTGCGACGCATCCATCCGCGCCGCCCCGCGGTTGCTGGAGAAGGTGCTGCTGCCCGCGGCATTGGTGAACTTGCCGTCATTGGTGCGGTAGAGCGGCTGCGCCCCGGCATATCCGGACCGGCCGCCCATCATGTTGCCGATCAGGTAGCCCGCCAGCAGCGGCATCCAGATGCTGCCCGATCCGCCCTGCGTGGCCTGGGCCTCGCTGCCGCAGGCGCCGTCTCCGTGCAGCTCCTCGCAGACCTCCAGGCTGTCATAGCGCGGGGCGCTCTCGACATTCAGCGCCTGCGCTTCCTCGAAGCTTGTCCGGCAGGCCTCGATGGTCAGCGCCGGGTCGCTGCCCGCCGCCGCCTCGCAGGCGGCCAGATCGGGAAAGGCCTGCGCCTCCACCTGCTCCTCGCGGCAGCCCGCCAGCGCGAAGGCCCCGGCCCCGAGGACCATCACCGCCACCCGTGCCGAACGCTTGCGCCGCCGCGGCGGCATGCTGGTCTGTGCGCTCATCGATCTGCTCCTCAATCCTCGATGTAATGCGGCTTGAACCGCGAGAGGTCCTGGGTGATGCGCGACCGGTCCTCGCGCAGGCCGAGCCCGACACAGGCCTCTCCGACGATCCAGGCGCCCAGGACCGGGCGGACGCCGCCGAATTGCGGCAGCGGATGATAGGCCTGCACGATGCGCGGATGCGCGTCGTATTCGCCGTTTTCCGCCGCCTCGACGATCTCGCCGGCCTCGCGGATGATGACCCCCGCGCCTTCGCGCGAGAAGATGGGCTTGCTCACATGGCCGCGGCGCAGCGCCGTCTCGGCGCGCTCGAACCGCGCCGCCGCCCCGGCCGCGGGGCCTCCGCGTCCCGCCAGCGCCTCGGCGACATCCGCCTCGAAGAAGGCCGGGAGCAGGTTGGGATGGCCCTCGAACATCTCCCACAGGACCGGCAGGATGCCCTTGTTCGACAGGATCGCCTTCCAGGGCGGTTCCAGGAACAGGCAGCCCGAGGCGGCGATATGCCCGGCGAACTCGTCCTGCAGCAGGTCCTCCCAGGGGTAGAGCTTGAACAGCACCCGCATCAGCCGGTCCTCGTCATCGACGAAACCGCCCTCCGCGCTGACCCCGACCTGGCCCAGATCGACGTAATGCGCCCCCAGCCCCGCCTCGCGCGCGGCATAGCCCATTGCCTCGACGGTGGCATAATCCTCGGCATTGTCGGTGGCGGCGGTGAAATGCAGGTTCGTTCCCGGCGGGAAAAGCGCGCCGAACCGCGCCACCAGCGCCTCGTGCAGGCCGTTGAACTGGTCGGCCCCCTCGGGCAGCACGCCCGCGGCAACCTGGTCCTCCAGCCACTGCCACTGGAAGGCCGCGCTTTCGTAAAGCGAGGTGGGGGTGTCGGCATTGTATTCCAGCAGCTTCGCCGGACCCTGCCCGTCATGGGCGAAATCCATCCGGCCGTAAAGCTCCGGCTGGCCCAGCTGCCAGCTGTCGCGCAGAAGGTCCATCCGCGCGGGCGCGATGCCCAGCCGCGTCATCAGCTCCTCGCTGTCCAGCACCTTCGCCACCGCCTCGCGGCACATGCCGTGCAGCTCGGTCGCGGGGTCCTCGATGCCGGTCTCGATCTCCTCCAGCGTGAAGCGGTAGGCCGAGCTTTCGTCCCAATAGGGTTCGCCATGCATCTCGGAAAAGGAAAACCCCTGCTCGCGCGCCAGGTCGCGCCATCCGGGGCGTTCCGCCAGATCGATCCTCTCCATGCCGCAGGGGCCCTTTCGCTGTTCTGTGCGGGATGTAGGCGATCGCGGCGGGCAATGCCATGGCCTGCGGCAGCGCCGCGCGCCACCGCGCTCAGATGCGGCGCAGCGGCGCGGCGGCGACGACCGGTCCCGTGGCCACCCCGCCGGGCGATCCGCCCTCGGGTTCGTCGGTGATCGCCAGCGTCGCCTCCGCCACCAGCGGGCGCAGATCCTCGGGGATCGGCATCGCCGCCTGCCCCTGATGCGGCATCACCCCCAGCGAGATCGGCGCCGCCTCGCCCTGGATCAGCCACAGTTCGAAATCGCGTCCCGTCGCCGGGGCCGCCCCGCCGACCGAGACGCGCATCTCGCCGCTATCGGCGTCATAGAGCGCGGCAAGGCGCACCGTGCCGTCCGGCGAGACCATGTCGGAAATCCACAGGCCTTCGCCGCCCTGCCCCGGCGCAGGCGGCTGCGGCTGGCCCAGCCACAGGGTCGCGGCCAGGCTCGCCGCGGCCAGCCCGCCTGCCCCGACCAGCCAGGACCAGGGCCGCGCCTGCCGCGGCGCGCCGAAGACCCTTGCCTCGATCCGGCGCCGCAGCCTTGCGGGCGGGGTCACCGGGCGGACCTCTTCGGCCAGCGGATCCAGCCGCGCCTCCCAGCGGGCCACTTCCAGCGCGAAGCCCGGGTCGCGGGCGATGCGCAGCGCCGCCGCCTGGCGGTCTTCCAGCGCCAGCGCGCCCAGCACGTATTCGCCGGCCAGCGCGACATCCTCGTCGGTGGGGGGATCGCCGGGGCCGGTCATGCGGACAGACAGGCGCGCAGCTGGATCAGGCTGCGGCGCAGCCAGCTGCGCATGGTGTTCAGCGGCACCGCATAGCGTTCGGCCAGTTCCAGATAGCTCTCGCCTTCGACATAGGCGCGGCGCACGGCCTCGGCCCGGTCGCTCGGCAGCTCCTCCATGCAAGTCTCGATCCGCCGTCCCTCGGAACGCAGGATCGCCTCCGCCTCGGGCCCCGGACCGGGATCGGCAAGGCGTTCCGCGGCATCCAGCCCCTCGGAGCGCGCCGCGGGCCTGCGCGCCCGCAGCCGGTCGATCGCGGCATTGCGCGCCACCGCGTTCAGCCAGGCGGCGGGGCTTGCCACGTCGGGCAGGTAGCGGTCGGCATTGTTCCAGATCTTCACGAATACCTCCTGCAGGACATCCTCCGCCTCGGCGCGGTCCTTCAGAAGACGCAGCGTGATCGCGAAAAGTTTCGGCGCGCTGGCGGAGTACAGATCGAGAAAGGCCTGCCTGTCGCGCAGCACGACCCGCGCGATCAGTTCCGAAAGCTCGCTGTCCTGACCTGCCATCCGCCCGTGCGCCGCCGTTTTTTTGCCCCCGCCTGCAACTTTCCGCAGGGCCGGGGCGTCTGCTTCGGGAATGACCATTGCAGAGCGGGGCCGACGTGACAACCGGAAGAGCGAAGATCGCCATCATCGGCAGCGGCATTTCCGGGCTGGGGGCCGCCTGGCTCCTGGCCCCGCATCACGAGGTGACGATCTTCGAGGCCGAGCCCCGCCCCGGCGGCCATGCCCGCACCGCCACGGTCGAGGGTGTCGCGGTCGATACCGGGTTCATCGTCTGCAACCGCCGCACCTATCCCCTGTTCGTGCCGCTGCTGGAGCATCTGGGCGTGGACCTGGCGCCCAGCGACATGAGCTTCGCCGCCAGTTTCGGCGGCGGAGCGCTGGAATACGGCACGACTCGGCCCATGGACATGCTGGCCCAGCCCGCGCGGCTGGCCGATCTTTCCCACTGGCGGATGATCCGCGACATCCTGCGCTTCTTCCGGCTGGCGCCGCGTCATGCCGGGGCCTCCGGCAGCATCGGCGAGCTGATCGCCGAGCTGGGGCTGGGTCCGGAATTCCGCGACCGGTTCCTGCTGCCGATCTCGGGGGCGATCTGGTCGACGCCGACCGCGGGAATGGCGGAATTTCCCGCCGCCGCCTTCCTGCGCTTCTTCGACAATCACGGGCTTCTCTCGGTCAATGGCCAGCCGCAATGGCTGACGGTGCGGGGCGGCGCGGCGGCCTATGTGCGGGCGCTTCTGGCGGCCACCCCCGCGGATCTGCGGCTGGACTGCCCGGTGCGCCGGGTGGGGCGCACGCCCCGGGGCATCGAGATCCTGTCGCCGCGCGGGCGCGAGCGATTCGACCGGGTCATCTTCGCCACCCATGCGCCGCAGACCCTGGCACTGCTGGACGCGCCCGATGCGGAGGAGACGGCCATATTGCGAACGATGCGCACGGCCCCCAACCGCATGGTGCTGCATTCCGACGAAAGCTTCCTGCCGCGGCGGCGGCGCATCCGGTCCAGCTGGAACTACGTCACCGACCGGCCCGCCGCCGCCGATGACCGCCCGCTGAGCCTGAGCTACTGGATGAACCGGCTGCAGCCGCTCGCGACGCCGCGCAGCATGATCGTCACGCTCAACCCCGAGCGCGAGCCGCGCCAAATCCATGACGAGGCGATGCTGGCCCATCCGCAATTCGACGCCGCCGCCATCGCCGCGCAATGGCGGCTGCGCGCCATCCAGGGGCGCGGCGGCGTCTATCATGCCGGGGCCTGGACGCGCTATGGCTTCCACGAGGACGGGCTGCTGTCCGCGCTGCGGGTGGCGCAGGCGCTGGGGGTCGACTGGCCGCTGAGCGCCGATCCCTGGCCCGACGAGCCGCGCCTGCCCCGCGAGGCGCTGCGCGAAAGCATCCCGGCATGAGCGACCTGTGGCAGGGCGCGCTGATCGGCGGGCGGGTCTGGCATGCGCGGTCCGGCGATGCGGCCCGCAGCTTCCGCTACCGCGCGGCCTATCTCGCGCTGCCCCTTGCGGCGTTCGAGGCGGGCATGCTGCCGCTGCGCCCCGACCGTCCCGGCCTGTGGCGGATCCGCAGGCGCGATCACGGGGCGCGCGACGGCACGGATCTGCAGGGGTTCATCCGCGCCCGGCTGGCGCCCTTGGGGCTGGAGGCGGCCGAGGTCGCCCTTGTCACCACGCCGCGCACATCGGGCTACGGGTTCAACCCGGTCAGTTTCTGGCTGGCGCGGCAGGGCGGCCATCTGCGCGCGGTGCTGGCCGAGGTGTCCAATACCTTCGGCGAACATCATTTCTACCTGATCCGCCATCCCGACCTGGCCCCCGTCACCCCATCCTGCCGGATCCGCGGCGAAAAGCTGTTCCATGTCTCGCCCTTCCTGCCGCGCACGGGCCATTACGTGTTCCGCTTCGATGCCGGGCCGGGGCGGTTCGGGGCCTGGATCGACTGGACCGGACCCTCGGGCGAGATCCGGCTGGGCACTTCCCTGACCGGGCAGGCGGCCCCGCTGAGCGCCGCCCGGCTGCGCCGCGCCGCGATGGCCCATCCGCTGCAGGCGCAGCGGATCATGGCGCTGATCCACTGGCAGGCGGCGCGGATCTACCTGCGCGGCCTGCCCTTCCATTCCAAACCCGCCCAGCTGCCCTGCAGGCTGTCGGGCGCGGAAGACCGATCATAGAAGGGATCGTGATGCTGGAAAGACAGATCGAGACGCGGCTGTTCAGGCTGCTCGACAAGGTCCGCTGCGGAAGCCTGCAGGTGACGGCGCCCGACGGGCGGGTCCGCGATTTCGCAGGCCCCCTGCCCGGCCCGGCGGCGGCGATCGCCATCCGCGACTGGCGCGCCGTCCCGGCGATGGCGGCCCGGGGGGATATCGGGCTGACCGAGGCCTATCGCGACGGCTGGGTCGACACGCCCGACCTGACGGAACTGCTGCGTTTCGGGCTGGCCAACGAGGAGGCGCTGGAGGGTTTGATCTACGGCCATCCGCTGCAGGCGCTGGCGCTGCGCGCGCTCTACCTGCTGAACCGCAACACCCGCGCCGGGTCGCGGCGCAACATCGCGGCGCATTACGACCTGGGCAACGCCTTCTACCGGCTGTGGCTGGACGAGACGATGACCTATTCCGCCGCGCTCTACGGTCCCGGCGACGACCTGAGGGCCGCCCAGCACCGCAAGTACGACCGCATCCTCGACGGGCTGGAGGCGCGCTCGGGGCGGTTGCTGGAGATCGGCTGCGGCTGGGGCGGCTTCGCCGAACGTGCGCTGGAACGCGGCGATTTCGCCCCCAGGGGCCTGACCCTGTCGCGCGAACAGGCCGCCTTCGCCCGCACGCGGCTGGGCGGCGGCGCCGAGATCGCGCTTCAGGACTATCGCGACGAAAGGGGCCGCTATGACCATGTCGTGTCGATCGAGATGTTCGAGGCGGTGGGCGAGAGGTTCTGGCCGGTCTATTTCGGCAAGCTCTCCGAGGTCCTGGCCCGCAAGGGCCGCGCGATGGTCCAGACGATCACCGTCGGCGACCGCTATTTCGCGCGCTACCGCAGGGGCGGCGACATGATCCGCAGCTTCATCTTTCCCGGCGGCATGCTGCCCAGCCCCGCGCGCTTTGCCGAGGAGGCCGCGAAGGGCGGGATGCGGATCGAGGACAGCTTTGCCTTCGGACCCGATTACGCGCGCACGCTGAAGGACTGGCTGACCGCCTTCGAGACGCGCCTCTCCGACATCCGCGCGCAGGGCTTCGACGAGGGGTTCATCCGGGTCTGGCGGTTCTACCTGGCCGCCTGCCTCGCCGCCTTCGAGACCGGGCGCTGCGATGTCTACCAGTACCGGCTGGCCCATGCCTGAGGCCGAACGCATCTGGATCATGGGCGCCTCCGACGGGATCGGGGCGGCCCTGGCACGGGTCTGGGCGGGACGCGGCGCGCGCCTGGTGCTGTCGGCGCGCTCGTCCGACCGGCTGGAGAGCCTGGCCGCGGAGATCGGCGGCGCCGAGCTGGTCGCGGCCGATACCGCGGATCCCGCCGCGATGGCCGACGCCGCAGGACGCATCGCCGCGGGAGGCCCGCTGGACCGGGCGGTGACGCTGGCGGCGCTCTACGATCCCGGCCGGGCGATGGAGTTGGACGCGGCGCGCGCGGCGCGGATCGTGGCGACCAACCTGGCGGGCAGCCTGGTCTTCGCGCAGACCGCGGTTCCCCTGCTGCGCCCGGGCGGGCAGCTGGCGCTGACCGGCTCGGTGGCGGGCTATCTGGGCCTGCCGCAGGGCCAGGTCTATTCGGCGACCAAGGCCGGGGTGATCAACCTGGCCGAGACCCTGCGCACGGAGCTGCACGGGCGCGCGGATGTCCGGCTGATCTGCCCGGGCTTCGTCGATACCCGCCTGACGCAGAAGAACGATTTCGAGATGCCGGGGCTGATGACGCCCGAGGCGGCGGCGGCGCGCATCGCGGCGGGGCTGGACCGGCGCGGTTTCGAGATCCATTTCCCGCGCCGGCTGACGCTGCCGCTGAAACTGCTGCGGGCGATGCCCTACGCGCTGTCGCTGCGGCTGGCGCGGCGGCTGCTGCGCTGATCCCGGCGCTCAGAAGGCCAGGCTGACGCTCAGCCCGAAGACCTGGCCGCGATCGCCCGGCTCGTCCAGCACCGGCCGCGCGAGATACAGCGAGGCGGGCGTGCCGTCCAGGTCCATGGCCAGCGACAGGCCCAGCGTCGCGCGCAGATGCGCGGCATCGTCGATCCGCCCGCCCAGCGTGTCGTCGAGATCCCAGGCCGAGCCGATATCGGTGAACACCCCCGCGCGCAGATCGTGGCGGCGGATCTCGGCGATCTCGCGCTGCAGCTCCAGCGAGGCGATGACATAGCTGTTGGCCCCCAGCGCATCGCCCCGGTCGCGCGGACCGATCCCGCGCGGGGCGAAGCCGCGGAACGTGTCGGCGCCGGGATGGAACCGGTCGACGGCGCGGGTGGCCCGGCCGGTCAGACCCTGGACCCGTCCGGCCCCCAGCCCCGCCAGGAGCCGCATCGCCCCGCCCAGGGCCATCTGCGCATCCGCCCGCAGCCGCGTCTCCGACAGGGCCGCGTCATGGCCCAGGTTCCACAGGTACTGGTCGAGGCCCAGCACCACGGCCGGCGCGGGGCGCCCGTCGTCCCCCGCCTCGTCGGCATCGCCGCGCGGCGCGTAATCCAGCCCCAGCCGCAGATAGGGCGCCGAGACCGTCCCCGCCTCCTGCCGCAGCAGCGCGCTGGCATCCGTCTCCACCCCGCTCATGCGGTGGCGCCGCCACCCCGCCCCGGCCTCGATGCGCAGATCCTCCGAGGGGGTCCAGGCCAGTAAGGGCGCGCCGCGCAGGCTCTCGCCGTGATAGGCCAGATCGTCGTATTCCGTGCGGTAGCCCGCCAGGTCCAGCCCGGCATCCAGGGTCTCGCCGAAGGCGTCGCTGCGATACAGCCCGGCATCCAGCCGCCGCGCCTGCCGGGCGATATCGACATGGAAGGCGCCGAACGTGCCGGGAAACAGGTTGTAGCGTTCGAAGGAGAACCCCAGCGTCACCTCGTCCTGGCTGTCATACATGACGGACCCCTCCACCCGGCCCGGGCGCAGGTCGGTTTCCTCCACCTCGATCACCAGCGTGTCCGCCTCGGAGAACAGCCGCACGGCGTCGAAAACCCCGGTGGACATCAGGCATTCCTCGATGGCGCGCAGCTCCGCATCGAAATAGTCGATCCCGGCCGCGGCCCCGCAGGTCAGGCGGATATCGCGCTCGGGCACGAACTGGGCGCCGCGCACCTCGACGCGGTCATAGACCCGCGCCGCGGCCGGGGCGGATAGCAGGCCGGACAGCAGCAGCGCCATGGCGGCGGTCGCGGACGGGGCGTTCGGGAAGGGAAGTTTCAAGGAGGGGACACCATCTGTCTTGTTCAGCGCAGCCGCGCGCGCAGCAGCGGCCGGGTCAGGTAGCTCAGCACCGAGCGCTTGCCGCTTTCGATGTCGACCTGGGCGATCATGCCGGGACGGATCGCGTATTGCTGGCCGAAGCGTTCCAGATAGCTTGCCTCGGTGCGCACCATGACCTGGTAGAAATCCTGCGGGCCCTGGGGGGTTTCCTCCTCCACTGTGTCCTCGGAAATCTGCACCACCGTGCCGCGCAGGTCGCCATAGGTGGAGAAGTCATAGGCGGTGATCTTCACGCTGGCGGGCATCTCGGGGGCGATGAAGGCCACGTCGCGCGGCAGGATCCGCGTCTCGATCATCAGCTGGTCGTCGATGGGGGTGATCTCCATGATCTGCTCGCCGGGCTGCACGACGCCGCCCAGCGTGGTGATGTCGATATCGTTGACCCGTCCCGCCACGGGCGAGCGGATCTCGGTTCGCTCGAACTCGTCCTGCTTCTGCACCAGCTCCTGCTCCAGGGTCGCCAGCCTGGCGCGGCGCTCGGCCAGGTCGCGATAGGCGTCCTGCACATAGGCATTGCGCGTCTCGCCGATCTTGCCGTCCAGGGCGGCCAGTTTCTGGCGCAGTTCCAGCACGTCGATGCGGCTGACCGAGCCGCCTTCGGCCAGGGGGGCGGTGATGGCGATCTGCTGGGCGATGGCGTCCTTCTCGGATTCCAGCGCCGCCAGGGAGGCCTCCAGCTTGGTGCGCCGCGCGGTGAACAGGCGCAGCTCGGTAGCCTCCGTCGCGCTGGGATCCGCCCCGAAATCCAGCACCGGCTGCTCCAGCACCTCCGCCTCCAGCCGCGCCACCTCGGCGGTCAGGGTCGCGATCTCGCCCTGCGCCGCCAGGAAGGCCGATCGCGACCGCGTCGGATCCAGCCGGGCCAGGCTCTGCCCTGCGGCGACGACCTCGCCCTCCTGCACCATCAGCTCCGACAGGATGCCGCCCTCCAGGCTCTGGATCGTCTGCATGCGCCGGACCGGGATGACGCGCCCGTCGCCGCGCGTCACCTCGTCGATCTGCGCGACCGCCGCCCAGCCGATCGCGATGGCGACGGTGGCGAAGATCAGCCGGATCGTCCAGCGCGCGCGCCCCAGGGCCCGGCGGCGATAGCTGCCGTCGACATGGCCGGTATCGAGGACCTCGCCGAGCGACATGTCAGGTCACCACATGGACGGGGCGCTGTTCGGCGGTCCGTGCCCGGGCATCGCTGAGGATCCGGGCCAAGTCGCCATCCCGCACGACCTGTCCGTCCTTCAGCACCACCGCCCGCCCGGTCAGCGCCAGCAACTCGCGCTTATGCGTGGAAATCACCGCCGTGCGCCCCTCCAGCCAGGTCTTGAGATGGGCGATGACCTGCGCCTCGGTGATATGGTCGAAGGCGGCGGTCGGCTCGTCCAGCAGCACGATGCGCGGATCCTGCAGCAGCAGCCGCGCCAGACCGATCGCCTGGCGCTGCCCGCCCGAGACATTGCCGTTGCCGTGGATCGCCAGGTCCAGCCCGCGCACATGGCGGCGCACATAGCGGCCCAGGCCCACCGCATCCAGCGCGGCGAGGATCTCGGCATCGTCATGCAGCCCGTGATCCAGCAGAAGGTTGTCGCGCAGCGTGCCCTGGAACAGGGCGACGCTCTGCGGCAGATAGCCGATCTGGCGGCGCCGGTCGATCGGGTCGATCTGTCCCAGGGCCAGGTCGTCCACCAGCAGGCTGCCCGATCCCGGATCGGTCAGCCCCGCCAGCAGCCGCAGCAGCGTCGACTTGCCCGCCCCGTTGCCGCCCAGCAGCGCGACCCTCTCTGCGGGCGCGATGGACAGCGCAGTGACGGACAGCACCGGCGGCGCCTGCGGGTCGTGCCGATAGGTGACATGTTCCAGCCGGTAGCCGCCCCGCATTTCGGCGGCACGGACATACTGGCGGTCCTGCGGCCGTTCCACCGGCAGCGCCATGATCCCGTCCAGACCCTCCATCGCGGCACGCACATGCTGCCAGCGTGCCAGCAGGCCGGCGACCTGTCCCATCGGCGACATCGTCCGGCTGGACAGCAGCGTGCAGGCGATCAGGCTGCCGACGGTCAGCTCTCCCGCGCCGATCAGGTAGACCCCGGTCACCACGACCCCGGCATAGGCGAATTTCTGAACCGAAGCGACCGACTGGGTCATCAGCGTGGTGATGTTGCGGGTGCGGACCGCGGTTGTCGCCATCGCGGCGCTGAGCTGGGCATGGGCGCGCTGGAGCCGCCCCTCGGCGCGGGCGGCCTTGACCGTCTCCAGGTTGGAGATCGTCTCCAGCAGCAGCCCGTTCAGCGCCGCCGCCTCGCGGGTATTCTCGCGCGAGGCGCGCGCCAGCCGCGCCTGCATCACGACCCCCGGCAGCAGCGTCAGCACCACGCCCGCCAGGACCACCAGGGCGATGGGGCCGCCGATGAACCAGATGACGCCCACGAAGATCAGCACGAAGGGCAGGTCGCAGATCGCCGTGACGGTGCCCGAGGTGAAGAATTCGCGCACCGTGCCGAAATCGCGGACCTGGCTGGCAAAGGCGCCGGTCGAGCCGGGCTGGTGGGCCAGGCGCATGTTGGCCACGCGCTCGAACAGCTGGGCCGACAGGCGCAGGTCCAGGTCGCGCCCCGAAACATCGACCAGGGACGCCCGCATGATCCGCAGCGCCAGTTCCAGCACGATGGCGATGCCCACCCCGCTGGCCAGGATCCACAGCGTGTCATACGCCTTGTTGGGCACCACGCGGTCATAGACCTGCATCGAGAACAGCGCCGTCGCCACCGCCAGAAGATTGGCCATGAACGACGCCGCGACCACGTCGCGATAGATCGGCCAGTTCGCCAGCACCGGTCCGAGGATCCAGTGGCGCCGCGCGGGCGCGGGCCCGTCCAGCCGGTCCGAGACGATATCGACCGGTTTCGAGACCAGCACGCGGCCATCATGGTCCTCGGCCAGCTCGGCCAGGGGGCGCCGGATCCGTCCGCCCGCCGCCTCGGGCAGGATCAGCCGCGCCTGCGTTCCGGACAGTTCCTCCAGGATCGCGGTGCGGCCGTCGCGCAGGAACAGCAGCACCGGCAGGCTCTCGCGCGGCAGATCCGCCAGCGGCGCGCGGGTGATGCGGCAGCTCATGTTGACCCGCCTCAGCGCGGGGGAGGCCATCTCCGCCGGCAGGGGCGCGCCGGCCTCGCGCGGCAGCCCGTCGGTCAGGCGGCTGGCCGAGGCCGGGACGCCATGGGCCCGGCACAGCTCGATCAGCCCCAGAACCAGCGGGTCGCTCTCGCTTGCATCCGTCTCCATCGGCCTCTCCCGCGTTGCGCGCAGGCACGTCTTACAGGGCCTGTCCCGATGCCACGATCAGGGTGCCCAGCACACCGAGGTCGCGTGCCGCCTCGTATTCGGTGCGTCTGCTTTCGGCCCGGGTGTCGATCAGCTCGATCCGGGTATCATAGAGATCGCGGCCGGTAGTCAGCAGGTCGATCAGCTCGCGCTGGCCGGCCACGAATTGCTGTTCATAGGTCTCCAGAACCTGTTCGGCCTGCTCCAGCTGCCGCGCGCCGGAGGTCTCGCTGCCGCGCAGCACGGCCAGACGGTCCAGCGCGTTGCGCGCGGCATTGGTCAGGTCGCGCTCGGCCGCCGCAAGCCCCGACTGCGCCGCCTGCAATTCCAGCGTCGCTGCCTGGATCCGGCGCCCCGCCAGGCTGCCGCCATCCAGGTCGACCCCCGCATTGAGCCCGATGGCGACGCGGCTGCGCCCCCCGTCCAGGTCCTGCCGCCCCTGGGCCTGCAGCCGGATCGCGGGCAGGCGCGCGGCACGGGCGGTCTCCACTCCGGCGCGGGCCCCGTCGGCCTCCGCGCGGGCCGCGATGTAATCCGGGGCCAGCTTCACCGCCGAGGCCAGCTTTGCCGGGTTGCCATAGCGGGCCGCGAATCCCAGCGCGGGCGGCGGCGCGACCGAGGACGGGGCGCCGCCCGCGAGATAGTCGATCTGCGCAAGGGCCATCCGGCGCTCTGCCTCGAGTTCGGCCAGCCGGTTCCCGGCCCGCGCGATTTCCAGCCTTGCGCGGGCCACTTCGCCCGCATCGCCCGCCCCGGCCCGGGCGCGGTTCTCGGCATGCCCGGCGATCCGCTCGGCGAAGGCGGTATAGTCGCGGGTGCGCGCGATCTTGGCCTCCGCGGTCTCGAAATCCAGGTAGAACCCGGCCACCAGCAGCGTCAGATCCTCCACCGTCATCTTCAGATCCGACACGGCGCGGACCCGTTCCTGCGAGGCGGCGTCGATCCGGCTGCGGATCGCGCCCCAGTCGAAGAGGATCTGCGACAGGGTCAGCGTCACGTTGGGGCCGTTGACATCGGTCGTGTTGGTATCGCCCGCCAGGCTGAGGCTGGGGTAATAGCCGTCGCGCGCGGCCTCGATCTCGACGCTGCGCTGCGCGACGCGCTGGCGATCGGCGGTGACGCCGGGATCGCGTTCCACCGCGCGTCCCACCGCCTCGCGCAGGCTCATCTGCGCCGCGGCCGGCCCGGCCGCCATCGCGGCACAGAGCGCCAGCAGTCCCAGAACTGCGGGGAGGCGGCGGCGCGGGGCAGAGAGGGAACGGGTCATGGCTGGTCTTCCGCCTCGGGGGAGACGAGGTCGGGCGTCTCGGTCATCATCAGGGCAAGCTCGGGCGGGGGCGCGGGGGCCCCGCCCTGCGGCGCCTGCGCCGGGGCGCGCGGTCCGGCCGGTGCCATGGCGGGATCCTCGGCGCTGTCCTCTGCCGGAACGAGCGGCGCAGACTGCGCGCGGGTCAGCGCCTCGACATCCCGCGCCAGCGCCTCCTGCGCGCCGTCGCGGCCGTCCTCCCGGCCGCCTTCCCCCTCGCCGGTTTCGGGCGGGCCGAACTCGAAGAGCCCCGTGCCGATGCCGGTCGCCAGTCCCGCGCCCGTCAGCATCCGGGGGTCGCTCCAGATATCCTCTTGCGGCGGCATGGCATCATCGGCATCGCCTCCGGAGCGCGCCTCCGGCAGGCGGATCGCGCCCGGGATCTCGGGTTCCGGCACCATCAGCCCCGTCACGCGGGCCGTTCCCTCCGCATCCTGCAGCGTGCTGAAATCCCCCTCGGGGCCGATGACGAAGAAATCCACGATCTGCATCGTCTCGCCGGTGTCGAAGGTCAGCTCCAGGTCGGCCCCCTGCTTGTCTGCGGAGCGGATCGCCGGGCCGTCCGGCGGCAGCATGACATCACCGGGCCGTTCCATCACCAGTCGCGGCGTCACATGACGCATCAGCGGCTGATCGTCTCCTGCACGGGCAAGCACCGCGACGGGCATCGCGACAGTCCTCCTCCTCCGATGGAGGCAGACCCCGCCCGCACGCCCGGCCCGATGGGCCGTCGTCCTCCGCGACTGCAAGCTGCTTTCGGGAACTCCTCCGTCTCAAAATGATAGATAACAAGCAATTGAAGTCAATGGTTCAATTACCGAATGTTTAAATGTGTCCGGGGGAAGGGAGGCCGCAGCCGCCATGCCAAGGGCCGCATCAGGTCTCGTCGACGGCCGGATCATCCAGGTCATCCAGCAAGCCGGGCGCGTCCGGCAGGCTCCGGTCGAGGAGGTTGGCCGCGTCCGGTCCATCCCCTGTCGCGGCGAAGATGCCGCCTCCGGCCTCGTCCGGCAGCGGATCCGCCAGAAGCGCATCGAACGCGTCCCCGGTGCCGATCGCATCGCCCGTTCCGCCATCCAGGATCTGGTTGAGCAGCGCATCGGTTTCGGGGTCCGGCGCGGCGGTCATCGCGCCGGTTCCGTCAACCAGCTCCGCCTCGACCAGCGCGCCGCTCAGCCCGCCGCCATCCAGCAGATCCGCGAAGAGCGACCCGGCGCCAGACCCGGTTCCCTCCTGCGGCGCGGGGTCCAGTCCGAACGGGTCGGCCTCGCCCAGCAATCCCTCCAGAACGTTGTCCGGGGCCGCGGCGCCTTCCGCCAGAAACCCCGAGAGAAAGCCGTCATCCGCCTCGGCCGGGGCGGACGCCTCCGGCGCGTCGGGTTCGGCAGGGGCCGACAGTGGCGCCGCCGCGTCTGCGGCCAGCGCGGAGAGGACCTCTGCGCGCTCGCCGCCCGTCTCCCATTCCTTCGCCCCGGAAAGAGTGCCCGGCACCTCACCGAGATCGACCGCCGCGACCATCCCGGCCGGCGCATCCTGCCCTTCGAGATGCGCGGCGATCCCGGCAAGCGGGCCTTCCGCGCCGAGCAGCCGATCCGCCGTCCCGGCCAGCTCGGCAAGCCCCTCCGTCACG
>NZ_JACVXA010000001.1 GCF_014903745.1 Mangrovicoccus algicola | reverse complement strand
AAGGCGGCCGCACCGTCGGCGCAGGCGTCGTCTCCAAGATCATCGAGTAATCGGTACTCTTGCGGGGATGCGGGGCTTCGGCCCCGCATCCTTTTTTTGAAGACCGGGCCGTCAAAGGGGCGGAAAGCCCTTGCGAATCTGCCCGTTTCGCGCCAGAAGGCGCGACCCCCAAGACCTTCGGGAATGCAAGTGGGGCGCATAATGATGTGCGCTCCACCTCTCGTTTCCTTAGCCGCGAAAGCAGATAACGATGCAAAGCCAAAACATTCGCATCCGGCTGAAGGCGTTTGACTACCGGGTTCTGGACGCCAGCACCCAGGAGATCGTCAATACCGCCAAGCGCACGGGCGCCCAGGTTCGCGGGCCCATCCCGCTGCCGAACAAGATCGAGAAATTCACGGTTCTCCGCGGTCCGCACGTCGACAAGAAGTCGCGCGACCAGTTCGAGATCCGCACGCATAAACGCCTTCTCGACATCGTCGATCCGACCCCGCAGACCGTGGACGCGCTGATGAAGCTCGACCTCGCTGCAGGCGTCGACGTCGAGATCAAGGTGTAAGGAGGGTATAGACGATGCGCTCCGGTATCATCGCGAAGAAGGTGGGCATGACCCGCCTGTTCATGGAAGACGGCCGCCAGATCCCGGTGACCGTGCTTCAGCTCGACGCCCTTCAGGTGGTTGCACAGCGCACCGCCGACAAGGACGGCTATTCCGCCGTTCAGCTGGGCGCCGGCACTGCCAAGGTCAAGCGCGTCTCCAAGGCGATGCGTGGCCACTTCACCGCCGCCTCGGTCGCGCCGAAGCGGAAGCTCGTGGAATTCCGCGTGGCCCCCGAGAACCTCATCGAGGTCGGTTCCGAGATCTCTGCCGAGCATTACATTGCCGGGCAGAAGGTCGACGTGTCGGGCACCTCGATCGGTAAGGGTTTCGCCGGTGCCATGAAGCGGCACAATTTCGGCGGCCTGCGTGCATCGCACGGCGTGTCGATCTCGCACCGTTCGCACGGCTCCACCGGTCAGTGCCAGGACCCGGGCAAGGTGTTCAAGGGCAAGAAAATGGCCGGTCACATGGGCGCCGCCCGTGTCACCACCCAGAACCTGGAAGTCGTCCGCATCGACGCAGACCGTGGCCTGATCATGGTCAAGGGCGCCGTGCCGGGCTCCAAGGGTGGCTGGGTCACCGTCAAGGACGCCGTCAAGAAGAAGCTGCCCGAGGGCGTGCCGTTCCCGGCCGCGCTGAAGGCTGCGGAAGCTCCGGCCGCTGAGGCCCCCGCCGAGGCTCCGGCCGAAGGAGGGAATGAATAATGAAAGCTCCCGTTATCAAGCTCGACGCGGGTGAAGCCGGCGAAGTCGATCTGAACGACGACATCTTCGGTCTGGAACCGCGTGCCGACATCCTGCACCGCGTGGTCCGCTGGCAGCGTGCGCGCCTCCAGCAGGGCACCCACAAGGTCAAGACCCGGTCCGAGACCAGCTACTCGACCAAGAAGATCGTGCGCCAGAAAGGCTCTGGCGGCGCCCGTCACGGCGACCGCAACGCACCGATCTTCCGCAAGGGTGGTATCTACAAGGGTCCGACCCCGCGCAGCCACGAGCACGATCTGCCGAAGAAATTCCGCAAGCTCGGCCTGAAGCACGCGCTGAGCGCGAAGCGGAAGGCCGGCGAACTGATCGTGATTGAGGACGTCAACCTGGCCGAAGCCAAGACCAAGCTGCTTGCAGCGGCGGTCAAGAACCTCGGCTGGAAGCGTGCGCTGGTCATCGACGGCGCGGCAGTCAACGAGAACTTCGCCAAGGCCGCGGCCAACATCGAAGGTGTCGATGTGCTGCCGAGCCAGGGCGCCAACGTGTACGACATCCTGAAGCGTGACACCCTGGTCGTCACGAAGGCAGGACTCGAAGCTCTGGAGGCCCGCCTGAAATGAGCGTGAAGCCGGAACATTACGACGTCATCCGTCGTCCGATCATCACCGAGAAGGCCACCATGGCCTCCGAGGCCAACGCGGTCGTCTTCGAAGTGTCCATCGACGCGACGAAGCCGCAGGTCAAGCAGGCGATCGAAAGCCTGTTCGGTGTCAAGGTGAAGGCGGTCAACACCACCATCACCAAGGGCAAAGTCAAGCGCTTCCGCGGCATGCTGGGCAAGCGCAAGGACGTCAAGAAAGCCTATGTGACCCTCGAAGAGGGCAACACGATCGACGTCTCCACCGGTCTCTGATCCGGTCGGACCGTCAGGCAGGGGCCTCCGCATCGCGGGGGCCCCTTGCGTTTCCGCCCGCTTTCGCGGCGGGGGCGGGGGCAGGGCCGCGGGAATGCGACCCGGTGCCGCGATATGCGCGCGACAGCTCTGGACGAGGTGTCACCGCTCTGTTAAACGCGGCGGACCTGAACGGCCTCGGATTCGCTCCGGGGCCGCAGTTTTTGAATTCGGGCACCTCCGGGGGCCTTCACTTCGGGGACCTCGCCACGGCAGGGCCCTTCAACAACGGAAGACAGAAACTATGGCACTCAAGTCGTATAAACCGACGACGCCTGGCCAGCGCGGGCTGGTTCTGATCGACCGTTCGGAGCTTTGGAAAGGGCGTCCGGTCAAATCCCTCACTGAGGGTCTGACCAAGTCGGGCGGCCGGAACAACACCGGACGGATCACCTCTCGCCGTCGCGGCGGTGGCGCCAAGCGCCTCTATCGCGTCGTCGATTTCAAGCGTCGCAAATTCGATGTGGCGGCAACCGTCGAGCGGATCGAATACGACCCGAACCGGACCGCCTTCATCGCGCTGATCCGTTACGAAGACGGTGAGCAGGCCTACATCCTGGCCCCGCAGCGTCTGGCTGTCGGCGACAAGGTCGTGGCTTCGGCCAAGGCGGACATCAAGCCGGGCAACGCGATGCCGTTCTCGGGTCTGCCGATCGGCACGATCGTCCACAATATCGAGATGAAGCCCGGCAAGGGCGGCCAGATCGCCCGCGCCGCAGGCACCTATGCCCAGTTCGTCGGTCGTGACGGCGGCTATGCCCAGATCCGCCTGTCCTCGGGCGAGCTGCGCCTGGTCCGTCAGGAATGCATGTGCACCGTCGGTGCCGTGTCGAACCCTGACAACTCGAACCAGAACTTCGGCAAGGCCGGCCGCATGCGCCACAAGGGCGTCCGCCCCTCCGTCCGCGGTGTCGTCATGAACCCGATCGACCACCCCCACGGTGGTGGCGAGGGCCGCACCTCCGGTGGCCGCACCCCGGTTACCCCCTGGGGCAAGGACACCAAGGGCATGCGCACCCGCAACACCAACAAGGCGTCGCAGAAGCTCATCATCCGCTCGCGTCACGCCAAGAAGAAGGGCCGCTAATCCATGGCACGCTCCGTTTGGAAAGGGCCTTTCGTGGACGCTTATGTCCTCAAGAAGGCCGAGAAGTCCCGGGATTCCGGGCGTAACGAAGTCATCAAGATCTGGTCCCGCCGGTCGACGATTCTCCCGCAATTCGTGGGTCTCACCTTCGGCGTGTACAACGGTCACAAGCATATCCCGGTGAACGTCACCGAGGACATGATCGGCCAGAAATTCGGCGAATATTCTCCGACCCGGACCTATTACGGTCACGCGGCGGACAAGAAAGCGAAGCGGAAATAAGCCATGGGCAAGGAAAAGAATCCCCGCCGCGTGGCTGAGAACGAGGCAATGGCGAAAATCCGCATGCTTCGCACCAGCCCGCAGAAACTGAACCTCGTCGCGCAGCTGATCCGCGGCAAGAAGGTGGAAAAGGCCCTGGCCGATCTGACCTTCTCCGAGAAGCGGATCGCCAACGACGTCAAGAAGTGCCTGCAATCGGCGATCGCCAATGCCGAGAACAACCACAACCTGGATGTGGATGAACTCGTCGTGGCCGAAGCCTTCGTCGGCAAGAACCTCGTCATGAAGCGGGGCCGCCCGCGGGCGCGCGGCCGCTATGGCCGGATCATGAAGCCGTTCTCTGAACTGACCATCAAGGTCCGCCAGGTCGAGGAGCAAGCCTAATGGGTCATAAAGTCAATCCGATCGGCATGCGCCTTCAGGTCAACCGGACCTGGGACAGCCGCTGGTACGCGGACACGAAGGACTACGGCGACCTTCTGCTCGAGGACATCAAGATCCGCGAGTTCATCAAGAAGGAATGCAAGCAGGCCGGCGTCAGCCGCGTGATCATCGAGCGCCCGCACAAGAAGTGCCGGGTGACCGTTCACACTGCCCGCCCGGGCGTCATCATCGGCAAGAAAGGCGCGGATATCGAAGTCCTGCGCAAGAAGCTGGCCGCGATGACCGCATCGGAACTGCACCTGAACATCGTCGAAGTCCGCAAGCCGGAACTCGACGGCCAGCTGGTTGCCGAGTCCATCGCGCAGCAGCTGGAGCGCCGGGTGTCCTTCCGCCGCGCGATGAAGCGTTCGGTGCAGAATGCCATGCGCATGGGTGCCCTGGGCATCCGCGTGAACGTCGCCGGCCGTCTGGGCGGTGCCGAGATCGCACGGACCGAATGGTACCGCGAAGGCCGCGTGCCGCTGCACACGCTGCGGGCCGATATCGACTACGCAACCGCCGAAGCCATGACGCCCTACGGCATCATCGGCATCAAGGTCTGGATCTTCAAGGGCGAGATCATGGAACATGATCCGTCCGCACGCGATCGCAAGGCCCAGGAGCTGCAGGACGGCCCGTCCCCGCGCGGCGCCGGTGGTGATCGTCGTCGCAACCGCGACAACGACCGGTAAGGAATAGGACAATGCTTCAGCCAAAGCGTACGAAATTCCGCAAGCAGTTCAAGGGCCGCATCCATGGCGAAGCCAAGGGCGGGTCTGACCTGGCCTTCGGTCACTACGGTCTGAAAGCGGTGGAGCCCGAGCGCATCACCGCCCGCCAGATCGAAGCCGCCCGCCGTGCCATGACGCGTCACATGAAGCGTCAGGGCCGCGTCTGGATCCGGATCTTCCCGGACCTGCCCGTCACCTCCAAGCCCACCGAAGTCCGGATGGGTAAAGGTAAGGGTTCGGTCGATTACTGGGCCTGCAAGGTCAAGCCGGGCCGGGTGATGTTCGAGCTGGAAGGCGTTCCGGAGGCAACCGCCCGCGAGGCGCTGCGTCTGGCCGCAATGAAGCTGCCGATCAAGACCCGCGTCGTGGTTCGCGAAGACTGGTAAGCGGCACAGAGCCCCCGAAATTGCGAAAGCCCCGCCGATCCGGCGGGGCTTTTGCTTTGGGTCCCCGGCCATTCGGCGGCGGCGCGGGGCGACTGGCAAACCGTCAGCGACGTCCGGATCCGGGCGGCCCGCCTGTCCCGCATTCGGTCCCGCCGCGTGGCGCCCCGGCCGTTTGCCGGAAACGCGCCGGGCAGGCCTGCAATGGCGGCGCGGCTCAGGCCGGCCGGTCCAGGACCGCCTGCAGCGCGGCGAGGAACTGGGCGCTGTCCTCGGGCAGACCGATGGAGACGCGCAGCCAGCTCTCGTATCCCGGCTGTTTCCACGGCTTGACGATCACCCCGTGATCCAGCAGCCCGGCCGCGACGTCGACCGAGGGCCGGCCGGTATCGAGGAACAGGAAATTGCCCAGCGAGGGCAGGACCCTGAGCCCGCGTCCGCGCAGCGCCGCGGCCAGCTTCTCGCGCTCGGCGACGGTGGCGGCGACCGCGGCCTCCATATGCGCCGGGTCCTCGAGCGCGGCCAGCGCGGCGACCTGCGCGAGGTGGCTGGTGTTGAAGGGCGTGCGCACCAGGTCCAGTCCCCGCCGCAGCCCGGCATCGTTGGTCGCGCCGAAGCCGATCCTCAGCGCCGCCAGCCCCCAGGCCTTGGAGAAGGTGCGCAGCACGATCATCGGCCGGTCATGCGCCGTCAGGCTCTCCGCCGCCGAGCGGAAATCGCCATGGGCGGCGTATTCGACATAGGCCTCGTCCATCACCAGAAGCGTGTCGCGCCGCTGCGCGGCAAGCACCCGGTCCAGCGCCGCCGGGTCAAGCCAGGCGCCCGCCGGGTTCATCGGGTTGGCGATCATCACCAGGCGCACCGGCGCGGCCATGGCCGCCGCCAGCGCATCGATGTCGATGCGCCCCTCCGCGGTCAGGCCGATGCGGATCACCTCGGCGCCCATCATGCGCGCGTAATCCTCGTGCAGCGGGAAGGAGGGATAGAGGACCACCACCCGGTCGCCGGGGCGCAGCGTGGCGCGCGCGATCACGTTCAGCAGATCCTCCGAACCGTCTCCTAGCACGATCCAGCCGGGGGGCACGCCCAGTTCCTCGCCCAGCCGCGCCGCCAGCCGCCGCCCCTGCGGATCGGGATACAGATGGGTGGCCGCTGCCGCGTCGCGCAGCGCGGCGGCGACGCCGGGCGCGGCGCCGTGGAGGTTCTCGTTCGATCCCAGCTTGGCGATGCGGGTCACGCCGGGACGGGCGGCGATCTCCTCGATGGTGAGACCGGCATTATAGGGGGCGAGCGCGCCTAGCTCCGGGCGCAGGAGGGAGTCTTCGGGCATCTCGGTCCTCTTATGTATAGACATGATTGAGCAGAGCCCGCCGCGGAAGGCAAGCCTGCCCCGCCCCGGCCCCCGAGCCGGGGCCTCCCCGATGCGGCTTCTGCCCAAGCAGCAGGCAGCCGGGCGCGCGGTCTCCTCCCGGTTAGGTCCAGCCGCGGCTTTTCCACCGGACCAGCCGCGGCCCGGCGATAGGCGCCGCGCCCGCGCGGGGCTAGGAGGAAGGGGACCGCAACCCCCAGACCGGAGCGCATGATGACCCTCGCTTTCGACCCTGCCGCCCTGACCCTGCCCGCCGCGCATTTCATCGGCGGCGATTTCGTCCGCGGCGCGGCGGCCCTGGATCTTGCCGCGCCGTCGGATGGCCGCGCCCTGCCGCCGATCCCGCAGGCGGATGCCGCGCTGGTCGATCGCGCGGTCGAGACCGCCCGCGCCGCGCTGAAATCCTCGGGCTGGGCGGGCTGGCAGCCGCGGGCGCGCATCCGCGCGATGCATGCCTGGGCCGACCTGATCGAGGCCAACGGCGCCGAGATCGCCCGGATCGAGGCGGTCGCCTCCTCCCGCCCGGTCGCCCAGGCCCTGGCCGGGGACGTGGCCTCCACCGCCGAGCAGATCCGGTTCTTCGCCGAATTCGCCGACAAGGAGGCCGGCACGCTGGTGCCCACGGCGGACAGCCAGATGGGCTTCATCTCGGCCCAGCCCCATGGCGTCGTCGGCGCCATCACCCCCTGGAACTTCCCCCTGTCGATGGCCGCCTGGAAACTGGGCCCGGCCCTGGCGGCGGGCAATGCGGTCGTGCTGAAACCCTCCGAGATGACGCCCTATTCGACCCTGGCCATGGCCGCGCTGTCGGTGAAGGCGGGGATTCCGGCGGGATTGGTCAATATCGTGCTGGGCGACGGGCCCGGGACGGGGGCGGCGCTGACGGCGCATCCCGGCATCGACAAGGTCAGCTTCACTGGCTCGACCCGGGCCGGGTCGCAGATCATGGAGACCGTCGCGCGCAGCGGCATCAAGCCGATGACGCTGGAGCTGGGCGGGAAATCTCCGCAGCTGGTCTTTGCCGATGCCGATATGGATGTGGTGCTCGACAGTCTCGAGAAGGGCATCCTGCCCAATGCCGGGCAGTTCTGCGTGGCCGGTTCGCGCATCCTGGTCCAGCGGGAGATCGCCGAGGAGCTGGCCGCGAAGCTGGCGGAACGTTTCGCGCGTCCCGTCCCGGCCGCAACCTGGGAGGACCCGGCCGGGTTCTCGCCGATCATCTCGGAAAAGCAGCTGGCGCGGATCGACGGCATCGTCGGCGCGGCGGTCGCGCAGGGGGCGGAGATCCTCTGCGGCGGCACCCGCTTCGACCGGCCCGGCAGCTTCTACCGGCCGACGCTGATCGGCGGGGTGGACGCGGCCAGCCCGGCGATCACCGAGGAGATTTTCGGTCCTGTCGCCACGCTGCAGGTCTTCGACACCGAAGAGGAGGCGATGGCGCTGGCGGCCCATCCGGTCTACGGGCTCTGCGCCGGGCTCTACACCCGCGATCTGGGCCGGGCGATGCGCCTGACGCGCCGCCTGGAGGCGGGGACCGTCTGGGTCAACCGCTACGGGCGCACCCGCGACCACATCCTGCCGACCGGCGGCTGGAAGTCCAGCGGGCTGGGCAAGGACCTCGGCCGCGAAGCCTACCTGTCCAGCCTCAGGACCAAGACCGTGCTGATCGACCTCTAGCGCTCCGGGCCCGCGCGGGGCGGGAAAGAAGGATCAAGTTTAGCGACCCGGCCGGTCTCAAGGCCGGGTTAGTCATTTCCGATCATTCCTTGCCGGGTGCCACAGGCTGCGCTGGGATATGTATGGAAGAGGGACTGAAAGAACCTGCCCGGGTCGTCAGGGGCCTGGCCGCGCCGGCCTGTCTGATCGGTCCCGGCGGCGAGGTGGCGGTTGCCAATCGCGCGATGGGCCGGTTCCTTGGCTGCCGCGTCGCTGCGCTGCGCGGCCGGCGGCCCGGCGATCTGTGCGGCGGCGGCTTCGGCGCGGTTCTGGCGGCGGCGCGGGACCGGGTCCTGCGCGACGGGACGCCCCAGGATTGCTGCGCGGCCTTCCGCCGGCAGGACGGCAGCGAAGGCCTCGCCGCCTGCGACCTCGACCCGGCGGGGGAGGGCCGCGTCATCCTGAGGCTGCGGCCGCTGCCGCAGATGCGGATCGCGACCGGGGCGGAGACGATCCGCCTGCCCGCCCCGGAACACGGCCGCATCCTGGATGCCGCCGCCGCAACGGGCAGCCTCGGCCAGTGGTATCTCGACATGGCGGCGCGGCGCCTCTGGGCGACGGAAAGCGTCTTCGCCCTGCTGGGCCATGCGCCGCCGCCGGGCGGGATGGACAAGGCCTGGCTGCGGGCCCGGATCCATCCCGGGGATCTGGGCGCGGCGGTCCGCGCGATCGAGGATCTGCTGCGCGGGCGCTGCCGCCAGGTGCGGTTCGAGCTGCGGCTGCGATTCCGCGACGGGCATTTCCGCTGGTTCGAGGCATCCTCGCGCCGGATGGAGGGCGGGGGAGACGCGCCGGTGATCTGCGGCAGCCTCGTCGATATCGACCGCCGCAAGACCGCCGCGGCGCGGCTGCGCGACACGCTGGACGCGGCGCGCAGCGCCCGCGACGCGGCCGAGCGCAGCGCCGAATTGCTGCGCATCTCGACCGAATTCGGCGGAGTCGTCGCCTGGTACTACACGCCGGCGACGGGACGGGTGCAGTATACGATGCCGCCGCGCGCGGCGCTGGGGCATCCCGGCACGGCGCTGGAGCAGCCCCTTTCGGAGATGCAGGACGACATCCATCCCGAGGATCTGGGGCCGGTGCGGGCGGCGATGGCGGGGCTGGTGGAGGGCAGCCTGCCGCGCGCCGCGGTCGATTACCGCAAGCGCCATCGCGACGGGCGCTGGCTGTGGTTCAGCTCGGAGGCGCAGCCGCTGCAGCGGCCCGCCTCCGCCGGGGAGGGGCCGGATGTGCTGGCGATCTGCGGGATCACCATGGACATCACCGCGCGCAAGCAGGCGGAGGCGGCGCTGCGCGGGGCGCGCGACGAGGCAGAGTCCGCCCGGCTGGCCACCAAGCGGACGCTGCAGCTGCAGCGCATCGCCTCGGAAAGCGCGGGGGTCGTGCCCTGGTATGCCGTGCCCTCCACCGGGGAGGAGGAGATCGGCACCCATCTGGCAATGATCCTGGGGCTGGATCCGGGCACCAGGTTGCATCGGGCGGACCTGATCGGCCTGGTTCATCCCGGCGACCGCCCGGCGGCGCAGGCGGGATTCGACGCGCTTCTCGCCCAGGGGCGCGAAATGGCGCTGGATTTCCGCTTGCGCCACGCGGATGGCGGCTGGCGCTGGGTGACCTCGGTCGGCCGCCATGTGGAGCCCGTCGCCGGAGGGCTTCCCGGCATGGTCTGCGGCGCCTTCGTGGATATCTCCGCGCGCAAGGCGGCGGAGGCGCGGCTGGCCGCCGCGCTCGAGGATGCCGAGGCGGCCCGCAAGGCGGCCAAGGCCACGGCCGAGATGCTGGGCATTGCCGCGCGCTGCGGTGCGATGGGCGCCTGGCGGATCGCGCCGCAGGAGGGGTCGGCCTGGATGGAGGCGGAGGGCTTCCGCCAGCTCGGCTATGCGCCCGACGCCTTCCGCCCGGATTTCGCCGGGTGGAACGCGATCATCCATCCCGGGGACAGGGCCGCCGCGCGGCGCGGCCTGATCGCGCTGCTGCGCGGCCGTACCGACGTTTTCGATATCGAGATGCGGTTGCGCCATGGCGATGGCAGCTATCACTGGCACCGCTCGATCGGGCGCAGGGCGGGCGGGGCGGAACCGGGGCAGGGCATGGTCATCGCGGGCGCCCATACCTGCATCGACGCGCTGAAGCAGAAGGAGGGCGAGCTGGCCGCCGCCCTGGCCGCCGCGCAGGAGGCGACCTCGGTGGCGCTGCTGCGCCAGGAGGTCATGGCCATCACCTCGGAGGCGGGGCGGATCGGGCATTTCATGATCTATCCCGAGCTGGATGACGGGGTTGCGCCGGACCTGACCTACCGGCAGCTGGGCTACGAGCCGGGGGAGTTTCCCTGCACCGATGCAGGCTGGCGCGCGCTGTACCATCCGCAGGATCTGGGCCCGGCAGTGGAGCGGATGGAGGCGCTTTTCGCCGATCGCCTCGATGTCTTCGACTGCGCCGCGCGCATGCGCCACAAGGATGGCAGCTATCACTGGTACCGCGTCGTGGCCCGCAAGATCGACCGCAGCGCGGAGGGCCTGCCCTTCGTGTTGGCAGGGGCGATCTTCAATATCGACAGCCAGAAGGACAGCGAGGCGCGGCTGAACCGGGCGGTGCGCGAGGCACAGGAAGCCGTCGAGCGGCTGAACGCCCTCGCCAACCGCGCGCCGGGCGCGCTGTTCGAGTACCAGACCGATCCCGAGGGCCGCATGGTCTTCCGCTATTTCAGCGCGGCCCTGCCGGACATCATGGGGGTCGCGCCGCAGGAACTGGCCGCGGATGGGAGCGCCATCTACAGCACGATCCTGCCGGAGGACCTGCCCGGGGCGCAACGCCGGGTGGAACAGGCGCGGCGCGGCGGAGAGGCTTTCGAATACCAGCACCGCATCCTGCATCCGGAGCGCGGATTGCGCTGGATCCTGGTCAAGGCGCTGCCCTATTCCAATCCCGACGGGACCGTCACCTGGTACGGCAACACGCTGGATGTGACCGACCAGCTGGAGGCGGAGCGCCGCGCGCGCGAGGCCGATGCCAGGCTGGGCGAGGTTCATCGGCGGCTGAACACCATCGCCGAGAAATCGCCCGGCGCGCTGTTCGAATTGCGGCTGGACCCGCAGGGCCGGGCCGAGTGGCGCTATTGCACGCCGCGGCTGCCGGAGCTGCTGGGCGTCGGGATGGCGGAATTGCAGCAGGATGCAGAGGCGGCCTTGCGCAACCTGCCCGGGCCCGAGGCCGCTGAATTATGGGCCACGTTCCGGGCGGGGGATGCCGGGGGCACGCGCCCCGGCGCGGCCGGGCAGGCGGAGATGCGGTTCAGCCTGTTCCACCCCGCGCGCGGCCTGCGCTGGCTGATGTGCAGCGCCAGCGCCGCGGCGCAGGCGGATGGCGCCGTGATCTGGTACGGCAACCTCATGGACATCACCGAGCGCCTGGAGGTGGAGCATCGCGCCGCGGAGGCCGCGGCCGAGCTGCGCCACGCGCATGAGCGGCTGAGCAACGTCGCCGACATCGCGCCCGTGGGGCTGTACGAATTCCGCCAGCATCCCGATGGCAGCGAGGATTTCAGCTATGTCAGCAGCCGTTTCGAGGACCTGATGGGATGGCCGGGCGGCGCGGCCGAGGCCAGCCCCGCCGAGGTCTACCGGCGGATCGATCCGGGGGATCTGCCGGGCATCCTGGCCAGCACCCGCGAGAGTGCGCGCAGCATGACGCCATGGCGGGCGCGGTTCCGGCTGCATCATCCCGATCGCGGGCTGATCTGGCTCGCCGGGTCGTCCATCCCGCGCAAGGATGCCGCCGGGACGATCATCTGGACCGGGGCGATCCATGACGTGACGGCCGATGTCGAGCGCGAGGCGGAGCTGCGCCATGCCCATGACCTGGCCGAGAAGATGCGCGCCGAGAACGAACGCCAGGCGCTGCATGACGGGCTGACGGGCCTGCCGAACCGGCGGTATTTCGACAATGTGATGGCCCGCCGCCTGGAGGAGGCGCGCGGATCGGGCGGCCGCGGCTGCGTGCTGATCCGGATCGACCTGGATCACTTCAAGTATGTCAACGACACGCTGGGCCACGAAGCGGGCGACCTGGTGCTGACACGGGTGGCCCAGGTTCTGCGCGCCTGCCTGCGCGGCGAGGATTTCGCCGCGCGCATCGGCGGGGACGAGTTTTCCGTCCTGCTGGCCCCCGGCATGACCGAGGAGAACGCCCGCGAGATCGTCGAGCGCATCCAGGCCCGCATCGCCGAACCGCTGACCTATGACGGCCGACTGTGCCGGTTCGGGGCGAGTTTCGGCATCGCCTATGCCCGGGACGTGGCGCAGCTGGGGCCCGAGCTGCAGATCTTCGCGGATGCCGCGCTCTACAAGGCCAAGGCGGCGGGGCGAAACCGCATGGAGTTCTTCACGGCCGATCTGCACCGGGGGATCCTGAATGACCGCCGCCTGGCCGCCGAGATCCATGCCGCGCTGGAACGCGACGAATTCGTCCCCTATTTCCAGCCGCAGGTCTCGGCGCGCGACGGCCGCCTCGTGGGGGTGGAAACCCTGCTGCGCTGGAACCATCCCGACCGCGGCGTGCTGGCGCCGGGGGAGTTCATGCATGTGGCCGAGCAGCTGCGGCTGGTGCCGGAAATCGACCGCATCATGATGCTGAAATCCGGCGGCGCGCTGGCGCGCTGGCGGCAGGCGGGGCTGGTCATCCCCAAGATCAGTTTCAATGTCAGTTCGGGGCGGATGCATGACCCGGATGTCGTGGACATGGCGCGGTCGCTGGCCACGGGCGAGACCAAGGTCGCCTTCGAGCTGCTGGAATCCATCCTGGTCGAGGAGGAGAGCGAGGCGTTCAAGTACCATGTCGACATGATCCGCGAGGCGGGGATCGAGATCGAGATCGACGATTTCGGCTCGGGCCATGCCTCCATCATCGGGCTGATGGAGATCGCGCCCGACGCCCTGAAGATCGACCGCCGCATCGTCATGCCGGTGGCGCGCAGCCACCGGTCCCGCAACCTGCTGCGCGCCATCGTCGAGATCGCCGAGACCCTGGGCATCGAGACCATCGCCGAGGGCGTGGAAACCGAGGACCAGGTCGCCGTGCTGCGCCAGGCGGGCTGCGACATGCTGCAGGGCTATGCCTTCGCCCGCCCCCTCAGCGAGGAGGCGCTGGCCGCTTATCTGCGCCGCGGCGGCGCGCAGCGCAGCGCCTGAGCCCGGCCGCGCTCAGCGCCATCCGAGCGCCGGGGCGACATGGGTGAGGATGCTTTCGATCACATGGGCGTTGTAATCGACGCCCAGCATGTTCGGCACCGTCAGCAGCAGCGTATCGGCCTCGGCGATGGCTTCGTCGGCGGCCAGCTGCTCGATCAGGCGATCGGGTTCGTCCGCGTAGGACCGGCCGAAGACCGAGCGCTGGCTCTCGATGAATCCGAACTGGTCGCGCTCCTTGCCGCCGCGGCCGAAATAGCGGCGGTCCAGATCGCTGGTGATCGCGAAGATCGAGCGGCTGACCGAGGTGCGCGGCGCGCCCGCATGGCCCGCCTCCGCCCAGGCGGCCTTGTAGGCGCGCAGCTGCCGGGCCTGCTGCACGTGGAACGGCTCGCCGGTCTCGTCATCCTTCAGCGTGGAACTCTGCAGATGCATGCCCATCTTCGCCGCCCAGACGGCGGTCGCGTCCGATCCCGCGCCCCACCAGATGCGGTCGCGCAGCCCCGGCGATTGCGGCTCCAGCCGCAGCAGGCCGGGCGGGTTGGGGAACATCGGCTGCGGGTTCGGCCGGGCGAAGCCCTTGCCCTCCAGCATCTGCAGGAAGACCTCCGCATGGCGGCGCGCCATGTCTGCGGGGCTTTCGCCCTCGGCGGGCTGGTAGCCGAAATGGGTCCAGCCGTCGATCACCTGTTCGGGCGAGCCGCGCGACAGGCCAAGCTGCAGCCGCCCGCCCGAGATCAGGTCGGCCGCGCCCGCATCCTCCACCATGTAGAGCGGGTTCTCGTAGCGCATGTCGATGACGCCGGTGCCGATCTCGATCCGCGAGGTCCGCGCGCCGACGGCGGCCAGCAGCGGGAAGGGCGAGGCCATCTGCCGGGCGAAATGGTGCACGCGGAAATAGGCGCCGTCCAGCCCCAGCCCCTCGGCGGCGACGGCCAGCTCGATGGACTGCCGCAGCATCTCGCCGGCCGAGCGCAGCGGCGAGCCGGGCTCGGGGTTCCAGTGGCCGAAGGACAGGAAACCGATCTTCTTCATGGGACATCCTTTCTGGCGCCGGGCGCCGCTTGTCCCCTAGATAATCGCCCGGGCGGCCCGCGTCAGCGGCCGGGTCTGTTCCCGGGCGCGCAGGATGTCTGCGCCAGAGCCCAGCCGGTCAGACCCACTTGTAGTTGAAGCTGACCGAGATGCGTTCCTCCTCGGAGAGGTTCATCGGCACTTCGTGGCGCAGCCAGCTTTCCCACAGAAGGACATCCCCGACCGCGGGCTTGGCATAGACGAAGGTGCGCAGATCCGCGCGGCAATCCTTGCGCCGGGCCGGCGCGGCCATCATCCGGGCCGAGCGGGGATCCTCCAGCTTCAGCGCCGCGGCGCCCTCGGGCATGGCGACATAGGTGGTGCCGGAGATCACCGAATGCGGGTGCAGGTGCGAGGCATGCATGCCGCCCTCGGGGAGGATGTTGATCCACAGGTCCTCCAGCTCCAGCCGGCCTTCGCCCAAATCGAATTCCAGGTCCCCGGCAAAGGCCGCGACATGGGCGTCCAGCGCCTTCTTCATCTCGGCGAAGATGGGGAACCGCCAGGGCAGGTCGGTCAGCGAGGCGTAGGAGGTGTAGCCGGGATAGCCGTTCTGCTCGCACCATTCCTGGCCGGCCTCGTCATCCTCGGCGATGACATAGCAGGACTCTCTCAGCTCGTCCGGGTCGATGTCATGGCCGAGTTCGGCCAGCCGGGCGCGGTAGAGACGGGTGACGAAGAGGGAATCGATCTGGGCCATGCGGGGTTCCTAGAACTGCCCCGCCGCTTTGGCGAGGGTTATTTCCGCCGAACACGGGGACAGGCCCAGCCGGTCCAGATGCGCGTCGACCCTGTCCCGCAGCCCGGCGGCCACGTCGCGGTGGCGCGGATAGAGCGGCGCGGCGCGGTCATCGGCGACAGGCCGGTCCCAGCCATCGGTCGTGGCGAAGAAGGCGTCGAGCCCGGCCGCGCCGAAATGGTGGTCATAGCCTTCGGCCACCACGTCGAGATAGCTCAGCAGGATGGCGCCGCCGGGGCCCGCGGCGCGGTGCCGGGGGGCCACGGCATAGACCGCGGCCTGTCCCGGCAGGGCGGTTTCCAGCTCTGCCGCATGGCGGTCATAGGCGTGTTCGCGCAGGTCCAGCGCAGGCCAGGCATCGGGATGGACCTCGGCCGCCAGCCCGTCGATGCGCCCGCCCGGATCGGGGCGCACCGACAGGAAGGCCACGGGGCGCAGCGCGGTCAGGCACCATTCCCGCCGCCAGCCGCGCAGCCGCGCCGGGCGCAGCGGACGGCTGTCATGGGTGAGGTGGTTGACCAGCGAGCCGTAGCCGAAGACCCAGCCGGGCAGGGCGGTGGCGGATGCGGGCGGGGTGGTCATGGGCATGTTCTCCACTGGCTGCGGCGCCAGTATCGCGCAAGGCGCGGCCCGGGGCCAGCGGCGGCAGCCCGCTTGACGCAGGCGCGCCGGTCTGGTTCGACAGGCGGGGCAGGAACAGCCGCCCGCGGGGCGCTGCGAAGGAGGACCCGCGATGACCGATCAGGACCTACTGGAGGCGCTGCGCCGCGCGGTCGGACGCCGCCATGTGCTGACCGGCGAGAAGGCGACGGAACGGTTCCGCAAGGGGTTCCGCTCGGGCGAGGGCGAGGCGCTGGCCGTGGTGCGTCCCGGCACGCTGCTGGAGCAGTGGCGGGTGCTTCAGGCCTGCGTCGCCGCCGACCGGATCGTCATCCTGCAGGCGGCCAATACCGGGCTGACGGAGGGCTCGACGCCCAAGGGCCGCTACGGGCGCGGCGTGGTGATCCTCAGCACCAGCCGGATGGACGCGATCCACACGCTGCAGGGCGGGCGGCAGATCCTCAGCTTTCCGGGCGCGACGCTGTTCTCGCTGGAGAAGCTGCTGAAACCGCTGGGGCGGCGGCCGCATTCCGAGATTGGGTCAAGCTGCATCGGCGCGTCGATCACCGGCGGGGTCTGCAACAGTTCCGGCGGCTCGCTGGTGGAGCGGGGGCCGAGCTATACCGAGCTGTCGCTCTTCGCGCGGATCACCGCGGCGGGGGAGCTGGAGCTGGTGAACCATCTCGGCCTCGACCTGGGCGACACGCCCGAGGAGATCCTGACGCGGCTGGAGGCGGGGCGCTACGACCATGACAGCCCCGCGCCGACCAATCGCAAGGCCTCCGATACCGATTACGCGGCGCGGGTGCGCGACGTGGAGGCCGACAGCCCGGCGCGGTTCAATGCCGATGCGCGCCGGCTCCACGAGGCGGCGGGCTGCGCGGGCAAGCTGGCGGTCTTTGCCCTGCGGCTGGACACCTACCCGGTCAACGGCGCCGAGCAGGTGTTCTATGTCGGCACGAACGATCCCGCCGAGCTGACCGAGCTGCGCCGCCGCATCCTGTCGGAATTCCGCACGCTGCCGGTTTCCGCCGAGTACATGCATCGCGAGGTCTTCGAGATCTCGGCGGTCTACGGCAAGGACACGGTGGTGATGATCGACAAGCTGGGGACCGACCGGCTGCCGGGGTTCTTCGCGCTGAAGGGGGCGATCGACGCGCGGCTGAACAAATGGGGGCCGACCCGCGGGCTCACCGACCGGTTCATGCAGGGGCTGGCGCGGCTCTGGCCGGAGCATCTGCCGCAACGGCTGCGCGACTGGCGCGACCGCTATGAACACCACCTGATCCTGAAGATGCATGATGGCGGCATCGCCGAGGCGGAGGCGCTGCTGCCCGCGATCTTCGACGGGCAGGAGGGCGGTTTCTTCGCCTGCACCCCGCGCGAGGCCAGGATTGCCGGGCTGCACCGCTTCGCCGCGGCGGGGGCGGCGGTGCGCTATGGCCATGTCCATGCCGGGGAGGTGGAGGACATCCTGGCGCTGGACATCGCGCTGCGCCGCAATGACCGCGACTGGCTGGAGCAGCTGCCCGCGCATATCGGCGAGAAACTGGTGGCCCGGCTCTATTACGGGCATTTCCTGTGCCATGTGCTGCATCAGGACTATATCCTGCGCAAGGGCGTGGATGCGAAGGCCCTGAAGGAGGAGATGCTGGCGATCCTCGATGCGCGGGGCGCGGAATACCCGGCCGAACACAATGTCGGCCACCTGTATCGGGCCAAGCCGGCGCTTGCCGCCCATTACCGGGACTGCGATCCGACGAATTCGATGAATCCGGGCATAGGAAAAATGTCGCGTGACAAGCATTACGGGACAGATAATTGTGGCCATGCAGCCCTGTAAGGGCGGATATGCGGTCAGGGGGGTGTCAGGCCGGAAATCTGTCATGTAGGTAAAGAGCGCTGTCGGCTTCGGCCCCTAGTGCCTTGAATTGCCAGCAAAACAACGACGAAGAGCGAAACATTCTTGCGCAGAACATTTATAACGGGCCGACCCGGAATGCGCAAGAAAACAACCGCCGCGATCTGAATGCCCGGGCTGGAAACCCATCCGTTTCCGCAATACCGTCCCGGGGGAAAACAGCACTGGGAGGAGCCGGTTTCGCGGAGTCTCTTGGTGTGCTTCATGCACGGGAAGAGATTCCATGAAAGATCAGCCTGATATCGATCCGGTCGAGTCCCAGGAATGGCAGGAGGCGATTGCCGATGTCATCGAGCGGGACGGCGCGGATCGTGCCCATTTCCTTCTGGACAAGGCGGTGCAGCAGGCCCGCGCCGCCGGCGCGATGCTGCCCTTCTCGGCGACGACGCCGTACCAGAACACCATCCCGGTGGATGACCAGCCCGACTATCCGGGCGATCTTGAAATGGAATGGCGGATCCGCACGATCAACCGCTGGAACGCCATGGCGACCGTGGTGCGGCGGAACAAGGAAAGTTCCGAATACGGCGGCCATATCGCATCCTTCGCCTCCTCGGCGGCGCTTTACGATGTCGGTCTGAACCATTTCTGGCGCGCCCGGTCTGCCACCAACCTGGGCGACCTGGTCTTCTTCCAGGGCCATATCGTGCCGGGCATCTACGCGCGCTCCTTCATGGAAGGCCGCCTGAGCGAGGAGCAGCTCGAGGCGTTCCGCTCCGAGGCCAATGGCGGCGGGCTCAGCTCCTATCCGCATCCGTGGCTGATGCCCGATTACTGGCAGTTCCCGACCGTCTCCATGGGCCTCGGCCCGCTCTGCGCGATCTACCAGGCGCGGTTCATGAAATACATGGAGAACCGCGGGCTGATCCCGAAATCCGACCGCAAGGTCTGGTGCTTCCTCGGCGATGGCGAGATGGACGAGCCCGAGTCCCTCGGCGCGATCTCCCTGGCCGCGCGCGAGAAGCTCGACAACCTGATCTTCGTGGTGAACTGCAACCTGCAGCGCCTGGACGGTCCGGTGCGCGGCAACTCCAAGATCGTGCAGGAACTCGAAGGCGCGTTCCGCGGCGCGGGCTGGGAAGTCATCAAGCTTCTGTGGGGCCGCGGCTGGGACGAGCTGCTGGAGAAGGACACTTCGGGCAAGCTGCGCCAGCTGATGGATGAAACCATCGACGGCGACTACCAGACCTTCAAGTCCAAGGACGGCGCCTATATCCGCAAGCATTTCTTCGGCAAGTACCCCGAGACGGCGGCGCTGGTCGAGGACTGGACCGACGACCAGATCTGGGATCTGCGCCGCGGCGGCCATGACGTGCAGAAGGTCTATACCGCCTTCGACCGCGCGACCAAGGTCGAGGGGCAGCCGACCTGCCTTCTGGTCAAGACCGTCAAGGGCTACGGGATGGGCACGGCCGGCGAAGGCCAGAACACCACCCACCAGCAGAAGAAGATGGCCGATGACCAGCTTCGCGCGATGCGCGACCGGTTCGAGATCCCGGTCACCGACGAGGATCTGCCCAAGGCGCCCTTCGTCAAGCTGAACAATGCCCAGAAGGCCTATCTGGCCGATCGCCGCAAGGCGCTGGGAGGCGAGTTCCCGAAACGCCATCACGACGCGCCCAAGCTGGAGATCCCCGGCCTCGACGCCTTCGGCAAGGAACTCAAGGGCACCGGCGAGCGCGAGATTTCCACCACGATGGCCTTCGTGCGGATCCTCACGACGCTGCTGCGCGACAAGAAGATCGGCAAGCAGGTCGTGCCGATCGTGCCGGACGAAAGCCGCACCTTCGGCATGGAGGGCCTGTTCCGTTCGGTGGGGATCTACAACCCGCTGGGGCAGAACTACACGCCGCAGGATGCCGACCAGATGATGTTCTACAAGGAGAGCGTCAACGGCCAGGTGCTGCAGGAAGGGATCAACGAGGCGGGGGCCATGGCCGACTGGATGGCCGCGGCGACCTCCTATTCGGTGCATGGCGTGCCGATGATCCCGTTCTACATCTACTACTCGATGTTCGGCTTCCAGCGGATCGGCGACCTCGCCTGGGCCGCGGGCGACAGCCGCTGCCGCGGCTTCATGCTGGGCGGCACCGCGGGACGCACCACGCTGAACGGCGAAGGCCTGCAGCACGAGGACGGCCACAGCCACATCCTGGCCGGCACCATCCCCAACTGCATCAGCTATGACCCGACCTTCCAGCACGAGGTCGCGGTGATCGTGCAGCACGGGCTGAAGCGGATGTACGAGGACCAGGAGGACGTGTTCTTCTACCTCACGCTGATGAACGAGAACTACAGCCATCCCGACATGCCGATGGGCGTGGAAGGCGACATCATCAAGGGGCTGTACAAGCTCAAGGATGTGGCCAAGCCGGGCAAGAAGCATGTCACGCTGATGGGCTCGGGCACGATCCTGGTGCAGGCGATCAAGGCGGCGGAGATGCTGCAGGAAGATTTCGGCGTCACCGCGGAGATCTGGTCGGCAACCAGCTACAACGAACTGGCCCGGGACGGGCAGGATGCGGAGCGCTGGAACCGCCTGAACCCGCTGGCGGAGCCGAAGGTGCCCTTCGTCACCGAGCAGCTGGGCAAATCCACCGGTCCGATCATCTCGGCCACCGACTACATGAAGAACTATGCCGAGCAGATCCGCGGCTTCGTCCCCGAGGGCCGCAGCTTCACGGTTCTGGGCACTGACGGCTTCGGCCGCTCGGACAGCCGGGTCAACCTGCGCCGGTTCTTCGAGGTCGATGCCAATCACATCGCCGCCGCCGCCATGGTGGACCTCTACAAGGCGGGCGACGTGACCAAGGCTCAGCTCGAGAAGGCGCTGAAGAAGTACGAGATCGACGGCGAAAAGCCGAACCCGCGCCTGGTGTAAGGCGGCGGACGAGGAGACATGACTATGGCAATCGAAGTTAAGGTTCCGGATATCGGCGATTTCAAGGATGTTCCGGTGGTGAGCATCCTGGTCGCCGTCGGCGACACCGTGGCCGAGGAAGACGCCCTGCTGGAACTCGAATCCGACAAGGCGACCCTGGAAGTCCCGTCCCCCGCGGCAGGCACCGTCAAGGAGATCAAGGTCTCCGAAGGCGACACCGTGTCCGAGGGATCGCTGATCATCATCCTGGACGGCGCGGAGGCCCCGGCCGCCAAGGAAGAGCCGAAGGCGGAGGCCCCGAAAGCCGAGGCCCCCAAGGCGGAGGCGCCCAAGGCGGCCCCCGCCGCCGCCCCGGCCTCGGTCACCGATAGCGGGTTCTCCAAGGCCCATGCCTCGCCCTCGGTCCGGGCCTTCGCCCGGCAGGTCGGCGTGGACCTGGCCAAGGTGAACGGCACCGGCCGCAAGGGCCGCATCCTGCGCGAGGACATCGCCAAGGCGCTGAAGGCGGCCGCCCCGGCGGCGCCTGCCAAGGGCGGCGCGGTCTCGGGCGGCATGGGCATCCCGCCGGTCCCGGCGGTCGATTTCTCGAAATTCGGCCCCGTCGAGAACGTGGAGATGTCCCGGATCAAGAAGATCTCGGGCCCGGCGCTGCACCGCTCCTGGCTGAATGTCCCGGCCGTCACGCATAATGACGAGGCGGACATCACCGATCTGGACAAGTACCGCAAGGAAATGGACACGATGGCCAAGGAGAACGGCTATCGCGTGACCCTGCTGTCCTTCGTGATCAAGGCCTCGGTCTCGGCGCTGAAGGAACACTGGGAGCTGAACTCCTCGGTGCATCCCGATGGCGACAAGCTGATCAAGAAGAACTTCTACAATATCGGCTTTGCCGCCGACACGCCGAACGGGCTTGTCGTGCCGGTGATCAAGGATGCCGACCGCAAGGGCCTGGTCGAGATCTCCAAGGACCTGATGGAGCTGTCCGGCAAGGCCCGCAAGGGCGAGCTGAAGGGCGGCGACATGTCGGGCGCGACCTTCACCATCTCGTCGCTGGGCGGTATCGGCGGCACCTCCTTCACGCCGATCGTCAATGCGCCGGAAGTCGCGATCCTCGGGTTGACCCGCTCGAAGATGGCGCCGGTCTGGAACGGCTCGGAATTCGTGCCGCGCCTGATGCAGCCCCTGTCGCTGTCCTATGACCACCGGGCCGTCGACGGCGCGCTGGCAGCCCGCTTCTGCGTGACGCTGAAGACGCTGCTGGGCGACATGCGCAAGCTGATGTGGTAAGGAGAAGTCCCGATGGATGTCAAAGTACCCGATATCGGTGATTTCACCGATGTGCCCGTGGTGTCGGTCCTGGTCTCGGTGGGCGACGTGGTCGCCGCCGAGGATCCGCTGATCGAGCTGGAATCCGACAAGGCCACGCTGGAAGTGCCGTCCCCGGCGGCCGGCAAGGTCGCCGAGATCAAGGTGGGCGAGGGCGACAAGGTGTCGGAAGGCACTCTCATCATCGTCCTCGAGGCCGAAGGCGCCGAGGCGGCGCCGTCCGAGGCCCCGGCCGCGCCGGAGGCGAAATCCGCAGGCGGCGGCACGATCGACGTGACCGTGCCGGATATCGGCGATTTCGACGACGTTCCGGTGGTCTCGGTGCTGGTCTCGGTGGGCGACACGGTCGCCGCCGAGGATGCGCTGATCGAGCTGGAATCCGACAAGGCGACGATGGAAGTGCCGTCCCCGTCCGCCGGCACCGTCAAGGAGATCAAGGTCGCCGAGGGCGACAAGGTCTCGCAAGGGTCGCTGATCATGGTGCTGGAAGGCGAGGGGGGCGCGTCCTCGGGCGCCGTCGAGGCGCCCAAGGCCGCGGCTGCGCCGGCGGCGCCTGCCGCCGTCGCCGCCACCGGCAGCGCCTCGGGCAAGGGCGACCTGCATGCCGAGGTGGTCGTTCTGGGCTCCGGCCCCGGCGGCTACACGGCGGCCTTCCGGGCAGCCGACCTGGGCAAGAAGGTGATCCTGATCGAGAAGGATCCGGTGCTGGGCGGGGTCTGCCTGAACGTGGGCTGCATCCCGTCGAAGGCGCTGCTGCATGTCGCCAAGGTGATCACCGAGGCCGAGGAGATGGGCGCCCATGGCGTCAGCTTCGCCAAGCCGAAGATCAACCTCGACGAGGTCCGCGCCTTCAAGGACAAGGTGGTCGGCCAGCTGACCGGCGGGCTGACCGGCCTGTCCAAGGCGCGCAAGGTCGAGGTCGTGCGCGGCATGGGCAAGTTCACCGGGCCCAACATGATCGAGGTCGCGGGCGAGGACGGGACCAAGACGGTCAGCTTCGACCAGTGCATCATCGCGGCCGGGTCCGAGCCGGTGAGCCTGCCGTTCATTCCCAAGGACGATCCGCGCATCGTCGACAGCACCGGCGCGCTGGAGCTGCGCGAGATCCCCAAGCGGATGCTGGTGCTGGGCGGCGGCATCATCGGGCTGGAGATGGCCTGCGTCTATGACGCGCTCGGGGCGAAGATCACGGTCGTGGAATTCATGGACCAGATCATCCCCGGCGCCGACAAGGACATCGTCAAGCCGCTGGCCACCCGCATCGGCGGGCGCTACGAGAATGTCTTCCTCAAGACCAAGGTCACCAATGTCGAGGCGCAGAAGAAGGGGCTGAAAGTCACCTTCGAGGGCGCCGATGGCAAGACCTTCGAGGACACGTTCGACATGATGCTGGTCGCGGTCGGCCGCCGTCCCAACGGCAAGCTGATCGATGCCGAGAAGGCGGGGGTCCTGGTGGACGAGCGGGGCTTCATCCCGGTCGACAAGCAGCAGCGCACCGGCGTTGCCCATATCTTCGCCATCGGCGACGTGGTCGGCCAGCCGATGCTGGCCCACAAGGCGGTGCATGAGGGCAAGGTCGCGGCCGAGGTCTGCGCCGGCGAGAACCGCTGGTTCGACGCGCGGCTGATCCCGTCGGTGGCCTATACCGACCCGGAAGTCGCCTGGTGCGGTCTGACCGAGACCGAAGCCAAGGCCAAGGGCATCGCCTATGAGAAGGGCGTCTTCCCCTGGGCGGCCTCGGGCAAGGCGCTGTCGAACGGGCGCTCCGAGGGCATGACCAAGCTGCTTTTCAACCCCGAGGACCAGCGCGTCATCGGCGCCTGCATCGTCGGGACCAATGCGGGCGACCTGATCGCGGAGGCCGCCCTGGCCATCGAGATGGGCGCGGATGCGGTCGATCTGGGCCACACGATCCATGCCCACCCGACCCTGTCGGAGACGCTGAATTTCGCCGCCGAGATGTTCGAGGGCACGATCACCGACCTGATGCCGCCGAAGAAGAAGAAGCACTGAGCTTCCTCGCTTTGGCAATGCTTGACGCGCGCCCCCGGGCGCGCGTTTTCATGTCCGGCAGGGGAAAGGCGAGGCCATGAAGGGATGGAAGGATCAACGCAACGGGGTCTGCCTCGGTCCGGTCGCGGGGATCGGGGGGACGACGCTGGTCCTCGTGCATCTGGGCATCCTGCCGGTCGGCGGGCAGGACACGGTGACCGACTGGATCACGGCCCTGGTCGGCGTGGCCCCGGCGCTGGTCAGCGCGATGGCTGTGGCATTCGTGGCCTGGACCTTGCGGGTGAGCGAGGAAACATTCTCCGCGACACGGGAGATCGGGCGGAACCAGATGCGCCCCCCGGCTGGTCGTTCCGCTGCCGGCATGCCGCCTGACGGAAGTGGCGGGACAGGCGGTGGTCGAGGTGGAACTGAGGGCGCGGAACGTGGGGCATGCGCCTGCGGTGAATATCGTCCGGTCCGTTCAGCCCAAGAGGATCACGCGCGGCGAACCGCTGGTATTCGGTCACGGCGGCGGTGCCGATTCAGGCGTGCTGCCGCCGGGCGGCGAAACCTTTTTTCATGCCGCACGCGTTTCGCTTTTTCAGGAAGAAGACGGGGCCTGCAGAACCGCGATCAACATTCTGCTCGACTATGACGACCCGATTTCTGGACGGCATCATGACAGCGGCGCGACCTTTCAGGTCACCGCGGCGCCGGGGCCGGAAGGGGTCATCACCCCGAGGGTGACGATCCTGACGGGGGAGGGGCTCAACCGGCTGGGCTGAACCGGGGGATCAGAGCGTCACGCCGTAATCGCGCTGCATCGCCGCCACCGTCCCGGCATAGAGGTCGGAGAGGAATTCCTGCAGCCCGGCATCGGGCGCGGGATAGCTGTTGCGGTTGAGGACCCTGAGCTTGTCCGGCCCGAGCGGGACCGGGGACAGGCCGAGCGCCGCCCAGGCCTGCTGCGTCACGGCAACGGGATCGGCCTTCAGCGCGCGCTGGGTCAGGATGGTCATGCGCCCGGCGTCGAGATCCTCGCGCCACAGCGGCAGGCGTGTCTCGTAGAAACCGGTGCGCAGATAGGAGGCCCCGGCCGCCAGATCGGCGCGGGCGCGCTCTGCGGTCAGCACGTCCTGCGGTCGGATGAAATCGCTGTCGGGCGCCGCGTTCCGCGCGATCCGCAGGTTGTGGTAATACTCCGACACCGCCCGGCGCGCCGGGTCCGCGAGGATCGCGAACAGATGCGCCCGGGGGGCCATCGCGCGGATCCGGGCGGGGATGTCCGGGCGGGGAATGTCGAAATAGGAGGGGCTGGCCTCGCCCGTCAGCTCGCCGGGCCGCTTGCCGGCGAAGAAGCCGCGATACCAGTCTTCCCCGAGATCGCGGCGCAGCGAGAAATAGTGGATCTCCTTGGGGCGGCGCGCGGCGACGCGCGGGTGGCGGCAGATGTGGTCGTAAAGCGAGGTCGTGCCGCCCTTCATGGTGCCGAGGATCAGGAAGTCGGGCCGGCGCAGCGCCTCATCGGCCGCGGCCTCGCCTGCCGCCAGGGCGAAGAGCGCCACCGCGCGCTGCGGGTCGAGCGCATCCTCGCGCCGCCACAGCGCTTCGGTCTCGGCCGGGGTCAGGTCCCGGCGCAGCAGCAGCGCGCCAGCGGTCTTGCGTACCTGGCGGGTGCCCCTGTTGCGGATCGCGCTCCAGAATTCCGCCTCGGGCCGGTCGCCCGGGATGATCCGCCAGCGCGGCGCCCCCTCAGCATCCAGCAGCCGCAATCCGCCGTCGCGGGCCGGTGCGGTTCCGCTGACCTTCGGATCCCAGAGCCTGAAATGGGCAAGCACGATCCTGACCCTGTCGTCCTGCGTCATCTCCGGTTCCTTCCTCGGCCGCGTCCGGGCACAGCGGTACAGCAGCCGGGAAGCGTGTCAAGCGACCCGCCGCCGCGCCCGCGGAGGTCGGGCGCGGGTCCTGCTCCGGGGGGCGACTGTGCCGGTCCGGTCCGTCGGCGTGCCGGGCGGATGGGCAAAGCCCCTAGCCGGCGCCCCCGACCTCCCGGCGCAGCCAGTCCAGGTAGCCGCTGATCGCGGCCTCGTCGCGTTTGCAATAGGACCATTTGAGGTGTCGGCGCACCGTGATGAACCCGGCCTGCCGCAGGATCTCGAGATGTCTGCTGGCGGTGGGCTGGGCGACGGCCAGCGCCTCGGCGATCAGGCTCATGCAGACCCCGAACGCCTCTGGGTCGGCGGACTCCTGATGCCCGAACTGCGCCTTCGGCCGGGCCAGCAGCGACAGGATGCGCAGGCGCCGGGTGCTGGCCATGGCGCGGATTTGGGTTGATCTGTCCATGCCGCCATTCATATAGCTACTTAGCTAAATGACAATGCGGAATCATCTCATGCTGGACCTTCCCCATGCCGCCGTTATCGAGGGCAATCTCATCCGCTGGGGCGCGACCGGACGCGGCCCGCCGCTTGTCGCGATTCACGGCACGCCCTTCTCCGCGCAGGTCTGGCGCCGGATCGTCCCGCTGATCGCCGATCGCAGGACGGTCTACTATTACGATCTGGCCGGATACGGGCTGTCGGAGATGCGCGACGGGCAGGATGTGTCCCTGGCGATGCAGAACCGGGTTCTCGCCGCGCTCTTCGCGGAATGGGAGCTGGAGCGCCCCGACATCCTGGCACATGATTTCGGCGGCGCGACGGCGCTGCGGGCCTGGTACCTGAACGGCTTGCGCTACAGGTCCCTGACGATCTTCGATGCCGTTGCCCTTGCGCCCTGGGGGTCGCCCTTCGTCCGGCATGTGCGTCAGCACGAAGCGGCGTTTCGCGGGATGCCGGATTACATGCATCTCGCGCTGCTGCGGGCCTATCTGCAGACCGCGGCGCATGTCCCCCTCTCCGAGGAGGCGCTGGAGATCTACTGCGCGCCCTGGCTCGGGCAGGTCGGCCAATCCGGGTTCTATCGCCAGATCGCGCAGATGGACCAGCGGTACACCGACGAGATCCAGCCGCTTTACGGTCGTCTGGATTGCCCCGTCTCGGTCCTGTGGGGGGAGGAGGATCGCTGGATCCCTCGGGCGAAGGGGGCGGAGCTTGCCGCCCTGATCTCGGATCATCCCGTGGTTTCCGTCCCCGGCGCCGGCCACCTCGTCCAAGAGGACCGCCCGGAGGCGATCGTGGCGGCCGTGCTGAACCGTCTCGGGGACGACTGACGGCAGGATGCCCGACCTGCGGCGGCCCGCCGTTCCCGGCGGTTGCGTCGGGCGCGTCGCGGCGCCTGGGCGGCAGGGCCGTGCCATCATCCCCTGCCGCGACGGGTTTGCGCATGGCCGGGCCATTGCGGGCGGGCATCGCGATGCCGGTGCATGGAGGTCCGGGGCGCGGTTCAGCCTCTCGACGCGGCCGGGCGGAGGCGTTGCCATTGCGCGGCCGCGCCCGGCTGGTGCGAGGGGCGCATGATCCATCGCCGACCGCCCGGGTCATGCCCGCCAGCGCAGCCCGGGTTCCTGTGGCACGAAACGCCCGGCTTGGCCCCTGCCTGCGCGGGATCTGCCCGGATCCTTGCCGGAACGGCCCCGTCTGGTCCCGCCAGGTGACGCATGCTGCAGGTCACGCCGGGGAACGGGTGCACGGATCTGGTCGTGTCATGGGTGTTTTCTGGTGCCGCAGGGGAGGATTGAACTCCCGACCTCACCCTTACCAAGGGTGCGCTCTACCACTGAGCTACTGCGGCGCCGTCGCCTGTTCCGGGGCTGCCCGGGTGGCGTGGGGCGGCTTCTATGCAGAACGGCGAAGGGATGCAAGCGCAATCTGGACGGTTTTTTGCAACTCCTCTATGAGCCTCCCATGGCAAAGCAAACCGACCCCAAAACCGAGAAGTCCGACCGCCCGACGCGGGAGGACCGGCTCAAGGCCGCTCTCAAGGCGAACCTGCAGCGGCGCAAGGCGCAGACGCGGGCGCGCGAGGCGTCGGACAACAGCGAGGACTGAGCGATGGACTCCATTCTGGTGAAGGGCAACGGCCCGCTGCGGGGGCGCATTCCGATCGCCGGGGCAAAGAATGCCTGCCTCGGGCTGATGCCCGCGACGCTGCTCAGCGAGGAACCGCTGACGCTGACCAACGTGCCGCGGCTGTCGGATATCGCGACCATGTCGCGGCTGCTCGAATCGCTGGGCACCGAGGTGGCCGCGCTGGACGAGGGGCGGGTGATCGTCACCTCCTCGCACGAGATTTCCAACGACCGCGCCGATTACGACATCGTGCGCAAGATGCGCGCCTCCTTCCACGTGCTGGGGCCGCTGCTGGCGCGGCATGGCCATGCGGTCGTGTCGCTGCCCGGCGGCTGTGCCATCGGCGCGCGGCCGGTGAATTTCCACCTCGAGGGCCTGGCCGCGCTGGGGGCGCAGATGGACCTGAAGGACGGCTATGTCCACGCCTCGGCGCCCGGCGGGCTGAAGGGGGCCCGGCACCGGCTGCCCTTCGCCTCCGTGGGGGCGACTGAGAACATCCTGATGGCTGCCACGCTGGCCCGCGGCACCACCGTTCTGGAAAACGCCGCGCGCGAGCCCGAGATCGTCGACCTGGTGAAATGCCTGCGGGCCATGGGCGCGCATATCGAGGGCGAGGGGACGGATACCCTGACCGTCGAGGGGGTGGACCGGCTGCACGGCACGACCCACCGGGTCGTCGCCGACCGCATCGAGATGGGCACTTACATGCTGGCCCCGGTCATCACCCATGGCGAGGTGGAACTTGTCGGCGGGTCGATCGAGCTTCTGGGCTCCTTCGTCGAGAAGCTCCACGAGGCGGGTGTCGAGGTGACGCCGACCAACGAGGGCATCCGCGTGCGGCGCGCGGCCGAGCGGATCCGTGCCGTCGATGTGCGCACCGAGGTCTTCCCGGGCTTCCCCACCGACCTGCAGGCGCAGATGATGGCGCTGATGTGCACGGCCGAGGGGGCGAGCACGCTGGAGGAGACGATCTTCGAGAACCGCTTCATGCATGCGCCCGAACTGATCCGCATGGGCGCCCGGATCGACGTGCACGGCAACACCGCGACCGTCACCGGGGTCGAACGGCTGAAGGGCGCGCCGGTCATGGCGACCGACCTGCGCGCCAGCGTTTCGCTGATCCTCGCGGCTCTGGCCGCCGAGGGCGAGACCTTGGTCAGCCGGGTCTATCACCTGGATCGCGGCTATGAGCGGGTCGAGGAGAAGCTGGGCGCCTGCGGGGCGCTGATCGAACGGGTGGCGGCATGAGCGATGCACGTTTCGAGGACGGGGCCGAACAGCCGCTGCGCCTGATCGCGGCCGATGCCGACGACCTGCAGGTGATCTCGGCGCTGGTGCAGGATGCGGTCCTGCCGGCGGCGGAAATGACCTGGGAGCCGAAGGCGCGGCGGTTCTCGCTGCTGCTGAACCGGTTCCGCTGGGAGGATCGCGCCGCCGCCGAGCGTGCCGGGCGCCCGGTGGAGCGGGTGCAGAGCGTCCTGAGCCTGGGCGATGTGCGCCGGGTGTCCAGCCAGGGTCTCGACCGCCGGGATCCGGAGCTGATCCTGTCGCTTCTGGGGATCGGCTTCGAGCCGGGCGAGGACGGGCAGGGCGCCGTGATCCTGTCCTTTGCCGGGGACGGGGCGCTGCGGCTCGAGGTCGAGTGCCTCGATGCGACGCTGTCGGACGTCACCCGTCCCTATGTCGCGCCCTCGGGGCGCGTGCCGCATCATCCCGACTGATCCGGCCGGGCACGATCCGGCCTGCTCCGAAAGGACGAGGCGCCCCGGACTTGTGGCCTGCAGCCGGGGCGGATAGAAAAAACGCCAAGCGAGGGCGCCATGGTACAGTTCCTGTCCACCGAAAACCCGGATTTCGAGGCGGCGTTTTCCGCGCTTCTGTCGGCCAAGCGCGAGGACAGTCCCGATGTGGACGCGATCGTCGCCGGGATCATCGCAGATGTGCGCGCCCGCGGCGATGCGGCGGTGATCGAGCTGACGGCGAAATTCGACCGCCTCGACCTGAGCCCGGACAGGCTGGCATTTTCCGCCGCCGAGATCGACGCCGCCTGCGCCGCCGTGCCCGCCGCCGAGCGCGAGGCGCTGGAACTGGCGGCGGCGCGCATCCGGGCCTATCACGAGAGGCAGATGCCCGCGGATGCACGCTGGACCGACGCGTCGGGGGCGGAACTCGGCTGGCGCTGGACGCCGGTGGAGGCGGCGGGGCTGTATGTGCCCGGCGGTCTGGCCAGCTATCCCTCCTCGGTGCTGATGAACGCGATCCCGGCCGCCGTCGCGGGGGTGGAGCGGCTGGCGATCTGCGCGCCGACCCCCGGCGGGCAGGTCAATCCGCTGGTCCTTCTGGCCGCGCGTCTTTCTGGGGTGGATACGGTCTATCGCATCGGCGGCGCGCAGGCGGTGGCGGCCATGGCCTATGGCACCGAAACGATCGGGGCGGTGGACAAGATCACCGGGCCGGGCAATGCCTTCGTCGCGGCGGCCAAGCGGCGGGTCTTCGGCAAGGTCGGCATCGACATGATCGCCGGACCCTCCGAGATCCTGGTGATCGCCGATCGCGACAACGACCCCGACTGGCTGGCCATCGACCTGCTGAGCCAGGCCGAGCATGACGAAAGCGCCCAGTCGATCCTGATCACCGATGACGCGGAATTCGGCCGGGCCGTCGCGGCGGCGGTCGAGACGCGGCTGGACACGCTGGAGCGGCGCGCCATCGCGGCGGCCAGCTGGCGCGATTTCGGCGCGGTCATCACGGTGCGCGACCTCGGCGAGGCCGCCGCCCTTTCGGACCGGATCGCGCCCGAGCACCTGGAACTGTGCGTGGCCGATCCGGAGGCGCTGTCTGCCAGGATCCGCCATGCCGGCGCGATCTTCCTGGGCGCCTGGACGCCCGAGGCGATCGGCGACTATGCCGGCGGGCCCAACCACGTCCTGCCCACCGCGCGCTCTGCGCGGTTCTCCTCGGGGCTGTCGGTGATGGATTTCCTCAAGCGCACGACCCTGGCCCGGATGAGCCCCGGCGCGCTGGCGGCGATCGGTCCGGCGGCCGAGACCCTGGCCATGTCCGAAAGCCTGGAGGCCCATGGCCTGTCGGTGCGCGCAAGGCTGGACCGGCTGAACCGGGGCGGGGCATGACCGACCGGCTGTCGCATATCGACCTGGATCCGGGCGAGGCAGGCAGCCCCTCGCCGCAGATGCTGCAGGAACAGCAGGTGGCGGTCTTCGACCTGCTCGAGGAGAACAGCTTTGCCCTGCCTGACGGCCCGCCCGGTCCCTACCGTCTGGTTCTGGGGCGCAGCGGTTCGCGGGTCAGCTTCGATCTGACCGTCGCGGACGGCGTCGCGGACGGCGTCCGGGCGGGCCGGTTCGACCTGTCGCTGGGCCCGCTGCGCCAGGTCGTGAAAGATTACGGCGAGATCTGCGCGGGCTATTACGAGGCGGTCAAGACCGCGCGGGCCAGCGAGATCGAGGCGCTGGACGATGCCCGCCGGGCCATCCATCGCGAAGGCGCCCGGGCGCTGGTCGAGGGGCTGGCGGGCAAGGCGGCGGTCGACGCGGAAACCGCACGGCGGCTGTTCACCCTGGTCTGCGTTCTGCTGTCCGAGGACCGGCCGTGATCGCGCTGCGCCCGCTGACCGGGGCGGCCCTGGCCGGGGCGCTGGACGGGCTGGCCGCGCTGCGCATCGAGGTGTTCCGCGCCTGGCCCTATCTCTATGACGGCGACCGGGCCTATGAACGCGGCTATCTGGCAGGCTATGCCGACACGCCCGATGCGATCCTCGCCGGGGCCTGGGATGGCGACCGCCTGGTGGGGGCGGCGACGGGCATGCCGCTATCGGCCCATCACGCGGCCGCCCCGGGCGGCGACTGGCCCGCAGGCGCACCGCCGCAGGAGCAGGTGTTCTACTGCGCCGAAAGCGTTCTGCTGCCGGAGTATCGCGGGCGGGGGATCGGCCACATGTTCTTCGACCATCGCGAATCCCATGCCCGCCGCGCGGGCTATCGCTGGTCCTGTTTCGCGGCGGTGATCCGTCCGCAGGCCCATCCCATGCGCCCGCCGGATTACCGGCCGCTGGACCCGTTCTGGCGCAAGCGCGGCTATGCGCCCCTGGGCGGCGCGGTGGAGCGGTTTTCCTGGACGGATCTGGGCGAGGCGGAGGAAAGCGTGAAGGAGCTTCAGATATGGCTGAAACAGCTGTGATCCGGCTGGCGGCGGCCGCCTATCCGGTCGAGGCCCTGCCCGATGCGGCGGCGCTGGAGGCGAAGCTGGCGGCCTGGGTCCGAGAGGCGGCCGGGCAGGGCGCCCAGATCGCGGTCTTCCCCGAATATGCCGGGATGGAACCGGCGCTGATCGGCGATGCCGATCCCGAGGACTGGCTGGAGGTCGCGGCGGCGCGCGCCGGGGCCTATCGCGATCACCTGGCCGGGCTTGCGCAGGCGCATGGCATTGCCGTGGTGACGGGCTCGGCGCCCGAGCGGGTGGAGGGGCGGCTTCTGAACCGTGCCTGGTTCTGCCTCCCCGACGGCACCATGGCGCCGGTCGACAAGCGGATGCTGACGCCGTGGGAGCGGGAGAATACCGCGCTTTGCCCCGGCGACGCGCTGGCCGCCTTCGACACGCCGCTGGGGCGGATCGGCATCGTCATCTGCTATGACAGCGAATTTCCCCTGCTGGCGCGGGCGCTGGATTGCGACATCCTGCTGATCCCGTCCTGCACCGATGCGCCTTCCGGCCAGGGGCGGCTGCGCATTGCCGCGCAGGCCCGCGCGCTGGAGGGCCAGTGCGTCACCGTCCATGCGACGCTGCTGGGGCGCACGCGCTGCCCGCTGATCGATGTCAGCACCGGCTGCGCCGGCATCTACACCCCGCCGGATCGCGGGCTGCCCGCGGATGGCGTTCTGGCCCGTGGCGAGACGGATCGTCCGGGCTGGGTGATCGCCGATGCGCCGCTGGATCTGCTGCGCGCGCGGCGCAGCGACGGCGAGGCGCGGCTTCGCGCCGACTGGACGGACGGGGCCTACGAGGTGGCGCGCCGGCGCGTGAGCCTCTAGGTCGCGGGGGGAATTGCGGATTTCTCAGGTGTTTCCCGGTAACATTCGCCTCCCCGGCGATTCGTGCCCTTGATTTGCACGGGGTTTCGGCGCATCTACACGCTGATTCCGGACTCAGTGCCGGAATTTGTATGAAATCAATCATGGAGTGACCATGGCCAAGGAAGAAATGCTCGAATTTCCTGGTGTCGTGAAGGAACTCCTGCCGAATGCGACGTTCAGGGTCGAGCTGGAAAACGGCCATGAGATCATCGCGCATACGGCAGGAAAGATGCGCAAGAACCGGATTCGTGTTCTTGCCGGCGACAAAGTTCAGGTCGAGATGACCCCCTATGATCTGACCAAGGGTCGGATCAACTACCGCTTCAAGTAAGGTCAGGCTTGCGACTGATCCTGGGATCGGGGTCGCCGCGGCGGCGTGAACTGCTGTCGCAGATCGGCATCGTGCCGGATGCGATCCTTCCCCCCGAAATCGACGAGGACCCGCGCGCAGGCGAACTGCCGCGGGTCTATTGCCATCGGATCGTGACCGAGAAGCTGGCCGCCATCCCCGCCGCTGCGGGCGATCTGGTGCTGTGTGCCGACACGACCGTCGCGGTAGGCCGGCGCATCCTCGGCAAGCCCGCCGATGCGGCCGAGGCAAGGGCCTTCCTGCGGCTCCTGTCGGGGCGCAGGCACCGGGCCTTCACCGCGGTGGCGCTTGGCCGCGACGGCGTGACCCGCGACCGCGTGGTGCAGAGCCAGATCCGCATGAAGCGCCTGTCGGAAGCCGAGATCGACGCCTATATCGACAGCGGCGAGTGGCAGGGCAAGGCGGGGGGCTATGCCATCCAGGGTCGCGCCGCGGCCTTCGTCGCCTGGATCGAGGGGTCCTTCACCGGTATCGTCGGCCTGCCCCTGGCCGAGACCTCGGCGCTTCTGGCCAGTTTCGGTTATCCTGTGACGGGAGGGTCCGCATGAACGGATATCAGGTTCTTCTGGGCGAATGGCGCGGCCGCGAGACGGCGGTGCTTCTCGAAGGCGGCGTGATCGAGGACCTTCTTGTCGCACCGGAAGACGACCGCCCGGCCATCGGCGCGATCTATCGCGCGAAGGTCGAGCGTCCGCTGAAGGGACAGGGCGGGGTCATCCTCAGCCTGGGCGGCGGGCAGAAGGGCTATTTCCGGCAGGGTCGCGGACTGGCGCCGGGCGACCGGATGCTGGTGCAGGTGACCGGCTATGCCGAGCCGGGCAAGGCCGTCCCGGTGACGCCCCGCCTGCTGTTCAAGAGCCGCTATGCCATCGTCACGCCGGATGCGCCGGGGGTGAACATCTCGCGCCGGATCCGCGACGAGGATCTGCGCGAGAAGATCGCCGCCATCGCCCATGGCATCGCGCTCGATCCCGGTCACGGTGCCATCCTGCGCTCCGTCGCGGGCGAGGCGGGGGCGGAGGAGCTGGCCGACGACCTGGCCGCCATGGCCGAGCTGGCGGCACAGGTCTGCGCCGATGCGCAGGGCGAGCCCGAGCTCCTGGTCGAGGGGCCTGCCCCTGCCGACCTGGCCTGGCGCGACTGGCCGGAGCCCGACGAGGTCCTGAAGGACGAGGCCGATTTCGCGCATTTCGGCGTCGCCGAGATGATCGACGCGCTGCTGGATCCGCAGACCGCCCTGGACGGCGGCGGTTCGGTCTTTGTCGAACCGACCCGCGCCCTGGTGGCGGTCGATGTCAATACCGGGGCAGACACCTCGCCCGCGGCCGGGCTGAAGGCGAATATCGCCGCCGCCCGCGCGCTGCCGCGGCTCTTGCGGCTCAAGGGCCTGTCGGGGCAGATCGTGCTGGACCTCGCCCCGATGCCGAAGAAGGACCGCACCACCTGGGAACAGGTGCTGAAGGCCGCGCTGCGCGAGGATCCGGTGGAGACCAGCTTCGTCGGCTGGACGCCCCTGGGCCATGCGGAACTGCAGCGCAAGCGCGAGCGCCTGCCGCTGCACGAGATCCGCGCATGAGCTGCCCGGTTTGCGAAAGGCGCGGGGATCCGCGCTATCGTCCCTTCTGCTCCCGGCGCTGCGCGGATGTCGACCTGGCGCGCTGGCTGAACGGCTCCTATGCCATCCCGGCCGAGGAGGAGCCGTCCGGCGAGGACCTGCCCGACTTGCCGCCGCGTCACTGAAGTTTTTCGATTTTCGCTATGGACAGTCCCGGCCGCCTTGCCTAGAACGCCGCAACCCGAGCGGTGAACCAGCCGCTCCGCCCGTGCCCGGGTAGCTCAGGGGTAGAGCAGTGGATTGAAAATCCTCGTGTCGGTGGTTCGATTCCGCCCCCGGGCACCACGCTACCGCAAGGGGCGTTCGCGAAATTTACCAATTCGATGCAAATGAACGGTCATGTCCAGCCAGGGCCGAATGCGATGCTGCGGGCTGATCTTCTGCGGCAGGGCGGGTTTTGCCTTGCGGCCCTTGCGTGCGGGGCGACGGATCGCGGGAGTGGTTCGCGCGGCGGACGGGAGGCTGCGCGGGCGGCGTCATGCATTCTGCGAAGGGCGCCCTTGCAGGAATGGCGATTGCGCTAACGGCCGGATCGTGATGCCCTAGCCTTGCCGCACTGCAGCGGAGCCCTCGGCATGGCCGGGGCCGTCCGGTGCGTTTCCGCAATGACCCGTAATCACAGTTGGGGCCTGCCCATGACCTATCCGGATGCCCAGGTCCGCCGGACCATCCTCGCGCTCGCGCTCGGTGCCTTTGCCATCGGCGTGTCGGAATTCGCCTCGATGGGGCTTCTGCCCTATTACGCCCGCGACCTAGGCGTGTCCGAGCCCGTCGCGGGCCATGCCGTGTCGGGCTATGCCTTCGGCGTGGTGATCGGCGCGCCGGTCCTGGCGGTGCTGGGGGCGCGTGTTGCCCGCAAGCGGCTCCTGACGCTCCTGATCGCCTTCTTCGCCCTGGCCAATGCGGTTGCCGCGCTGGCGCCCACGGCCAATACGCTGATCGCCTCGCGCGTGCTGTCGGGCCTGCCGCACGGCGCCTATCTGGGGATCGCGATGCTGTTTGCCGCCGATATCCTGCCCAAGGGCAAGCGGGCGCAGGGCGTGGCCAAGGTGCTGATGGGGCTGACCGTCGCCAATATCGTCGGCGTGCCGCTGGCGGGGGCGATCGGGCAGGGCTTCGGCTGGCGCTGGTGCTTCGTCATCGTCACGCTGATCGCCGCCGCCTCGGCGCTGATGATCCGCCGGGTCGCGCCGCTGGAACCTGCCGATCCCGCCGCCAGCCCGCTGCGCGAACTGGGCGTGCTGCGCAACCGCGCGGTCTGGCTGACGCTGCTGGTGGGCTCGGTCGGGTTCGGCGGGGTGTTTGCCGTCTATTCGTTCTTCTCCGCCGCGATGATCGACGCGACGGATGCACCCGCCTGGGCGATCCCGCTGGCGCTGGCCGGGTTCGGCCTGGGGGCGACCTTCGGCAATGAGCTGGCCGGGCGGCTTGCCAGCTGGTCGCGCTTCGGCGGGGCGCTGGTGCTGCTGATCGGCATGGCGGCGGCGCCCGTGGCCTATGCGATGGTGATGGGCAACTGGGTGGCGATGACCGTCACGCTGCTGGTGCTGGGGGCCACGGCGGGCCTGGTGATCCCGCTGCAGATGCGGCTGATGGATGTCGCGGCGGACGGGCAGAACCTGGCCGCGGCGCTGAACCACGCGGCCTTCAACTTCGCCAATGCGATCGGGCCGCTGCTGGCCGGGCTGGCGCTGAGCGCGGGCTATGGCTGGGCGGCGACCGGCTGGGTCGGTGCGGTGCTGGCGCTCTGCGGGATCGCCGTGCTGGGCGTGGCCTGGGCGGAATCGCGTCGCGGCGGCCTGCCCGGCGGCGGGGCGGCCGTGCCCGCCTGAGCCCTCTGCGGGGCCCGGACAGAAAAACGCCCGCCATCAGGCGGGCGTTTCTCGTTTCGGGGCAGGGCCGGATCAGGAGTGGATCGGGCCGTCGCCGCAGGCCAGGGCCGCCTCGCGCACCGCTTCGGAGAAGGTCGGGTGCGCATGGCAGGTCAGGGCGATATCCTGCGCGGCCGCGCCGAATTCCATGCCCACGCAGATCTCGTGGATCAGATCGCCGGCCGACGGGCCGATGATGTGGCAGCCCAGGATCCGGTCGGTTTCCTTGTCCACCAGCATCTTGACGAAGCCGTCCGAGGCGAAGACGGCCTTGGCGCGGCCATTGCCCATGAAGGAGAACTTGCCGACCTTGTAGGCCCGGCCCTCGGCCTTCAGCGCCTCCTCGGTCTTGCCGACTGACGCGACCTCGGGCCAGGTGTAGATCACGCCGGGGATGACGTCGTAATTCACATGGCCATGCTTGCCCGCGACCACCTCGGCGACGGCCATGCCCTCGTCCTCGGCCTTGTGCGCCAGCATGGGCCCCTTGATCGCGTCGCCGATCGCATAGATGCCGTCGACGGAGGTCTTCCAATGCGCATCGGTGGCGATCTGCCCGCGCTTGGTCATCTCGACGCCCAGATCCGCGAGGCCCAGCCCGTCGGTGAAGGGGGTGCGGCCGGTGGCGACCAGCACGACATCGGCCTCGACCGTGTGCTCGCTGTCATCCTTCTTCAGCTTGTAGGTGACGCTCGCGCCGCCTTCCTTCGGGGTGGCCGACTGAACCGCGGCGCCCAGCACGAAGTCGAAGCCCTGCTTGGACAGCATCTTCTGGAACTGGCGGGCGACCTCGGCATCCGCGCCGGGGGTGATGCCGTCGAGATATTCGACAACCGTCACCTCGGCCCCGAGCCGCGCATAGACGGAGCCCATTTCCAGCCCGATGACGCCCGCGCCGATCACGACCATCTTCTTGGGGATCTCGGCCAGCTCGAGCGCGCCGGTGGAGGTCACGACGGTCTTCTCGTCCACCTCGACGCCGGGCAGCGAGGCTGGCACGGAGCCCGAGGCGACGATGATGTTCTTGGCGGTATAGGTCTTGTCGCCGACCTTGACCTCGCCGGCCTTCGGGATCGAGCCCCAGCCTTTCAGCCAGTCGATCTTGTTTTTCTTGAACAGGAATTCGATGCCGGTGGTGTTCGACTTGATGACATCGTCCTTGTAGGACTTCATCTGCGCCCAGTCGATGTCCGGGGTGCCCGCCATGATGCCCATCTTGGCGAAATTCTCGTGCATCTCGTGCACTTCGTGAGAGGCGTGCAGCAGGGCCTTGGAGGGGATGCAGCCGATATTGAGGCAGGTGCCGCCGAGCGTCTCGCGGCCTTCGACACAGGCGGTCTTGAGGCCCAGCTGGGCGCAGCGGATCGCACACACATAGCCGCCGGGGCCGGCGCCGATCACGATCACATCATAGTCTGCCATTCTTTCCTCCTGGCGAAACATTGGGGCGTGGCGTTTCGGTATACGGATGTCCACCGGGGGCGGACAGCCCTGTCCTTACAGATGTCATAGAAGCGCCGCCACCAGCATGACAACCGTTGCGAGCCATCCCGCCGACCAGATGCAGGAGCGCCACGGTGACAATCCGCAGTAATAGGCCGGAACATAGAGGATCCGCGCGGCGAGGTAGATCCAGGCACAGGCCGCGGTCAGGGTGCTTGCGGCATCGCCCAGCGTGACGGCGGTGACGGCGATGGCAAAGAGGATGAGCCCCTCGAAATGGTTCTGCAGCGCGCGGGCCAGCCGGGCGGTCCGGGGGCTGACGCGCTCGGCCAGCGGCCCGTCATCGCGCGGTCCCATCGTGACGCCTGGGCCCAGTTCGCGGTTTGCCGGGATGGCGACCAGAAGGAACTGCAGGCATTGCAGCAGGGCGGCAAGGACAAGCGCGGTCAGTTCGGCGGTCATGCGGCAGCTCCGGCAAGGACGGTCGGGGCAGGACCTAATCCGCCGGGGTGATTCAGGCAAGGCGCAGCGGCGGGATGCCTCAGCCGCGGCGCGGCCGCACGGGCGCTGCCTTGCGCGGCGGCACGGGCTGCACCGCCAGCATCCGCATCAACCGCCCCTCGCGATGGCCCAGCACATAGCAGGTCGCATGGCGGGCGGCGACAGCCTCGCGCGCGCGGGTCTCCAGCCCCTGCAGGGCAAGGCGCTGTCCCAGGGCATAGGCATCCGCACCGCCGCCATCGCTGCAGGCGGCGGCGGCCATGCCCGCGCTGAGGACAAGGGGCAGGGGGAGTAGGGCGCGGCATCGCATGGCATGGCTCCTGTGCTGGCCATCCTCCCTGCCATGGAAGGTATCACCAGAGCCTTGATGCGCGCCGCCGCCGATGCCGCGGTGCAGCGCAACACGCGCGGCGCGGCGGGCCCTTGCCGGATTTCGCGGCGTCCTGCCTGTCGCGCGGGCAATGGGCAAAGGAAAAGGGCACCGCTTGCGCGATGCCCTCTCCATGTGATCCTGCGCGGAGGCAGATCAGAAGTGGTAGGAAACCTTGACCACGGCGCTGGTGCCGTCGACATCGGTGTCGCCGCCGTCGAAATCGTCGAAGGCCTGGTACTGGACTTCAGCACCGACCGACAGATCGTCGGTGACCATGTAGTCGTAGCCGACGCCGCCGGTCCAGCCCCAGGATTCGCTGAGACCCTTGATGTCCGTGTAAGCGGCACCACCGGTTGCGTAGATCATCGAACGGCCCATGTCGTAGCCGAGTTTCGCCTTCAGGTGGCTCAGGCTGTTGACGTCATGGCCGTCGAGTTCCAGCGCGGTGCCGTTCATGTCGCCTTCGACACCGTAGACCAGGCCGTTGGCGGAGACACCCTGCCAACCGATATGGGCGCCGCCCAGCCAGTCGTCGGAATCGCCATTGGCCGCGTCGCCATCGGCGTCGAGCCATGCGCCGCCGAACTGGCCACCGGCGTAGAAGCCGTCCCAGAGGCTGCCGATCGGCGCTGCGGCGACGGGTGCCGGTGCCGGGGTGATGACCGGCTCTTCCAGAGCGCCGGCGAAGATCGGGGTTGCGGCCAGGCCGAGGGCGGATGCGGTGGCCAGAGCGTAGACTGCACGCATGTGAGTACTCCTAAGTTTCTCTCAAAAGAGGCGGACGGTTTTCCTGAGCGGTCCGCGTGCGGCTCGAGAGGAGAGATAGACCCGGTGCGGGGGAAAGGAACGGGAGGGGCCGCGTTATCCGCCTGACTGTTGCTCGAATGCCATCAGTCTTTCACATTTAGTTGAGATCGGCGCGATACGCCATCTTCCGCCCAAGACTGAAACATAATATAAGTACCTGATTAAGAATGAAAATATGGTGAGATCCGGTCCATAGCCATCCTGTCAATCCTTCACGATCGCGCAGCCTCCCGGATGGGCCCCCTTGACGAAAAACGGGCGGGAACCGGCGGTATTTCGCCTGCGCCCGTTTCCGGCGGGAGGCGGAGCCGCAGGAGGCGGGGGGCATGGCACAGAATCGCGGGGCGGAGAGGGGCCAAAAAGAAAGGGGCGCCCCGAAGGGCGCCCCCGTCATCCGGCAAAGTGGCGGATCACAGATCCATCAGCAGGCGGCGCGGGTCTTCCAGCGCTTCCTTGACGCGGACCAGGAAGGTCACGGCGCCCTTGCCGTCGACGATCCGGTGATCGTAGCTCAGCGCCAGGTACATCATCGGGCGGATGACGATCTGGCCGTTCACCACGACCGGGCGGTCCTGGATCTTGTGCATGCCGAGGATGCCCGATTGCGGCGGGTTGAGGATCGGCGAGGACATCAGCGAGCCGTAGACGCCGCCATTGGAGATGGTGAAGGTGCCGCCCTGCATTTCCGCCATGGACAGCTTGCCGTCGCGGGCGCGCTTGCCCTTGTCGGCGATCGCCTTCTCGATATCGGCAAAGGACATCTGGTCGACGTCGCGGATGACCGGAACCACCAGGCCCTGCGGGGTGCCCGCGGCGATGCCCATATGGACGTAGTTCTTGTAGACCACGTCGGTGCCGTCGATCTCGGCATTGACCTCGGGGACTTCCTTCAGCGCGTGGACGCAGGCCTTGGTGAAGAAGGACATGAAGCCCAGGCGGGCGCCGTGCTTCTTCTCGAAGAGGTCCTTGTATTCCTTGCGCAGGTCCATCGTCGCCGACATGTCCACCTCGTTATAGGTGGTCAGCATGGCCGCGGTGTTCTGGCTGTCCTTCAGGCGGCGCGCGATGGTCTGGCGCAGCTTGGTCATCTTCACCCGTTCCTCGCGGGCGGCATCCTCGGCGGGCGAGGGGGCGCGCGGCGCGGCCGGGGCGGAGGGGGCTGCCGAGGGGGCGCTCATGGCCTTCAGCACATCGCCTTTCATGATGCGCCCATCCTTGCCAGACCCGGAGACGGAGGCGGGGTCGATGCCCTTTTCCGCCATCATCTTGTTGGCCGAGGGCGCGTTTTCCACGTCCTTGCCGGACGCGGCCGGCGCCGGAGCGGCCTCGGCCTTGGGCGCGGCGGCTTTCGGCGCGGCGCCGCCGGAGCTGAGCACGGCCAGCTTGGCGGTGGCATCGACCGTCGCGCCTTCGGGGGCGATGATCTCGGCCAGGACGCCTGCGGCGGGCGAGGGAACCTCGACCGACACCTTGTCGGTTTCCAGCTCGCACAGCATCTCGTCCTGCGCGACGGTATCGCCGACCTTCTTGAACCAGGTCGAGACGGTGGCTTCGGAGACGGATTCGCCCAGGGTCGGAACCATCACGTCGATGCTTTCGCCCGACCCGGAGGCGGCGGGCGCCTCTTCCTTGGCGGCGGCGGGTGCGGCGGCCGGGGCGGCATCGGAGGCGCCTTCGGAGATCGAGGCGAGAAGCGCATCGACCCCGACCGTGTCGCCTTCATTGGCGACGATCTCGGCCAGGGTGCCGGCGGCGGGGGAGGGAACCTCCACCGTCACCTTGTCGGTTTCCAGCTCGCACAGCATCTCGTCCACCGCGACGGTGTCGCCCGGCTTCTTGAACCAGGTTGCCACGGTTGCCTCGGTGACGCTTTCCCCCAGCGTGGGGACACGGACTTCGGTCGACATTGCTTTAGTTCCCTTCGGTCGTAAGCGCTGCGTTCACGAGCGCGTTCTGCTGTGCCTTGTGCTGGCTGGCCAGGCCGGTCGCCGGCGAGGCCGAGGCGGCGCGCCCTGCATAGACGGGCCGCTTGTGGGTGGCGCCGATCTTGTCCAGCACCCATTCGATATTGGGTTCGATGAAGCTCCAGGCGCCCTGGTTCTTGGGCTCTTCCTGGCACCAGACCATCTCGGCGCCCTTGAACCGCTGCAGCTCCTCCACCAGGCTCATCGCCGGGAAGGGATAGAACTGCTCGACGCGCAGCAGGTAGACATCGTCGATCCCGCGGGCGTCGCGTTCTTCCAGCAGGTCGTAATAGACCTTGCCCGAACACAGCACGACGCGCTTGATCTTGTCGTCCGACACCAGCTTGGTGGGGTGTTCGCCGATATCCGCATGGTCCTTCAGCACCCGGTGGAAACTGGAGCCCTCGACGAAATCCTTCAGCTCGGACACGCACAGCTTGTGGCGCAGCAGCGATTTCGGCGTCATCAGGATCAGCGGCTTGCGGAAGTTGCGGTGCAGCTGGCGGCGCAGGATGTGGAAGTAGTTCGCCGGGGTCGAGCAGTTCGCGACGATCCAGTTATCCTCGGCCGACATCTGCAGGAACCGTTCCAGCCGGGCCGAGCTGTGCTCGGGGCCCTGGCCCTCGAAACCGTGCGGCAGCAGGACGGTCAGGCCCGACATGCGCAGCCACTTGCGTTCGCCCGAGGAGATGAACTGGTCGAACATGATCTGCGCGCCGTTGGCGAAATCGCCGAACTGGCCTTCCCACAGCACCAGCGCATTCGGTTCGGCCAGCGAATAGCCGTATTCGAAGCCCAGGACGGCGTATTCCGAAAGCGCCGAGTCGATCACCTCGTAATGCGCCTGGCCCTCGCGGATATGGTTCAGCGGGTAATAGCGGTCCTCGGTCTTCTGGTCGACGAGGCCGGAATGACGCTGGGAGAAGGTGCCGCGGGTCACGTCCTGGCCCGACAGGCGCACGGGGAACCCTTCGGTCTGCAGCGAGCCGAAGGCCAGCGCCTCGGCGGTCGCCCAGTCGAAGCCCTTGCCGCTTTCGAACATCTCGGCGCGGGCGCCGACGAAGCGGCCGATCGTCTTGTGGGTATGCACGGAGTCGGGGATCTGGGTCAGCGCGCGGCCGATCTCGCGGAAGGTCTCTTCCTTGATGCCGGTCTGGCCGCGCTGGTATTCCTGACCTTCCTGGTCCAGCGAGGACCAGCGGCCATCCAGCCAGTCGGCCTTGTTGGGCTTGTATTCTTTCCCGGCCTCGAATTCCTCGTTCATCAGCGCCTGGAACTGCGCCTTCATGTCCTCGATCTCGCCCTCGGGGATCAGCCCGTCCTGGACCAGCCGCTCCGTGTAGAGCTGCAGCGTGGTCTTGTGGCGCTTGATCTTGGTGTACATCTCGGGCTGCGTGAACATCGGTTCATCGCCCTCGTTGTGACCGAAGCGGCGATAGCAGAAGATGTCGATGACCACGTCCTTGCCGAATTTCTGGCGGAACTCGGTCGCCACCTTGGCGGCATGGACCACCGCCTCGGGATCGTCGCCATTGACGTGGAAGATCGGCGCCTCGACCACCAGCGCGTTGTCGGTGGGATAGGGCGAGGAGCGCGAGAAATGCGGCGCGGTGGTGAAGCCGATCTGGTTGTTCACCACGATATGGATGGTGCCGCCGGTGCGGTGGCCGCGCAGGCCCGAAAGCGCGAAGCATTCCGCCACGACGCCCTGTCCCGCGAAGGCCGCATCGCCATGCAGCAGGATCGGGATGACCGCGCGGCGTTCCTTGTCCGACAGCTGGTCCTGCTTGGCGCGCGCCTTGCCGAGGACGACCGGGTTCACCGCCTCCAGGTGCGAGGGGTTCGCGGTCAGCGACAGGTGCACCGAGTTGCCGTCGAATTCGCGGTCCGAGGAGGCGCCGAGATGGTATTTCACGTCGCCCGAGCCATCCACGGATTCAGGCTTGAAGCTGCCGCCCTGGAATTCGTTGAAGATCGCGCGATAGGGTTTCTGCATCACGTTGGCGAGGATGTTCAGGCGGCCGCGATGCGGCATGCCGATCACGACTTCCTTGACGCCCAGATTGCCGCCGCGCTTGATGATCTGTTCCATCGCGGGGATCAGCGCCTCGCCGCCGTCGAGGCCGAAGCGCTTGGTCCCCATGTACTTGACATGCAGGAACTTCTCGAAGCCCTCGGCCTCCACCAGCTTGTTGAGGATGGCGCGGCGGCCTTCGCGGGTGAAGGTGATCTCCTTGTCGAAGCCCTCGATCCGCTCCTTCAGCCAGCCGGCCTGCTCGGGATCCGAGATGTGCATGTATTGCAGGGCGAAGGTGCCGCAATAGGTGCGCTTGATGATCGACATGATCTGGCGCATCGAGGCCAGCGGCAGGCCCAGCACGTTGTCGATGAAGATCGGGCGGTCCATGTCGGCATCGGTGAAGCCGTAGGATTTCGGATCCAGTTCCGGATGCGGCGTGACCTGGCGCATGTTCAGCGGGTCCAGGTCGGCCACCAGGTGGCCGCGGATCCGGTAGGCGCGGATGATCATCAGCGCGCGCACGGAATCCAGGACGGCGCGCTTCACCGCGTCATCCGAAACGGAGACGCCCTTCTCGGCGGCCTTGGACTTGATCTTGTCGCCCGCGGCTTTCATCTCGACGGCGGGGCTGGCCCATTGGCCGTCCAGGGCCTGGGTCAGGTCGTCATTGGGGGTCGGCGGCCAGTCCATGCGGCCCCAGGAGGGGCCTTTCGCCTCGGCGGTCACATCGGTCCCGGCATCCCCGAGCGAGGCGAAGAACTCCGCCCAGGCGGCGTCCACGCTGGACGGGTCCGCTGCATATATCGCGTAGAGCTGTTCGATATACTCCGCATTCTGGCCCTGCAGAAAGCTGGAGGCATGGAATATGTCGTTCTTGCTCATTTCGGTCATGGCTGTGCCTCTCGGGGGTTGCATCCCAATGAATTCGGTGCGGCGGCGCCCGGCAGGGCCTCTGCGGACGATATGCTGTCAGATAAGGTCGCGGGACCGGATGTCAGCACCTGGACATCGCGGAACTGCCAGCGGAACCCGTGCGGCCGGCGCGCCACGGGGGCGGCCGGCTGCATGTCACGGGCTCTGATCGCGTTTCCTTGTCCCATCGGGGAGAGGTAGCCTCGGGGTGGTAAAGAAAGACAGACCGGCGGTCTGCGGGCGGGAATGCGGCGCGCGGTTTCCCGCGCGCCTGCGGAATTTACTTGCCCATTGCCTTCAGAACGGCCTCGCCCAGCGTGGCGGGGCTGTCTGCGACGATGATGCCGGCCGCTTCCATCGCGGCGATCTTGTCCTCGGCACCGCCCTTGCCGCCGGCGACGATGGCGCCGGCATGGCCCATGCGGCGGCCCGGAGGGGCGGTGCGCCCGGCGATGAAGCCCGCGGTCGGTTTCCAGCGGCCGCGCTTCTTCTCGTCGGCCAGGAACTGCGCCGCGTCCTCTTCGGCCGAGCCGCCGATTTCGCCGATCATGATGATCGCGTCGGTCTCGTCATCGGCCAGGAACATCTCCAGCACGTCGATATGCTCGGTGCCCTTGATCGGGTCGCCGCCGATGCCCACAGCCGAGGACTGGCCCAGGCCCAGATCGGTGGTCTGCTTCACGGCCTCGTAGGTCAGCGTGCCGGAACGCGACACGACGCCGACGCGGCCGCGGCGGTGGATATGGCCCGGCATGATGCCGATCTTGCAGGCATCCGGCGTGATGACGCCCGGGCAGTTCGGCCCGATCAGGCGGGACTTCGAATCCACCAGCGCGCGCTTGACCTTCATCATGTCGAGCACCGGGATGCCCTCGGTGATGCAGATGATCAGCTCCATCTCGGCATCGATCGCCTCGAGGATCGAGTCGGCCGCGAAGGGCGGCGGCACGTAGATGACCGACGCGTTGGCTTCGGTCACGTGCTTGGCTTCGTGCACGGAGTTGAAGACCGGCAGGTCCAGATGGGTGGTGCCACCCTTGCCGGGGGTCACGCCGCCGACCATCTTGGTGCCGTAGGCGATCGCCTGCTCGGAGTGGAAGGTGCCCTGCGAGCCGGTGATGCCCTGGCAGATGACCTTGGTGTTTTCGTCAACGAGGACAGCCATGTGGCTTCTCCTGTATTCGTGCGGTTGACCGCGTTCATTCGGGGCAGGCGGTTCCGCCTGCAAACTCACTTACGGAAAGATCACCTCGGCGAAACCGACGCCGCCGCGGGTGCCGCTGCGCATCGATGTGTTCGCCGGTGCCGAAATCCGGGCGACCAGGTTTCGGACGGTGCTTTCCTCGACCGGGAAGATCGGTGTCACGCCGACGATGCAGCCCTCGCGGGTCTGCTTCGCCGAGACGACGGAGCGCCCAAGCAAGTTGGGATTGTCGATCTTGGCCTGATAGCCGTTGCGAACCGGGGAAAACCCGCGCGTTCCCAGGCTATCCAGCCCCGTGCCCTTCTGGCAGGCCGACAGGGCCTGCGAGAAGGAGGCCTGCACGGTGTCGGTCATCAGCGGCTTCTGCCCCATCGGGCCGGATGCCGCCTGACCGTCCGCGCCAACCTCGCCGACCGCACAGGCGGTCAGGCTGAGCATGGATAGGACAATCGCCGTTTTGCCGAGCATTCCCATCAGCCTTTGACGGCCTTCACGATTTTCTCGGCGCCGTCGGACAGGTTGTCGGCCGCGATCACGTTCATGCCGGAATTCGCGATGATTTCCTTGCCCTTCTCGACATTCGTGCCTTCGAGACGGACGACCAGCGGGACCTGCAGGCCGACTTCCTTCACCGCGGCCAGAACGCCCTCGGCGATGACGTCGCAGCGCATGATGCCGCCGAAGATGTTGACCAGGATGCCCTTCACGTTCTTGTCGGACGTGATGATCTTGAAGGCCTCGGTCACCTTCTCCTTGGTTGCGCCGCCGCCCACGTCGAGGAAGTTGGCAGGCTCGGCACCGTAGAGCTTGATGATGTCCATCGTCGCCATCGCCAGGCCCGCGCCGTTGACCATGCAGCCGATCTCGCCGTCCAGCGCGATGTAGTTGAGGTCGAATTTCGAGGCGGCCAGTTCCTTGGCGTCTTCCTCGGTCTCGTCGCGCAGCGCGGCGATGTCGGGATGACGGTAGATGGCGTTGCCGTCGAAGCCCAGCTTGGCGTCCAGGACCTTCAGGTTGCCGTCGGTCATGACGATCAGCGGGTTGATCTCCAGCATCTCCATGTCCTTCTCGACGAAGGCCCGGTAGAGATCGCCCATCAGCTTGACGCACTGCTTGACCTGCGCGCCGGTCAGTCCCAGCGAGAAGGCGATGCGGCGGCCGTGATAGGGCTGGTAGCCGGTGGCCGGATCGACCGAGAAGGACAGGATCTTCTCGGGGGTGTTCGCGGCGACTTCCTCGATGTCCATGCCGCCCTCGGTGGAGCAGACGAAGGAGATGCGCGACGTCACGCGGTCGACCAGCAGCGCAAGGTACAGCTCGGTCTCGATGTCGGAGCCGTCTTCGATGTAGATGCGGTTGACCTGCTTGCCGGCCGGGCCGGTCTGATGCGTGACCAGGGTGCGGCCCAGCATCTGCTTGGTCAGTTCCTCGGCCTCCTCGACCGATTTCGCCAGGCGCACGCCGCCCTTCTCGCCGGCCTCGGCCTCCTTGAATTTGCCCTTGCCGCGGCCGCCGGCATGGATCTGGGCCTTGACGACCCAGAGCGGGCCTTCGAGTTCACCTGCGGCGGTCTTCGCCTCCTCCGCTTTCAGTACGACGCGGCCATCGGACACCGGAGCGCCGTAGCTGCGAAGAAGGGCTTTCGCCTGGTATTCATGAATGTTCATGAAAGCTGTCCCGTCCTGTGCAAGTTGTGCCCCTGTCTAAACACCACGCGGCGCGACCTTTGAACCGAAAATCTGTCGCATTTGACGCGTCGGGGGCAGAAACCCGTATTTGTGATCACACGTCCGAATGGTGTGATCACAAATCGGCGCAGCTTGCAGGATCATCAAGCGGTACTGGCGAAATTGCGCCGAAGCCGCCGCTGCGCCCCTGCCGGGACCTGCGAATCACCTCGTTCCCCGGCCGCTCAGCCGCGCCCGCCCAGCCGCGCGGCCAGCCAGTCGCGGCCCCGGAACAGGATATTGTCATATTGCGGGGCGGGGACGCTTCCCCTTGCGCCGGGGGTCAGCTGCCGGTCGGCGCCGATCAGGCGCTGCACGTGCCGCACGAAGCCGCGGCCATAGATCTCCTCCGGGCGCACCGGCGTCCGGTCATCCTTCATCCGCGCGACGAAGCCGGTATGGTGCAGCACCCTTGGCGCGGCGAATTTCGAACCGCCATACTGCCACAGCGTGCGGTTGCGGACATTGTATTCGGGCGGAAGCACATGCAGCCGCAGGTCGCTCTGCCACAGCATCTCGCGGAAGACCGGCTGGTCGCGCTTCATGTCGTGATCGATCATGGCCTGCTGGCAGTCGCGCAGGAATTGCAGCACCGGCGCGCTGCGGCGGATCGCGATCATGCCGCCATTGATCTGCGGAAAGGCGTTGGGCAGCGGCATGCGCCAGGGTTTCCAGGCAAAGCCCTGGTTGCGGTTGGTGGCCTGCACCGCCGCGATGTCGTATTTGCCCAGGACGAAGAACACGTCCGACATGTCGCCCAGCACGACGAGATCGACATCCAGGTAGATCGTGCGGTCGAAGCGGGACTTGATCAGCGCCTCGAACTTGGGGCGGAACCAGCTTTTCTCCAGCCGGTGCACCTGCCCGAAGAGCGACGCGTCCACCTCCTCGTCGGTGAAGATGTCGACCTCGAAATCCGGGTTCGACCGGCGCAGGCTGCGCGCCGCGGCTTCGGCGGCGGTGGCATATTTGCGTCCCGATGCGGCAAGGACGAACCCGCAGCTGGCGGGGGCAAGGCTTTCGGGGCTGGCCCAGGGCATGGTCTCTCCTCACGCAAAGGGGGCCGCAGATGCGACCCCCTTCGTGAAAGCAACTCCCCGCCGGGAGCGCAAGCCCGGATCAGGCGAGCGAGCCGTCGATGCCCTTGCAGGCGTCCATCAGGCCCTTCACGGCGTTGACGGAATTGTCGAACATGACTTTCTCGTCCTTGTCGAGCTTGATGTCGACGATCCGCTCGATCCCGCCTGCGCCGATCACGGTCGGCACGCCGACATACATGCCGTCGAGGCCGAATTCGCCGCTGCAATGCGCGGCGCAGGGCAGCAGGCGTTTCTGGTCCTTCAGATAGGCTTCGGCCATTTCGATCGCCGAGGTGGCGGGCGCGTAATAGGCGGAGCCGGTCTTCAGCAGGCCGACGATCTCGGCGCCGCCGTCCCGGGTGCGCTGCACGATCGCGTCCAGCTTGTCCTGGGTGGTCCAGCCCATCTGCACCAGGTCCGGCAGCGGGATGCCCGCAACGGTAGAGTACCGGGTCAGCGGGACCATCGTGTCGCCATGGCCGCCCAGCACGAAGGCGGTCACGTCCTTCATGGAGACGCCGAATTCCAGCGAGAGGAAGTGGCGGAAGCGGGCGGAATCAAGCACGCCGGCCATGCCGCAGACCTTGTTCGCGGGCAGGCCCGAGAATTTCTGCAGGGCCCAGACCATCGCGTCCAGCGGGTTGGTGATGCAGATGACGAAGGCGTCGGGTGCATGGGCTGCGATGCCCTCGCCGACCGACTTCATGACCTTCAGGTTGATGCCCAGCAGGTCGTCGCGGCTCATGCCCGGCTTGCGCGGCACGCCGGCGGTGACGATGCAGACGTCGGCGCCCGCGATATCGGCGTAATCCGTGGTGCCGGTCATTGCGGCGTCGAAGCCTTCGGACGGACCGGATTCGGCGATGTCGAGCGCCTTGCCCTGCGGAATGCCGTCGGTGATGTCGAACAGAACGACATCGCCCAGCTCCTTCAGCGCGACGAGATGGGCGAGCGTGCCGCCGATTTGTCCCGCGCCGATCAGGGCGATCTTGGGTCTGGCCATGATGATCCTCTCCAGTCCTTGACGTATGTTGCGGATTGCCTAGTCGCTAAGTCATTTCCGTGCAAGACGGCTCTGCGCGGCAAGTCGAAGCAAAACGGCACCGGCGGGAGGGGACCGGGTTCAGGCGTCCTCGCCCGGGCGCAGCAGCTTGTCGCCGAGCAGTTTCTCGTAGGCCTGGCCCGAGGCGATCAGGCAGGTCATGCCGTCGGGCATGGTGACGGTGATCGTCCAGGTGCCGGTCTTGTCCGAGGCGAAGACCTCGACCAGCGAGTTGTTGGCGCCCAGTCCGACGCTCTGCCGGGTCTCGCCGTAATTGCCCGACAGCCGTTTCAGCACGTCGCCGCGATCGGCGCAGTTGCGTGCCGGCTGGTCCGCGGCCCGGGCGGGGGCCATGCCCGCGACGATGGCCGCGAGGCACAGGCTTGTCAGGGATATCCTCATTGCTACGTCCTTTCCCAAAGGGGCGCAGCCCTTGCGCAGGCCGGGCGCCGGAGAGGGGCGCTGGAAAGGGCACTGCGAAGGCGCCGCCCCGGTTCTAGGTCACTCCGGGTGCTCGGGCCGGTTCGTCGCGCCGGGATGTCGGGCTTCCTTTCGGCCCCTGCCGGCGGCAGAAGCCTGGGCGCCGGGGTTCGAAGATCAGGTAAACACGGCGCGCCCGGGATCCGCATGGCTTCGTAAAACTGTCATGGTCCGCCCCCCGGGACGGCGATGCGGCAAGTGGCCGCGAGCGTTTTCCGGCTGCGCAATATAAGTACAAAACAGGCACCCCGAAGGAAAGAATCATGGACCAACGTGCGCGCCCCTATCGTTCCACACTCTATATTCCCGGCTCGAAGGCCCGGGCGCTGGACAAGGCGCGGCGCCTTCCGGCGGATGCGATCATCTTCGACCTCGAGGATGCCGTTGCCCTGACCGAGAAGCAGGCCGCCCGCGACCTGCTGCGGCAGGTGCTGGAGGAAGGCGGCTATGGGGCGCGGGCAAAGATCTGCCGGATCAACGGGTTCGACACCGAATGGGGGCGCGACGACCTGGCCGCGATGGCGGCCTGCGCGCCCGATGCGATCCTGATCCCGAAGGTCGAAAGCCCCGAGCCGATCCGCATGGCGGCCGCGATGCTGGAGGACGTGCCGGGCTGCGAAGCGACAGAGATATGGGCGATGATGGAAACCCCGCGCGGGATCCTCAATGTCGGCGAGATCGTGCCGGCGCCGCGCATGGGCGGGCTGGTCATGGGCACGAATGACCTGGCCAAGGAACTGATGATCAGAAACCGGGCAGACCGCGAACCGCTGCTGACCTCGCTGCAGCTGTGCCTGCTGGCGGCGCGGGCGGCGGGGCTGACGATTCTCGACGGGGTGTACAATGCCTTCCGCGATGCGGAGGGCCTGGCCGCGGAATGCGCGCAGGGCCGCGACATGGGCTTCGACGGCAAGACCCTGATCCATCCCGACCAGATCGCCGCCGCCAATGCCGCCTTCGCCCCCTCGACCGAGGAAATCGCCACGGCGCAGCGCCAGATTGCGGCGCAGGCGGAGGCCGCCGCCTGCGGCGAGGGGGTCGCCGTGGTCGACGGGCGCATCGTCGAGACCCTGCATATCGTGACCGCGAAACAGACCCTGGCGCGCGCCGCGGCCATCGCCAAGCTGGAAGAGGGGGTCGCCTGATGGCCTGGCTTGCCCTCATCGCCGGGATCGCGCTGTGGGTCGGGGCGCATCTCCTCGGCAGGCTCGCCCCTGCGCGGCGCGAGGCGATGGGCCGCTCCGGCCGCGGGATCGTCGCCGCGCTGGTCGGGCTGTCGGTGGTGCTGATGGTGCTGGGTTTCCGCGCGACGCCCTATGTCGCCGTCTGGACGCCGCCCGCGCTGATGACGCATCTGAACAACGTGCTGATGCTGGGCGCCGTCTTCCTGTTCATGCTGGGCCAGACCAAGGGCGGGCTGGCGCGGCGCATCCGCCACCCGATGCTGAGCGCGGTCAAGCTCTGGGCGGTGGCGCATCTGATGGTGAATGGCGATCTCGCCTCGATCCTGCTTTTCGGCAGCATGCTGGGCTGGGCCGTGGCGTCGGTCATCGTCATCAACCGCGCCGAGCCGCATTGGGAGAGACCGGCCGAGGACCGGCGCGGAGATCTCAAGGCGGTTCTTTACGGAATCGTCTTCTATGCCGCCGCGGTCGCGGTGCATGTCTGGACCGGCCACTACCCGATGGGATGAGAGACCATGAAAATCTATCGCTTCCTCACCGAGGATGACACCTCCGCCTTCTGCCACAAGGTCAGCGAGGCCCTGTCGAAGGGCTGGGAGCTGCATGGCGATCCGCAATATGCCTTCGACGCCTCCAACGGCGTGATGCGCTGCGGCCAGGCGGTGACCAAGGAGATCGACACGCCCTATACGCCGGAGATGAAACTGGGGGCGCAGTGATGGCCGCCAAGACCGGCTCCGGCCGGTTCTTCGAGGATTACGCGGTGGGGCAGGTGATCGACCATGCCGTGCCGCGCACCGTGTCCGGAGGGGAGCGCGCCCTGTATCACGCGCTCTATCCGGCGCGGCACGCGCTGCACTCCTCGGACGTCTTCGCGCAGGCCTGCGGGCTGGCCTCTGCGCCGGTCGACGACCTGATCGCCTTCCATGTCGTCTTCGGCAAGACGGTGCCGGACATCTCGCTGAACGCGGTCGCCAATCTGGGCTATGCACAGGGCCGCTGGCTGCGCCCGGTCCGCCCCGGCGACACGCTGCGGGCCAGCTCCGAGGTGATCGGCCTGCGCGAGACCTCCAATGGCCGCTCCGGCGTGGTCTATGTGCGCAGCCGCGGGCTGAACCAGCATGGCGACCCGGTGCTGGACTATGTCCGCTGGGTGATGGTGCGCAAGCGCGATCCCGGGGCGCCGGCCCCCGCGGCGGTCCTCCCCGAGCTTGATGCCGTGATCGATCCCGCGACGCTGGCCGTCCCCGCGGGGCTGGATTTCACCCGCTACGATTTCACCCTGGCCGGCGAGCCGCACCGCATGGCCGACTACCGGCTGGGCGAGATCATCGATCATGTCGACGGCGTCACGCTGGAGGAGGCCGAGCACATGATGGCCACCCGGCTGTGGCAGAACACGGCGCGGGTGCATTTCGACGCCACCGCCCGGGAGGACGGCCGCAGGCTGATCTATGGCGGCCATATCCTCAGCCTGGCCCGCGCGCTCAGCTTCAACGGGCTGGCGAATGCCCAGATGATCGTCGGCCTGAATGCCGGGGCGCATGCGAATCCGGCCTTTGCCGGCATGACCGTCCGCGCCTGGTCGCAGGTGCTGGACAAGGCGCCGACCGCCGCGCCGGGGGTCGGCGCCATCCGGCTTCGGCTGGTGGCCGGGACGGGCCCCGCGGCGCCGGGGGAGCTGCGCGACGCAGGGGGGCGCTACCTGCCCGGGATCTTGCTGGACCTGGATTACTGGGCGCTGATGCCGGCGTGATGCGGCGCGGCGCGGCCGCAAGGGGCGGCTTCGCTGCGGGAGGAGGCATTGCGGCTGCCGTTGCGCCGTACCGGCAGTTCGGGGCGGGATCTCCCCTCCGCCCCGCCGCCGCGGGGCGTTTCGACTCATCTCGGGCCGTCCCGGGGCCGGCAGGGGAGGGACTCTTTTGGTCGGATTTGGTTTGTGATCACACGATTGGTGGGCGTGATCACAAATCCACGCTGTTAGCGCCAATTGCGCCAAAAGATCGCGCTTTTGCGATTGTGGGGCGGATGACATCGGAGCAAAAGGTGCTAAGACCGATGCCACGACCAAAGGCGAACTTCCGAGAGGGCAACCCATGGCAGATGTGAACCGGGGAAACCGGCCGCTTTCCCCATTCATGATAGGACAGTACTACCGTCCGCAGATCACTTCCGTGTCGTCGATCATGGTGCGCATCACCGGGATCGCCCTGCTGTGCCTGAGCATCCTGCCCGTGGCCTGGCTGCTGGCCGCCTCGGGGTCGGGCTCCGCCTTCGCCGGATGGGACGGGTTCCTGCGCAGCTGGTTCGGCTACCTGATCATGCTGGGCGCGCTCTGGGCGATGTTCTATCACCTGCTCGGCCGCCTGCGCCACGTGATCTGGGATCTCGGCTACGGTCTGGACCTCGAGATCTCCAGGAAGATGGGGATGGGCATGTTCGTCCTCGCCACGGTCCTGACGGTCCTGGTCGTTCTCGGCTTTCTGATCTTCTGAGGGGCGCATCATGAAATACATGACCGATCGCAAGCGCGCGCAGGGACTGGGGTCCGCCCGGGGCGGCACGCAGCATCACTGGCACATGATGGTCAGCTCCATCGCCCTGGTCATCGTCCTGCCGGTCTTCATCATCACCTTCGGCATCGGCCTCGGCGGAAGCCACGAGGAGGTCATGGCCTATTACAGCCGTCCCTTCCCGGCGCTGGTGATGGCGATCACGCTGCTGGTGGTCGTGAACCACACGATGAACGAGGCCGTCGAGGCAGTCGAGGATTACGTGCACGGCACCGCGCAGAAGCTGGCGCTGGTGGCGGTGCGCTGCTTTGCCTACCTGCTGATCCTCGTCGGTCTGTTCGCGGTCGCCCGTCTGGCGCTCTAATGACATTGCCGGGCGCGGGCGGGGCAGCGTGCATGCCCCGTCCCCCGGCCTCCTGCATACGGGACTGATCCAATGGCTTCCTACGAATACGAATCCCACAATTACGACGTGGTGGTGGTCGGCGCGGGCGGGGCTGGGCTCCGCGCGACGCTGGGCATGGCCGAGCAGGGTCTGAGGACCGCCTGCGTCACCAAGGTCTTCCCCACCCGGTCGCACACTGTGGCGGCGCAGGGCGGGATCGCCGCCTCGCTGTCGAACATGGGCCCCGACAACTGGCAGTGGCACATGTACGACACCGTCAAGGGGTCGGACTGGCTGGGCGATACCGACGCGATGGAATACCTGGCGCGCTCGGCCCCGGCAGCGGTCTACGAGCTGGAGCATTACGGCGTGCCCTTCTCGCGGACCGAGGAAGGCAAGATCTACCAGCGTCCCTTCGGCGGCCACACGACCGAATTCGGCGAGGGCCCGCCCGTGCAGCGCACCTGCGCCGCGGCCGACCGCACCGGCCACGCGATCCTGCACACGCTCTATGGCCAGTCGCTGAAGAACAACGCGGAATTCTACATCGAGTATTTCGCCATCGACCTGCTGATGGAGGACGGCGTCTGCAAGGGCGTGCTGTGCTGGAAGCTCGATGACGGCACGATGCACGTGTTCAACGCCAAGATGGTCGTGCTGGCCACCGGCGGCTATGGCCGCGCGTATTTCTCGGCGACCTCCGCCCATACCTGCACCGGCGATGGCGGCGGCATGGTGGCGCGCGCCGGGCTGGCGCTGCAGGACATGGAATTCGTGCAGTTCCACCCGACCGGCATCTACGGCTCGGGCTGCCTGATCACCGAGGGCGCCCGCGGCGAGGGCGGCTATCTGACGAACTCCGAGGGCGAGCGGTTCATGGAACGCTACGCGCCGACCTACAAGGACCTGGCGCCGCGCGACTATGTCAGCCGCTCGATGACCATGGAGATCCGCGAGGGCCGCGGCGTGGGCGAGCACAAGGACCACATCTTCCTGCATCTCAACCACCTGCCGCCGGAAACCCTGGCCGAACGCCTGCCGGGCATCTCGGAAAGCGCCAAGATCTTCGCCGGCGTGGACCTGAACAAGGAACCGATCCCGGTCCTGCCGACGGTCCATTACAACATGGGCGGCATCCCCACGAACTACTGGGGCGAGGTGCTGAACCCGACCGCCGATGATCCGACCGCGATCGTTCCGGGCCTGATGGCCGTGGGCGAGGCCGGCTGCGCCTCCGTGCACGGGGCCAACCGTCTGGGGTCCAACTCGCTGATCGACCTCGTGGTCTTCGGCCGCGCCGCCGCGATCCGCGCGGGCGAGGTGGTCGATCGCGAGGCCGCGATACCGCTCGCGCCCAAGTCGCAGATCGACAAGGCCTTCGACCGGTTCGACGGGCTGCGCCATGCGCAGGGCGGCCTCCCCACCGCGGATCTGCGCCTGGAGATGCAGCGCACGATGCAGGCGGATGCGGCCGTGTTCCGCGCCTCCGAGAGCCTGAAGGACGGGGTCGAGAAGATGACCGCCATCGCCGCCAAGATCGGCGACCTGAAGGTGACCGACACCTCGCTGGTCTGGAATTCGGACCTGATGGAGACGCTGGAGCTGACCAACCTCATGCCGAACGCCCTGGCGACGATCATCGGCGCCGAGGCCCGCCACGAAAGCCGTGGCGCGCATGCGCATGAGGATTACCCGGAGCGCGACGACGAGAACTGGCGCGTGCATTCGATCATGCGCGTCGACGGAAACGCGGTCGACCTGTCCTATCGTCCGGTCATCACCGATCCGCTGACCGCCGAGACCGAGGGCGGCATCAGCCTCAAGCGCATCGCGCCGAAGGCCCGGACGTTCTGATGAGCCGACGTCCGATGGCCCTGTGCGGACGAGTGGATGCCGAGGTCTGTGCGCCTTGCAAGTCACTCGTTGCGCTTCGGCCGGACGGGACACGATCAGGGTCGCCATCTCTGGCGGCCTTCGAAAGCTGAGGGTACCACGTGCTTATCTATTGGCATCTCGGTTTTCAGAAAACCGGCACCACGTCTTTCCAGACGCTGCTCGCGCGGAACTCCGAGCGCTTGGAGCCGTTCCTGGGAGTTTTCCCGAAGGGCAAGACGACACGGCGGCTGCGACATGCCTGCAATCGGTACTGGTCCGGGAAGGATCGCGGACAGGCAGAGGCAGACATGGCCACGGCCGTGGATCAGATGATTGGGGAGGCCCGGGGCCGGGGGCAGAGCCGGATGCTCGTCTCGGACGAGAATCTGATCGGTTTTCGCCTTTCGCCGAAAACGGGTAATCTGTTCACTCGGACTGCGGAGCTTATCCATTTGCTGGAGCGGGTTTCTCATGACGCGGAGTGCAGATTTTCCTTTTTCACCCGCAATTTCGACAACTGGTTGTTAAGCGCATACAACCAGGAAGTGAAACAGGTGCGGTGCCGTTTCGGTTTCGATGAATGGAGCCGTCTGCAGAATTTTGACCATGGTTGGGACGTGAACATTGCCCTGATCAGGGAAGCGACTACTGCTCCGATACGTTTCGACGCGATTGAAGATGATGCACAATCGGATCCGTTTCCGGGCGCAGGCTTGCTTCGATATGCTGGTGTCCCGTCGGATGTCGTGTCGGCGATGGAACTGCCCGAGCGGGAGAATGAGAGCCTGTCGCCCGGTGCCTTGGACTTCATGCTTCAAGCCAATCGAAGTGATCTCTCACTCGAGAGCCTAAGGACGGTCCGTGCCCTTGTCATCGGTCAGCAGGACGTTTTCCGTTGATCAGCGCCGGAATGACATACTTTGATGCTGCCCGGTCCGCCGGGCGGCCCCGCCGACCACTTCGCCAATGCGCCCAGAGCCTAGCCAGATAGGGGAAATACGATGGTACAGTTCACCCTGCCCAAGAACTCCAAGATCACCACGGGCAAGACGTGGCCGAAGCCCGCGGGCGCGACCAATGTCCGCAAGTTCCAGATCTACCGCTGGAACCCCGATGACGGGCAGAATCCGCGGGTCGACACCTATTTCCTCGACATGGACAAATGCGGTCCGATGGTCCTGGACGCGCTGATCAAGATCAAGAACGAGGTCGACCCGACCCTGACCTTCCGCCGGTCCTGCCGCGAGGGGATCTGCGGATCCTGCGCGATGAATATCGACGGGATCAACACGCTGGCCTGCATCTACGGGCTGGACGAGATCAAGGGCGATGTGCGCATCTATCCGCTGCCGCACATGCCGGTGGTCAAGGACCTGATCCCCGACCTGACCCATTTCTACGCGCAGCATGCCTCGATCATGCCCTGGCTGGAAACCAAGACCAACCGCCCCGCGCAGGAATGGAAGCAGTCCATCGAGGACCGCAAGAAGCTCGACGGCCTCTATGAATGCGTGATGTGCGCCAGCTGCTCCACCTCCTGCCCCAGCTACTGGTGGAACGGCGACCGCTATCTCGGCCCGGCGGCGCTGCTGCATGCCTATCGCTGGATCATCGACAGCCGCGACGAGGCCACGGGCGAGCGCCTGGACGATCTGGAAGACCCGTTCAAGCTGTACCGCTGCCACACGATCATGAACTGCGCCCAGACCTGCCCGAAGGGGCTGAACCCGGCCAAGGCGATCGCGTCGATCAAGCAGATGATGGTCGAACGCCAAGTCTGACCTTGCCGCGGCGCAGCCCGCGACCGGAACGGAAGTATGGGAAACCCTGCGCCTGCGCGCGGGGTTTTTCCTGTCTGGAAAGCTTCCCTTGCGTTAAGATCGTGGTAATTTCGATCAGGCGGGGGGCGGCCCATGTTTCCGGTGACCTATCTCAAGCGCGAGCATCTCCTGGCCGGGGCGGAGCGGCTGAAGGTGCCGGTCGCGGTCATCACCGCCATCGCCCGGATCGAGGGCGGGCGGGGGGGGTTCATCGCCGGGACCGACCTGCCCGTGATCCTGTTCGAGGGCCATCAGTTCCGTCGGCGCACCGCCGAGAAATACGACCGCAGCCATCCCGACATCTCGCATCCCTATGCGCAGTCCCGCAGCCATTACAAGGGCGGGCGCGGCGAGTATGACCGGCTGCTCAAGGCGATCCGCGCCGATGGCAACAAGGTCGGGCCGGCGCTGTCCTCCGCGTCCTGGGGCAAGTTCCAGATCATGGGGTTCAACCATGCCCTAGCCGGTCACGACACGGTCGAGGGCTTCGTCAACGACATGGCCCTGGGCGAGGACCGGCAGCTGGCCGCCTTCCTGGCCTATATCGAGGCGCGCGGGCTGGCCGACGCGCTGCGCGGCGAGAAATGGGCCGAGTTCGCCGCCGCCTATAACGGCGCCGATTACCGCAGCAACAAGTATGACGTGAAGCTGGCCACCGCCGTGCGCAAGGCCACGCTGGAGCATGACAATGCCGGGGAGGCGGGCTGGTCGCTGGAACGCGGCGACGTGGTGGAGCTTCAGGCGGCGCTGAACTGGCACCTGCAGATGACGCTGGCCATCGACGGCTGGATGGGCCCGAATACCCGCAACGCGATCCTGCAGCTGCAGGAGAGGGAGGCGTCGCTGACGCCGACCGGAAAGCCCGACCGCGCCACGCTGGAATTCCTGGGCATCGATTGCGATGCCTATCTCGCCCACGCAACGGAGGCCTGAGCCATGGCGCTTCCCGCTCCGGTCATCTGGACCGCCTTTTCCATCGCCAAGCGCTATCTACCGCAGCTGACCGGGCGGCTTTTCGGCGAAAAGGGCGAGGCGACGGCCGAGAAGGTCGTCGACCTGGCCACCGGCCTTCTGGGCCTGCCGAAATCCGCCGGCACCGAGGAGATCATGGAGCGGCTGGCCGGGGACAGCCTGGCGGCCGAACAGCTTCAGCTGAGTCTCGCGCAGATCGAATACGAGGAATACAAGGCCGAGATCGAGGACCGCGCCAGCGCGCGGCGCAGCCAGGAGGCGCGGGGATCGGCGCGCGGCAACTGGATGCTGGGCGGGGTGACCCTGGGTCTCCTGGCCTGCCTGGTCGCCGTGGCCACCGGCCGGATCACGGAAACCGGGGCGCTGGCGCTGATCACCACGATCGCGGGCGCGCTGCTGAAGATGCTGTCCGATGCCTTCGCCTTCGAATTCGGCAGTTCGCGCGGGTCCAAGGAAAAGGATGCGCAGATCACCGAGTTCAAGCAGGCGATGCTGCAATTCGGATCGGAAAGCATCCGGCGCACGGCCGAGACCGCCGAAAAGGCGGTCTCGCGGGCGCCCGTCGTGATGGCCCCCGCCGCAGCTGCCCCCGAGGCGGCACCGGAACGGCCGACATCGCGGGACTTCGTTGACGAGCTGCGCCAGCGCCTTACCTGAGCGGGACATCCCGGTGCCGGGGGCGCCGGAGCTGACTTGCCGGATTTGCGATGTTCATCTTCCTTCTTCTTCTGATCGGCGTGCTGGCCTGGATGGCCGTGACCTTCCGGTCGCGCCGCGCGGTGAAGGATTGCCGCTGGCGCGAGAACCGCACCCTCGACAGCGCGGAGGGGCGCTATTTCATCTGCATGAATTGCGGGGCCGAGACGCGCCGCCGCGACGGCACCGCGCCGGAGCACTGCCTGATGCCGGGCGGGCGCGGCTGAGGTCGCTGTCGCAAAGGCTTCAAGCTCCTGTCAGGGCAGTGTCGCATCGCGGCGCTAGCTGGCGGACGCCGGCCGCGCCCGTTCGCGCGGCGTCCCAAGGAGTTCACGATGACCCGCACCGCCCTCACCGCGCTTGCGACCCTGTTTCTCGCCGTTCCCGCCCTGGCCGATGACGATGCCTTTCCGGCGATCCTCGAAGGCCATGCGATCCTGCCCGCGCAGACGCTGATCCCGGCGCCCGAAGATGCGCCCGCCGCGCTGCAGGTCTCGGGCAAATACACGTCGCTGCCGCGCCTGACCGCCGCGCCGACCGATGGCGCGGAACTGCCCTTCGCGGGTCAGCCCGTCCAGGGCTTCTCCGGCATCCAGGCGATCGGCGATGGCAGCTACTACGTGCTGACCGACAATGGCTTCGGCTCGAAGAAGACCTCGCCCGACACGATGCTGTTCTTCCATGTCGTCCGGCCCGACTGGGACACCGGCGAGGTCGCGGTCGAGAAGACCACCTTCCTGTCGGATCCCGACCGGGTGATCTGGTACCCGATCGCCATGGAAGGCACCGAGACCCGTTACCTGACCGGCTCGGACCTGGACCTGGAGGGATTCCAGGTGATCGACGGCAAGATCTTCATCGGCGAGGAATTCGGCCCCTTCGTGATCGTCGCGGATGCGGAAACCGGCGTGGTCGAGGAGATCTTCGAGACCACCGTCAATGGCGTGACCATCCGCTCGCCCGACAATCCCGCGCTGGTCGCGGGCAATCCCGACAAGCCCGATGCGGGGGCCAACCTGAACCGCTCCAAGGGGTTCGAGGGATTCGCCGCGGCGCCGGACGGGTCGATGATCTACGGCCTGCTGGAAGGCCCGGTCTGGGATGCCGAGAGCGGCAGCTACGAGACGGTCGACGGCACCGAGGCGCTGCGCATCGTCGAATTCGACGTGGCCGCGCGCGGCTGGACGGGGCGGTCCTTCCTCTACCCGCTGGAGGCGGACGGCCATGCGATCGGCGATTTCAACATGATCGACGAGACCCGCGGCCTGGTGATCGAGCGCGACAACGGCCAGGGCGATGCCGCTCTGGCCTGCGCCGAGGGCGAGAGCGCGGATTGCTTCGAGAAACCCGCCCTGTTCAAGCGCGTCTACCTGATCGACATGGCGGGGATCGAGGATGGCCAGCCGGTGAGGAAACTGGGCCATATCGACCTGCTGGACATCCGCGATCCCGAGGGCGTCGCGCGCCAGGGCGGCAAGGACGGCGTCTATACGATGCCCTTCGTGACCATCGAGAATGTCGATATCGTCGATGACAGCCATATCATCGTCGGCAATGACAACAACTTCCCCTTCTCGAAGGGCCGCGACCTGGTCGCGCGCGACGATAACGAGCTGGTGCTGCTGGACGTGGCCGAGTTCCTGAAGGCCGGCACGGAATGAGCCATCGCCGGGCGGTCCCGCCGGGGGCCGCCCATTCGCCCTGTTTCACAAGCGAAACCAGGTTTCTGCTGCGCTGCGGCATATGCATGGCGATCTTGCAATCTTGGGGGAGGTCATCGGCGCCCCGAGGGCCTAGATGTCTGGCAACGGGAGGTTGTCCATCCCAGCCCCGGAGAGGTTCCATGACCGCAATTGCCCAGACCCGCCAGTTCGACGCAGACGAAGCCGTCGCCATCTACGAGGATGCGCTGTCCTATTTCGTGCCGCAGGACACCGCCGCCGCCGCCGCCGAGGCGGACGATGCGCTGGTCGAGTATTCCGAAGCCGCCTGAGCGGTTCCGCGGCTGCGCGCGGGCCTGATGCGGCCCGCCGCGTTCCGTCCCGCCTGACGGGATCTCAGCAATAGCGTTCGACCCCGATCGTCTGCGCATCGCCATAGCGGTCGCCATGGGCGAAGCCCGGCGGCAGCAGCCGGTCGATCTCGGCCCGGTCCGCATCGGTGAAGACGATCTCGTCGGCCCCCAGCCATTCCTGCAGATGCGCGGCCGTGCGCGTGCCGGGGATCGGGATCAGGTGGTCGCCCTTCTCCAGCACCCAGGCCAGCGCGGCCGCGGACACGCTCCAGCCGCGGCTGCGGCAGAAGTCGCGGAACCCGTCGATCGCGGCGAGGTTATAGCCGTAATTGGGCGCCACGAAACGCGGACTGGTGGCGCGCCAGTCAGTCGCCTCCATCCTCGCGGGATCGACCGAGGTCTCGCCCAGCATCCCGCGCGCCAGCGGCGAGAAGGGCACGAAGGCCACGCCGAGGTCGCGGCAGGCGCGGATCATGCCCAGTTCGGGCTGGCGGCTCCACAGCGAATACTCGTTCTGCACCGCCGTCACCGGCACGGTCGCATGGGCGCGGCGCAGCGTGGCGGGGGCGATTTCGCTGAGGCCCCAGCCATCGATCAGCCCTTCCTGGATCAGCTTGCCCATGGTCTCGGCGACCTCCTCGACAGGGCGCTCCGCCTCGCGGCGGTGGATATAGTACAGCTCCACCTTCGAGCGGCCCAGCCGGGTCAGCGACCCCTCCAGCTCGGCGCGGATGTGATCCTCGGCATTGTCGAACCGGCGCGGCGGGCCGGGGACGATGCCGACCTTGGTGGCCAGCACGACCTTGGGCTTCCGCTCGGCCAGGTAGCGCCCGATTACCCGTTCCGACCGGCCCATGCCATAGATGTTGGACGTGTCCCAGAAGTCGATCCCGGCCTCGACGGCGGCATCGAGACAGGCCAGCGACACCTCGTCATCGGCGGCGCCGAAAAAGCCGGCAAAGCTCATGCAGCCCAGTCCGATCGCCCCGACCTCGGGGCCGTTGGCCCCCAGCTTGCGTGTCTTCATGCGATGGTACCCCTTACGTGAATGCGGATTCGAGCGCGATCTCGACCATGTCGCCAAAGCTCGACTGCCGGTCGGCGGAGGGCAGGGCCTCGCCGCGCAGCAGGTGATCGCTGACCGTCAGGATGGCAAGCGCGCGACAGCCGAAGCGCGCGGCGACGGTATAAAGCTCGGCCGCCTCCATCTCGACGGCCAGGACGCCGTGGCGGGTCATCTGCTCGTTCAGGTCGGGGCGTTCGTCATAGAAGACATCGGCCGAGTAGATGTTGCCGCAATGGGTCGGCGTGCCCTTCGCCCCGGCCGCGGCGACGGCGGCGGCCAGCAGGCCGTAATCGGCGCAGGGGGCGAAGTTCAGTTCCCGGAAGAAGCCCCGGGACGGGGTGGACATGCTGGTGCAGCTCATGCCGATGACGATGTCGCGCAGCGCTACCTTTTCCTGCATCGCGCCGCAGGAGCCGATGCGGATCAGCGTCTTCGCCCCGTAGTCGCGGATCAGTTCATTGGCATAGATCGACAGCGACGGCATGCCCATGCCCGATCCCTGGATGGTCACGCGGTTGCCGCGCCATGTGCCGGTGAAGCCCAGCATGCCGCGCACCTCGTTGACGCAGACCGGATCGTCGAGGAAGGTCTCGGCCGCCCATTTCGCCCGCAGCGGATCGCCGGGCATCAGGACGGTCTCGGCGATGTCGCCGGGCTTGGCGCCGATATGGATGGTCATGGGGGGCTCCTTGCTTCGTTCCGGCCCGGCGGCGGGCCGTCCTGGCGCCACACTGCCCCCCGCCGCGCGGCGGCGCAACCGCGCAGGGGGTGGACGCGCCGCGACGGCCTGTGCAGGCTCGGCGGGGCAGAGGCGGGGAGACAGGCAGGATGCAGGACGCGATGCGCGCCCTCTACAGTGGATATATCGACTGCCTGAACCGTCAGGACTGGGCGCGGCTGGGGCAGTTCGTCGGCCCGGATGTGCGCCATGACGGCCGCGATCTGGGGCTGGCGGGCTATCGCGCGATGCTGGAGGCGGATTTCCGCGCCATCCCGGATCTGCGCTTCGCCGTCGTGCAGCTGGTCTGCGAGCCGCCGGTCATCGCCGCGCGGCTGGAATTCGACTGCCACCCCGCGGGCCGGCTTTTCGGGATTGCGGTCGACGGGCGGCGGGTCCGCTTTGCCGAAAACGTGTTCTACGAGACGCGCGACGGGCTGATCCGCGAGGTCTGGTCGGTGATCGACAAGGCGGCCATCGCCGCGCAGCTCTAGCGCCGGGGGCTATTGCGCCGGCGCCGGTTCCGGCCGGGCCAGCGCCACGATATCGGCCATGATGCGGTTCAGCTCGAAATCCTTCGGCGTATAGACCCGCGCGACGCCCATCGCGCGCAGCCGGGCGGCATCCTCCTCGGGAATGATCCCGCCGACCAGCACGGGGATATGCGCCAGCCCGGCGTCGGGCAGGCGGTCCATCACCTCGCGCACCAGCGGCAGGTGGCTGCCCGAGAGGATCGACAGGCCGATGACATGCGGCGCCTCGGCCCGGGCGGCGGCGACGATCTCTGCCGGGGTCAGGCGGATCCCGGCATAGTCGATCTCCATCCCGCAATCGCGCGCGCGGAACACGATCTGCTCGGCGCCGTTGGAATGCCCGTCCAGCCCCGGTTTGCCCATCAGGAAACGCAGCCGCCGTCCCAGCCGGTCGGAGGCGGCATCGACCGCGGCGCGGATCTCCTCCAGCCCCTCGGTGCGGTTCGACACGGCCGCCGCCACCCCGGTCGGGCCGCGATACTGCCCGTGCACCGCCCGCATCACCCCCGCCCATTCGCCGGTGGTCACCCCCGCCTTCGCCGCGGCGATGGAGGGCGGCATGATGTTGTCGCCGCGTTCCGCCGCGCGGCGCAGTCCTTCCAGCGCGGTGCGCACCGCCCCGGGGTCGCGCCCGGCCCGCCACTCCTGCAGCCGGGCGATCTGCTCGGCCTCCACGGCCGGATCGACGGTCATGATGCCGCCATCCTCTCCCAGCAGCGGCGAGTCGGCCGCGTCGGTCCAGCGGTTGACGCCCACCACCACGGTTTCGCCGGTCTCGATCCGGCCGATCCGCGCGGCGTTGGATTCGACCAGCCGCCCCTTCATGTAGTCGATCGCGGCGATGGCGCCGCCCATCGCGTCGATATTGGCCAGCTCCGCGCGCGCCCCGTGCTTCAGCGCGCCGACCTTCGCCTCCACCGCCGGGTTGCCGTCGAACAGGTCGCCATATTCCAGCAGGTCGGTCTCGTAGGCCATGATCTGCTGCATCCTCAGCGACCATTGCTGGTCCCAGGGCCGCGGCAGGCCGAGCGCCTCGTTCCAGGCCGGCAGCTGCACGGCGCGGGCGCGGGCGCGTTTCGACAGGGTCACGGCCAGCATCTCGATCAGGATGCGGTGGATGTTGTTCTCGGGCTGCTGTTCGGTCAGGCCCAGCGAATTGACCTGCACCCCGTAGCGGAACCGGCGATAGGTCGGATCGGTCACGCCGTAGCGTTCCGCGCACAGATCGTCCCACAGCTCGGTGAAGGCGCGCATCTTGCACATCTCGGTCACGAAGCGGATGCCCGCATTGACGAAGAAGCTGATCCGCCCGACCACCTGCGGGAAATCCGCCTCGGGCACCTTGGCGCGCACGTCGTCCAGCACGGCGCAGGCCGTGGCCAGCGCGAAGGCCAGTTCCTGTTCCGGCGTCGCCCCCGCCTCCTGCAGGTGATAGGAACACACGTTCATCGGGTTCCATTTCGGGATGTGGCGATAGCAATAGGCCGCCACGTCGGTGATCATCCCGATCGAGGGTTTCGGCGGACAGACATAGGTGCCGCGCGACAGGTATTCCTTGATCAGGTCGTTCTGCACCGTGCCCTGAAGCGCCGCGACATCCGCGCCCTGTTCCCCGGCGACCGCCACATAGAGCGCGAGCAGCCAGGGCGCGGTGGCATTGATCGTCATCGAGGTGTTCATCCGGTCCAGCGGGATGCCGTCGAACAGCGCGCGCATGTCGCCCAGATGCGCCACCGGCACGCCCACCTTGCCCACCTCGCCGCGCGCCAGTTCGTGATCGCTGTCATAGCCGGTCTGGGTGGGCAGGTCGAAGGCCACCGACAGGCCGGTCTGTCCCTTGGCCAGGTTGGTGCGGTAGAGCGCGTTCGAGGCCCGGGCCGTCGAATGCCCGGCATAGGTGCGGAACAGCCAGGGCGGGTCTTTCCGGTCATTCTGCGCGTCGGTCATGGGGCCTCGCAATCGGTTTGCAATAATCGTGCGCTGGGAAATTCATATACGGAATAAAATATCTCCGTCAACTTGCTGCGTCGCGGCGGTGCCGGGAGGGTCGCGGGCTGCGGCCCTCCGGGGGCGATCTTCCCTGCACGCGTCTCCCTGAGGGATGGTGCGCGGCGGGGCCCGATCCTTTCCGTGCGGCCCGCGACGGGGATATAAAATTTCAAAAAAGATAACATTATGATTGCTTAGTTGCGCGTCGGTCGGTACACAGCGATCAGCCCGGTTTTCCGCACCGCGGCGCGACTGTCCGATCAAGGAGGCTCTGATGGCTCTCGACACCAATACGGCGACTGCGGCGTATGAAGCGCCCGAGAAGGACCTCTACGAGATCGGCGAGATGCCCCCGATGGGCTACGTGCCCCGGCAGATGTATGCCTGGGCGATCCGTCGCGAGCGGCATGGCACGCCCGACACGTCCTTCCAGGTGGAAGTGGTCGATGTCCCGGTGCTGGACAGCCACGAGGTGCTGGTGCTGGTGATGGCCGCGGGGGTGAATTACAACGGCATCTGGGCCGGACTTGGCGTCCCGATCTCGCCCTTCGACGGGCATGGCGCGCCCTATCACATCGCGGGGTCCGACGCTTCGGGCATCGTCTGGGCGGTGGGCGACAAGGTCAACCGCTGGAAGGTCGGCGACGAGGTCGTGATCCACTGCAACCAGGACGATGGCGATGACGAGGAATGCAATGGCGGCGATCCCATGTTCTCGCCGACCCAGCGGATCTGGGGCTACGAGACGCCGGACGGGTCCTTCGCGCAATTCACCCGCGTGCAGGCCCAGCAGCTGATGCACCGGCCCAGGCACCTGACCTGGGAGGAATCGGCCTGCTACACCCTGACCCTCGCCACGGCCTACCGGATGCTGTTCGGCCACGAGCCGCACGAACTGAAGCCGGGGATGAACGTGCTGGTCTGGGGCGCGTCGGGGGGGCTGGGATCCTATGCGATCCAGCTGATCAACACGGCCGGGGCGAATGCGATCGCGGTGATCTCGGACGAGGACAAGCGCGATTTCGTGATGGCGCTGGGGGCCAAGGGCGTGCTGAACCGGCGCGACTTCGATTGCTGGGGGCAGCTTCCGGTGGTCAATACGCCGGAATACAAGACCTGGTTCAACGAGGTGCGCAAGTTCGGCAAGGCGATCTGGGACATCACCGGCAAGGGCAACAATGTCGATATCGTCTTCGAGCATCCCGGCGAGCAGACCTTCCCGGTCTCCACATTCGTGTGCAAGAAGGGCGGCATGGTGGTGATCTGCGCGGGCACGACGGGGTTCAACTGCACCTTCGACGTGCGCTACATGTGGATGCATCAGAAACGCCTCCAGGGGTCGCATTTCGCCCATCTGAAACAGGCGGCAGCGGCGAACAAGCTGATGATCGAGCGCCGCCTCGATCCGGTCATGTCCGAGGTCTTCCCCTGGGAAGAGATCCCCGGCGCGCATATGAAGATGTACCGAAACGAGCACAAGCCGGGCAACATGTCGGTGCTGGTGCAGGCGCCCCGCACCGGGCTGCGCACGCTGGAGGATGCGCTGGAGGCGCGCCGCCAGGGCTGAGGAACCGGCCGGTCCTGCCGACGGATCCGCCTTTGCGGCTTGTTAACCCGGCCATGCGAGACCGGAGGTGGCGATGGCCTGCCGGACCGGCCGTCATCGTCCCGGGTGGCCCGGCCGCCCCGGGGCAGGCGGGGGACCGCCCTGCCGGATCGGACAGGGCGGTTCCGTCGATGCCGGGGCCGGGACAGTGTCGTGACAGGATCGTGTTCGTAGGCTCTCAACCACTCAACGGGAATTCTCAAATGCAGCAAGACTGGATGCTGGACGTCCTGGCGGACCTGAAAAGCTTTGCCCAGCAGAACGGCATGTTCGCGCTGGCCGAGCATCTGGATGACAGCCTGATGGTCGCCGCCGGGGAACTCGCGGCGCATTGGGGGCGCGATGCCGGATCCGGGTCGCGACGCCGCGGCTGCGCATCCGATCGCCAGGTCGCGGGCGGAAGATCGCCCGGCTGAACCGCGGCGATCCCTCGCGACCCGTCCCGCCGATGGCGGCGGTTCGCCGGAACCGCCCGGCTCCGGGCGTCCTGCGCCGCGGCTGCGCAGGACGGGCAGGACCGGAGGGCGGGGCCGGGCGTGCTGCGGCGCGTCCCCTGCGCCCTTCTGTTTCGGACGCCATCCGGGCTGCGGGATGACGCGGGCGGCCGACGGGGCGCGGTGCCCCGGGAGGCGCCGTCCGGTTCCCGGGGCGATGCCGCGCCTGTGCCGCACGCCGCTATGTCGGCAACCCCTGCCGGCGGCTTTCCTGCCCTCCTCCCCCGCACGGATGCGCAGGTGCCGGGGCGGGATCCGGCCGCAAGCCGATGCGCAGGGGCGGCTGGTTTCCTCCCGATCCCGGCAGCCCGCCCGCCGGGCCCTTCCGGCGGACCCTCCCGCGCGGGCCGCGCTTCGAAGCTGCTGGAAAATCCGCGACGCCGCGGATAGGGTCCGGCCATGCAGCCGACCCCCTCCCCGACGCTCTCTTCCGATCAGGAAGCCGCCCTTGCCCATGTCGCCGCCGCGCTCGACGGCGCGGGCATCGACCTGGAGGCCGGGCAGGCGGGCCTGCCGACCGATGAAACCACCGCCATCGCGGTGCTGGGCAAGGCCGGGTCGGGCAAGACCCTGCTGCTGTCGCAGATCTACCGGAAGCTCAAGGAAAGCGGCGTCGATATCGTCAGCGGCGATTACGAGCCCAAGCGCAGCAAGGACCGCCGCACCCTGGCGATCCTGGCCCCGACGAACAAGGCGGCTTCGGTCCTGCGGCTGCGCGGCGTGCCCGCCACCACGATCCACCGCATCCTGTATACCCCGGTCTACAACCCCGAATACGAACAGATCGCCGAATGGCTGGCCGGGCAGAGCCGGACCAAGCCCGAGCTGGAAGGCATCACGCCCGAGGCGCTGGACCGGGCCAAGGCCTTCTTCGACCTGCATCAGTCCATCCCCGGGGCGATGGCGGCGGTGGGATTGCGCGGTTCGGACTTCATCTCGGGCTGGAAACGCCGCGAGGACCCGCTGGATATCGGTTTCGTCGACGAAAGCTCCATGCTGGATGAACGCCAGTTCGAGGATCTCAAGGAAATCTTCCCGACCCTGGTTCTGTTCGGCGATCCCGCGCAGCTGGCCCCGGTGGGCCTGTCGGGCGAGATGGTCTTCGACCGGCTGCCCGCGCCTGCCCGCGTCACGCTCAGCCGCATCCACCGCCAGGAGGGCGACAGCCCGATCCTCGATCTCGCGCATGCGCTGGGCGAGCCCGATCTGGGATTCGACGAATTCGAGCGGATGATCGAACAGGCGGCGCGGCGCGACGACCGCGTCGTGGTGGCCGAGCGCGTCGATTGCGACCTGATGGCCCGTTCGCCGGTGCTGTGCTGGCGCAACAATACCCGCGTCCGGCTGATCACCGCCTTCCGCGGCGCCCATGGCGTGCCCGAGGCGGGGCTTTTGCCCGGCGAACCGCTGATCTGCGACGGGATCGAATTGCCGCTGAAGCACCGCAAGAAGCGCCTGGACCTCGAGGCGCGGGGCCTGATCAAGGGGGCGCAGGTGATCTTCCTGGGGCAGGGGCAGAAGCCCGGCTTTGCCCGGCTGCATGTCCTGGGTGCGCCCGATCCGCAGGTCTCGGCCGCCTCGATCATCAAGATCGAACAGCCCGAGGAAGACGAGCCGCTGATCGCCTCCGCCGCGCGGATGGGGGCCAGTTTCCTGCACGGGGCGGCGGTGACGATCCACAAGGCGCAGGGCTCGCAATGGCCCGAGGTGCAGGTCTTCTCGCCCGATATCTATGCCGCGGCGCGGGCCGGGCGCAGCGAGGCGGGGCTGCCCCTGTGGAAACGCCTGGCCTATGTTGCCATCACCCGCGCCGAGGACCGGCTTCATTGGGTCACGCGCTACCGGCTGGCCAAGCCGAAGGACGGGCTGTCCATCGCCGACCTGAAGGCGCCGCCGCCGCCGATGGCGCTGTCCCCGGCCACCGCCGCCGAGGAAGAGCCCGCCCAGCAGAGCATGCTTTAGAAAAACTGAACCGGATTGCAGCGCGGCACGGCTTGTCCGCGCGGCCCGGCGCGGCATACTCGGTGCCGATTGCTTCCCCGGCCGCGCAGGAGATCCCCGATGGCACGCAGCGACAGGCTTCACCTCGGCACTTTCGTCTATACCTTCGGCTTCCATCCGGCGGCCTGGCTGCACCCCGACTCGGATGTCAACGGCGCCAACGACATCTCGCATCTGGCCGAGGTGGCGCGGATCTCCGAGGCGGCCAAGCTCGATTTCATGTTCTTCGCCGACAGTCCCGCCGCGGCGGTGGGCCATCCCGAGGCGCTGGCCCGGCAGCCCACCAAGATGAACCGTTTCGAGCCGATCACCGCGATCACCGCGCTCTCGATGGTGACCCAGAAGCTGGGCTTCGTCGCCACCGCCTCCACCAGCTATTACGAACCCTACAACATCGCCCGGCTCTATGCCTCGGCCGACCATATCTCGAAGGGGCGGATCTGCTGGAACGTCGTCACCTCGGATCATGACGAGACCGGCTACAACTACAACCGCCAGGGTCTGGACCCGCATGCGGACCGCTATGCGCGCGGCGAGGAATTCCTCGACGTGGTCTTCGGCCTGTGGGACAGCTGGGAGGATGACGCGCTGCTGCTCGACCGGGCCAGCGGCATGTATCACGACCCCGGGAAGCTGCATCAGCTGGATCATGCGGGCGACCATTTCCAGGTGCGCGGCCCCCTGAACATCGCCCGCACGCCGCAGGGCCGCCCGGTCATCGCCCAGGCCGGCGGATCCGAGAGGGGCCGCGAACTGGCCGCGCGCACCGCCGAGATCGTGTTCTCGCTGGCCTCGAACATCGACAAGAACGCCGCCTTCTACAAGGACGTGAAGGGGCGGATGGCCAGATACGGCCGCGATCCGAACGACCTGAAGATCATGCCGGGCATCGTCATCAATACCGGCGAGACCCGCGCCGAGGCCGAGGCCCGCGCGCAGGAGATGGTCGATCTGATGCATCCCGAGGTGGGGCTGCTGATGCTGCAGGAATTCCTGGAAACCGACCTGCACGGGGCCGATCTGGACGCCCCCTTCCCGATGGAGCGCATGCCCCGGAAGGCCAAGGGCTCGGTCGCGATGTTCCAGGAGGTGAAGGAATTCGTCGAACAGGGCCATACGCTGCGCGAGCTGGTGACGCATTACGCGCGCCAGCATACCGGCAACGGGCTGACCGGCAGCTATCTGGAGGTTGCCGATTTCATGCAGGAATGGTTCGAGGCGGAGGCCGCGGACGGCTTCATCCTGATGTGCCCGACGCTCCCGGCCTCGCTGCGGGACTTCACCCGCCTGGTGGTGCCCGAGCTGCAGCGCCGCGGGCTCTTCCGGACCGAATACGAGGCGGATACGTTGCGCGGCAATCTGGGGCTGTCCTGGCCGGTCAACCGCTACGCCGCGGCCCGCCGGGCGGCGGAGTAGCCTTTCCGCCGCTGCCGCTGTACACCGTCCCGCGCCGGGCCTGACCCGGCGCCTCCTGCTGCCGGAGCCTGCCGATGTCCCATCCCGCGATCGCCGCCCTTGCCGCCCGCTTTCCCGGCCGGATCGAGACCGGACGCGCGATCCGCGACCAGCACGGGGCCGGCGACAGCTGGCATCCCGCCGCCCCGCCCGAGGCGGTGTTCTTCGCCGAGAGCACCGCAGAGGTCTCGGCCGCCCTGGCGGTCTGCCATGCGCATCGCTTCCCGGTTACCGCCTTCGGCCACGGATCGTCGATCGAGGGCCAGACCCAGGCGGTGGCGGGCGGGCTGTCGCTGGATCTGACGCGGATGACCGGCATCCTGCGCGTCTCGGCCCCCGACATGGATGCCACGGTCGAGGCCGGCTGCACCCGCCAGCAGCTCAACGCGCATCTGCGCGACACGGGGCTGTTCCTGCCGATCGACGTGGGCACGCATGCCACGATGGGAGGGCTGGCCTCGACGCGGGCCTCGGGCACGATGACCGTCCGCCATGGCACGATGCGCGACCGCATCCTGGGCCTGACGGTGGTCCTCGCCGATGGCGAGGTGATCCGCACCGGCGGGCGGGCGCGCAAATCCTCCTCGGGCTACGACCTGACGGGGCTGTTCACCGGGGCCGAGGGCACGCTGGGGATCATCACCGAGGTCACGCTGCGCCTGGCGGGCATTCCCGAGCAGACGGCCGCCGGGCTCTACAGTTTCGCCGATATCGGCGCGGCCACCGAAACCGTGGTCGAGGCCCTGCAATGCGGGCTGGCCCTGAACCGGATCGAGCTGCTCGACGGGCTGCAGATGCAGGCGATCAACGCCTATAACGGCACCGCCCATCCCGAGACCGCGACGCTGATGATCGAGATGGCCGGCAGCCCGGACCAGGTCGCAAGCGATCTGGAGATCTTCGGGGATCTGGCCGAGGGCCATGGCGCCGCGGCCGTGCCCTGCGCAACGCCCGAGGCGGCCACCGCCCTGTGGAAGCTGCGCCATTCCGCGCTTTATGCCGCGCGGGCGCTGCGTCCCGGGGCGCTCAGCCTGTCCACGGATGTCTGCGTGCCGGTCTCGGCGCTGCCGCGGGTGATTGCCGCCATCCAGGCGGAGATCGCCGCCGCGGGGATCGTCGCGCCGCTGCACGGCCATGTGGGCGACGGCAACTTCCACCTGGTGATGCTGTTCGACGGACCGCAGGAACAGCAGGTCGTGAGCGGGCTGCATGCCCGGCTGATCGCCATGGCGCTGGAGGCCGGCGGCACCGCCACCGGCGAACATGGGGTCGGCCTGGGAAAGAAGGCCTATATGCAGGCCGAGCACGGCCCGGCCCTCGGCGTGATGCGCCGCATCAAGGCCGCGCTGGACCCGCAGGGCATCCTCAATCCCGGCAAGATCCTCGACCCGTGAGCGGGCAGGGGGCGGCATGCTCGCCGCTTGCCGACCCCGCCTCCGCCCCCTAGGATTCATCCGCGCACAGGCGGGAGACCACAATGTACCGGGTCTGGGACTTCATCAGCGAGTATTCGCTGCTACTGATCGGCGGCGCGCTGATCGCGCTGGTCTGGGTGAACATCCATCCGCACAGCTATCACGACTTCGTCGAATACGTCATCGCCGGGGATTTCTTCATCGGCCATCCGCATGAGGATGCCGAGGGGCATGTCCACCGCACGCTGACGCTGCATTATCTCGTCAATGACGTGCTGATGGCGCTGTTCTTCGCCATCGCCGCCAAGGAGGTCTGGGAGGCGGTGATCCTCAAGGACGGATCGCTGCGCGGCAAGAAGGCGGCGACGCCGCTTTTCGCCACCGCCGGCGGCATGGCGGGGCCTGTCATGGTCTATCTGGGCCTGGCCGCCGTGATGGGATCGGAAACCTATGACGCGGTCGCGCACGGCTGGGCCATTCCCACCGCCACCGACATCGCCTTTTCCTACCTGGTCGGACGCATCGTCTTCGGCGCGGGACACCCTGCGGTACGCTTCCTGCTGCTCCTGGCCATCGCCGATGACGCGGCGGGGCTGATCATCCTGGCGGTGTTCTACCCCTCGGGCGAGCTGGCGCCGGAATGGCTGCTGCTGTCGATCGCCGCGGCTGCCGCGGTTTTCCTCCTGTTCAACGAATTGCCCCGGCGGATGGATCGCGGCGACCAGCTGCGGGTGCATTCGACCTGGGTGCGGCTGAAGCTGGGCTTCTGGCCCTATGCGGTGGCCGGCTGCCTGAGCTGGTACGGGTTCCAGCAGGCCGGGCTGCATCCGGCGCTGGGACTTCTGCCGGTGATCCCCGCGATCCCGCATGCCGACCGCGCCTTCGGGTTCTTCGCGGATGCCGAGTGCCACCTGCACGACCAGCTCAACGCGCTGGAACACGCGCTGAAATACCCGGTCGAGGTCGTGCTGTTCTTCTTCGGACTGGTCAATGCCGGGGTGGAGTTCAACGCCGTCGGCCCGGCGACGCTGCTGGTCTTCCTGGGGCTGGTGATCGGCAAGCCGCTGGGGGTCACGCTTTTCGGCTGGCTGGCGGCGCGGCCGCTGGGGCTGGGCCTGCCCGAGGGGATGCGCATCGTCGACCTGGCGGTGATCGGCTGCGTCTCGGCGATCGGCTTCACCGTGTCGCTGTTCATCGCCACGGTCGCCTTCGAGGGCGGCGAGGTGCAGGATGCCGCCAAGATGGGGGCGCTGCTGAGCTTTGCCGCCGCGATCCTCGCCATCGTCGCGGGGCGGGTGACGCGGGTGCGCCGCCGCGATTGAGCCACGGGCAAGGACAGCCGTGGCCTTCGCGGCAATTGCTGGTATCTAGCGGGGGCACTCACATTCCGTCCCCGCCCTGAAGGAACAGGTAAGAAGCTGATGAAAACCATATCCGTCGGAAACCTGGCCATCGGCAATGACGCGCCGCTGACCGTCATCGCCGGGCCCTGCCAGCTGGAATCCCTCGATCACGCGCTGATGATCGCCGAGTCCATGGCCGCGGCCTGCGCCGAGGCGGGCGTGGGCTATGTCTTCAAGGCCTCCTACGACAAGGCCAACCGCACCTCTCTGAAGGGCCGCCGCGGCCTGGGGCTGGAGGCCGGCCTGGACATCATGTCGGAAGTGCGCGAGCGCATCGGCTGTCCGACCCTGACCGACATCCACAACGAGGAACAGTGCGAGCAGGCGGCCAAGCAGGTCGACATCATCCAGATCCCCGCCTTCCTGTGCCGCCAGACCGACCTGCTGCTGGCCGCGGGCGAGACCGGCGCGGTGGTCAACATCAAGAAGGGCCAGTTCCTGGCGCCCTGGGACATGCCCAACGTCATCTCCAAGGTGGAGAGCACCGGCAATGAGCGGATCCTGCTGACCGAACGCGGCGCCTCCTTCGGGTACAACACCCTGGTCGCCGACATGCGCAGCCTGCCGACCATGATGAAGACCGGCTATCCGGTGGTGATGGATGCCACCCATTCGGTGCAGCAGCCCGGCGGGCAGGGCGGCTCCTCCGGCGGGCAGCGCGAATTCGCCCCGGTGATGGCGCGCGCGGCTGTCAGCCTGGGCATCGCGGCGGTCTTCATCGAGACCCACGAGGCGCCCGATACCGCGCCCTCGGATGGTCCGAACATGATCCCGCTGGACCGGATGGCGGCGCTGGTCGCGTCGCTCAAGGCCTTCGACGACCTCGCCAAGGCCGATCCGCTGCGGGTCTGACCGCTGACGCGAGGGCAGGGGGCGACGGGGGCGGTTTCCGCGAAAAAAATGCGTTTCGCCCCTTGCGCCCCCCGGCCCGACCCAGTAAATCCGCCTCCACTGTTGGGGTGTAGCCAAGCGGTAAGGCAGCGGTTTTTGGTACCGTGTACCGTAGGTTCGAATCCTACCACCCCAGCCACTTTCCTTTTTTCGCTAAGAAGAGAAGACCGGCCGATCGGCGGTCGCGCGATGCGCAGCGGGTTTCCGCGCGGCGCAGGATCGGCATCGCCTTCGCCGGCCTGCCTTGCGGGTCCGGGCCGGCATCGGCCGGAGCATGCCGTTCGCGGCCCCGGGCATGACGGGCGCGGGGGCGGCGGTGCGGATGGCCCGTCGCCGGGTGCGCGCCCTGCAGGGAGGGGATGCCGCCGATCCGGCGCCTCCGCGGCGGGGGCGCAAGCGAAAACGGGCCTCCCCGCAGGGAAGCCCGTGCCGCCGGTGTCCCGGCGCGAAAGGCGGCGCGGATCAGTCGCGCAGCAGCTCGTTGATCGAGGTCTTGGAGCGGGTCTTCTCGTCCACGCGCTTGACGATCACCGCGCAGTAGAGGTTGACGCCGTTCTTCGAGGGCAGGGTGCCCGCCACCACGACGGAGCCCGCGGGGACCTCGCCATAGCTGACCTCGCCGGTCTCGCGATCGACGATCTTCGTGGACTGCCCCAGGAACACGCCCATGCCCAGAACCGAGCCTTCGCGGACGATCACGCCCTCGACCACCTCGGAGCGCGCCCCGATGAAGCAGTTGTCCTCGATGATGGTCGGGCCCGCCTGCATCGGCTCCAGCACGCCGCCGATGCCGACGCCGCCCGAGAGGTGCACGTTCTTGCCGATCTGCGCGCAGGATCCCACGGTCGCCCAGGTGTCCACCATGGTGCCGCTATCGACATAGGCGCCGAGATTGACGAAGGACGGCATCAGCACGACGCCCGGCGCGATATAGGCCGATTTGCGCACGACGCAGTTCGGCACGGCGCGGAACCCGGCCTCTTTCCAGTCCTTCTTCTTCCAGTCGGCGAATTTGCTGTCGACCTTGTCCCACCAGTCGCCGCCCTGCGGGCCGCCCGAGTGCTTTTCCATGTCCTTCAGGCGGAAGCCCAGGAGAACGGCCTTCTTGGCCCACTGGTTGACATGCCAGGAGTTGTCGTCCTGCTTCTCCGCCACGCGGATCCGGCCGGAATCCAGCGCGTCGAGCGTCGTCTCGATGGCGTCGCGGGTCGCGCCCTTGGTTTCGGGGGTGATCGTGTCCCGGGCCTCCCAGGCGGCCTCGATGGCGGTTTCCAGATCTGCGTGTGACATGGGGCCTCTCCGAGCGGTTTCTTCTGGCATCGCGGTTCCCCGGGCTATACGGCTATGGGTCGGAGGGTGCAATCCATATGAAAGACGCCAAGATGACAGGTCCCAAGGCTCATCCCTTCCCCGACGCCCGCGAGGATCTGCGCCGCAGCATGATCGAGGAGGAGACGCCGCAGACGCTGTCTCCGACCTACCGGCTGGCCTTCGACGATTCCGATTTCCTGATGCGCGAGGAGCTGCGCCCGGTGCGGCTGCAGCTGGAGCTGCTGAAGCCGCAGATGCTGATGGACGAGGCGGGGATCACCTCGACCGTGGTGATGTTCGGCGGCGCCCGCATCCCTGCGCCCGCGGACCGGGACAGGGCGCGCACTCCGGCGCTTGGCGCGCTCAGCCATTTCTACGACGAGGCACGCGATTTCGCCCGGCGCATGACGCTGGAAAGCATGAAATCCGGCGGCACGGAGAACGTGATCGTCACCGGCGGCGGGCCCGGCGTGATGGAGGCGGGCAACCTGGGCGCCCACGAGGCGGGCGGCAAGTCGATCGGGCTGAACATCGTGCTGCCCTTCGAGGCCACGCCCAACGCCTATGTGACGCCGGAGCTGTCCTTCAATTTCCATTACTTCGCCATCCGCAAGATGCATTTCCTGATGCGCGCCAAGGCGATCACCGTCTTTCCGGGCGGGTTCGGCACGCTGGACGAGCTGTTCGAGGCGATGACGCTGATCCAGACCCAGCGCATGGCGCCGGTGCCGATCCTGCTGTTCGGCGAGGAATTCTGGCGCTCGATCATCAACTGGGAGGCGCTGGAGGCCGCGGGCACGATCGGCGCCGACGACCTCGACCTGTTCCGTTTCGTCGAGACCGGCGAGGAGGCGGCGCGGATCGTGCTGGAGGGCTGAGCCGCGCGCTCAGCCCAGCCGCCAGGCCGATTGCCCGGGATTGAGCGCGATCACCGCGCGGTTCAGCGCGGCGGCGACGCTGACCCAGGCGAGATAGGGGACCATCAGCGCCCCGGCCAGCGGATCGGCCTGCCAGAACCCGATCAGCGTGGCCGCCACGGCGAGCCACAGCAGCGCGATGATGACCAGCCCCGCGCGCATGTGGTGCAGGCCGAAGAAGACCGGCGACCAGATCGCGTTGAGCGTGATCTGCAGCGACCACAGGGCCAGCGCCAGCGGCGCGCCGCCAAGGCTTGCCACCCGCGCCGCCGCCACCGCCATCAGCACGTAGAGCAGCGTCCAGACCGTCGGGAACATCCAGTTCGGCGGCGTCCAGCGCGGCTTGGCCAGATGGGCGTACCAGTTGCCCGGCTTGAACAGGATGCCGGTCGCGGCGGCGGCTGCGGCGGGGGCGAGATAGGCGGCGAGAAGCGTCCAGTCCATGACGGCGGCGATCCGTTGCTGTTGCGGTCTTCGCAGAGATAGCGGCGCGGGCGCGGGTGGCCAGCGCGGGCGGCGGCTCAGTCCAGCCGCCGCGCCTCCCACTGGTTGCCCGCGCCGCGGCGCAGTTCCAGGATCGGCATCTCCGCGATCAGTTCGGTCAGCTTCTTCTTGCCATAGGTGCGCGGGTCGAAATCGGGATTGGCGGCGGTGATGTGCTGCCCGATCTGGCCCAGCGAATACCATTCGTCATCCTGGTCGATCGCCTCCATCGCCCGCAGCACCAGCGCGCGCGCATCCACCGGCGCCAGCTTGCGCTTGGGTTCCGGCGCGGATTCGCCCGGTTCTGCCGGCAGCTGGGTCTCGGCCCCCTCGTCGCCCAGGTTCTCCACGTAGATGAATCGCTTGCAGGCCATCCGGAAGGCTTCGGGGGTCTTCTGTTCGCCCATGCCGTAGACATCGAGCCCCTGTTCGCGCACGCGGCTGGCCAGGCGGGTGAAATCGCTGTCCGACGAGACCAGGACGAAGCCGTCGAACCGGCCCTGGTGCAGGATGTCCATCGCGTCGATCACCAGCGAGATGTCCGAGGAGTTCTTGCCGCGGGTGTTGGAGGGCGAATGGATCGGCACGATGGCCAGCCGCGCCAGCTTCTTGGCCCAGGTCTTCAGCCCCTCGCGGGCGAAATCGCCGTAGATGCGCCGCACCGATGCCTCGCCCAGCGAGGCGATCTCCTCGAAGATCGCCTCGGCATAGCCGGCGGGCACATTGTCGGCATCGATCAGAACGGCAAGCAGCTTGGGTCGGTCTTCGGGCATCCTGGTCATCCTTCCGGGCGCGTGACGGGCGTCTTCGCCCCTAGCTAGCCCCTTGCAGGGGCGCTGACCACCCGCAGCGTCGCCCCGCGCTGCTGCGGCGCGGCCACAGCGGGGCGGGGGCGCGCCGCGGCCGCTTGCGGTTCTGCCGGAGGGGCGGCATTTTCGACCCGGTCGATCCGGAGTTTCACATGCGCCCCTGCCTCATCCTTCTGCCCGCCGCCTGCCTTGCCCTCGCCGCCTGCGACCCGGCCGGACCCAGCTCGCCTGCCGGGAGCTCCGCCTCCGCCGCGGCGATCAATGCTGAGGATTGCGGCGCTGCGGCCTATCAGGATCTGGTGGGCGGACCGCTGGAACCGGCGCTGCAGCTGCCCCATCCCGGGCCCCGCCGCTATCTCGGCCCCGACCAATCCGTCACCAAGGATTTCGATCCGCACCGCCTGACCGTGACCAGCACCGACGGCGAGACCGTGGGCCGCATCATCTGCAGCTGACGGCTCCGCGACGGGATCAGGCCGGCGCGACCAGGCGCGCGCCGTCCAGGATGGAAAAGACCGGCCGCCCGGCTGCGGCGGCAATGGCCCCGGCATAGGGCGGAAGGTTCCCGCATTCGATCAGGATCGCCCCGCATTCGGCGGCGCGCGCGACCAGGTCCCGCGCCGCGCCCGCCGCCGCCGCGGCCATCCGCGCCGGATCCAGCTGTTCTGCCTGCCGTTCCTTAGGGGCAAGGAAAGTGGCGGCAAAGACCGGGTCCTGCTCCAGCCCGGCGATGCGCACATCCTCCATCCGCCCGCCTGCCGCGGCGATTGCCGCAGGCCCCAGCGCAGGTGCCGAGGCGGTCAGGATGCCGACCGGCCGGGCGCCGGTCATCCGGGCCACCACCGGCAGCAGGCTCAGCCCCGACAGCAGCACCGGCACGGGCACGGCGCGCGCGATCTCCTCCTGCACCGTGACGAGAAACCCGCAGGTGGAGGTGATCAGGCAGGCGCCGTCGGCCGCCAGCGCCTGCGCGGCCGTGCGGAAGGCCGCGACCAGTTCCGGGGCGGGGCGGCCGTCGCGCACGATCTCGGGGCTGCCCGCCCCCGGCACGACGCGCAGCCGCGCGGGCAGGTGATAGCTGTCCGGGTGCCCGGCATCGCCGGGGATGCGCGGGAACCGGGTGTCGAGGCTCAGGATTCCGATGAACGGGGGCATGGCGCGGTCCGGCGGTCGAGGCGGGAAAAGAGGAAGGGCGTGGCATAGATGGGCAGCTGCATCAGCGCCACGAAGAGGCTCAGGAGCGGATCGGCCGGCAGCGAGGCCAGCACCAGCACCGTGTTGCGGTTGCCGAAGACCAGCCCGGCGGCGCGGGCCGAGGCGGCGGGCAGGACGGGCCGCGCCAGCACCCGCACCGCCAGATGCCCGCCGAGGTTCACCAGCAGCGCCAGCCCCGCCAGCTGGACGGCGCGCCCGGGATCGGCGGCGACGGCGGCGCGCATGCCGCCCATCAGCGGGAAGAGGAAGATGATCATCAGGATCGCGGCGAGCCCGTTGAACAGGTCGGCCTGCCCCTCGATCCGGGCGCGGCCCAGGAGGCGCTGCAGCGCCAGCCCGCCCGCGATCCCGGCGGCGAGGATCGCCAGCACCCGCAGCGCCAGCCCGGCCGCGGGCATCTCGAAGGGCAGCCCCGTGGCGGCCAGCGCGGCGGGCAGCAGGAGCGGGGCGAGAAGCGTGCCCAGAAGGCTCAGCCGCAGCGCCAGCGTCAGGTCGTAACCCAGCATCAGGCACAGGTTGGGCGAGGAACTCAGCGGCGGCGCGGCGCAGAAGACCGCGACCAGCATGAGGATCTGCGGGTCGAGCCCGGCGGCGCGCCCCGCCGCGACCGCCGCCCCGGCCAGCAGCACCTGGCAGGCGGCGAGCCACAGCGCCAGCCGCGCCGCCGCGGCAGGCGCCAGCAGCCGCAGCAGCGTCGCCGGATCCAGGGGCTGGCGTGCCACGGCCAGCGCGGTGGCCAGCGCCACCAGCACCGGCAGGGCAGGGCGCAGCAGCCCGGCCTCGACCGGCAGGAAGGGCACGATCGCGAATCCCGCCGGCAGCAGCAGCGCGGCATGCCGCCCCGCCAGGGCGACGGGACTCATGGCGCGGCCTGCACCGTCTCGGGCAGCCATGTGGCGAGGCCGGGGAAGGCCACGAGGATGCCGACCATCGCCACCATGATCAGGAACATCGGCGCCGCGGTCCTGGCGATATAAGTGATGTCATGGCGGGTCATGCCCTGCAGCACGAAGAGGTTGAACCCCACCGGCGGCGTGATCTGCGCCATCTCGACGACCACGACGATGAAGATGCCGAACCACAGCAGGTCGATCCCGGCGGCGCGGATCATCGGCTCGATGATCGCCATGGTCAGCACGACGGCCGAGATGCCGTCGAGGAACATGCCGATGATGATGTAGAACACCGTCAGCGCGGCGATCAGCGCCACCGGCGACAGCTCCATCGCCGCGATCATCGCCGCCAGGCTGCGCGGCAGCCCGGTGAAGCCCATGGCCAGCGTCAGGAAGGACGCCCCCATCAGGATCAGCGCGATCATCGCGGAGGTGCGCGTGGCGCCCATCAGGCTTTCGACGAAGGCGGCGCGGCTCAGCGAGCCCTGCAGCGCGGCCAGCACCAGCGCGCCGATCACGCCGAAGGCGGCGGCCTCGGTCGCGGTGGCGATGCCCGCATACATCGAGCCGATCACCACCAGGATCAGCACCACGACCGGGATCAGCAGGGTGGAGGCGCGCAGCTTCTCGCGCAGGCCCATCCGCGGCTCGGGCTCGGGGGCCTGGTCGCGGCGGATCACCGACCAGGCGGCGATATAGGCCATGAACATCCCCGCCAGCACCAGGCCCGGCAGCACGCCTGCCATGAACAGGCCGGTGATGGATTCCTTGACCGTCACCCCGTAGACGATCAGCGTCAGCGAGGGCGGGATCATCAGCCCCAGCGTCGCGGCGCCCGCCAGCGTGCCCACGATCATGAATTCCGGATAGCCGCGGCGCCGCAGTTCCGGGATCGACATCTTGCCCACCGTGGTCAGCGTCGCGGCCGAGGATCCCGAGACGGCGGCGAAGACGGTGCAGCCCACCACGTTGGAATGCAGGAGCCCGCCGGGAAACCGCGCCAGCCAGGGGGCCAGCCCCTTGAACATGTCCTCCGACAGGCGGGTGCGGTACAGGATCTCGCCCATCCAGATGAACAGCGGCAGCGAGGTCAGCGTCCAGCTCGAGGCCGAGGTCCAGACGGTGATCGACATGGAACTGCCGGGATTGCGCGGGGTGAAGCCGATCATCCCCATATAGGCCACGCCCATCAGCGCCAGCCCGACCCACAGCCCCGATCCCAGCAGGAAGAACATCACGAAGAGGAAGACGCCGATCTTCAGCCCCGTCGCGTCGCGGTCGAAGCCGGTCATCAGGTGGATCGCGGCATAGAGCGCCAGCGCCGATCCCGCGACCATGGCGATGCGCGCGGGGCGCCCTGCCAGCAGATCGCGCGTCACCGGGCGGCGCGGGGCATCCACGCCCCAGCCCGGCCCGGCGAGAAGCGCGACCAGCGCGTCGATCACGGCGATGGCCAGAAGGACCGCGCCCGCCGCCATGGCCAGCTGCGGGATCCACAGCGGCGTGCCGTCCTGGCCCTGGCTGACATCGTTGATCCGGTGGCTGAGCAGCGGCGCCTTCACCGCGTACCAGGCGAAGAACACCGCCACGGCGGCGGCGACGGTATAGCACCAGATCTCCAGCGCGCGGCGCAGGGGCCCGGCGCGTTCGACCAGCATGCCGACGCGGATATGCTCGTTGCGCCGGAACGTGTCGGCCAGCGCCAGGAAGGAGGCGGTCGCCATCGCGTAGCCCGCGTAATTGGCGCCGCCGGGCAGCAGCACGCCCAGCCAGCGGGTGACCATCTGCGCGACCACCAGGCCCAGGATCGCCAGAAGCGCCAGGGCGGCGCCGATGCCGGAAAGGGCATAGAGCCCGTCGAGGAGGCGACGCATGGAGAGACCCACCTTCACTTTCGCGGCCCTTGCCGGGCCTGTCTTGGTTGCGGCCCTGCCCGCGGCGGGCAGGAGGCCGTGCAGGGACGGACGCGGATGCGCGCCCCGGCCGGGGCCGGGACGCGCCCTGCGGCCGGTGTCCCGGCGGTTACTGCGCCTTGTAGGCCTCGATGATGGCCGTGCCGTCCTCGCCGGTGCTTTCCTGCCATTCGGCGGTCATGGTCTCGCCGATCTCGCCCAGCTTGCCCATGACCGGTTCGGCCGGGGGATTCACGTCCATGCCATGTTCCGCCAGGGTGGCGACGAAGCCGCCGGACAGCTCGGCGGCCTTCTGGGCGCCGCGGGCCTCGGCCTTGGCCGCCTCCTCGGTGACGCAGGCCTGGGCGGAGCCCTCCAGCGCCTCGAATGCCTCGGTATTGACGAAGACGGTGTTGCGCGGCAGCCAGGCCTTCACGTCGTAGAAATTGGTCATGTCCTCCCAGACGCTTTCATCCACGCCGGTGGAGCCCGAGGAGATCATCGAGGAGACCAGCCCGGTGGCCAGCGCCTGTTTCAGGTCCGCCGCCTCGATCTGGGTGGGCACCATGCCCGCCAGTTCGGCGACCCGCGCGGTGATGGAGTTGTAGGCGCGGAACTTCACGCCCTCCATGTCGGCGGGGCTGGCGACGGGCTTGGAGAAATACAGCCCCTGCGGCGGCCATGGCACGGAATACAGGAGCGTCAGGTTCTGTTCGGCCAGCACCTTCGACAGCGTGGGCGCGGCGGCGACGCGCAGCGCCTCGGAGGCCTCGAAGGAGGTGGCGAGGAAGGGAATGGAATCATAGGCGAAGACCGGGTTCTCGTTGGCATGGGCCGACAGCAGCCGCTCGCCGATCTGCGCCTCGCCCAGCTGGACGGCGCGCTTGATCTCGTCGCCCTTGAACAGCGAGCCGCCGGCATGGATCACGATCTCCAGCTCGCCGCCTGTGCAGTCCTTGACCGCATCGGCAAAGGCCTGCGCATTCTCGGTATGGTAGTTGGAGGCCGGGTAGGCGACCGGCATGTCCCAGGTCTCGGCCGCGGCGCCCGTTGCGGTCAGGGCGGTGGCGGCGAGGATCGCGGTTGCGTGGAGCTTCATCTTTTCCCTCTCTGTCGCATCTGCTTTTGCCATTCTCGCCGCGGGCCCGGGCCCGGGCCCTGGCCCGGCGGCGGCGGTGCGGCGAAACTGGCAGATGCGGCCGGGTTTGGGAACGGCCCAATGATGGGTTCGCCATGATCAATTGTCATGGCGGTGCCGCTTTGCCGCATGGGAAGGCGGGCATGGGGTGTCAGGCTAAAGCGACGTTCCTGTCAGGCCGCTGACCCAGATCGCTTCTACCGGGAGGCCGTCATTCGCGCCCGGTGCGGCGGAGGTCGGCAGGGAGCCCGATGTTGCCGGATGCTGCGGAACGCACGAGTGGCTGCTTTCCTGACAGCTCAAAGAGCCCGAGCTTCGATGTATTTGCCGCGTAGAATTGCTAGCACTCCCAACAAGACACTGAATGACATAAGTGGCCATGACAGAGCAAAGAAGAGCTCAGAGCCACTGTTGGGATAAGCAGGCAAGGGTCCCTCCAGCACGGTACATGCGGAGTGACCCCGTGCAAGAATTTCAAAAGTCAGGTGTAAAGAAAACCAAACCTGCCAAAAAATGAAGGGAAAAACCGGAAGGCAGAATAAAACGATATAGCGGGCTCTCGACGACAACCACAAACCGAGTAATGCTATGCTGTAGAGCGCTAGCGAAAGAACTACGCCATACAATCGATCGGCGTCACCTTGCGTACGGGTGCCAGCAACACGCGCGATCACTGTATTGCCTGCTGCAAGGTAGAAGAACGCGATGGAGAGTGGTTGCCATAGTTCCATCGCATGACCCTAGCCCTGCATGCTCGACGAGTATATGTCTCGCACCACAATCAAAAGCGGATGTGCGTGCGCAGACAGCGAATTGGTGCCTTGTCCGCATAGCGGACCTTCGCCTGTCCCGCGTCCAAGCTCCGGTCTGGGTCGGACATGCTCGGCGGTTGGGTCGGGATTGCTTGCGACGGCACGCTGTCGCAACCTGGGGACCCGTATCCTCGTCCCGCCTTCGCGCGGCCTTCGACAGCGGGCGCGCCTAATCCGGCAGCCGCAGCGGTCCCCATTCGGGATAGAGATCGCCCGGCCCCGGATTGGCGGCCGGGGCGGCTCCGCCCAGATGCGTCATGATCCCCCAGACGGCGTTCAGCGCGGTCTGCACCGCGCCTTCCACCCAGGCGGGGGTCCAGCTGACGCCGTCCCCGGCCAGGAACAGCCCGCGTTCCGCCGCGGGCAGCCCGGCTTGCATGAAATGGCCGTAGATGCGGTGGTTGTAGCGGTAATGCCCCGGCAGCGCGCCCTTGAAGGCGCCCAGGAAATTCTCGTCCGCCTCCCAGCTGACGCAGACCGGGCGGCCGCGGATATGCGAGGCGATATCGACGCCGGGATAGATCTTTGACAGCGCCTGCAGCGCCAGTTCGACCCGCCGTTCATCCGACAGCGGCAGCACCTTCAGCGCGTCCGTCATCCACGAATAGCTCAGGCAGATCACCGCCGGCCGGCCGGGACCGTTATCGAAGAAATAGGTGCCGCGGGTCAGCCGGTCGGTCAGGGTCATCGACATCACCGGCCGCCCGGTCGCCGGGTCGATATCCTTCCAGAAGGGGCGGTCGACCAGCACGAAGGTCTTGGCCGCCTGCATGTAGCGCGTGCGGTCCAGCGCCATCCACAGCTTCTGCCCGAACAGCGCCTCCTCGACCTCGATCGCGGTGGTCAGCAGATGCGTCTGGCAGGTGGCCAGCACCGCGGCATAGTCGGTCTCGTTGCCCCATTGATCGGTCAGCCGGATCGCCTCGCCGGCCCGTGCCAGCCGCGTCACCCGGCTGCGGGTGGCCCCGCCATTGAGCGAGGCCAGGCTCGTGCCCTCGGGCCAGTGGGCAGAGGGGATCGGCGCCTGCCACAGCCGCCGCAGCATCTGCTGCACCCCGCCCTCGACGAAGCGCTGGTCGTCGTCGAGGCCAAGGAGGTTGACCCGCAGGATCTCCAGCATCGAGTTGGGGAAGTCGCTGTCCCAGCCGCCGGTGCCGAAGCCCACCTGCCCGAACACCTCGCGATGGCGGAAACCCAGCCTCTGGAAGGCCTCGGAATGGGCGACGAAATCATAGAAGGTGCGCTCGTCCCAGGCCGATACCAGCGGGTCCCACAGGTCCTTGATCCGCGCCCGGTCCCTGGCGCGGATCGCCGCCTGCAATTCCGGGAAATGCGCCTGCCCGGCCAGCGCCGCGTCATAGGCACGGGCGATCTCGGCATAAAGCGGCGGGAGGTCGGCGAGGCTCCGGGCGAAATGGGTCTCGCCCTCCAGGTCGATGACGGTCGAGCCGGCGGCGGCGCTCAGCGGGTTGGGGAAGGGCCGCGTGCGGCAGCCCGCGAGGTCGAGATAGTGGTAGAACCCGCTGGAGGAGACCGGGAAGCGCATCCCGCCCAGTTCGGCGACGATCCCGTCCGTGCCCTCGAAGACCCGGCTGCGCAGCCGCCCGCCGAATTCGGCGGATTCGTGGATCACCGGGCGCAGGCCCAGCCGCATCAGCTCGATCCCCGCGATGATCCCCGCCGCCCCCGCGCCGATCACCGCCACCTCGGTGCCCAGCATGTCGCGCGGGATGGTGCCGGTGCCCGCGGGATGCGTGACCCAGGCGGTATGGTCGAAGGGGAAATCGGGGCCGAAGGCGGTCAGGCGGGACATCGGGACTCCTGCTGTCTGCGGGACGGGGCAAGTATCGGCGGGGCGGGGCGGCGGCGTCCAGCCCGCCGCCTGCCGCAGGGCTCAGGCGAAGCGGCCGGGGCGGAAGGGCGCGGGATCGACCGGCGGTGCGCGCCCGGCAATGCCCGCCGCGGTCAGCTCGGCCGTCATCGGCGCGGCATTCAGCCCGACATGGCCGTGGCCGAAAGCGTGATGCACGCCCTCGATGCGGCTTGCCGCGCCGATCACCGGCAGCCCGTCGGGGGTGGAGGGGCGGTTGCCCTGCCAGCGGGTCATCGCCGCACCGCCCGGATCCCCGGCGAGCGCGGGAAACATCGAGAGCGCCGCGCGGCGCAGGATCTCGGCGCGGCGCCAGTCGGGCGCGGCGCGGGCGGTGGCGAATTCCACCTGTCCCGCGACGCGCAGCGCCCCGGCAGTGCGCACCACCGCGACCTTCAGATCCTGCGGCATCAGGGGCATCGGCAGATCGGGCAGCGCCCCGGGGAAGGCCACGTGATAGCCGCGCTCGGCCTCCAGCGGCACCCGGTCCCCGGCCTGCCGCGCCAGCGCCGCCGCCCCGATCCCCGCGGCGATCACCGCGCGGTCGCAGGCCAGATCGCCCGCGCTGGTGCGGATCGCCGCCAGCCGCCCGGCCTCGGTGACGAATCCCGTGGCCCTTGCCGTCATGTGGATCATGCCCTGCGCGCGGCAGGCGGCGGCGATGGCGGCGACATAGGCGCCGGGATCGGTGCTGTGATGGCCGCCGGGCAGGATCACGCCGAACCCGTAGCGCGGCGCCAGCCCCGGCACCGCCTGCGCCAGCGCATCGCCCGCGATCTCGCGGGTCTCCAGCCCGTGCCGGCGCCGCAGCTCCCAGCCGAAGCCCTCGGCCAGCCAGTCGGCGCGGGAGGGGTAGAGATAAAGCAGCCCGGCATGGCGCACCAGCTCTGCCCGGCCGATCCGCGCGGCCAGCGCCACATGCCGTCCCGGCGCGTCCCCGAGCAGCGCGGCCAGCGCGGCGGCGGTGCGGGTGACGCGGGCCTGCGTGGCCCCGGCGGCGAGAAACCGCAGCAGCCAGGGCGCCAGCCGCGGCAGGTGCCGCGCGCGCACGGTCAGCGGCCCGGAGGGGTCGGCGAGGAATCCCGGCACCCGGCGCCAGAGCCCCGGCATCGACATCGGCAGGATCGAGGCCGGGCTGATGAAGGCGCCATTGCCGAAGCTGGCCGCCTGTTCCCCGCCGAACGGACCCGGCTCCACCAGCGTCACGCGGTGCCCGTCGCGCAGCAGCGCCTCCGCCGTGGCGGTGCCGACGATGCCGCCGCCGATCACCGCGACATGCTGTCCTGTCATTGCCGCCTCTCCGATGCGATGACGCCCGCGCATGGCCATTCGGGCGGCGGGGGCCGGGACGGTCCCGTCCTGCAAGGAGTCTGCCAGAATTGCCTTTTGCCGCGAACTGGAGAAAATCTCAGCGCAGAATGACATCCGCTCATGCCGGGGACCAAGACGATGCGCCGATTCCTGCCCTCCCATACCGCCCTTCAGGCCTTCGAATCCGCCGCCCGCTACATGAGCTTCACCAAGGCGGCGGAGGATCTGTCGATCACCCAGAGCGGGGTCAGCCGCCAGATCGCCAACCTGGAGGGCCTTCTGGGGGTGAAGCTGTTCGAGAGGGTCGGGTCGCGGCTGGTCCTGACCGACGCGGCGCGCGGCTATCTGCCCGAGATCACCGCCGCGCTGGACCGCATCGAACAGGCCTCGGTCAGCTGCGTGCGCGGGCGGAGCCTGCAGGAGGCGCTGACCATCGGCATCCATCCCACGCTGGGCGCCCGCTGGCTGACACCGCGGCTGGGCGGGTTCCTGTCCGGAAATCCGGGGGTGCTGATCGAACTGGCCGCGATCACTTCGGAACCGGATCTGTCCGCGGGACGGATCGATGCAGCCGTGCTGCGCGGCCGGGGGTCCTGGGCCGGGTGCCGGTCGCAGGCGCTGTTTCCGGAATGGCTGGTCGCGGTGGCCGCCGCCGGCGTGATCCCGCCGCAGGGCGCGGGTGTCCTGGATTTCGAGGCGCTGCCGAGCCTGCAGAATGCCAGCCGCCCGGATCTGTGGCTGGCCTGGCTGCGCGGGGCGGGGCGGCGCCATCGCGGCGCGATCCGCGGGCCGCGCTTTGCCCAGAGCGAAATGCTGATCGCCGCCGCGCGGGGCGGGCTCGGCGTCGCGGTGGTGCCCCTGCCCCTGGTGGAGGGGGAGCTGGCCCGCGGCGAACTGGTGACGCCGCTGGGCGAACCGGTGCCGACCGGCGAAAGCTATTGGCTGGTACAGCCGGAGGCGCGGGCAGATGCGCCCGCGCCTCATCGATTTGCCCGCTGGATCCGCGAGGAAGCTCGGCGTTTCCGCCGCAACCACGCCCCTGCGGACTGAATCGCGGGTCAGGCGCGGCGCAGGAAGCGCGCGCCGGCGATCAGGATGCAGGCGCCGATCACCCCGACGATCAGGTTGGCGATGATGCCATAGGCCTGCCAGCCGACGATCATGCCCAAGATCGCGTTCAGGATCACCGCGCCGAGAATGCCGAGAATGATGTTGGTCAGCAGCCCGTGGGATGCGTCCATGATCTGTTCGGCGATCCAGCCTGCGATGGCGCCGATGATGATAGCGAGAAGCCAGCCGATTCCGGCCATGGGGATACCTCCGGTGAGTTTGTCCTGCGCATGGCAGGTTGCGCAGGGTTAACGCGTTCCCCCGTCCTGCGTTCCCGGCCGATGACGCCGGAACCGAAATTTTGTCGGTCCCGGCCTGGCCGGGGGCGATGCCGCCCCCGTGTCCCCCGGCGCGCTCAGGCGGGTTCCGCCATCAGCCCGCGCCCGCGCAGCAGCGGCTCGGGGCCGGGCATCCGGCCGCGGAAGGCGGCGTAGAGATCGGCCGCCTCCGCCGTTCCGCCGACGGAGAGGATATGGCGTTCCAGGCTGCGGGCCCGCTCCGGATCGAAGGCATTGCCGGTTTCCAGGAAGGCGTCGAAGGCATCGGCATCCATGACCTCGGACCACATGTAGCTGTAATAGCCCGCGGAATAGCCGTCGCCCGAGAAGACATGGGCGAAATGCGGCGTCGCGTGACGCATGGTGATCGCCCGCGGCAGGCCCAGCCCGTCGAGGATCTCCCTCTGCCGGGCCATGATGTCGGCGGGGGCCGGGCCGGAATGGAACTCCAGGTCCACGAGCGCCGAGGCGAGGTATTCCACGGTGGCAAAGCCCTGGTCGAAATTCTTCGCCGCCAGCAGCCGGTCGAGCATCTCGGCCGGCATCGGCATGCCGGTTTCGGCATGGGTGGCGAATTCGGTTAGCACCTCGGGGACTTCCAGCCAGTGTTCGTAAAGCTGGCTGGGCAGTTCCACGAAATCGCGCGCCACCGAGGTTCCCGAGACCGAGGGATAGGTCACGTCCGACAGGATCTGGTGCAGCGCGTGGCCGAATTCGTGGAACAGCGTGCGCGCATCGTCATAGCTCAGCAGCGCGGGGCGCCCGGCCTGCGGCTTGGCGAAGTTGCAGACATTGACGACGATGGGGCGGATCTCGGCCTCCAGCTTCTGCTGGTCGCGGATGGTCGAACACCAGGCGCCGGAGCGTTTCGAGCCGCGGGCGAAGTAGTCGCCGATGAACACCCCCATGTGGCGTCCGTCGCGGGTCACCTCCCAGGCGCGGCAATCGGGGTGGTAGAGCGGGACGTCCAGCCTGCGGAACGCCAGCCCGAACAGCCGGCCGGCACAGGCAAAGGCGGCCTCGATCATCCGGTCGAGCTGCAGGTAGGGTTTCAGCGCGGCCTCGTCGAGGTCATGTTCGGCGGCGCGGCGCTTCTCGGCATAGTAGCGCCAGTCCCAGGGTTCCAGCGCGCCATTCACCCCGTCCTCCCGCATCATCCGCGCCAGGACCTCGGCATCGGCCTCGGCCTGGGCCCGGGCCGGGGCCCAGACCTGCATCAGCAGGTCGCGGACCGCCTCCGGCGTGCCGGCCATCTGGGTCTCCAGCTTGAAGGCGGCAAAGCTGTCATGGCCCAGCAGGCGGGCCCGTTCCTCGCGCAGCGCCAGGATCTCGGCGGCAATGGCGCGGTTGTCGGTGTCCCCCCCGGTCTCGCCGCGGCCGGCCCAGGCGCGGAAGGCGGTTTCGCGCAGGTCGCGGCGCGGGCTGAATTGCAGGAAGGGCGTGATCAGCGAGCGCGACAGCGTGATGACCGGCCCGTCCCGGCCCTTTTCCTCTCCGGCCGCGCGGGCCGCGGCCTGCACGAAATCGGGCAGCCCCTCCAGATCGGCCTCGGCCAGGGGCATGAACCAGTCGCGTTCGTCCGCCAGGAGGTTCTGGGTGAATTGCGTGCCCAGTACCGCCAGCCGCGCGGTGATCGCCGCCAGCCGCTCGCGGTCGGCGCCTTCCAGAAGCGCGCCGGAGCGCACGAAGCTGCGCCGCGTCAGCATCAGCAGCCGCGCCTGTTCGGCATCCAGATCCAGCGTGCCGCGCGTCTGCCACAGCGCATCGACCCGGGCGAACAGCGCGGCATTCATCGACACTTCCGACGAATAGGCCGCCAGTTCGGGGGAGAAGTCGCGCATCAGCGCCTCGCGCGCGGGGTTGCTGTCGGCGCCCGAGAGGTTGAAGAACACGCCCAGCACCCGGTTCAGCAGCCGGTCGGCCCGCTCCAGCGCCTCGATCGTGTTGGCGAAGCTGGCCGGTTCGGGGTTCTCCGCGATCCGGGCGATGGCCGCACGCGACTGTGCCAGCGCCGCGTCGAAGGCGGGGCGGAACTGGTCATCCGTGATCCGCGCGAAGGGCGGCAGCCCGAATTCGGTGGTCCAGTCCTCGGTCAGCGCATTGGTCATGGGAGGGCTCCTTTCGCGGCAAGGCTATGCCCGCCGCGCGCCGGTGGCGAGGGGGGGCGGAAAATTTCCGGTCTCATGCGCCCCGGCCGTCGCAGCAGGGGCAGTCGGGCCGGGGGGACAGGCGCAGCGTGCGGGTCTCGCCCCAGAGCCCGTCATAGAGGATCATCTCGCCGCGCAGGGTCCGGCCCGCCCCGGCGACGTGTTTCAGCGCCTCCACCGCCATCATCGTGCCGATCACGCCGGGCAGGGGGCCGATCACCCCGGCCTCGGCACAGGACGGCACCAGTCCCGGCGCGGGGGCCTCGGGGAAGACGCATTCATAGCAGGGGCCGCCGCGGGCGGGGTCGAACAGGCTCAGCTGGCCTTCCCACTGGGTAATGGCGCCCGAGATCAGCGGCACGGCCAGTTCGGTGCAGGTCCGGTTGACCAGGTAGCGCGTGGCGAAATTGTCGGTCCCGTCCAGCACCAGGTCGTATTGCGCGAAAACTTCCCGCGCGGTCTGCGTGTCCAGACGGCGGTGATAGGGGCGGATGCGGATATGCGGGTTGAGCGCGCGCAGCGCGGCCTGCGCCGAGAAGACCTTGGGCATGCCGGTGCGGTCGGTCGCATGGATGATCTGGCGGTGCAGGTTCGAGACATCGACCACGTCATCATCGATCACCCCGATCGTGCCGATGCCCGCGGCGGCGAGATACTGCAGCGCCGGCGCCCCCAGCCCGCCCGCGCCGATCACCAGCACCCTGGCCCGGCGGAAGGCGGTCTGCCCCGGCCCGCCGATCTCGCGCAGCAGGATATGGCGCATGTAGCGGTCCAGTTCCGCATCCGACATCGGCGCCTCGGGGTCGAAGCTGTCCGGTTCCGGTTCCGGGGCGGATTGCGGGGCGGGGGCGGGAATGGGGGCGGATTGCGGCCGGGGGACCGGTCCGGCGTCGCGGCGATGGCGCGCGCGCAGCAGGGCCAGCCCTTTCGCATAGCCCGCCACGAGCAGCGCGCAGGCGCCGAGGAACAGCCAGGCTTCGGGCGGCCCGCCCAGCATCCGGCGCAGCGCGGTCCCCGGCGGCAGCAGGATCAGCAGCGCGACGCAAAGCAGGTAGAGCAGCCCGATCATCAGCCAGCGGGCATTGCCCGGCAGGCCCGCGGCCCGTCCGGCCAGCCAGATCGCGGCGGCGCCGAGCGCAAAGGGGATCATGGCGCCAGCTCCGGCGCGGGGCGTCTCAGGGGCATCGGGTCGGGGTCATCGGGCGGGCCTTTCCGGACCGGGGACGGGGACGGTTCCCTGTCTGGACCCGGCAGGCGGCGCATTCAATGGGTGATTGCGCCCGGCCCCCTCACGGCCCCGCTAGCGCGCCCTCATCCGGCCGGAATCCGCATCAGCCCGGCCGCCTCGCGGGCCAGCGGCACCAGCCCGGCCCCCCCGGCCTCGGCATGGCGCGCCAGCTGCAGCCGCATGCGCGGTTCCCAGAAATCGCTGATATGGTCGGCGACGCGCTGCGCCTGGTCGTTTCCCTTCTGCGTGGCGAAGAAGGCGGCGATCTGGTTGGCCATCATGACCATCTTTTCCGGTGTCATGTCAGTCCTCGCCTGCGATCCGTCCGGGGTGGCTGTAGATGTCGTAGCCGTCGCCGCGGGCAAAGGCGGCGACGCTCAGCCCGGCCTCGCGCGCCAGGCCGAGCGCGGTGGCCGTGGGCGCCGAGACGGCGATCAGCACCGGCGATCCGGCCATCACCGTCTTCTGCACCATCTCGACCGAGACGCGGCTGGTCAGCACCACCGCGCCCGCGGCCGGGTCGGTGCCCTGCCGGACCAGCGCGCCGATCAGCTTGTCCAGCGCGTTGTGGCGCCCGACATCCTCGCGCGCGCAGGTGATGCCGCGCCCGGGTTCCAGGAACCCGGCGGCATGGACCGCCCGGGTCTGGTCATGCAGCGGCTGGTGGCGGCGCAGCGCCTCGGTCGCGCCCGCCACCTCGGCCGCCGTCACCTGCCAGGCCGGGTCGCGCAGGACCGGCAGCGGCCGCAGCGCCTGGTCCAGGCTGTCGATCCCGCACAGGCCGCAGCCCACCGGGCCCAGCATCGCGCGGCGCCGGGCCTTTACCTCGGCGGAGCGGTCGGCGGCCAGCCAGAACCGCGCCTCGATCCCGGCCCCGTGCTCCACCACCTCGAACCCGGCGATATCCTGCGGCCCGCCCAGGATGCCTTCGCTGAGCGCGAAACCCAGGGCGAAATCCTCGATATCGGCGGGGGTGGCCATCATCACCGCCTGGGTGGCGCCGTCGAAGGTGATCGCGACCGGCGTCTCCTCGGGCAGGGACCGGGAGATATCCGCCCTTGTCCCGCCGCGACGGGCGGAGCCGGGCAGGCTGCGGACCGGTTTGGCCATCACTCCGCCGCCGGGAGGATGCGCCGCGATTTCGCGGCCTGGGCGCTGTATTCCTCCTGCCAGTCGCTGGGCCCGTTGGAGGGCAGGACCTGCACGGCGGTCACCTTGTATTCGGGGCAGTTCGTCGCCCAGTCGGAAAAATCGGTCGTGATCACGTTGGCCTGCGTGTCGGGATGGTGGAAGGTGGTATAGACGACGCCCGGCATCATGCGGTCGCTGATCCGCGCGCGCAACGTGGTTTCGCCCGAGCGCGAGGCCAGCCTGATCCAGTCGCCATCCTTCACCCCGCGGTTTTCCGCATCCGAGGCGTGGATTTCCAGCACGTCTTCCCCGTGCCAGACGGTATTGCCGGTGCGCCGCGTCTGGGCCCCGACATTGTACTGGCTGAGGATCCGCCCCGTGGTCAGCAGGAGCGGGAAGCGCGGCCCGGTGCGTTCCTCGGTCGCCACGTATTCTGTGATGATGAACCGTCCCTTGCCGCGCACGAACCCGTCCACATGCATCAGGGGCGTGCCCTCGGGGCTGGCCTCGTTGCAGGGCCACTGGACGGATCCCTTCTCGTCCAGCATCTCGTAGGTGACATTGGCGAAGCTGGGCGTGGTCGCCGCGATTTCCGCCATGATCTCGGAGGGATGGCGGTAATTCCAGTCGGCCCCCATCGCGCGGGCCAGCATCTGGGTGACCTCCCAGTCCTCATGGCCGTTGCGGGGCGCCATCACCTTGCGCACCATGTTGATGCGGCGTTCCGCGTTGGTGAAGGTGCCGTTCTTCTCCAGGAAGGACGAACCCGGCAGGAAGACATGGGCGTAATTCGCGGTCTCGTTCAGGAACAGGTCATGGACGATGACGCAGTCCATCGCCGCCAGCCCCGCGGCCACGTGTTTCGTGTCCGGGTCGGATTGCAGGATGTCCTCGCCCTGGCAATAGAGCCCCCGGAACGTGCCGTTGACGGCGGCATCCAGCATGTTGGGAATGCGCAGCCCCGGCTCGGGGTCGATGGTGACGCCCCAGGCCTCCTCGAAGATCTTGCGGACCTCGGGCAGTTTCACATGGCGGTAGCCCGGCAGTTCATGCGGGAAGCTGCCCATGTCGCAGGAGCCCTGGACGTTGTTCTGGCCCCGCAGCGGGTTCACCCCCACGCCCGGCCGCCCGATATTGCCGGTCAGCATGGCGAGGTTGGCGATGCCCATCACGGTGGTGGAGCCCTGGCTGTGCTCGGTCACGCCCAGCCCGTAATAGATCGCGCCATTGCCGCCCGTGGCGAACAGCCGGGCCGCCGCGCGCAGCTCTGCCGCCGGGACGCCGGTCAGCATCTCGGTGGCTTCGGGGGAATGGCGCGGGTCCGAGACGAATTCCGCGTAATCCCGGAACTCCTCCGCGTCGCAGCGCTCGCGGATGAAGGCCGCGTCCTGCAGCCCCTCGGTGACGATGACATGGGCCAGGCTGGTGACGACGGCGACATTGGTGCCGGGGCGCAGGGGCAGGTGATGCGCGGCGCGGATATGGGCCGATTTCACCAGGTCGATGCGGCGCGGATCGATGACGATCAGCCGGGCGCCCTGGCGCAGCCGTTTCTTCAGCCGCGAGGCAAAGACCGGGTGGCCGTCCGTGGGGTTGGCGCCGATGACGATGACCACGTCCGTATGCTCGACCGAGTCGAAATCCTGCGTGCCCGCCGAGGTGCCGAAGGTCTGGCCCAGCCCGTAGCCGGTGGGCGAATGGCAGACCCGCGCGCAGGTATCGGTGTTGTTGTTGAGGAACACGCCGCGGGCCAGTTTCTGCACCAGATAGGTTTCCTCGTTGGTGCAGCGGCTGGAGGTGATGACGCCGATGGAGCGGCGGCCGTGCCGTTCCTGGATGCCCTTCAGGCGGTCCGCGGCAAAGCGCATCGCCTCGTCCCAGCCGACCTCGCGCCAGGGATCCTCGATGCGCTCGCGGATCATCGGGTTGAGGATGCGGTCGGCATGCGCGGCGTAGCCATAGGCGAACCGGCCCTTGACGCAGCTATGGCCGCGATTGGCCTTGCCGTGTTTCCACGGCACCATGCGCACCAGGTCGTCGCCGTTCAGCTCCGCCTTGAAGGAACAGCCGACGCCGCAATAGGCGCAGGTCGTCACGACCGAGCGGTCCGGCGTGCCCAGGTCGCGCACGGAATTTTCCTGAAGCGTCGCGGTCGGACAGGCCTGCACGCAGGCGCCGCAGCTGACGCAATCCGAGGACAGGAAATTGTCCGTCGCCGCCCCGGCCGAGACCCGGCTGTCGAAGCCGCGCCCCTCGATCGTCAGGGCGAATGTCCCCTGCACCTCCTCGCAGGCGCGCACGCAGCGCGAGCAGACGATGCATTTGGACGGGTCATAGGTGAAATACGGGTTCGATGTGTCCTTCGCGATGTAGCGGAAGTTGCCCGGCCCCGCGCGGCGGTCGGCCTCGGCCTTCGACAGCGCGCCGGTCCCCGTGGGGTCGAAATGGTTTGCCCCGCTGTCATAGCGGACGTCGCGCAGCCCGACCATGCCGGCCATGTCCTGCAATTCGCAATCGCCATTCGCCGAACAGGTGAGGCAGTCCAGCGGGTGATCGGAGATATAGAGCTCCATCACCCCCTTGCGGATCTTCTTCACCTTGGCGCTCTGGGTGTGGACCTTCATCCCCGGCGCGACCGGGGTGGTGCAGGAGGCGGGCGTGCCGCGGCGGCCCTCGATTTCCACGACGCAGAGACGGCAGGACCCGAAGGCCTCGACGCTGTCGGTCGCGCAGAGCTTGGGGATCTTCAGCCCCGCCAGCATCGCGGCGCGCATCACCGAGGTATGTTCCGGCACCGTGACCTCGACCCCGTCGATGCTCAGCGTGACCGGCTTGCCGTCGCGGGCGGGTGTGCCCAGATCGGCATCGGTGTCCCACGGGATGATGAAATCCTTCATTCGGCGGCCTCCCTGGCGGCGGGGACGAAATCTTCGGGGAATTGCTTCAGCGCGGACATGACGGGGAAGGGGGTGAAGCCCCCGAGCGCGCAGAGCGATCCGTCCTTCATGGTCTCGCACAGATCGGTCAGGAGCGGGATGGCGGCGGCGTCGCCGCGGGCGATCCGGTCGATGGTCTCGACGCCGCGCACGGCGCCGATGCGGCAGGGCGTGCATTTCCCGCAGCTTTCCACGGCGCAGAACTCCATCGCGAAACGTGCCATGCCCAGCATGTCGGTCGTGTCGTCGAATACCACGATCCCGGCATGGCCGATCAGCGCCTCCTTGCGGTCGAATTCCTCGTAGCCGAAGGGCGTGTCGAATTTCGCGGGCGCCAGATAGGCGCCGAGCGGACCGCCGACCTGCACCGCCTTGACCGGGCGGCCCGACGCGGTGCCGCCGGCGATGTCATTGACCAGCGTGCCCAGCTCCATGCCGAAGGCGGTCTCGAACAGGCCGCCGCGCCTGACATTGCCCGCGATCTGGATCGGCATCGTGCCCTTGGAGCGGCCGAGCCCGAAATCGGCGTAGAACTGCGCGCCCTTCTCGAAGATCACCGGCACGGTTGCCAGCGACAGCACGTTGTTGACCACGGTGGGCTTGCCCATGAAGCCTTCGAGCGCCGGAAGCGGCGGCTTGGCGCGGACCACGCCGCGCTTGCCCTCCAGCGAATTCAGGAGCGACGTCTCCTCGCCGCAGACATAGGCCCCGGCGCCAATGCGCAGCTCCATGTCGAAGGCGGGACCGGTGCCCAGCACGCGCGGCCCGAGAATCCCCGCCTTCTGCGCCGCCGCGATGGCCCGGCGCATGATCGCGTTGGCCTGGGGGTATTCCGAGCGCGAATAGATGTAGCCGCGGGTCGCCCCGGTCGCGAGCCCGGCGATCACCATGCCCTCGATCAGGGTGAAGGGGTCGCCTTCCATGATCATGCGGTCGGCGAAGGTGCCGCTATCGCCCTCGTCGGCATTGCAGATGATGTATTTCCGGTCGGCCTTCGCCAGCCGCACCGTGTCCCACTTGATCCCGGTGGGGAAGCCCGCGCCGCCGCGGCCGCGCAGGCCGGAGGTCTTGACCTCGTCGACGATTGTTTCGCCGGACATGCCAAGCGCGCGGCGCAGCCCGGCCAGCCCGCCATGCGCCTCGTAATCGGCAAGGCTCAGCGGATCGGTGATGCCGCAGCGCGCGAAGGTCAGGCGGGTCTGCCGCGCCATCCAGGGCAGCGCCTCGACCGGCCCCAGCGCCTTCGGACCGCCGCGGTCGAAGACCTGCGCCGCCTCGGAGGGCAGGAGCGGGCCGAAGCCCATGCGGCCCTCCGGCGTCTCCACCTCCACCAGCGGTTCCAGCCAGACCATGCCGCGGCTGCCGTTGCGGATGATCTCGGCCGCGACGCCGCGCGATGCGGCCTCGGCGGCGATGGCCTCGGCGACCTGATCGGCGCCGAGCGCGCGGGCGGCGCTGTCGAGGGGGACATAGATCCTCATGCGCCCGCCTCCTTCAGGATCGCGTCCATCCGGTCGCCGTCGACCCGGCCATGCAGCCTGTCGCCGATCATCACGGCGGGCGCGCAGGCGCAGAGCCCGAGGCAATAGACCGGCTCCACCGTGACATTGCCATTGGCTGTGGTGCCGTGCCAGTCGAGGCCCAGCCTGGCCAGCGTCGCCTCGGCCAGCGCATTGGCGCCCATCGACTGGCAGGCCTCTGCGCGGCAGATCTTCAGCACGTGACGCCCGGCCGGGGCCTTGCGGAAATCATGGTAGAAGGACATCACGCCATGCACCTCGGCGCGGGTGATGTTCAGGGCCTCGGCGATCGGCTGGATCGCCATCTCGGGCACATGCCCGAACACGTCCTGCAGCGCGTGGAAGATCGGCAGAAGCGGACCTTCCAGATGCAGGGACTCGTGGATCAGCGCGTCAATCTCTTCTGCCGTTGGCTGCGGGAAATCCCGTGGCATGCAGTCCTCCCAATCGCTCGCGATGCCGCCATCTTGGGGGGAAGGAATTTGCCGGATCAATATCGGCTTTCCGTCAATTGATCGGATTTCCCTATCAGCCGGTCCGGCCGCGGGGGGAGGTCAGCCCGCGGCGATCGCCTCGGCGATGCGCTGCGCCAGGCGGCGGGCGACCTCGTCCTTGGCCAGGCGCGGCCAGGTCTCGGCGCCGTCGGCGGTGATCAGGGTCACGGCATTCTCGGTCCCGCCCATGATGCCGGTGGCGGGCGAGACGTCATTGGCCAGGATCCAGTCGCAGCCCTTGCGCAGCCGCTTGGCCGTGGCATGGGCGACCACCTCGTCCGTCTCGGCGGCAAAGCCGATGACCAGCCCCGGCCGGGCCGGGCCGGGGGCGGAGATCTCGCGCAGGATGTCGGGGTTCTCGGCGAAGTCCAGCGCCGGGGCGCGGCCGCTGCCATCCTTCTTCATCTTCGATCCGCTGGCATTCGCGACGCGCCAGTCGGCCACGGCGGCGGCCATCACCGCGGCATCGGCAGGCAGGGCGGCGCGGGCGGCCTCCAGCATCTCGCGCGCGGTCTGCACCCGGATCACCTCCACCCCGGCGGGGGGCGCAACCTCGGCGGGGCCGGTGACGAAGCGGACCCGCGCCCCCAGCGCCGCCAGCGCGGCGGCAATCGCCGTGCCCTGCGCCCCGGAGGAGCGGTTGGCGATGTAGCGGACCGGGTCGATCGGTTCATGCGTCGGCCCCGAGGTGACCAGCACGCTGCGCCCCGCCAGCGGCCGGGGACCGAGCCGCGCGGCGATGGCCTGCAGGATCGCGGCGGGTTCGGCAAGCCGTCCGGGACCGTATTCGCCGCAGGCCATGTCGCCCTCGTCCGGGCCGGTCACGGTGATGCCGTCGGCGCGCAGCTGCGCCAGGTTCCTTTGCGTCGCGGGGTGCTGCCACATGCGGACATTCATCGCCGGCGCGATCAGCACCGGCGTGTCCGTGGCCAGCAGCAGCGTCGTCGCCAGATCGTCGCAGATACCCTGGGCCATGCGCGCCATCAGGCTGGCCGTGGCGGGGGCGACCACCACCAGGTCGGCGACGCGGCTGAGCTGGATATGGCCCATCTCGGCCTCGGCAGTCAGGTCGAACAGGTGGGAATGGACCTTCTCCCCGGCCAGCGCGGCAACGGAAAGCGGCGTGACGAATTCCGCGGCGGCCGGGGTCATCACCGGCGTCACCGCCGCGCCCGCCTTGCGGCACAGCCGGATCAGGTCCAGCGCCTTGTAGGCGGCGATGCCGCCGCCGATGATCAGAAGGATGCGCTTGCCTGCCAGCATGGTAGTGTTGCCCCCGGAAACTCCGGGGGCATCTAAGGTCAGGTTGCGGCCGGAAACAATGGCCGCGGCTCCGGGACCCGCCGGAGTTACCGCCCGGAGCGTCCGAAAAGACGCTCCGTACTCGTTACTCCGCGTAAACTACACGATGGGGCGCCGGTGTCATCCATTTAATATGCATACCGGATATGATATACGTGAATATCATATGTGTACCAGCGTTCAGTCGAAGGCGGCGCAGGGATCCTCGCGCGGGGGGGCCGGCGTGACGATCTCGGCATCGAAGCGGCCCCCGGGGTCCTCCGGCACGGTTTCGGACAACGCGATGGCGGCGACCGGGATCTGCGGCGCGGCGGCGGCAAGGGCAGCGGGAATGCCCCAGTCGCGGCGCACATGGCCGCGCCCGGCGATCACCACCACCGGCGGGCCGTGGCGATCCAGCGCCTCCAGGGCGGTGCGGGCGAAGGCGGCGTCGCGCAGCCGCTGCGCCTCCACCATCCCGGGCAGTATCTCGGCGGGCAGGGCGCCGCAATGAGCCTCGTTCTGCAGGTCCGTTCGCGCGGCCAGCTCCGGCGGCGGGAGCGCATCCTCGAGGCCGTAGCGCCCGGCGGCGGGGCCGAAGGCCGCGGCGGCTCCGTCGGCAATCGCCCGTCGAAGCGCCTCGGCCGGGACCCCGGCGCCAAGCACGGCGGCCCCCGGTGCGGCGGCGAAGATCGGGTAGTACATCGCGAAATCGGGCCATCCCGATCCATCCCAGCCAAGCGCCTCGCGCAGGGCGGGTTCGGTGCGCCCGGTCAGCCCTTCCAGCCGGGCCGCCTGGGCCGGGGACAGCATCTCGAAGACGATCGCGGCGGGGCGAAGCGCGCCGACGATGGCCGCCTGCAATGCGTGATGATGCGGATTGTCATGGGTTTCCCCCAGCAGCACGATCTGCGATCCGCGCGCGGCCTCGAGCGCCGCGGCGGGCGCGGCAGGCGGGGGGCCCTCCGCCCCGGCCGGTGCAGCCGGGGCGAGTGCCAGCAGAAGCGCGGCCGTCAGACGAAATCGCTGAGCGCGACGTTGCGGGCCTCCAGCGAGCGGCGCATCTTGGTGAAGGCGGCCGCTTCGAGCTGGCGCACCCGTTCCTTGGACAGGCCGAGTTCCTGACCCAGGCTCTCCAGCGTGCGGACATCCTCGCGCAGCTTGCGTTCGTGGATGATGAATTTCTCGCGGTCGTTGAGCGCGTCCATCGCCCCCGCCAGGAAGCCGCGCAGATGCTCCGCGTCGCGGTCGCGTTCCACCATGGCCGAGGACTGCCCCGTCTCGTCCTCCAGCGTGTCGATCCATTCGCGCCCGTCCTCGTCGCTGGACTGGGTGGCGTTCAGCGAGAAATCCGATCCCGAGAGCCGCCCTTCCATCATTTCGACGTCATGCAGCGGGACGCCCACCTCGGTGGCGATCATATGGCGCAGCTGGTGGCTGTCCAGCGTCTCGCCGCGCGCCTCCGCCTCGCGTTCCAGCCTGGCCTGCACCCGCCGCAGGTTGAAGAACAGCGATTTCTGCGAGGAGGTCGAGCCGGTGCGCACCATCGACCAGTTGCGCATCACGTAATCCTGAATCGACGCCTTGATCCACCACACCGCGTAGGTGGAGAAGCGCACGCCGCGGTCGGGATCGAACTTGTCGGCGGCCTTCATCAGACCCAGGCTGGCCTCCTGGATCAGGTCGCTCATCGGCGCGCCGTAGCGGCGGAATTTCGAGGCCATGGAGATGGCAAGCCGCATATACGCGGTGATGAGCCGGTGCAGCGCCTGTTCGTCGCGCATGTCGCGCCAGGCATAGGCCAGCTTCAATTCCGTCTCTGCATCGAGTAGTTCGGCTTTCATCGCGCGGCGCGAAAAGCTCTGGTCGGCGGGGATAGCGTCAAGGGCCATGGGCTCGGTCTCCTCTTGTCCTAGGGGATACGCGCGAGACCGGCGAAAAGTTCAGCCCCGGAGGAAAAAATGTTGCCAAACCTTACTCTCGTGCTAGGCGGCGCGGCATCGGGGAAATCGAAATTCGCGGAAAGTCTGATAGTTAACAGCGGTTTGGACAGGGTCTACCTGGCGACGGCGGAAATCCGGGACGAGGAGATGTCGCTTAAAATCGCGGCACACCGGCAGCAGCGGGGTGCGGGCTGGACCACGATCGAGGCGCCGCTGGGGGTGGCGGAGGCCCTGCACCGATGCCCGGCGGGGGCGGCGATCCTGCTGGATTGCGCCACGATGTGGCTGTCGAACGTGATGCTGTCGGGGGCGGATCCGGCGGCGGCGGAAGACGCGCTGATGGCGGCGCTGGAAACCGCGCCGGGCCCGGTGGTCGTGGTGTCCAACGAGCTGGGCCAGGGTGTCGTGCCCGAGAATGCCCTGGCGCGCCGGTTCCGCGAGGCGCAGGGGCGGCTGAACCAGCGGCTGGCGGCGCAGGCCGGCCTGGCGGTGCTGGTCGCGGCGGGGCTGCCTCTGGCGCTGAAGGGGCGCCTGCCGTGACGGCCGTGCTGCACTGGGTGCGCCACGGTCCGACCCATGCCCGCGGGATGACCGGCTGGACCGACCTGCCTGCGGACCTGTCCGACGCGGCCCTGATCGCCCGGCTTTCGGCGCATCTGCCGGCGCAGGCGCGGCTGGTCTCCTCCGACCTGATCCGGGCCCGTGCCACGGCCGATGCGCTGGCGGGGGCGGGGCGGGCGCGGCTGCCAGACGATCCGGATCTGCGGGAATTCCATTTCGGCGCCTGGGAAGGATCGCGCTTTGCCGAGATCGAGGCGCGGGACCCGGAGGCCATCGCCGCCTTCTGGCAGCGGCCGGGCCCGTCGCGCGCCACGGGCGGCGAAAGCTGGGACATGCTGGCGGCACGGGTCTCGGCGGCGGCCGACCGGCTGGCGGCGCTGGGCGGGCAGGTCATCGTCGTGGCGCATTTCGGCCCGATCCTCACCCAGCTGAGGCGCGCGCGGCAGGTGCCGGTGCCCGAGATCCTCGCGCAGCATGTCGAGCCCCTCTCGGTCACGCGGCTGCGGCGCGACGGGGCCGGGTGGCGGGAGGAGACCGCCAATCACCGCCCGTGATGGATCCCCCCACAAATCGGCGTTTCCGCCGGAGGGGGCGGGGCCGCTAGGGTGGCGCCATGAGCTATGATCTTCATGTCGGACACGCGTCCTATTCCAGCTGGTCGCTGCGCGCCTGGCTGCTGCTTCACCGCTACGGGCTGGCGCATCGGCTGCGGCGGGTGGATATCTACGAGGGTGGCAAGGCGGCCGATCTGGCGGCGCTGCATCCGGCCGACACGGTTCCGGTTCTGGTCCTGCCCGACGGCACGGCGGTGGGCGACAGCCTGGCCATAGCCGAGACCCTGGCCGAGCGGCATCCCGCGGCAGGGATGTGGCCCGCCGACCCTGCCGCCCGTGCCACGGCGCGCTGGATCACGGCCGCGATGCATTCGGGGTTTTCCGCCCTGCGCGGCCACTGTCCCATGGTGCTCACCCGGCAGCGGCGCGATTTCGTTCCGCCGCCCGGCGTGCTGGCGGATCTGGCCCGGATCGAGGCGCTCTGGTCCCTGGCGCGGCAGAAGGCCTGCGACGACGGGCCCTGGCTGTTCGGAAGCTATTCCATCGCCGATGCCTTCTTCGCGCCCGTCGCGATGCGCATCGCGGGATACGGTCTGCCGGTCGCGGGGGCGGGGCGGCGCTATGTGAATGCGCATCTGGCGGATCTGGCGATTTCCCGGTGGCGGGCGATCGGCGCGGACTGGCCGCTGGCGCGGCTGCCGGAGTATGCGACGGCCGGCGCAGCGCAGCCCTGGCCCCGCGCGATCTGAGGAACCCGGCGCGCGCGGGGGCGCTGGCGCCGGGCGGTTTCCGTGTTACCCTTGCGTCATGATCCGCCGCGCGTTCCTGGTCCTGACCTGCCTGCTTCCCCTCCTTGCCGGTGCCGCGCGGGCGGAGCCACGGGATTATGCACTGGATCGCAGCGGGTCGGAGGTGCGGTTCACCTACATGGTCGGCGGCGTGCCGACAGAGGGCATCATGCAGATCAAGGCGGCCCGGATGCGGATCGACCTGTCCCGGGTGGAACGCTCCAGCGCCGAGGTGGTGCTGGATGCCGCCAGCATCCGGGCCGCCTCGCAGATGGCCACGGGGGCGCTGCGCGGAGAGAAGGTCCTGCATGTGGCGCGCCATCCCGAGATCCGCTTCGTCTCCCGCCGGGTGAGCGGCTCGCTGCAGGAGGGCGGGCGGATCGAGGGCGAGGTCACGATCCGCGGCATCACGCGGCCGCTGGTGCTGCAGGCCCGGATCTACCGGTCCGCGGAAAGCGCGCCCGGCGACCTGTCGCGCCTGACCGTGCTGCTGACCGGAGCAATCGCGCGCAGTGCCTTCGGTGCGGACGGCTATGGCGACCTCGTGTCGGATCGCGTGGTACTTCACATCCGCGCGCGCCTGGCCGCTTCGGACGGGTGAGCGCGGAACCTCTGCCGCGGCCGCCGTGTTGGGGGGGTATCGCATGTCGCATGCAGACACGCATCGCACAGAACAAAGGAGACCCCCATGATCCGCAAACACGGTTCCGCCGTCTGGAAGGGCGACCTGAAATCCGGCACCGGCACGGTCAGCACCGAAAGCGGCGCGCTCGAGGCGCAGCCCTACGGCTTCAACACCCGTTTCGAGGGGCAGGCCGGCACCAATCCCGAGGAACTGGTCGGCGCGGCCCATGCCTCCTGCTTTTCCATGGCGCTGTCGATGATCCTCGGGGAGGCCGGGTTCACGGCGCAGGAGATCCGGACCCGGGCCACGGTGAACATGGACAAGGAAGACGGCGGCTTCGCCGTGAAATCCGTTCATCTCGATGTCGAGGCGGTGGTGCAGGGCGCGTCCGAGGAGGCGTTCCGGGATGCCGCCACGACGGCCAAGGAGAACTGCCCGATTTCCAAGCTCCTTTCGGCAGAGATCACCATGGAGGCCGCGCTGAAGCCGGTGCTGACGGCGGCCTGAGCCACAGGCGCGGGATGCCCGGGCGCGGCCCCGGCGCAGCAGGACGGGAAGGGGCGGCACGGTGTGGCCGCCCCTTTTCGCGACCGGGCCGGGGTCGGTGCCGCAGGCGGCCATTCGATTCCCCGGCGTCAGGGGCAAGCGGCGCGGATTTGACCAAAGGCCGCAGAACGCGGCAGCCAAAATGGGTCTGCTGCGGAAAAAGACGGCATCCGGGCCGATTTTGCGGTACTTGAGCACCAAGCTAGATTTCTCAGGTTTACCTTATATTCAAAAATTCGAAGAAAACGCTCCTCTTCACATGTTTTCATTCGAATTGGTTACGGCATTGCCCTATACCAAACCTCATATGGTTAACGCGGTTGGTCCGGAAATTTGGGGCCAGTCCGAGAAACATGGTTTGGATTGCGAATGAAAAAGTTTCTTGTTGCCGCTGCCCTCGCCGCAGTGCCGATGGCTGCACCCGCTGCGACATACAATATCAGCCTCGATGGCCTGACCGAGTTCTATATGAGCGAGACGCTCGAGAAGATCGGCGGTTCCGACGTGGATACCTACAACTTCACCGCTTCTTCTCCGGTGAAGATCTCGGGCATCGCCATCGTGGGGGTGGGGTCGAATTCGGGCATGGACCTGGACGCGACGGCGATCACCATCAACGGGGCAAGCTATGCCTACGGCGAGCAGACCACGAAGGGGGCGCTGGCCTACGGCAACGTGACGGCGCCGGACATTCCGACGACCACGGCCTTCAGCATCATTCTGGATGCGAGCCTCGCGGCCAAGTCGACCAGCTATGCGCTGGCCTTCGATGTGGCTCCGGTTCCGGTACCCGCAGCCGGGGGCATGCTCGGCCTCGCCCTGGTCGGCGGCGCGGCCGTCGCGATGCGCAAGCGCAAATCCGAAACGGCCTGACCGGGCCGCTTCGCGCAGGATTGCCGGAAGGCGCGGGCCCGTCCCGCGCCTTCCGCGTTTGCGGGGCTTCTGGAACTCGGGCGGGCCATCGGGTAAAGCGGTCGCGACGAGACAAAGGCGACACCCATGGCACGCATCCTGATCACTTCCGCGCTTCCCTATATCAACGGCATCAAGCATCTCGGCACGCTGATCGGCTCGCAGCTGCCGGCGGATCTCTATGCCCGCTACAACCGGGCGCGGGGCAATGAGGTGCTGTTTCTCTGCGCCACCGACGAACACGGCACCCCGGCCGAACTGGCCGCGGCCAAGGTCGGCAAGCCGGTCGAGGCCTATTGCGCCGAGATGCATGCCACGCAGGCGAAGCTGGCCGAGGGGTTCCGCCTGTCCTTCGACCATTACGGCCGGTCTTCCTCGGTGCAGAACCGCGAGCTGACGCAGGATTTCGCCGGGGCCCTGGCCGCGAACGGGTTCATCGAGGAAGTCTCGGAAAAGATGGTCTATTCGAATGCGGACGGGCGTTTCCTGCCGGACCGCTATATCGAGGGGACCTGCCCGAATTGCGGCTATGACAAGGCCCGCGGCGACCAGTGCGAAAGCTGCACCAAGCAGCTGGACCCCACCGACCTGATCGATCCGCGTTCGGCGATTTCCGGCTCCACCGACCTGGAGGTCCGCGAGACCAAGCACCTGTTCCTGAAACAGTCGGCGATGAAGGACCGGCTGGATGCCTGGATCGACGGGCAGGATGGCTGGCCGGTGCTGACCACCTCGATCGCGAAGAAATGGCTGCATGACGGCGACGGGCTGCAGGATCGCGGCATCACCCGCGATCTCGACTGGGGCGTGCCGGTGCAGAAGGGCCGCGAACCCTGGCCGGGGATGGAGGGCAAGGTCTTCTATGTCTGGTTCGACGCGCCGATCGAATACATCGCCTGCGCCGCCGAATGGGCCGAGGCGAAGGGTCTGGACGACGAGGCCTGGCAGCGCTGGTGGCGCACCGACAAGGGCGCCGAAGACGTGCGCTATGTCCAGTTCATGGGCAAGGACAACGTCCCCTTCCACACGCTGGGCTTCCCGGCGACGATCATGGGATCGGGCCAGCCCTGGAAGCTGGTGGATTACATCAAGTCCTTCAACTACCTCAATTACGATGGCGGCCAGTTCTCGACCAGCCAGGGCCGCGGCGTGTTCATGGATGCCGCGCTGGAAATCCTGCCGTCGGATTACTGGCGCTGGTGGCTGCTGAGCCACGCGCCGGAAAGCTCGGACAGCGAATTCACCTGGGAGAATTTCCAGGCCGGGGTGAACAAGGACCTGGCCGATGTGCTGGGCAATTTCGTCAGCCGCGTCACCAAGTTCTGCCGCTCGAAATTCGGCGAGGTGGTGCCCGAGGGCGGCGCCTGGGGCGAGGCCGAGGAGGCCGTGCTGACCGATATCGAGGCGCGCGTGAAGACCTATGAATCGCTGATGGAGGCGATGGAGGTCCGCAAGGCCAGCCAAGAGCTGCGCGGCATCTGGGTGGCGGGCAACGAGTACCTGCAGGCCGCTGCGCCCTGGTCGGTCTTCAAGACCGACCCCGAACAGGCCGCCGCGCAGGTGCGCTTCGCGCTGAACCTGGCCGTGGTCTATGCGGGCCTGTCCGAACCCTTCATCCCCGATGCCGCCGAGACGCTGCGCGGGACCTTCGCGCTGCAGGTCATCGACTGGCCCGAGGATGTCCGCGCGACGATGACCGAGACGCTGAAGCCCGGCCATGCCTTCACCGTGCCCGACGTGCTGTTTGCCAAGATCACCGACGACCAGCGCGACGACTGGCAGGCCCGGTTCGCGGGCCAGTAAGGCAGGCGCAGCGGCCGTTCTGCCCGATATGAGGGCAGCCGCCACGGCAGCCCGCCCCGCAGGCGACAAACCGTTTGTCGCCCCGCGGGCCAGGTCCTAATGCTGCGGGACGGGGCAGGACGCGCCCCGGCCGCAAGCGAGGACGACCGAATGACCGAGATGCCGAAGCGCTATGAACGCAACATGGGCGGCTACGGGGCCAATCCGCCGGATCCCCGCTGGCCGGGCGGCGCGCGCATCGCGGTCAATTTCGTGGTGAATTACGAGGAAGGCGGCGAGAACTGCCTGCTGCATGGCGACAGCTATTCCGAGGCCTTCCTCTCCGAGATCGTCGGCGCCGCCAACTGGCCGGGGCAGCGGCACTGGAACATGGAGTCGATCTACGAATACGGCGCGCGTGCCGGGTTCTGGCGGCTGCACCGGATCTTCACCCGCCACCAGGTGCCGGTCACGGTCTATGGCGTGGCCTCGGCGCTGGCGCGCAGCCCCGAACAGGTGATGGCGATGCAGCAAGCCGGCTGGGAAATGGCCAGCCACGGTCTGAAATGGATCGAGTTCAAGGACATGCCCGAGGAGGAGGAGCGCGCCCAGATGATGGAGGCGATCCGCCTTCATGCCGAGGTGACGGGCGAACGTCCCCGCGGCTGGTACACCGGCCGGGCCTCGATGAATTCCGTGCCCCTGGCGGCAGCGGAGGGCGGGTTCGACTATGTCGCCGACACCTATGACGACGACCTGCCCTACTGGAAACGCTTCGGCGACCGCGACCAGCTGATCATCCCCTATACGCTGGATGCCAATGACATGCGCTTTGCCTCGGCGCAGGGCTTCAACACGGGCGAGCATTTCTTCCAGTACCTGAAGGACACGTTCGAGGGGCTCTATGCCGAAGGCGTGGCGGGCAGCCCCAAGATGATGACCGTCGGCCTGCATTGCCGACTGGCCGGACGTCCGGGCCGGGCCGAGGCGGTGCGCCGCTTCCTCGACTACATCCGCGCCCGCGACCATGTCTGGATCGCCACCCGTGCCCAGATCGCCGCGCATTGGGCAGCAGAGCATCCCCCGGTCGCCGCGCGGCGCCCCAGCGAGATGGCACGGGAGGATTTCGTCGCGGCCTTCGGCGGCATCTACGAACATTCCCCCTGGATCGCCGAACGCGCCTGGGGGCTGGAACTGGGGCCGGCCCACGATTCCCTTGCCGGGGTGCACATGGCGCTGGCCCGGGCCTTCCGCGCCGCCGGCCGCGAGGAGCGGCTCGGCGTGCTCAACGCCCATCCCGATCTCGCGGGCAAGCTGGCGGCGGCGAAGCGGCTGACCGCCGAGTCGACGGCAGAGCAGGCCTCGGCCGGGCTGGATGCGCTGACCGATGACGAGAGGACCGCCTTCGAGGAGATGAATGCCGCCTATACCGCCAGGTTCGGCTTTCCCTTCATCATCGCGGTGCGCGACCATGCCAAGGCGTCCATCCTCGAGGCATTCCGGCGCCGTCTGTCCCATGATGCGGAAACGGAACTGGCCGAGGCTTGCCGGCAGGTGGAGCGCATCGCATACCTGCGCCTGACAGATCTTTTCAAGACCCCCAACTAGAACAGAGACATACGCGGAATGCCGTCGATCGAGACCATCAGCCCGGACATGCCGCTTTTCGCGCGCACCGGCATCAACCTTGCCTCCGCCGGCCTCGGTGCCAGCGCGATCAGCACCTCCAACGAATTCTTCGCCCCGCTGGAGCGGATGCTGGCCGACCCGCCCGCCATCTTCATCCCCGAGAAGTTCGACGATCACGGCAAGTGGATGGATGGCTGGGAAACCCAGCGCCGCCGCGACGGCGGCCATGACTGGGGCATCATCAAGCTGGCCGCGCCCGGGCGCGTGCTGGGCTTTGATGTGGATACGTCGCATTTCACCGGCAACTATGCCCCGGCCTGCCGCATCGAGGCCGCGCATGTCCCCGCCGGGCAGCTGCCCGATGCCGACACTTCCTGGGTGACGATCCTGGGGCACAAGGCGCTGGGGGCTTCGGCGCATCATTACTTCGCCTGCCAGAGCTATGAATTGTGGACCCATCTGAGGCTGCACATCTATCCCGATGGCGGCGTGGCGCGGCTGCGGGTCTATGGCGTGCCGGAACTCGACCCGACCGGCGACGGCCAGGATATCGACCTGGTCGCGGCGCTCAATGGCGGGCGGATCCTCGGGTTCTCGGATGCCCATTACGGCGATTTCAACCGCCTGCTGGCGCCGGGGCGCGGGCTGAACATGGGGGATGGCTGGGAAACCCGCCGCCGCCGCGAGCCGGGCTATGACTGGATGGTGCTGGCGCTCGGCGCGCGCGGCCATATCCACAAGGCCGTGGTCGATACCTGCCATTTCAAGGGCAACTTCCCCGATCGCTGCTCGATCCAGGCGGCGGACCTGTCGCAGTTCGGGGATGGTCTGACCGACGCGCTGATCACCGACTCCATGTTCTGGAAGGAACTGCTGCCCCAGCAGCGGCTGACGGCGGATGCGATCCACAGCTTCACCGACGAGCTGGCGGAAGATTTCGGCGCGGCGACCCATGTGCGCTTCAACATCTATCCCGATGGCGGGGTCAGCCGACTGCGCCTGTTCGGCCGTCCCGCATGACCGGACTTGCCGCGCGGCCGCTTAGCCGGGAGGCCTTCGCGCCTTTCGGCGAGGTCCTGGAGGCGGCGGGCGATCCCGACCGGCTGATCAACCAGGGGCTCTGCGGCCGTTTCCACGACCGGGCCGGGCTCGATTTCGGGCCCGGCGGACGCGCGGGGATCAGCCTGTTCCGGGCCGAGCCGCGGGCGCTGCCCTACCGGCTGGAGATGCTGGAACGCCATCCCGAGGGCAGCCAGGCCTTCCTGCCGATGTCGATGGATCCCTTCCTGGTGATCGTCGCCGAGGGGACCGGGCCGGTTCCGGGGCGGATCCATGCCTTCCTCTCGGCGCCGGGACAGGGGATCAACCTGCGCCGCGGGACCTGGCACGGCGTGCTGACGCCGCTTGCGGCGCCGGGGCTCTTCGCGGTGGTCGATCGCATCGGCGATACCGCCAACCTGGAAGAGCACTGGCTCGAGACCCCTGTCACCGTCACCGCGCCCGGATAGGGGCGCGCCCGGCCGGGGCGGTCATTCCGCGGGCGGGGCCTCCGCCGAAAGCGCGGCGCCCTCGCCGAGCGGCGCGGAGGGGGGCGGCGCGATCGCGTCGCGCTCCGGCATCACCGGGTCCCCCGCGCCCCACAGCGCGGATTCCCGTGCCCAGCCCCGTGCCCCGTCGGCGGTGATCCGGCACCAGCCCGCCTCGCATTCCTTCAGCATCGCGATCACGCCTTCCTGCGCCTCGGCGACGATATCGGCCTCTTCGGAGGGGCTGCGCCGGATCGGCATCAGGTCCTGGTCGACGATGACCGTCCGGTTGCGGCTGAGCAGGACGTAATGCACCCAGCCGCCGAAGCCCTCGCGGTCCACGACCCGGCGCCAATGGCCGTATTCGGCCGTCACCATCAGCGGCATGTTGCGGTGGCGGAAGACCCAGTCGATGCGGTGGCCGGTGGAGGGACCGCGGCGGGCATTCGCCTCGGGCGCCTTCATCGAGACCCAGCGCGGCAGCGGCTGCCCCGTCTCCGGGCCCAGGGCCTGTTCCTGGGCCTGTGCCGTTCCCGCCAGTCCTGCCGCGGCCGTCGCGGCCAGGAGGACGGCCCTCAACCATGGTCTCATCGCCACGCCTCTGCTCTGCCCGGACGGCGGATTATTTGCCGCGCGTCCCGCGGGGTTCTTGTGTCCCCTGATCTTATGCCGCAACTTGCCACCGAACGGGGTCCAAGGAAAGTCCGAGGGTGACGCGAATGGGGCAGGAGCGGTTGAAAGTTGTGGTGACCCGGCGGTTGCCCGAGCCCGTGGAGAAGCGGCTTGCCGATCTTTTCGACACGACCCTGCGCGAGGACGACACGCCGATGACCCGCGCCGAGCTGGTCGAGGCGATCCGCACCGCCGATGTCCTGGTCCCCACGGTCACCGACGTGATCGATGCGGGGATGATCGCCCAGGCCGGGCCGCGGATGAAGCTTTTCGCAAATTACGGCTCGGGCGTGGACCATATCGACGTGCGCACGGCGCGCCAGCGCGGCATCCTGGTGACCTACACGCCCGGGGTGGTGACCGATGACACGGCCGACATGGCCCTGGCGCTGATGCTGGCGGTGACCCGGCGCATCCCCGAGGGGCTGTCGCTGATGCAGTCCGGCCAGTGGAAGGGCTGGGCGCCGACGGCGCTTCTGGGGGGACGGCTGGGCGGCGGACGGCTGGGCATCATCGGCATGGGGCGCATCGGCACCGCCATCGCCCGGCGTGCCCGCGCCTTCGGCATGGAAATCCACTATCACAACCGCCGCCCCGTGGCGGTGCCCCTGGCCGAGGAGCTGGGCGCGACCTGGTGGGAGGATCTCGACGAGATGATCCGCCGCGCCGACATCCTGTCGGTCAACTGTCCCTCCACTGCCGACACGTTCCACCTGGTCAATGCGCGGCGGCTGCGGCTGATGAAACGCAGCGCCGTGGTGGTCAATGTCTCGCGCGGCGAGGTGATCGACGAGGCCGCGCTGACCCGCGCGCTGCGGGCGGGCGAACTGGCGGGGGCGGGGCTGGATGTCTTCGAGAAGGGGCCGGATTTCTCGCCGCAGCTGCGCGAGCTGCCCAATGTCGTCCTGCTGCCGCATATGGGCTCGGCCACCGTCGAGGGGCGCATCGAGATGGGCGAGAAGGTCATCATCAACATCAAGACCTTCGCCGACGGACACCGGCCGCCCGACCAGGTCATTCCCGGGATGCTGTGACCGGGCGGGCCCGGCGACGGTCAGGATCCGTGGCGGGCGCGGGCGGGCGTGAAACGGCCGGTCTTGGCGCGCAGCCGCCGGGCCTGTTCGGTCACGTCGGTCATGTAGATCAATGCGCCCAGGATCGTGCCCTCGCCGGAATTCACCGGCCGCATGTCGCAGCGCAGGATGCGGGCCGTGCCGCCATCGGGCATGGCGATGTGATAGCTCTGGGGCTGTCCGGCGAAACAGGCATCGAGCCGCGGTTTCGTCCGGGTTTCGAACCGGTGGGCGCCGATCACCTCGTGCAGCGGCCGCCCCATCAGCGCGATCTGCTGGCTGCCGAAATGCTGCGCGGTCTCCTCGCTGGTCGCGACGATCTGGTAGCCGGTATCCACCAGCGTCAGGCGCCCCTCGGCGAAGGCCACGTAATCCGCGACCGAGCCGCCGAAATGCGAGGGCCGCCGGTCCGGGCTGCGCCGCGGCACGGGCGCCGAGCGGCTGGGCAGGGCGATGGCGCTGCAGGTCTCGTAGGCGACGTCCAGAAGCGCGGCGATCTCGGCATCGAATCCCTGCAGGCGGGCGTCGCGCTGGATCAGGTTGACGATGCAGGCCAGTTTCTGCATCGCCTCCTGCTGGTCCAGCGGCTGTGCCTCCAGGACCGCGCGGCGCAGGTCGCGTGCCTGGCGCAGCAGCAGCGACAGGTCGGCCGGTTCCGTCTCCTCCCGCGCCAGCAGCCCTTCGATCCGGCTCTGCACCAGGCTGAATTGCGCAAGCGCGCTGAGAAGCGTCATGTCCGTCCCGTCACGTCAAATCTGCGGAAAACATCGACGCGGATCAGAAACCGCCCCGTCCCGCCGGGTCAACCGATTCCGCTCAGCGATAGACATTGTCCTCGCCGGGAAAGGCGCGGCTGCGCACTTCGGCGGCATATTCCTCCACCGCCTGCTTGATCATCGCGCCGAGCTGGCCGTAGACCTTGACGAATTTCGGCGTCCAGGGGTTCAGCCCCAGCATGTCCTCCAGCACCAGCACCTGGCCGTCGCATGCCGCCGAGGCGCCGATGCCGATGGTGGGGACCGCGACCTGCCCGGTGATGCGGCGGGCCAGCGGTTCGACCATGCCTTCCAGCACGATGGCGAAGGCGCCGGCCTCGGCGACGGCGCGGGCATCCTCCTCGTGCAGGGGCCAGCTCTCTTCGTCGCGGCCCTGGGTCCTGAACCCGCCCATGACATTGGTCGATTGCGGGGTCAGGCCGATATGGGCCATCACCGGGATGCCGCGTTCGGTCAGGAAGCGGACGGTCTCGGCCATGCGGCGGCCGCCCTCCAGCTTGACCGCGCCGCAGCCGGTTTCCTTCATGATGCGCGCGGCGTTGCGGAAGGCCTCGGCCGGGCTTTCCTCGTAGCTGCCGAAGGGCAGGTCGACGACGATCAGGGCCTTCTTCGTGCCGCGCACCACCGCGCGGCCATGCATGATCATCAGATCCAGCGAGACGCCCAGCGTTGATTCCATGCCGTGCATCACCATGCCCAGGCTGTCGCCGACCAGGATGAAATCGGCGACCTCGTCGACGATGGCGGCGGTATGCGCGTGATAGGAGGTCAGCGACACGATGGGTTCGCCGCCCTTGCGCCGGGCGATCTGGGGAACGGTGACGCGGCGGATGGGGGCCTGGGTGCTCATGGCTTCTCTCCTTAGGCGGGGGTCACGACGCGGTTGTCGATCAGAAGGACGGGGCCGAAGCGGACGGCCAGAAGGATGACCGCGGGGCGCTCCAGCGCGCCGGACAGATCGGCCAGGGTCGCGGCATCCTGGATATCGATCGTCTCGACCTCGGCGGCAGGCGCCTCGGCCAGGGTCAGCGCGATCTCGGCCTGCAGCTCCTCTGCCGTCACCGGCCGTGCCGCCAGCGCCTCGGCCCGGTCCAGCGCGCGCGACAGCACGGTCGCCTCGGCGCGATGGGCTGGGTCGAGGCGCACGTTGCGCGAGGACATGGCCAGCCCGTCGGTCTCGCGCAGGATCGGGTGGCCGAGGATCTCCACCGGCATGTCCAGATCGCGCACCATGGTGCGGATCACCGCCAGCTGCTGATAGTCCTTCTCGCCGAAGACCGCGAAATCGGGGCCGACGATGTTGAAGAGCTTCGTCACCACCGTGGCCACGCCGCGGAAATGGCCGGGGCGCAGCGCCCCGATCAGGACTTTCGACAGGGTCGTGGTCTCGACGATGGTCTGCGCGCCCTCGGGATACATCTCCTCCACCCCGGGCAGGAAGACCGCATCCACCCCCTCGGCGCGCAAAAGGTCGAGGTCGCGCGCGTCGTCGCGGGGGTATTTCGCCAGATCGGCGGGATCCTCGAACTGGGTCGGATTGACGAAGACCGACACCACGACCCGGTCGCCCCGGGCCTTCGCCATCCGCACCAGCGACAGATGTCCCTCATGCAGCGCGCCCATCGTGGGCACGAAGCCGATCCGCTCCGCCCCGGCGGCGCGCATCGTGGCGATGGCGCGGCGGATCCCGGTCTTGCTGCGGCAGATGTCCATGATGCCCTCCCGGCTGACGCGGCTGTCCTACGAAACCCGGCGCCGACAGGCAAGGCATCGCCGCCGGCGGGGCAGGGGCGGGCAATCCCCACGGTTTGGTAACAAATTCACGCCATATGGTTTTCGGAATGCAGCCGGGAGGAGACAGAGGATGGTGATCCGATCCGTGGCGGAGGCGATCCGCGGCCAGGCCCTTGCCCGCGCCGCGCCCGGGGACAGCCTGCGCCAGGCCTGCCTGGCGATGCGCGCGGCCGATGCGGCGGCGGTCGCCGTGATGACCGGCCCGCGGCTGGAGGGCATCCTGTGCGAAACCGACGTGATCCGCCGCGGCATCTGCGAAAGCCGGGGGATGGACGTGACGCAGGTGGCCGAGGTCATGACCCGCGACCCGCGCAGCATCGGGGCCGATGCAGGGCTGGCCGAGGCGCTGGACGTGATGCTGAAGGCGGGGATCAGGCACCTGCCGGTGCTCGCCGCGGGGCAGGTCGCGGGGATCCTGTCGATGCGCGACATCCCCGCCGGATACCGGGTGATGGTCGACCGTTTCCTGGCCGCGCGCGCCGGGCCGCGCCCGCTGGAGGAGCGCGCCCGCCCCCATTGAATGCGACAGGCGCGCGGGGGGATGCCCCGCGCGCCCGCGTTCCTGCCTGGCGGTCAGGATCAGTTCGGGATGTCGCCCGTCACGCCCTCGACATAGAAATCCATGCCCGCCAGCGTGCCGTCATCGGCGATCTCGCCCTCTGCCAGCCAGGGGGTGCCGTCCTGCTTGTTCAGCGGGCCGGTGAACGGGTGGTAGGAGCCGTCGACGATGCCGTCCATGACCTCCTGCGCCTTGGCCTTCACCTCGTCGGGCATGGCGTCGGAGAAATCGCCGATGCCGACCATGCCGTCCTTGATCCCCGACCAGGTGGCCGCGGTTTCCCAGGTGCCGTCCATGACCGCCTGCACGCGTTCCTCGTAATAGGGCGCCCAGTCGTCGATGATCGAGCTCAGCCGCGGCTCGGGCGCGTATTGCGCCATGTCCGCCGCCTGGCCGAAGCCGTAGCCGCCGGATTTCTCCATCGTCGCCAGCGGCGCGGTGGAATCGGTATGGGCCAGGATCACGTCGACCCCCTGTTCCAGCAGCGCCTGGGTGGCGTCGGCTTCCTTGGCCGGGTCATACCAGGTGTTCAGCCAGACGACGCGGATCTCCACGTCCGGGTTCACCTTCTGCGCATGGATGAAGGAGCTGTTGATGCCGCGGATCACTTCGGGGATCGGGAAGGAGGCGAGATAGCCGATCTTGTTCGACTCGGTCATCATGCCCGCGATCGTGCCCATCACCGCGCGGCCTTCGTAGAAGCGGGCGGAATAGTTGGCGAAGTTCGGGCCCGACTTGAACCCGGTGGCGTGCTCGAATTTCACGTTCGGGAATTTCGCCGCGACGCTTTCCACCTGGTCCATGTAGCCGAAGGAGGTGGCGAAGACGATGTCCGCGCCGGTCAGCGCCATCTGCGTCATGACGCGTTCGGCATCGGGGCCCTCGGGCACCGATTCCTGCTCGATCAGCTCGACCTGGTCGCCGAAATGCTCCTTCAGCGTCATCGCGGCTTCGTGGTGGTGCTGGGACCAGCCGCCATCATTGACCGGGCCGACATAGACGAAGCCGACCTTGACCGGGTCAGCCGCGAGGGCGCCGGTCGCTGCGGCCATGGCGAGGCCGAGCCCCGTTGCGATTGCGGAGATGGTAGGGAATGTCATGGGGTTCCTTCCTGCTGTGATGATGCCGGGACTGGTCGATGAGCGCCGAGGTGATGACGGCGGCCGGGACGGCAATCACCCCCAGCCCGACGAAAAGGACGGCCGAGGTGAAGATCCTCCCCCCGGCGGTGATCGGATAGGCGTCGCCGTAGCCGACGGTGGTGAAGCTGACCACCGCCCACCACAGGCTGGCCGGGATGGAGCCGAAGGCCTCGGGCTGGGCCTCGTGTTCGAGGATGTAGATGCCCGTGCCCGCGATATAGAGCACGATCGCGGCCAGAAGCGCGAAGACCGCAAGGTCGCCCCGCACCGAGGCCAGCGCGCCGGACAGCCGGTCCAGCGCATGCGCGGCGCGCAACAGCTTCATCAGCCGGAACAGCCGCACGATGCGCAGCGTCCGCAGCGCCGCCCATTGCGGGTTCAGCACGGCCAGCGCGGGAAGGCAGGCCATCAGGTCGACGAGCCCCCAGAAGCTGAAGCCATAGCGCAGCGGCCTGGGGGCGCAGAACAGGCGGATCAGGTACTCGGCGGTGAAGATCGCCAGGATGAGCCATTCCAGATCGCGCATCAGGGCGCGCAGCCAGGGCGGCAGCCCCTCGACCGTCTCCAGCGTGATCGCCGCCGCCGACAGAAGGATCGCCCCGTTCAGCGCGAAGGCCACCGCCCGGCCCAGCCGGGGATGATCGCCTTCCAGCGCCTCGAGGATCTGGCTGCGCCGCATCGGTCCGTCCCGCTCCCGCCTCAGCGCGATGCATGGAAGGCCCGGCCCAGCGACCCCGGCGCGCCCGCCGCCGCGCCGAGCGCGGACATGACGACCAGCACCAAGATGGTCACGAGATAGGGCGACATCGACAGAAGCTCCACCGGCACGTTGACGCCTGCGGCCTGCATGTTCAACTGAAGAACCGTGATGCCGCCGAAAAGATAGGCGCCGATCAGCAGCGGGACGGGCCGCCAGGCGGCGAAGACGACCAGCGCCAGCGCGATCCAGCCCGCGCCCGCGGTCATGCCCTCGGTCCATTGCGGCACGCGCACCAGGCTCAGATAGGCGCCGCCCAGCCCCGCCATCGCGCCGCCGAAGACGATTGCCAGCAGCCGGATGCGGGTGACGCGATAGCCGAGCGCATGGGCGGCGGCGTGGTTTTCGCCCACGGCGCGCAGGATCAGACCGGGGCGCGAATGGCGCAGGAAGGCCCAGACCGCGACCAGCGCCACGAGGCTGAGATAGACCATCGCGTCATGGCGGAACAGCATCGGCCCGATCACCGGCAGATCCGACAGCACCGGCAGGTGCAGGTCGGGGGTATGGGGCGGCTTCAGTCCGGTGAAGCTCTGCCCCAGAAGCGCCGACAGCCCCAGCCCGAACAGCGTCAGCGCCAGGCCGGTGGCCACCTGGTTCGACATCAGCCCCTGGGTCAGCACGCCGAAGACCAGCGCCAGGACCGCGCCGCCGGCCGCGCCGCCGAGAAACCCCAGGGCGGGCGAGCCGGTGGAGACCGCGGCCATGAAGCCGGTGATCGCGCCGGTGATCATCATCCCCTCGACGCCCAGGTTCAGCACGCCGGATTTCTCCACCACCAGCTCGCCCAGCCCGGCCAGAAGGATCGGGGTGGAGGCGGCCATCAGGAGCGGGATCAGGTTGATCAGGGAAATGTCCATCACGCGGTCCTCCCGGTGGCGATGCGCAGCCGGTAATGGCCGAAGACGTCGAAGGCCAGCAGGAAGAACAGCAGCATCCCCTGGAAGGCCTGGATCGCGGCGGCAGGCAGGCCCAGCATCAGCTGCGCCAGTTCGCCCCCGATATAGGTCAGCGCCATCAGCAGCCCCGCCAGCAGGATCCCCGCCGGATGCAGCCGCCCCAGGAAGGCCACGATGATCGCGGTGAACCCGTAGCCCGCGCCGAAATCGATCGAGATCTTGCCCGCCGGTCCGGCCACCTCGAACAGCCCGGCCATGCCCGCCAGCGCCCCCGAGACGCCCAGGCAGAACAGCACCAGCCGCGCGGGCACGACCCCGGCCAGTTTCGCGGCGCGCGGCGCCTCGCCGGCCAGCTTGATGTGGAAGCCCAGGATATGGCGCTGCAGCAGCACATAGGCGGCGATCACCGAGATGAAGGCGGCCACCACCCCCCAGTGCAGACCCGATCCGGCGATGATCTCGGCATTATGCGCCGACGCGTAGGATTGCAGGTTGCGCGAGCCGGGAAAGCCGCCGCCCTCGGGGTTGCGCAGGAATCCGACGGCGGCGGCCGACAGGATCTGTTCCGCGACATAGACGAGGAGCAGCGAGACGAGGATCTCGTTGGTGTTGAACATGGTGCGCAGCACGCCGGGGATCATCGCCCAGGCCCAGCCTCCCAGCGCCCCCGCGATCACCATCAGCGGCAACAGCACCGGCAGCTCCATCGGGTAGACGGCCAGCGCGACCGAGGCCCCCGCCAGCGCGCCCATGATGTACTGCCCCTCGGCGCCGATATTCCAGATCCCCGCGCGGAACCCGAGGCTCAGGCCGATGGCGATCAGGATCAGCGGCCCGGCCTTGATCAGAAGCTGCGGCCGCGAATAGGCGCCGAACTGCGCCGAGAAGATGGGGTCCCAGAAGATCGTGCGGATCGCCAGCACCGGGTCCTTGCCCAGAAGCGCGAACATGATCGCCCCCGCGATCATCGTTGCCAGAACCGCCAGCAGCGGCGCCAGATAGGTCCAGGTCCTCGATGGCGCCGGGCGCCGTTCCAGCCGGATCATGCCGCGGCCTCCTCTTCGGGATCGCGGCCGCCCAGCATCAGCCCCAGATCGTTCATGCCCAGCCCCGCGGCCGGGCGCGGGCGCACCATCCGCCCGTCGCAGATCGCGGTGATCCGGTCGGAGATTTCCATCAATTCGTCAAGGTCCTGGCTGATGACGATCAGCGCGGCGCCTTGCTCGGCCAGGCGGATCAGCGCCTTGCGGATATGCGCGGCGGCGGCGGCATCGACGCCCCAGGTCGGCTGGTTGACGATCAACAGGCGCGGATCCTGCATCACCTCGCGGCCGACCACGAATTTCTGCAGGTTGCCGCCCGAGAGCGCCCCGGCCGCGGTCTGCGGCCCCGGGGTGCGCACGTCGAAGGCGGCGATGACCTTCTCGGCATAGGCGCGCACGCCCCTGCGGTCGATCCAGCCGCCCGGCGCCAGCCCCATCCGCCGCGCTGCGGTCATCAGCGCATTGTCGGCCAGGCTCATCTCGGGCGCGGCGGCATGGCCCAGCCGTTCCTCCGGTGCCGAAAGAAGGCCCAGAGCGCGGCGTTCATGCGGGCCCAGCCGTCCGACGGGGGCGCCCTCGAAGGTGACGGTGTCCGGCTCGGTGCGGGTCTCGCCCGAGAGCACGGCGAACAATTCGTCCTGGCCATTGCCCGCGACCCCGCCGATCCCCAGGATCTCGCCGGCCGCGACGGTGAAGCCGATCTCCTTCAGCGCGGTGCCGAACTGGCCCTGCGCGGGCAGAGACAGGGCGTTCACGGCCAGCACTTCGGGGCCGGGCGCGGCCGGGGTCTTGACCGGCATGTCCAGCTTGGCGGCGACCATCATCTCGGCCATGTCGCGCGCCGAGGTCTCGCGCGGGACGCAATCGCCGACCACCTTGCCATGGCGCAGGATCGTGGCGCCGTCGCAAAGCGTGCGGATCTCGTCGAGCTTGTGCGAGATGTAGAGGATCGCGGTGCCCTCTGCCGAAAGCTGGCGCAGCGTGCGGAACAGGATCTCCACCTCCTGCGGCGTCAGCACCGAGGTCGGTTCGTCCATGATCAGGAGCCGCGGATTCTGCAGCAGGCAGCGGACGATTTCCACGCGCTGGCGTTCGCCCGCCGACAGGTCGCCCACCCGGCGCCCCGGCGCCAGCGGCAGGCCGTAGGCTTCGGAGACCTCGCGGATCCGGCGGGCCAGCACGCGCCGCTTGGGCGGGGTTTCCATGCCGAGGGCGATGTTCTCGGCGACGCTGAGCGCATCGAAGAGCGAGAAATGCTGGAACACCATCGCCACGCCCGCCTGCCGCGCGGCGGAGGGATCGGCGGGGGCATAGGGCTGTCCGTCGAGGGTCATGGTCCCGGCATCCGGCCGCACCAGCCCGTAGATCGTCTTGACCAGCGTCGATTTCCCGGCGCCGTTCTCGCCCAGCAGGGCATGGACCTCGCCCTTGCGGATGCGGAAGGACACGTCGGAATTGGCCACCACGCCGGGATAGGCCTTGGTCACCCCGTCGATGGCCAGAAGCTCGTCTGTCGAAGTCACGCCCTGAGGTCCTGTCTTGCTGTCTTGTCGCGCTCGCCTGCGCTCAGTAGCGCGGCAGCCACGCCCACGGCAATCGCCTGCGGGTGCTTTCCAAGCTCGGGATTGCCGATCGGACAGGCAATTTTCGCGATTTCCGCCTGCGAATGGCCCAGCTGCCCAAGCCTTGTGCGGAATCGTGCCCATTTCGTCGCCGATCCGATCAGCCCGATCCGGGCCTGGCCGCGGCCGAGCGCGGCATGGCACAGCGCCAGGTCCAGCGCGTGCGAATAGGTCAGCACCAGGATCTGCGCCTCGCGCGGGGCCAGGGCCAGGGCGCGGACCGGATCGGGGGCTGGCAGGGCGTCGACGTCCGCGGGGATGTCCGCGGGAAAGCGCTCCGGCCCGGTATCGACCCAGGTGATGGCGAAATCCGGCAGCGGCGCCAGCACGGCGACCAGCGCCCTGCCGACATGGCCCGCCCCGAAGATCCACAGCGGGCGCCGCGCCGGGCGGGCCGCCTCGATCAGCCAGCCCTCCTGCAGGCGGATCGCGGGGGCGGTGCCCTCGCCGCGGGCCGCCTTCAGCGCCTGGCGCATCGCCAGCGGCATGGCCGCGCCGCCTTCGACGCGCCGCGCGACGGGGCCGGGGCCGGGCAGGGTGGCGGCATCGAAGACCTCGGTGACCAGCACCACGGCGCCGCCGCAGCACTGGTTCAGCGCCGGCCCCAGCGCCTGCCGCGTCACTTGCGCTCCGCCCGTTTCAAGCAGCGCGCGCGCCGCCGCCACCGCGCGGTATTCCAGCGCGCCGCCGCCGATCGTGCCGGATTGCCCCGCCTGCCAGACCAGCATCGAGGTGCCCGCTTCCCGCGGGGCCGATCCCCTGGCCTGGGCGATCACGATCCGCGCCACGCGCCCGTGGGCATCCACGGCGCGGGCCAGGGCCGTCAGGTCGAAGCTCATGCCTGCACCCGCTCCACCGCGGCCAGCAGGCGTTCGGGGGTCGCGGGCGCGTCGAGCGCCGGATAGGCCGGGCCGCAGGCGGCCACCGCGTCCGACAGCGCCAGGAAGGTGGATATGCCCAGCATGAAGGGCGGCTCCCCCACCGCCTTGGAACGGTAGATCGTGTCCTCGCGGTTGGGCCGGTCCCACAGCGCGACATTGAAGACCGGCGGGCGGTCGGAACAGGCGGGGATCTTGTAGGTCGAGGGCGCGTGGGTGCGCAGGCGTCCGGCCCCGTCCCAGACCAGTTCCTCCGTCGTCAGCCAGCCCGTGCCCTGCACATAGGCGCCCTCCACCTGGCCGCGGTCCAGCGCCGGGTTCAGCGAGGTGCCGCAATCATGCAGGATATCGGTGCGCAGGATGCGGTTCTCGCCGGTCAGCGTATCCAGCACCACCTCGGTGCAGGCCACGCCATAGGCAAAGTAGAAGAACGGCCGCCCGCGCCCGGCGATGCGGTCCCACTCGATCTTGGGCGTCTTGTAGAAGCCCGTGGCCGAAAGGCTGATCCGCGCCTCGTAGGCGGCCTTGACGACCTCCGCGAATCCGTATTCGGCCCCGCCCACCGTCACCCGGTCCCCGGCGAAGACGACGTCGCGGGGGGCGGCCTGGTGTTTCTGGGCGACGAATTCCGCCAGGCGCGCGACGATCGTGTCGCAGGCGGCGCGCACCGCCATGCCGTTGAGGTCCGAGCCCGAGGAGGCGGCGGTGGCCGAGGTGTTGGGCACCTTGGCGGTGTCGGTGGCGGTGATCCTCACCCGCTCCAGGCCCACGCCGAAGCGGCTGGCCGCGACCTGCGCCACCTTCTGGAACAGCCCCTGTCCCATCTCGGTGCCGCCATGGTTCATCGCGATCGTGCCGTCCTGGTAGACATGCACCAGCGCCCCGGCCTGGTTGAGATGGGTCAGGGTGAAGCTGATGCCGAACTTGACCGGGCTCAGCGCGATGCCGCGTTTCAGCACGGGGCTGGCCGCGTTCCAGTCGCGGATCGCGGCGCGGCGCCCGGCATAGTCGCAGGACGCGGCCAGCGTTTCGGTCATCTCGTGCAGCTCGAAATCCTCGACCGGCATGCCGAAGGGCGTGACCTGCGGCACCGGATGCGGGCCCGGCACCTTGCCGCGCCCGTCCTCCAGCCCCGTCGCCAGCCCCTCGGCGGGGCGCGGGACGCTGTCGTAATAGTTCAGCCGCCGCACCTCCAGCGGATCGCGGCCGACCTCGTGGGCGATGTGATCCAGCACCCGTTCGATGGCGACCATGCCCTGCGGCCCGCCGAAGCCGCGGAAGGCGGTGGCGCTGACCGTGTTGGTGCGCAGCCGGTGCGAGGTGATGCGCGCATGCGGCAGGTGATAGGCATTGTCGGCATGCAGCATCGCGCGGTCGGCGATGGCGTGGCTGAGATCCTGCGACCAGCCGCAGCGGCAGAACTGGGTGAACTCGATCCCCGCGATCTTGCCTGCCGCATCGAACCCCACGCGGTAATCGATGCGGAAATCATGGCGCTTGCCGGTGATGATCATGTCGTCGTCGCGGTCATAGCGCATCTTGGCGGGCCGCCCGGTGCGCGCGGCGACGAGGGCGGTGGCGATGGCCAGCCAGTTGCCCTGGCTCTCCTTGCCGCCGAAGCCGCCGCCCATCCGCCGGGTTTCCACCCGCACGGCATGCATCCCGGTTCCCAGCGCCTCGGCGACCTTGTGCTGGATCTCGGTCGGGTGCTGGGTGGAGGAATGGACCAGCATGTCGCCGCCTTCCTGCGGCACCGACAGCGCGGCCTGGCCCTCCAGGTAGAAATGCTCCTGCCCGCCGATCTCCATGGATCCCTCGGCGCTGTGCGCGGCGCCCGCGATGGCGGCATCGGGATCGCCCTGGCCCCAGACCAGCCTGTCGCCGAAGAAGCTCCGCGCCTTCAGGGCGTCGTCGATGGAGAGGATCGGGGTGTCCTGCGCGATCTCCGCGCGCCCCAGGGCGGCGGCGCGGCGCGCGGCCCCGTGGCTGGTGGCCACGACCAGAAACAGCGGCTGCCCGGCGAAATGGATGTCGCCGGTGCACAGGAGCGGCTCGTCATGCGCCCCGGGCGAACAGTCGGGGACAGGGTCGAAATCCGCCGCCGTCAGCACCAGGACCACCCCGGGCGCGGCGCGCACCGCATCCAGATCCAGCGCGCCCAGCCGCCCGCGCGCCACCTGCGACAGGCCGAACGCCAGGTGCAGGCAATTGGCGGGCACGGGGATGTCGTCGACATAGCGCGCGGCGCCGGTGACATGCAGCCGGGCGGCGTCATGGGGCAGGGGGGTCGCGACGCTCATGCGGTGATCTCCAGCACGTTGACGGCGGTGCCCCGATCCTCGTGGAAATAGCGCAGCAGCATGTTCGACGCGGCCTTCAGCCGGTATCCGGCGCTGGCGCGCATGTCCGAGAGCGGCGTGAAATCCTCGCCCATCCAGCGGGCCGCGGCGGTCACGGTCTCCAGCGTCCAGGGCTGTCCGGTCAGCGCGGCCTCCACCGCGGCGGCGCGCGCGGGGATGCCCGCCATGCCGCCGAAGGCCAGGCGCGCGGCGGTGACGGTGCCGTCCTCCACGGTGATGGCGATGGCGCCCATCACGGCCGAGATGTCCTGGTCGAAGCGTTTGGAAAGCTTGTAGCATTTCAGCCGGTCGGGCTGGCGCGGGAAGCTGACCGCCTCGACGAATTCGCCAGGGCGGCGGTCCTGCCTGCCGTATTCCAGGAAGAACGCCTCCAGCGGGATCTGCCGACGGTCCGGCCCGCGGCGCAGGTGCAGCGTGGCGCCGAGCGCGATCAGCGCGGGCGGGCTGTCGCCGATCGGCGAGCCGTTGGCGATGTTGCCGCCGATCGTGGCGGCGTTGCGCACCTGGGTCGATCCGTAGCGGCGGATCATCTCGGCCAGGCCGGGGTGATGCCCGGCAATGAAGCTGCCGAATTCCGCGACGGTGGTGGTCGCGCCGACGCGGATCCGGTCCTCGGTCACGGTGATGCCGCGCAGGTCGGGGATGCGGTTGAGGAAGGCGACCGGCCCGAGGGCGCGGAACTGCTTGGTCACCCACAGCCCGACATCCGTGGCGCCGGCGATCAGCGTGCCTTCGGGATTGGCCAGGTACCACTCTGCCAGCGCATCCGCCGTGGTCGGCATGTCCGAGTCCAGCGCGCCCAAAAGCCCGGTATCCTCGGCCATCCATTCCGGCACCGGCGCCGATGCCGCCGCCTCGGCGGCGCGGATGATCGGCGCATAGCCGGTGCAGCGGCACAGGTTGCCTGCCAGCCTGTCATCGTAGTCGGTGGCGCCCGCGCTATGCGCCGCCGCCATGGAGGCGACGAAGCCGGGCGTGCAGAAGCCGCATTGCGATCCGTGCAGTTCCACCATCGCCTTCTGCACCGGGTGAAGCTCTCCGCCGGGCCCGGCGATGCCCTCCACCGTGCGCACCGCGCGGCCATGCAGCTGCGGCAGCAGCAGGATGCAGGCATTCAGCGCCCTCGGGGTTCCGTCGCCGCCGGTCACGATGACGGAACAGGCGCCGCAATCGCCTTCGTTGCAGCCTTCCTTGGTGCCTGTCAGCCCGCGTGTGTCGCGCAGCCAGTCCAGCAATGTTGCCGTGGGGTCGATGCCGTCGAGGCGCACGGTCTCTCCGTTGAGGAGAAACGAGACGTCGGCCATGGTCGTCCTGTCGCCGCTTTCTCTGCTTCGTGCCCGGACAGTCCCGCGGGCGTGCCGCCCCGGCCCGATGCGGCGGAAAGCTGGGGTGGCGGAAATTCTGTCCCAGCTTGCCCGGAATGCCGGGCGATGCAAGCGCCCGGCGGGACGGTGTTGCGCTTTTCCGGGCGGTTGCCTCTAATTTCGGCAATTCAGCCTGCGCCGCCTCTGCGGGCGGCGGGACCGGTCAGATCTCCACGCGTCCCATCGGCAGAAGCAGCCGGTGGCGCAGCCCGTCATCGCGCCATTCGGTCTCCATCGTGCCGCGGAAATGTCCGCGCACGGTCATTTCCACCAGCCGCGAGCCGAAGCCGGTGCCCGTGGGCTTCTCGATGCCGGGGGTGCAGGTTTCCGCCCAGTCAAGCATCAGCCGCCCGCCATGTTCGGACCAGGTCACGTCCAGACGGCCCTCGGCCACCGACAGCGCGCCGTATTTGGCGGCGTTGGTGGCGAATTCATGCAGCACCAGCGCCAGGTTGGTGGCCCCGCCCGCGCCCAGCGACAGGGTCGGCCCGGTCACGGTGATATGGTCGTCCTGGCGCATCAGATGCGGCTCCAGCAGGGTCACGACCAGCGCCTGGAGAGAGACATCCGCGCGGCCCTCGGTCTGCTGGGTCACGACCGGGCGGATCAGGTCATGGGCCCGCGCCAGCGCGTTGATCCGCCCGCGCAGGGTCTGGGACATCTCGGCAGTGTTCTCGGCGGAACGCGCGGTCATGCCGATCATGCCGGAAACGACGGAGAAGAGGTTCTTCACCCGGTGGTTCAGCTCTCCCACCAGGAGCTGTCTCTGGGCGACTTCCTGGCGCAGGCGGATCTCGCTCTCGACGATGGCGCAGATATCCTCCAGCACCTTCAGCTCGCGCTCGGTCCAGTTGCGCGGCCGGTCGTCGATGGCGCAGAAGGATCCCAGGACCTGTCCGTCCGGCCCGTGCACCGGCAGGCCCAGATAGGCCACGACGTTCAGGTCGGCGACGGCGCCATTGGTTTCCAGCAGCGGGTGATTGCGCGCATCCTCCACCGCCAGCGGACGGTCGGAGGTCACGACATACTGGCAGAAACTGTGCGACAGGGGCGTTTCGCGCTTGCAGGCGACGGGATCGGGCAATCCGATCTGCGCCTTGAAGAACTGGCGGCGGTCATCGACCAGCGACAGCAGTCCCACGGGAACGCGCAGCACCTCGGTGGCCAGGCGGACGGCCCGGTCGAAGGCCTCTTCGGGCAGCGTGTCGAGCAAAGCGGTGCGATCAAGCGAGGCCAGCCGATCGGGATCGGACAGGCGCTGCTGGTGATCCGCGGGGACGACCGGCGGAAAGCGGTGTTTGGGCACGCGTATTTGCTCCGGAGGACCGCCACGGGTCCGTTATGTACAATCGATCGATCTATAGACTGGTGCCTGCCCCGGTGGGAAGTGGTAAAAGCGCGCCATGGCAAAGCTTTGCCGAGCGCGGGCGCTTGGCTCTTTTCCAGCCTCCGGCGAGGGCATAGGCTTGGCCCATGACCAGCGCTCCCCGATTCATCCATCTCCGCCTGCATACCGAATACTCGCTTCTCGAAGGCGCCATGCGCGTCAAGAAGCTGCCCGGGCAGATCGCGGCGATGGACATGCCCGCCGTGGCCGTCACCGATACCGACAACATGTTCGCCGCGCTGGAATTTTCCCTCGGCGCCGCGAAGGCCGGGGTGCAGCCGATCCTCGGCTGCCAGGTCTCGGTGAAATACGCCCCGCCGGTGCCGGGCGAGAAGGTCCTGCCGCCCGCGCCCGTCGTGCTGCTGGCGCAGGACGAGACCGGCTATGGCAACCTGATGAAGCTGAACTCGGCGCTTTACCTCGCGCGTCCCGGCGAGGAGCCGCATGTCACGCCGGAGGAGCTGGCGCGCCACGCGGCGGGGCTGATCTGCCTCTCGGGCGGGCCGGACGGGCCGGTGGGCCGGCTCCTGCAGGCGGGGCACCGTCCCAAGGCCGAGGCCTTCCTGAGCTTCCTCGCGCGGACCTATCCCGACCGGCTCTATGTCGAGCTGCAGCGCCATCCCGGCGAGGACGGCCAGCCCGAGGCGGAGCGTCTGACCGAGAGGGGCCATGTCGAGATGGCCTATGCGATGAACCTGCCGCTGGTGGCCACGAATGACGTCTATTTCCCCAAGCCGGACATGTACGAGGCGCATGACGCGCTGATCTGCATCGCCGAGGGCGCCTATGTCGACCAGTCCCAGCCGCGCCGCCGCCTGACGCCGCAGCATTACCTGAAATCCCCCGCCGAGATGGTCGCGCTCTTCGCCGACCTGCCCGAGGCGGTGGAGAACACCGTGGAGATCGCCCGGCGCTGTGCCTTCGCCGCCTCCACCCGCCCGCCGATCCTGCCGAAATTCGCCGATGACGAGGTCGAGGAGCTGCGGCGCCAGGCCCGCGCCGGGCTGGAGGCGCGCCTGGCCGTGATCCCCCATGCGGTCAGCGTCGAGGAGTATCACAAGCGGCTGGATTTCGAGCTGGGCATCATCGAGGGGATGGGGTTCCCGGGCTATTTCCTGATCGTGGCCGATTTCATCAAATGGGCCAAGGATCACGACATCCCGGTCGGGCCGGGGCGGGGCTCGGGCGCGGGCAGCCTGGTGGCCTATGCGCTGACCATCACCGACCTCGATCCCCTGCGCTACAGCCTGCTGTTCGAGCGGTTCCTCAACCCCGAGCGGGTGTCGATGCCCGATTTCGACATCGACTTCTGCATGGACCGCCGCGAGGAGGTGATCCGATACGTCCAGGAGAAATACGGCCGCGACAAGGTGGGCCAGATCATCACCTTCGGCGCGCTCCTGTCGAAGGCGGCGGTGCGCGATGTCGGCCGGGTGCTGCAGATGCCCTTCGGCCAGGTCGACCGCCTGTCCAAGATGATCCCGGTGGAGGGCGTGAAACCCGTCTCGATCGAGCAGGCGCTGAAGGACGAGCCGCGGCTGGCGGAGATGGCGAAATCCGAGGAGGTGGTGAACCGCCTGCTGACCTATGGCCAGCAGGTCGAGGGGCTGTTGCGCAACGCCTCCACCCATGCCGCGGGCGTCGTGATCGGCGACCGGCCGCTGGATGCGCTGGTGCCGCTCTACCAGGATCCGCGCTCGGACATGCCCGCGACCCAGTTCAACATGAAATGGGTGGAGCAGGCCGGTCTGGTGAAGTTCGACTTCCTCGGGCTCAAGACCCTGACCGTGATCCAGAACGCCATCGACCTGATCGAGGGGCAGGGCCGCACGCTGCATGTCGCCGCCGACGGCGCCCAGCTTTACCGGCCCGAGCCGGGGACGGAGGGGCAGATCAACGCCATCCCGCTGGATGACGCGCGCACCTACCGGCTCTATGCCGAGGCCAAGACGGTCGCCGTGTTCCAGGTGGAAAGCTCGGGCATGATGGATGCGCTGCGGCGGATGAAGCCCACCTGCATCGAGGATATCGTGGCGCTGGTGGCGCTTTACCGGCCCGGTCCGATGGAGAACATCCCGGTCTATTGCGAGGTCAAGAACGGCCTGCGCGAGATCACCTCCATCCATCCGCTGATCGACCATATCCTGGCCGAGACCCAGGGCATCATCGTCTACCAGGAACAGGTGATGCAGATCGCCCAGGAAATGGCGGGCTACAGCCTCGGCGGCGCCGACCTTCTGCGCCGGGCCATGGGCAAGAAGATCAAGGAGGCGATGGATGCGGAGCGCCCCAAATTCGAGGAGGGCGCGGCCCGCAACGGCGTCGACAGGAAGAAGGCGACCGAGGTCTTCGACCTGCTGGAGAAATTCGCCAATTACGGGTTCAACAAGTCCCACGCCGCCGCCTATGCGGTCGTGTCCTACCAGACCGCCTGGCTGAAGGCGAACCACCCGGTGGAATTCATGGCCGGGGTGATGAATTGCGACATCCATCTGACCGACAAGCTCTCGGTCTATGCCGAGGAGGCGCGGCGGCGGCTGGAGATCGAGATCGTGCCGCCCTGTGTCAACCGCTCGGCCGAGACCTTCACGGTGGAGGACGGGCGGATCGTCTACGGGCTGGGCGCGCTGAAGAATGTCGGCCTGGAGGCGATGCGGCTGATCACCGAGGCGCGGGGCGGCGGGGAGGCCCCGGGTCAGGCCCGGGGCGGGACGGGGAAACCCTTCGCGACGCTTTTCGATTTCGCCCGCCGGGTTGATCTGAAACGGGTGGGCAAGCGCCCGCTGGAGATGCTGGCGCGCGCGGGCGCCTTCGACCAGCTCGACCGCAACCGCCACCGGGTCTTCGCCGCGCTGGATCAGCTGGTTGCCTATTCCGCGGCGATCCACGAGCAGCGCGCCTCCAACCAGGTGTCGCTGTTCGGCGAGGCGGGGGAGGATCTGCCCGAACCGCGGCTGCGCGACATCTCGGACTGGCTGCCGACCGAAAGGCTGGGCGAGGAGCACAAGGCGATCGGGTTCTACCTGTCGGGGCACCCGCTGGATGATTACATGGCGCCCTTGAAACGGCAGAAGGTCCAGACCCTGGCCGAGGTCGCGCAGGCGGCGCGGCGCGACGGGAAGGTGATCGCCAAGCTGGCCGGGGCCGTCGCCGCGCGCCAGGAGCGCAAGTCCAGCCGCGGCAACCGCTTTGCCTTCGTGCAGCTCTCCGATCCGACCGGGCTTTACGAGGTGACGGTCTTCTCCGACACGCTGGAGCAGAGCCGCGACCTGCTGGAGCCGGGGCAGAATGTCGTGCTGACGGTGGAGGCGGAGAGCGAGTCCGACCAGCTGAAGCTATTGTGCCGGACGGTGACGCCGGTGGATGACGTCGCCGCGCAGGCCGGGCCGGTGGGGATGCGCGTGACGCTGGATGCCGAGGCCGCGCCCGGCGGCCCGGCGGCGATGATCGCCGATCTGCTGGCGCGCGCCACCGAGGAGGCCCGCCGCCAGCGCCGGGCGCCGGTGCAGCTGCTGCTGCGGATGAACCGCGCGGGCTATGAAGGGGACGGCCTGGTCGATCTGGGCGAATACGTGGTGACGCCGCAGATCAAGGGGGCGGTGAAGTCGCTGCCGGGGGTCGAGCTTGTCGAGGATCTGTGATCCTCGCGAATTGCCTAGAGTTGCGCATATTTCCGCATTTGCGGCGGGGTTGCGCAAACCGGCGCTTAAGTCTCTGCTGGTAGACCGCCCCGCGTGGGGGCGTCTCCTTGCGGAGGGGCCAGATGAATCGACGTGACGTCCTGGGCGGCGGGGCTGCCGCCTGTATCGCCACGACCATGCCCGGGCTTGCCCGGGCCGGGGCTGCGCATGGCTGCTACCGTGCGCAACCGGGTGAGGTGCGCTGCCAGGTGGGTTTCCCGGATGCGCCCTTCATCGATCCGCAGGACTGCCGGTCTTCCTGCTGGGCCAATTGCCTGGCCTATGTGCTGACCGGCTACGGCATGTCGGTCTCCGCCGGGTCGGTGCTGTGGCACATGCGGCGGACGGGCGCCTGCGGGCGGGACAATGATGCGGCGCGGCTGATGGCGGCCACGGGCGGCTGGGTCGATGACACCGGGCGCAGTTTCCTCGTGACCGCGCGGCGGCTGGGCGACCTGGCGGCGGAAACCCCGTCGCAAGAGGCCTTCGCGCCGCTGGTCGAGGCGCTGAGCGCGCGGCCGCTGATCGTCGGCAGCGCCGGGCATTCCATGGTGCTGACCGAAATGAGCTATGTCGATGCGCCGGGCCGTCCGATGCGGCCCGAGACCCTGACCCTGCGCGACCCCTGGACCGGGACCGCCAATCTGCGCCACCTGGCCCCGGCCGAGGCGCCCGAACGGCTGTTTGCCGTGGATATCCGCATCCGCCGGATGTGAGGGCGCCGTCCCGGGCCATGCCGCGAAACGTCCCGGAGCCGCCCGGGCCGGCGCGAAGGCATCGGCAGGAAAGCAGGGTCGTGTGCGGCAGGATCACTCCTGCCTGGCGACCCTGGCGGCGCGGCAGCCGGCTTCGCGCGCGGGCAGGCGGCGGGCAGGCCTTCGTCGCGGCCGGGATCAGGCCAAGCTGCGCCCTTGTCGAGGCAGAGCTGATCATGGGGTCCGGGAAGGGGGGGCGGGATAGAGTCCGGGCCACCTGCTGTCACGCCTTGGAGCCGAGCCGGCCGGGCGCCTGCGGCTGGCCCCGGCACCCGGTCCGGGACGTGGCAGCCGCCGATGTGGCGGCCCCGCTGTGCTGGTGCCCCTGCGTGACGCCCCGGTGCTACCAATGCGGCGGGCGCTGGTCGGCCAGGGGGATGAAATCCGCGCCATCCGCCTCGCGCGCGGCCTCGCGTTCGGCCAGCATCCCGACCAGCCGCGACAGCCGGTCGGTTTCGCGGCCGCGCCGCGCCACCTCGTCGGACAGGTCCGCGACCATCCGTTCCAGATGGGCGATCTTCTCTTCCAGTGCCTGCGTGTCGGTCATAAGCGCCTCCGTATCCTGCCCGTGCCTTGCCCCCCGTGCCCCCTTGGGCTAGAGCGGCGCCCGAGACAAGGGTGAGGTGCGCCATGGCTGCCAAGGTAAAGAAAGCTCCCCGGCCGAAGGCCGAGACCCCCAAGGGGTTCCGCGACTATTTCGGCGCGGATGTGGCCGAGCGCAAGGCCATGCTGGACCGCATCGCCGAGGTTTACCACCTCTACGGCTTCGAGGCGCTGGAGAGTTCCGCGGTCGAGACCGTCGAGGCGCTGGGGAAATTCCTGCCCGATGTGGACCGCCCGAACGAGGGCGTCTTTGCCTGGCAGGAGGAGGATAGCGGCTGGGTGGCGCTGCGCTATGACCTGACCGCGCCGCTGGCGCGGGTCTATGCCCAGCACCGCAACGAGTTGCCGACCCCCTATCGCCGCTATGCGATGGGGCCGGTCTGGCGCAACGAGAAACCGGGGCCCGGCCGGTTCCGCCAGTTCTATCAATGCGATGCCGATACGGTCGGCGCGCCGACCGTCGCCGCGGATGCCGAGATCTGCGCGATGCTGTCGGATGTGCTGGAAGTCGTGGGCATCCCGCGCGGCGATTACCTGGTGCGGGTCAACAACCGCAAGGTGCTCAACGGCGTGCTGGAGACGATGGGCCTGGCCGATGACGCCCAGCAGGCCGCCGTCCTGCGCACCATCGACAAGTTCGACAAGGTCGGCGAGGCGGGCGTGCGCGAGCTTCTGGGCAAGGGCCGTCTGGACGCCTCGGGCGCCTATATCGACGGCGTGGGGCTGTCGGACGACCAGGCGGCGCCGGTCCTGGCCTTCCTGACCTCGAAGGGCGCGGATGCGGGCCGGACCCTGGCCAATCTGCGCGACGCGATCGGCGCCTCGGCGGTCGGCGCGGAGGGCGTGGCCGAGCTGGAGACCATGGCCGAGCTGCTGGGCGCGCAGGGCTATGGCAGCGACCGGATCGAGATCGACCCTTCGGTGGTGCGCGGCCTGGGCTATTACACCGGCCCGGTCTTCGAGGCGGAGCTGACCTTCGAGATCCTCGACGAGAAGGGCCGTCCGCGGCAGTTCGGCTCGGTCTCGGGCGGCGGGCGCTATGACGACCTGGTGAAACGCTTCACCGGCCAGGAGGTCCCGGCGACGGGCGTCTCCATCGGCGTCGATCGGCTGCTGGCGGCGCTGCGGGCCAAGGGCCGGATGGGCGGCGCCACGACCGGGCCGGTGATCGTCACCGTCATGGATCGCGACCGCATGGGCGCCTATCAGGAGATGGTGGCCGAGCTGCGCAATGCGGGCATCCGCGCCGAGGTCTATCTGGGCAATCCCAAGAATTTCGGCAACCAGCTGAAATACGCGGACAAGCGCGATGCGCCGGTCGCCGTCATCCAGGGCTCGGACGAGGCCGATCGCGGCGTGGTGCAGATCAAGGACCTGGTGCTGGGCGCGAAGATCGCGGCCGAGGCCAGCCTCGAGGAATGGAAATCCCAGCCCGCCCAGTTCGAGATCGCGCGCAGCGACCTGGTCGCCGAGATCCGCAAGCTGCTGGACAAGTCCGATGCCTGACCGCGCGGCGATCCGCGACGAGGCGCACCGCATCCGCCGGGTCTTCGAGGCGCAGGGGGCGGAGCCTTTCGAGGCCGAGATCCTGCAGCCGGCCGATACGCTTCTGGACCTTTACGGCGAGGATATCCGCGCGCGCGCCTATGTGACGGCCGATCCGCTGCGCGGGGAGCAGATGCTGCGCCCGGATTTCACCGTCTCGGTCGTGCAGGCGCATATGGAAAGCGGCCGGACCGAGGCGCGCTATGCCTATTCGGGGCTGATCTTCCGCCAGCAGGACGAGCATCCCGAGAGGCCCACGGAATATTTCCAGACCGGGCTGGAGATCTTCGGCGGCGATCCGGCCGAGGCCGATGCCGAGGTCTTCGCCACCATCGCGGCGGAACTGTCGGACCTGCCGGTGCGCGCGGTGACCGGCGATATCGGCGTGCTGATCGCGGCGGTCGAGGGGCTGGAGACGACGGCGATCCGCAAGGCGGCGCTGCGGCGCCACCTGTGGCGGCCGGAACGGTTCAAGGCGCTGCTGGCGCGCTATGCGGCGCCTGCGGGGCTGGACGGGCTGCGCGGCGGGCTTCTGGCGCGGGTCAAGGCAGGCGCGGATGTCCTGGCCGAGGCCGGTCCGGAAATCGGGCTGCGCAGCGGGGGCGAGGTCCTGGCGCGGCTGGAACGGCTGGCCGCCGATGCCGAGGAACCGCCGATCCCGGCGGAGCAGGTCGCGCTGGTCGACCGCATCCTGCGGCTGCGCGGGGCGGCCTGGGCGATGGCGGCCCCCCTGCGCGAGATGTCCGGGGTGATCCCCAGCCTGTCGGCGGCAGCGGCCCGGATGGAGGCGCGGCTGGCGGCGCTGGAATCGCGCGGCATCGACCTGGACGCGCTGGAATTCGAGGGCAGTTTCGGCCGCACCTCGCTGGAATATTACGACGGGTTCGTCTTCGGCTTCCTCGTCGACGGCCAGCGGCCCGACAACTGGCCGCCCCTGGCCTCGGGCGGGCGCTATGACGCCATGACCCGGGTGCTGGGCAATGGCCGCGCCGCCCCGGCCGTGGGCGGGGTGATCCGGCCCGAACAGGTCCTGAAGCTGAGGGAAGCCCAATGCTGAAGCTCGGGGTGCCCTCCAAGGGGCGGTTGATGGAACAGACCTTCGACTGGTTCGCCGATCGCGGCATCCATCTGGCGCGCACCGGATCGGATCGCGAATACGCGGGCTCGGTCACGGGCGTGGACGGGGTCGAGCTGGTGCTGCTTTCGGCGGGCGAGATCCCGCGCGAACTGGCCGCCGGGCGCATCCATCTGGGCGTCACCGGCTCGGACCTGGTCCGCGAGAAGCTGGCGCGCTGGCAGGACCGGGTCGAGAGCCTGTCGCTGATGGGGTTCGGCCATGCCGACCTGATCCTGGCCGTGCCGAAATTCTGGCTGGATGTGGAAACGCTGTCCGACCTGGATGCCGCCGCTGCCGCGTTCCGCGCCGAGCATGGCCACCGGCTGCGGATCGCGACCAAGTATCACCGGATGGTGCGCGACTACCTGCGCCAGCACGGGGTGGCCGATTACCAGCTGGTCGACAGCCAGGGCGCGACCGAGGGCACGGTGAAGAACGGCACCGCCGAGGCGATTGCCGACATCACCTCCACCGGCGAGACGCTGCGCGCCAACCACCTGAAGATCCTGGGCGAGGCGCCGATCCATGCCAGCCAGGCCAACCTGTTCCGGTCGCTGAGCGCGGCGTGGGGCACGGCCGAGCAGGCGAGCCTCGGGCAGATCACGGACAGGCTGGCGGCGGCGTGATCCGCCCCTATCCCCTGCGCCGGATCATGCCCCGGGCCGGATCATAGCCGCGCAGCGCGGCCGCCGAGAAGACCGCGAAGGCGAGGCACACCCAGCCCGCCGCCGTTCCGTTCACCTGGCCGTAAAGCGCGAAGCGGATCATCTCCACCGCATGGGTGAAGGGATTGGCCGCGCAGATGTCGCGCAAGAGATCCGAGCTTTCGGCCATGCGCCACAGCGGGTAGAGCGCGCTGGACAAAAAGAAGCAGGGGAAGATGACGAAATTCATCACCCCGGCGAAATTCTCAAGCTGCGTGACCGTCGCGCTCAGCGCCAGCCCCAGCGCCCCCAGCATCAGCCCCGCGAGCATCAGCGCGGGCAGCACCATCAGATAGCCCTGCCAGGGCATCGCGACGCCGAAACAGGCGGCGATGGCCAGGAAGGCATAGACCTGGATCACCGACACGCCCGTGCCCGCCGCCAGCTTGGCGAAAAGCAGCCACCAGCGCGGCAGGGGCGCGGTCAGCAGCAGCCGCATGGACCCGGTCTCGCGGTCATGCACCAGGCTCAGCGAGGATTGCATCCCGTTGAACAGCAGGATCATGCCGCACAGCCCGGGCACGATATAGGTCTGGTAGGTGATGTAGGTCTGGTAGGGCGGGATGATCGACAGTCCCAGCGCGGCGCGGAACCCCGCGGCGAAGACGAGGAACCACACCAGCGGCCGCACCAGCGCCGAGAAGAGCCGCGCGCGCTGCTGCCAGAACCGCAGCATCTCGCGGGCCAGCACCGCGCCGAGCGCGGTCATCCAGATGCCGGGCCTCACGGCGCGCTCTCCGCCGCGGTCAGGTCGAGGAAGGTCTGCTCCAGCGGCCGGGTCCCGGCGATCTCGCCCGCCTTTCCGCGCCGCAGGACGCGCCCCCGGTGCAGGATCACCAGGTCGTCGCCGGGCGCGATCTCGTCGGTCAGATGCGTGGCCCACAGCACCGTCAGCCCGCCGGTCGCGGCAAGGTCATGGACATGGGCCACCAGCGCGGCGCGGGCGGCCGCATCCAGCCCCACGGTCGGTTCGTCCATCAGCAGGACCGCCGGGTCGTGCAGCAGCGCCCGGGCCAGTTCCAGCCGCCGCCGGTGCCCGCCATTGAGGTCGCGCGCCCGGTCGCGGCGCCGGTCGGCAATGCCCAGCCGGTCCATCGCCACCTCGGCGCGGCGCGTGGCCTCGCGCCCGGCAATGCCCTGGAGCGCGGCGAAATAGCGGAGATTCTGCATCACCGTCAGATCCAGATCCAGCGTCTGGCCCTGGAAGACCACCCCCATCCGCGCCAGCGCCCGGCGCGGGTGCCGCGCCAGGTCCTGGCCGGCCACGCGGATGCTGCCGGCATCGGGCACGTAAAGCCGGGTCAGCAGGTTGTAGAGCGTCGACTTTCCCGCTCCGTTGGGGCCCAGCAGCGCGCAGAACCGGCCCGGCTCGACGGCAAAGCTGACGTGGTCCAGCGCCTTGCGCCTGCCGAAGGCATAGCTCAGATCGGTGACGGCCAGGCTCACGCGGGCCCGTGGCGTCGGTCTGTCATCTGCCCCTCCCAAGGCTCCTGCGGCATCACCATCGCCGTGGCCGGGTGCGAGTTCAAGCGCCGTCTTTCGCGCCGCGCGCCTGCCGCCGCGCAGCAGCGCAGGACCGCAGCGGTTGCACGGGCCCGGTCCGGGGCCGGAAAATGCACGCAATGCGCGAAACCTCCAGATGATTTTCCCCGCTCGGCGGATTCGGGCTTTGACACGGCGGCGGCAATGCCCGAGGCTGGACCCGTCCGCGTTGTCGCCGCGGCAGTCGCGGTCCCCGGGCCGGGCCTGCTCTCCGATCTGACACGGCGGGGCGGCTGCGCGATGGCGGGCCGTCCGGAAACAGCGACGGCGCCGCCGCCGGATCCGGCGCGGCACCGATCGGGCAGGCCGGGGAGGTCGGTGTCGTTCGGCCCGATGACGACGAAAGCAGGCGCGGCCTCGCGCCGCCCGGGCCGCAGCGACAGGATCGCGACGGCCGGTGCGGCGGGCGACGGGGCGCGGGCTGAAATCCATTCCACAATCCCCGGGATTCTCCGGGGAGGCTCAGGACCCATCATGACGACGAAGAACACGCCCCGCGATCCGTTCGGGCAGCCGACGCGCACGCTCACGCCCTATGAAAGGACCGCGGCGGCGGCGAAGGACATCATCGACAGCGAAAAGCAGACCCGCGATGCGCGCACCGCCGCGCTGCGTTCGGCGCGGCTGGAGCGCGAGGCGGAAAACGGCAAGTAGATGCCGGGGGTAGCCCGCTGCCCCCTTCCGCCCCGCCCGGTTCAGAACCGGGTCAGGTAGGTTTCGTATTCCAGCGGCTGGATGATCGTGGTCAGTTCCTCGATCTCCTTGCGCTTCACCGCGACGAAGACATCGCGGAAGGCCGTGCCGAAGATCTCGGCCGCCACCTCGGATTTCGCGAAACGGTCGACGGCGGATTCCCAATGCGCTGTCAGCGGCTCCGGCGGTTCGTGCTCCTCGTCGATCATCGGGCCGGGTTCCAGCCCGCGCTCGATCCCGTAGAGCATGCCGCCCAGGATCGCGGCGATCACCAGATAGGGATTGGCATCGGCCCCCGCGATGCGGTGTTCCAGCCGCGCGGCCACGCCCGAGCTTTCGGCCAGCCGGACCGCCACGCCGCGATGGTCCAGCCCCCATTCCGGCGCGTTGGGCGCGAAGCTGAGCGCGCCGAAGCGGCGGAAGCTGTTCAAATGGGGGGCGAAGATCGCGTGCAGGTCGCGCATCGTCTCCAGGGTGCCCGCCACGGCGGAGGCCAGAAGCGGCCCCGGTTCCCCCGGCTGATCGAACACGTTGCGCCCCTCGGCATCGATCACCGAGACATGGACATGCATCCCCGATCCCGGCTCGTCGCCATAGGGTTTGGCCATGAAGGTGCCTTCCAGCCCGTGCCGGCCCAGCACGCCGCGCACCGCCCGGCGGAACAGCACGGCATGATCGCCCGATTGCAGCGCCGGGCCGTGGTGGAAATTCACCTCGAACTGGCCGGGCCCGTATTCGGCCGTGACCGTGTCGGTGGGGATGTTCTGGGCGGCGCAGATATCGCCGATCTCGTCCAGCCAGGCCGAGGCGCGGTGCATCACCTCCATGTCGTAATTCTGCGCGGGCGGGGTGCGCTCGGGCGGCTGCGGCGGGTGGTCGACGCTTTCGCGGTGCTCCAGCGCGTAGAATTCCAGTTCGGGCGCGACGACCGGGGTCCAGCCCTTCTCGGCAAAGCGCGCCAGCACGCGTTTCAGCAGGGTCCGGGGGCTGAGGTCGGAGGGCACGCCCAGCTCTTCCTCCAGGTCGACCAGCACCTGCGCGGTCGGCCGGTCGGCCCATGGCACGGGCAGCAGCGTGCCCGGCACGGGCACCAGCACCCCGTCGGGATCGCCCACCACGATGCCCAGCCCGGTTTCGGTCACCTCATGGCCGCGGATCGACACGGCGCAGGTGGAATAGGGAATGCGCACCTTGCCCTTGGCGATCTTCTTCCACTGGTCGCCCGGCATCCACTTGCCGCGGAAGATCCCGTTGAGATCGCATAGCAGCAGCTCGATGCGCTCGGGCTCGCCATGTTCGGCGCAAAAGGCCTTGTACTCTTCTTCGAATGTCACGTCAGGCCTTCCCGTTCCTCGGTCTCTCGCCGCGCGATCTGACGTTTCGAGACGAGGGCCGCGACCACGACCCCGACAGCGACGATGGAGATCAGGATGGTAGACAGCGCATTTATCTCGGGCGAGACGCCCAGGCGCATGGAGGAGAATATCTTGATCGGCAGCGTTGTGGAAGAGGGGCCGGAGGTGAAGGAGGCGATCACCAGGTCGTCGAGCGACAGGGTGAAGGCCAGAAGCCAGCCCGAGACCACCGCGGGCGCGATGATCGGCAGCGTGACATGGCCGAAGGCCTGCATCGGCGAACAGCCCAGGTCCAGCGCAGCCTCCTCCAGCGAGCGGTCGAAGGTCACCAGCCGCGACGACACCACGACCGAGACATAGCACATGGCAAAGGTGGTGTGCGCCAGGATGATGGTCAGGATCCCGCGGTCCAGCCCGATGGCGATGAACAGCAGGAGCAGCGACAGGCCGGTGATCACCTCGGGCATCACCAGCGGCGCATAGATCATGCCGGAAAACAGCGTCCGGCCCAGGAAGCGGCGTTCGCGCACCAGCACCCAGGCGGCCATCGTGCCCAGCACCGTCGCCAATGTCGAGGACACCACCGCGACGCGCAGCGTCACCCAGGCGGCGTCCAGGAATTGCTGGTTGCGCAACAGCTCGCCGTACCACTGCGTCGAGAACCCCGCCCAGACCGTCACCAGCCGCGAGGCGTTGAAGCTGTAGACCATCAGCAGAAGCATCGGCAGGTAGAGGAAGGCCAGCCCCAGCGTCAGCGTGGTCATGTTGAAGACGGACATGCTGCGTTTCATGCGTTGCGCTCCTCGTTGCGCTGGAACAGCACGATCGGGATGACGAGGATCAGCAGCAGCACGACCGCCACCGCCGAGGCCACCGGCCAGTCGCGGTTGGAGAAGAACTCCTCCCACAGCACCTTGCCGATCATCAGCGTCTGCGACCCGCCGAGGATCGAGGGGATGACGAATTCGCCCAGCGAGGGGATGAAGACCAGGAAGCAGCCCGCGATGATGCCGGGTTTCGACAGCGGGAAGGTGACGCGCCAGAAGGCGGTGATGCGGGTGCAGCCCAGATCCTCCGCCGCCTCCAGCAGGCTTTCATCCATCTTCTCGAGGCTGGCATAGATCGGCAGGATCATGAAGGGCAGGTAGGTGTAGACGATGCCGATATAGACCGCGACCTGGGTGTTGAGGATGCTCAGGGGCGTGTCGATCACCCCGCTCCACAGCAGCAGCTGGTTGAGATAGCCCTCGCTCTGCAGGATGCCGATCCAGGCATAGACGCGGATCAGCGCCGAGGACCAGAAGGGCAGGATGATCAGCATCATCAGCGTCGGGCGCCATTCGGGTTTCGCCCGCGACATGGCATAGGCGACCGGATAGCCCGCCAGCAGCGTCAGAAACGTGGCGACGGCGGCGATCTTCATCGAGGAGAGGTAGGATTTCCAGTAGAGGTCATCCTCGGTCAGCCAGATGAAATTCTCGAAATCCAGCCCGCCGAAGAACTCCCGGATCCCCGCCCAGCCGGCCGACAGGTCGAAGGTCGGCGCATAGGGCGGGATCGCCACCGCCGTGTCCGACAGCGAGATCTTCAGCACGATCAGGAAGGGCACCATGAACAGCGCCAGCAGCCACGCATAGGGGGCCGCGATCAGGACCAGCCGACGGGGATTCATGAGGCCAGCACCACCCCGGCATGGCGACTCCAGCTCAGCCAGACGCGGTCGTTCCAGGTGAAGCGGCTGGCGGCATAGCGTTCGGCATTGGTCATCAGCGCCTTGACCATCTGCCCGGTATCGAGGCGGACGTGATAGGTGCTGACATCGCCGAGATAGCCGATATCGACGATCGTGCCCTCGACGGAGTTGATCCGGTCGGGATGCGGCGCCGCGCCGACCCAGATCTTCTCGGGGCGGATCGCGTAGAAGACGGACTGTCCCGGCTCCAGCGCCGCGCCGCCGGTGCGGGTGACGATCGGGCGGGCGCCCTCGGCATAGGCGATCTCGGCCTCCTCGCCGAGCGCGGCGACGCGGCCCTCGATGATCGACACCTCGCCGATGAAATCCGCGACATAGCGCGAATTGGGGGTCTCGTAGATATGCTGTGGCGTGTCCACCTGGCAGAGCCTGCCGGCATCCATCACCGCCACGCGGCTGGCCACGGTCATCGCCTCCTCCTGGTCATGGGTGACGATGACGAAGGTGGTGCCGGTCTTCTCCTGGATGTCCATCAGCTCGAACTGCGTGTCCTGGCGGAGCTTCTTGTCCAGCGCGCCCAGCGGTTCGTCCAGCAGCAGCAGCTTCGGCCCCAGCGCGAGGCTGCGCGCCAGCGCCACGCGCTGCCTCTGCCCGCCCGAGATCTGGTGCGGCTTGCGGCGGGCGAACTGGTCCAGCCGGGTGAGGCGCAGCATCTCCTCGACGCGCGCCCTGACCGTTTCCTTGTCCTTCCCCGCACGGCGCAGCCCGAAGGCGATGTTGTCCCAGACCGACAGATGCGGGAACAGCGCGTAGGACTGGAACATCATGTTCACCGGCCGCTTGTTGGGCGGCACCGGGGCGATGTTCTGCCCGTCCAGCCAGATCGTGCCTTCGGTCGGGGTCTCGAACCCCGCCAGCATCCGCATCAGCGTGGTCTTGCCGCAGCCCGAGGGCCCCAGCAGCGCGAAGAATTCGCGCGGATAGATCTTCAGGTTGAGATCGCTGACCGCGGTGAAGTCGCCGAAGCGCTTGGTCACGCCCTCGAAGCGGATCAGCGGATGGGCGGCGGCGTCCTCCCAGGGGGCGAAGGGAGCGGGGGCGGGCTTGGATTCCATGACGACCTTGGACACTGGGATCGGAAAGGCGCGGACCGCGCCTCCCCGGGGGCGCACGGTCCGCGGGAACGGGGATCAGGTCCCGGATTTGACCTTGGTCCACAGGCGCGTGACGACGCGCTGGACCTTGGGCTCGTAGGCGGTCACGGTATAGAGGTTCTCCAGCGTCTCCTCGGAGGGATAGATCGCCGGGTCGCCGATCACGTCCTCGTTGAGGAATTCCTGCGACGCCTTGTTGCCGTTGGCGTAATAGACGTAGTTCGACGCCGCCGCCATGTTCTGCGGATCCATGATGAAGTTCAGGAAGGCCAGCGCCCCTTCCGGATTCGGCGCATCCGCCGGGATCGCCATCTGGTCGAACCACATCAGGGCGCCTTCCTTGGGCGCATTATAGGTGATCTCGACGCCGTTATCCGCCTCGGCCGCACGGTCGCGCGCCTGCAGGATGTCGCCCGACCAGCCGAAGGCCACGCAGATTTCGCCATTGGCCAGCGCGTTGATATATTCCGAGCTGTGGAACTTGGTGACATAGGGGCGCACCGACATCAGCAGGTCTTCGGTCTTGCCGATCACGTCGGGGTCGTGGCTGTCGGGATCCTCGCCCAGATAGCGCAGCGCGGCGGGGATGATCTCGGTCGGGGCATCCAGGAAATGGACGCCGCAGGAGGCCAGCTTCTCCATTTTCTCGGGCTTGAAGACCAGGTCGAGACTGTCGATCGGCGCGTCCTCGCCCAGCACCTCCTGCACCTTGGCCATGTTCACGCCCAGCCCGGTCGTGCCCCACATGTAATTGACCGAATAGGCATTGCCGGGGTCGTATTTCTCGGTGCGTTCCTTCACCACGTCCCAGAGGTTCTCGGAATTGGGCAGCTGGCCGAAATCCAGTTCCCGGAACACGCCCGCCTGGATCTGGCGTTCCAGGAAGGTGCCGGTGGGCACGACCACGTCATAGCCCGAACCGCCCGCCAGCAGCTTGGTCTCCAGCAGCTCGTTGCTGTCGAACACGTCGTAGACCAGTTCCAGCCCGGTCTCTTCCTCGAATTTCGCAAGCAGCGATTCATCGATGTAATCCGACCAGTTATAGACATGGACGGTGCCTTCGGTGGCCATTGCGGCGGTTCCGCCGAGAAGCACCGCGGCCAGCGGCAGCATTGCCTTTTTCATGTGTGGTTTCCCCGTTGAACCTGACTGTTCAGCCGCACTGTGTGAAGATTCACCGCGCGCCGCAAGAGCGCCCGTGCCGTCAGCCGGGAAATGGCCTGCGTCGCGATTGACACCTGCCGCGTTCCTACGCACGGTACGCACGAGCCGTCCCCGGCCATGCCCGGGGCGGCCTTGTCTTTCGCGATACACAGGTGATTTCCGTGCCTTCCGAGACTGCCGCCGATTGGCGGGACCTGCTGCCGGTGGCCTTCCAGGCCTATCGTGCCGACCGTCGCATCGAAGAGGTGGAATGCGTCATTCCGGACCTTGTCGGCCAGTCGCGCGGCAAGGCCATGCCCTTCCACAAGTTCAATCCCGAAAGCCGGTTCCACCTGCCGATCTCGCTGTTCTACCAGACGATCACAGGCGAATGGGTCGATATCGAGGAGATCGACCAGCAATGGACCGAGACGGACATCATCCTGGTCCCGGACATGTCCACCGCCGCGGCCGCCCCCTGGGCGGAGGAGGACGTGACCCTGCAGGTGATCTGCGACCTGGAGACCCGCCAGGGCGAGGTGCTGCAGATCGCGCCGCGCAACGTGCTGCGGCGGGTGATCGAATGCTACGGCGCGCGCGGCTGGCAGCCCGTGGTCGCGCCGGAGCTGGAATTCTACCTCACCAAGCCCAATCTGGATCCCAACGAGCCGGTCGAGCCGCCGGTCGGGCGCACCGGGCGGCGCGGGCTGGGGCGGCAGGCCTATTCGATGGCGGCGGTGGATGAATACGGCCCGGTGATCGACACGATCTACGATTATGCCGAGGCCCAGGGGCTGGCGATCGACACGCTGATCCAGGAAGGCGGCGCGGGCCAGATCGAGATCAACCTGCTGCATGGCGACCCGCTGTGGCTGGCCGACCAGGTGTTCTATTTCAAGCGCACGATCCGCGAGGCGGCGCTGAAGAACGGGATGTTCGCCACCTTCATGGCCAAGCCGATGCGCGACGAGCCCGGCTCGGCCATGCATATCCACCAGTCGGTGCTGGATGCCGCCACGGGGCGCAACATCTTCACCGGCGAGGACGGGCGCGAGACGCCGGAATTCTACCATTTCATCGGCGGCTCGCAGCATTACGTGGCCAAGCTGATGCCGCTCTTCGCCCCCTACATCAACAGCTACCGCCGGTTGTCGGGCGGGCTTTCGGCGCCGACCAACCTGGAATGGGGGGCCGACAACCGCACCACGGGTCTGCGCATCCCCTCCTCTCCGGCCCAGCACCGGCGGGTGGAGAACCGGGTGATCGGCATCGACTCCAATCCCTACCTGGCCATCGCCGGGTCGCTGGCGGCGGGCTATATGGGGCTGGTGGAAAAGATCGAGCCGCGCGCCCCGGCAGTGGGCGAGGTCTGGACCGAGATCGGCGAGACCATCCCCGAAGGCGCCTATGAGGCGCTGGCCGCCTTCGAGGAGGCCGGAGCGATCCGGGAGGTGCTGTCGGAAGAGTTCTGCGCGCTCTATGCCGCGATCAAGACCGCCGAAGTGAACGAATTCCGCCAGGAGATTTCCCCCTGGGAACGCCAGCACCTGATGCTCAACGTGTAACGCGACGCAAAGAAGACCGACCATGCCCCTGAACCACCTGCCCACCGCCGAGCTGCAGGCGCTTGACGCCGCCCATCACCTGCATCCCTTCACCGATGGCGATGCCCTCAATGCCAAGGGCGCGCGGATCATCACCGGCGCGAAGGGCGTGTTCCTGACCGACAGCGAAGGCCAGGAGATCCTCGACGGCATGGCCGGGCTGTGGTGCGTCAATATCGGCTATGGCCGCCGCGAGCTGGCCGAGGCGGCCGCGCGGCAGATGCAGGAACTGCCCTTCTACAACACCTTCTTCCAGACCAGCCACGTCCCCGCGATCGAGCTGGCCGCGCGGCTGGCCGAACTGTGCCCCGGCGATCTGAACCACGCGTTCTTCAACGGCTCGGGCTCGGATTCCAACGACACCAACCTGCGCATGGTGCGCCATTACTGGGCGGCCAAGGGCAAGCCCGGCAAGACGGTCGTGATCTCGCGCTGGAACGGCTATCACGGCTCGACCATGGGCGGGGGGTCCTTGGGCGGCATGAAGGGCATCCACAAGCAGGGCGGCCTGCCGATCCCCGACATCACCCATATCAACCAGCCCGACTGGTGGTCCGAGGGCGGCGACATGACGCCGGAGGATTTCGGCCTGATGCGCGCGCAGGAGCTGGAGGCGAAGATCCTGGACCTGGGGGAGGACCGCGTCGCGGCCTTCATCGCGGAACCGGTGCAGGGCGCGGGCGGGGTGATCGTGCCGCCGGCCACCTACTGGCCGGAGATCCAGCGCATCTGCGACAGATACGAGATCCTGCTGATCGCCGACGAGGTCATCACCGGCTTCGGCCGCACCGGCAAGTGGTTCGGGTCGCAGACGATGGGGATCCGCCCCGACATCATGACCCTCGCGAAGGGGCTGTCCTCGGGCTATATCCCGATCGGCGCCTCGATGGTCTCGGACGAGGTGGCCAGGACGATCAATTCCGCCGATGAATTCGCCCATGGCTATACCTATTCGGGGCATCCCGTGGCCGCGGCGGTGGCGCTGGAGAACCTGCGCATCCTCGACGAGGAGGGCATCGTCGAGCGGGCCGGGTCCGAGATCGCGCCCTATCTGGCGGAGGCCTGGGAGAGCCTCGGCGACCACCCGATGGTCGGCGAGACGAGGATCGCCGGGCTGATGGGGTCGCTGGCCATGACGCCGGACCGGGAGAGGCGGGCCAAATTCGCGGCCAAGGAGGGCACGGTCGGCCTGATCTGCCGCGAGCGCTGCTTTGCCAACAACCTGGTGATGCGCCATGTTGGCGACCGGATGATCATTTCGCCGCCGCTGGTGATCTCGCATGGCGAGATCGACCTGCTGGCCGAGCGCGCGCGCCGGGCGCTGGATGAGACCTTCGAGGAGGTGAAGGCGAAGGGCCTCTGGCAGGCCGCGGAATGACCCCCGTCCGGGCGAGGGCGCGACCAGCCGCAGGGAGACCTCCGGCCGGGGCGCCGGGGAGGGCAGGCAGACCCCGCGCCTCCGGGGCCGCTGCGGCGGAGGTCCGGCGCTGATGGATATCCTGCGGGTCAACGATCCCGAGGGCGAGCTGCCGCGGTCGTGGTATGCCGAGACGGCGCATCCGCCCGGGCCCTTCGACCCGGCGGAGGGAGAGATCGTGGCGGATGTCGCGGTGGTCGGCGGCGGCTTCACCGGGCTGTCGGCGGCGCTGCATGCGGCGCGGGCCGGGCACAGCGTCGTGCTGATCGAGGCGAACCGCATCGGATCCGGCGCCTCGGGGCGCAATGGCGGCCAGGTCGGGACCGGCCAGCGGGTCGAACAGCCCGCGCTGGAGAAGCTCGTCGGCCGCGACGATGCCCGCAAGCTGTGGCAGATCGGGCTGGAGGCGGTGGCGCTGACCCGGGCGCTGGCGGAGGAGGCCGGCGGCGATGCGGGCTGGAGCCCGGGCATCCTCCATGCCGATCATCGTCCCCGCCTTGCCGCCGAGAGCCGCGCCCATGCCGATCACATGGCGCGCCATTACGGCTATGAGCTGATCCGCTATCTCGGCCGCGAGGAGATCCGCCACGAGGTCGGCAGCCCCGGATATCATTCCGGCACGCTGGACATGGGCGGGGCGCATCTGCATCCGCTGCGCTATGTCTTCGGGCTGGCGCGGCTGTGCCGCGCCGCGGGCGTCACGATCCACGAGCAGTCGCGGATGACGGCCATCGAGGGCACCACCGTCGTCACGCCGCGCGCCCGCATCCGCGCGGGCACGGTCGTGCTGGGGCTGAACGGCTATCATGACAACGCGCTGCCCGCCCTGGCCCGGCGGGTCATGCCGATCAACAATTTCATCGCCGCGACCGAACCGCTGGGCGACCGCGCGGCGCAGGTCATCCGCAACGGCCATGCGGTCTGCGACTCGCGTTTCGTGATCAACTATTTCCGCCTTTCGCAGGATGGCAGGCTGCTTTTCGGCGGCGGCGAAAGCTATGGCTACCGCTTTCCGTCCGACATCGCCGCCAAGGTGCGCCGCCCTATGCTGCAGGTTTTCCCGCAATTGCGCGACGTGGCGATCACCCATGCCTGGGGCGGCACGCTGGGCATCACCATGCAGCGCCTGCCGCATTTCGCCGAACTGGCGCCCGGGGTCTTCTCGGCCTCGGGCTTTTCCGGCCACGGCATCGCCATGGGCACGCTGGCGGGCCGGATGCTGGCCGAGGCGGTCGGCGGGCGGCGCGGGGGCTTTGAGCTGATGGCGGGACTGCCCGCCACGAAATTTCCCGGCGGCGTGTTGCTGCGCGAACCGCTGCTGGCTGCTGCAATGACATGGTACGCCCTGCGCGACCGGTTCTGAGGAGAGACAGATGACCGAGCTGAAAACCGACAAGTTCTATTACGCGGGCACCTGGATGCAGCCCGCGGGCCAGGACCGGATGGCGGTGGTCAACCCCGCCACCGAGGCGCCGGTGGCCGAGATCGCGCTCGGCAATGCCGAGGATGTGGACCGCGCCGTCATGGCGGCGGTTTCCGCCTTCGAGGGGTTCTCGCGCACGAGCAAGGCCGAGCGGCTGGAGCTGCTGGCGTCGATCCGCGCGGTCTATGCCCGGCGCCAGGACGAGATGGCGGCGGTCATCACCTCGGAGATGGGCGCGCCGATCCGGTTGTCGAAAAATGCCCAGGCGGCGGTGGGGATCGGCCATCTCGACGGGTTCGTGCAGGCGCTGGAACATATGGAGTTCGAATACACGAACCTGGCGGGCGACCTGATCGTGAAGGAACCTATCGGCGTGGTCGGGCTGATCACGCCCTGGAACTGGCCGATCAACCAGATCGCGCTCAAGGTGCTGGCCGCGCTGGCGGCGGGCTGCACCATGGTGCTGAAACCCTCGGAGCTGACGCCGCTTTCGGGGCTGCTCTATGCCGAGATCCTGGACGAGGCGGGGATGCCGCCGGGGGTGTTCAACCTGGTCAACGGCACCGGCCCCGAGGTCGGCGCGGCGCTGTCGAAACATCCCGACATCGCGATGATGAGCTTCACCGGATCGACCCGCGCGGGGCGCCAGATCAGCATCGACGCGGCGGCCAACATCAAGCGCGTGGCGCTGGAGCTGGGCGGCAAGTCGCCGAATATCCTGCTAGAGGATTGCGATGTCGAGGCGGCGGTGAGCCAGGGCTGCAGGGCGGTCTTCTCCAATACCGGGCAAAGCTGCAACGCGCCGACGCGGATGCTGGTGCCCGCCTCGCTCTACGAGCGGGCCAAGGAGGTGGCGCAGGCCACGGCCGAGGCGACCGAGGTGGGCGACCCGGCGGTGGACGGGCGGCATATCGGCCCGCTGGCCTCCGATATCCAGTTCGAGAAGGTGCAGGCGCTGATCCAGCAGGGGATCGACGAGGGCGCGACCCTTCTGGCGGGGGGGACGGGCCGCCCCAACGGGATGAATCACGGCTATTACGTGCGTCCGACGGTCTTTGCCGATGTGACCAACGACATGACCATTGCGCAGGAGGAGATCTTCGGCCCGGTTCTGGCGATGATCCCCTATGCCGACGAGGACGAGGCGGTGCGCCTGGCCAATGACACGCCCTATGGACTGGCGGCCTATGTGCAATCCGCCGATGTCGACCGGGCCATGGCCGTGGGCCGCCGCCTGCGCGCGGGGATGGTGCGGCTGAACGGGTCCGATATCGACTATGGCTCGCCCTTCGGCGGCTACAAGATGTCCGGCAATGGCCGCGAGGGCGGCGAGATGGGGATCGAGGATTTCCTGGAAACCAAATGCGTGTCGCGCCCCTGAGGCGCGCAGGGGGGGGCGCCCCTGAGGCGCGCATGAGAGGACGCGCCCCCGAGGCGCTCCCGGATTCGCACTGTCGGCCGCGCCTTCGGGGGCGGCCGTTTTCGTCCCCGTCATGGGCGCGGAAAGGGCTGACGAGGAAGGGGCTTCCCTGTCTTGCGGGTGCTTGCATTCATGGGGGAGGGGAGGGGCGCGTGGCCCGGGGTGGCGACCGGCGTTTCCGCGCTACGGGAAGGGATGGTGAGCCGTGCAGGATTCGAACCTGCGACCCACTGATTAAAAGTCAGTTGCTCTACCAACTGAGCTAACGGCCCATCTCTTCCACCGGTCGGCCCAAAGGCGGCCCGGCTTCCCGTTGCGACCGGACCTGGGTCCGTGTCGCGCGGTCGTGGCCGGTTTTCCAGTTGGCAGATCCCTGCCAGCTGGGCGCCCGGCCCGCTGTGAGGCCGGTCTCTACGGATTGGGGGAGGGGGGGTCAAGAGCCCCGATGCAGATTTCCGCCGGTTTTTTTCATGCCCGCCCGCCGGGCCTGTGGATATTCCCGCGCGGCAGGCGTATATGGCCGCGCATGCGCGACACCACGGATAGCAGGCTGCCCTTTCTCAAGATGCACGGGGCCGGGAACGACTTTGTCATCATCGACAGTCGCGGCCGGTCCGCGCGCGTGACCGCGGCCCTGGCGCGGGCCGTCGGCGACCGCCATCGCGGCGTCGGCTTCGACCAGCTGGCCGAGATCCGCGACGGCGCGGACAGCGATATCTGCCTGGATTTCTGGAATTCCGACGGCAGCCGCGCCGGGGCCTGCGGAAACGCGACCCGCTGCGTCGCGGATCTGGTGATGGCGGGGCTCGGACGCGATGCCGTGACGATCCGCACCATGCGCGGCCTGCTTCTGGCCGAGCGCCGCGACGGCGCGGTCTGGGTCAATATGGGCGCGCCGCAGCTTTCGTGGGACGAGGTTCCCCTGGCGCGCGAGATGGAGGTGACCGCGCTGCCCTTGCCGGGCGATCCGGTGGCCGTGGGCATGGGCAATCCCCATGCGGTGCATTTCGTCGCCGATGCCGGGGCGGTCGACCTCGAAGGGCAGGGGCCGGGGGTGGAGCATGACCCGCTTTTCCCGGAACGCACCAATGTCGAATATGCCAGCCTGACCGGTCCGGACCATTTGCGGATGCGGGTCTGGGAACGCGGCACCGGCGTGACGCTGGCCTGCGGCTCGGGCGCCTGCGCCACGGCGGTCGCGGCGCATCTGCGCGGGCTGACCGGGCGCACCGTCACGCTGGACCTCGATGGCGGCCGTCTGCTGGTCGACTGGCGCGCGGACGGCGTCTGGCTATCGGGTCCGGTTGCCCATGTCTTTTCGGCGGAATTCGATGCCGCCTTCCTGGAGGCCGTGTGATGGACGCGCCCGTCCCCAAATTCGCCACGCTGGGCTGCCGGCTGAACGCCTATGAGACCGAGGCGATGAAGGAGCTGGCGCAATCCGCCGGGCTGGGCGAGACCGTGGTGGTCAATACCTGCGCCGTCACCGCCGAGGCGGTGCGCAAGTCGCGCCAGGAAATCCGCCGGCTGCGCCGCGAGAACCCGAATGCCAAGGTCGTGGTGACGGGCTGTGCCGTGCAGACCGACCCGGACGGTTTCTCCGCCATGGCGGAGGTCGATTTCGTCGTCGGCAATACCGAGAAGATGCAGCCCGAGACCTGGCGCGGCATGGCGGCCGATTTCATCGGCGAGACCGAGCGCGTGCAGGTCGACGACATCATGTCGGTGACCGAGACGGCGGGCCACCTGATCGACGGGTTCGGCACGCGCAGCCGCGCCTATGTCCAGGTGCAGAACGGCTGCGATCACCGCTGCACCTTCTGCATCATCCCCTTCGGCCGCGGCAATTCCCGCTCCGTGCCCGCGGGCGTCGTGGTCGACCAGATCCGGCGGCTGGTCGGACGCGGTTATAACGAGGTGGTGCTGACCGGGGTCGACCTGACCTGCTGGGGGGCCGACCTGCCCGCGACGCCCCGGCTGGGCGATCTGGTGATGCGCATCCTGAAACTGGTGCCCGAGCTGCCGCGGCTGCGGATCTCCTCGATCGATTCGATCGAGGTGGACGAGAACCTGATGCGCGCCATCGCCGAGGAAGAGCGGCTGATGCCGCATCTGCACCTGTCGCTGCAGGCGGGCGACGACATGATCCTGAAACGGATGAAGCGCCGCCACCTGCGCGACGACGCGATCCGCTTCTGCGAGGAGGCGCGCCGCCTGCGCCCCGAGATGACCTTCGGCGCCGACATCATCGCCGGTTTCCCGACCGAGACCGAGGCGATGTTCCTCAACTCGCTGCGGCTGGTGGAGGAGTGCGGCCTGACCTGGCTGCATGTCTTTCCCTATTCCCCGCGCGAGGGCACGCCCGCCGCGCGGATGCCGGCCGTCGATGGCCGCGCCATCAAGGAGCGTGCGGCGCGCCTGCGGGCCGCGGGCGAGGCGGCCGTGACGCGGCATCTCGCGGCGCAGGTCGGGCGCGATCACGAGGTGCTGATGGAAAATCCGCGCATGGGGCGCACCGCGCAATTCGCCGAGGTGCATTTTGCCGCCGACCGGCCCGAGGGCCGCATCGTGCCCGCGCGCATCACCGGGCGGACGCAGACGGGGCTGCTGGCCTGAGCGGCGGGAAGGCCGGGCCGCGGGGCCCGGCCCGCGATCATTCGCAGGGGGCCTTGTAGTAGGTGCCGTCGCCATTGGCGAAATAGCATTCCTGGGTCTCCTGGTTGCGCGCGACGATCGCCCCGGCCGCGGCGCCGGCCAGCGCGCTTGCCGCGGTCCAGCCGCTGCTGGCGCCCAGAAGCTGGGCGATGACGGCGCCGCCGACCGCGCCTGCCGTGCCGCCCATCACCGTGCGTCCGTCCTGTTCGGTCATGCCTTCGCAGGCGGAGAGGGCAAGCGTGCCGGCCATCAGCGCGGCGGTGATCTGTACTCTCATCGGTGTTCTCCTCGTCTTTCCGATGGACGGACCCTAGGGGGGATGGCCGCGCTGCGGAAGGTCCCGCGACGCCCCGGCGCGGTTTCCGGCCCATTTCCATTGACCCGGCGCCCGGTTCGCTGTTCAAGCGGGCCGAGCGAGAGGAGATGTCCCATGCCCGACGACCTGATCAACAGCTTCCTGAACGGCCCCGACGAGAATGGCCGCTTCGGCGATTTCGGCGGCCGCTTCGTCTCCGAGACGCTGATGCCGCTGATCCTGGAGCTGGAGAAGCAGTATGATTTCGCCAAGACCGACCCGGAATTCTGGGCCGAGATGGACTGGCTGTGGAAACACTATGTCGGCCGTCCCTCGCCGCTGTATTTCGCCGAGCGCCTGACCGAGCATTGCGGCGGCGCGAAGATCTATCTCAAGCGCGACGAGCTGAACCATACCGGCGCGCACAAGATCAACAACGTGCTGGGCCAGATCATCCTGGCGCGGCGCATGGGCAAGACCCGGATCATCGCGGAAACCGGCGCGGGCCAGCACGGGGTGGCCACCGCCACCGTCTGCGCGAAATTCGGGCTGAAATGCGTGGTCTACATGGGCGCGCATGATGTCGAGCGGCAGAAGCCCAACGTGTTCCGCATGCGCCTTCTGGGCGCCGAGGTGGTGCCGGTGACCTCCGGCCGCGGCACGCTGAAGGACGCGATGAACGACGCGCTGCGCGACTGGGTGACCAATGTGCGCGACACGTTCTACTGCATCGGCACGGTGGCGGGGCCGCATCCCTATCCGGCGATGGTGCGCGACTTCCAGGCGATCATCGGCCAGGAGGCCAAGGCCCAGATGCAGGAACAGGAGGGCCGGCTGCCCGACACGATCATCGCCGCGATCGGCGGGGGATCGAACGCGATGGGCCTGTTCCACCCGTTCCTCGACGACAAGGAGGTCCGCATCATCGGCGTCGAGGCCGGCGGCAAGGGCGTCGACGACAAGATGCAGCACTGCGCCTCGCTGACCGGCGGGCGCCCGGGCGTGCTGCATGGCAACCGCACCTACCTGCTGCAGGACGAGGACGGGCAGATCCTCGAGGGCTTCTCGATCTCCGCGGGGCTCGACTATCCCGGCATCGGGCCGGAACATGCCTGGCTGCATGACACGGGGCGCGCGGAATACGTGGCGATCACCGACCGCGAGGCGCTGGACGCGTTCCAGCTCTGCTGCGCGCTGGAGGGGATCATCCCCGCGCTGGAGCCCTCCCACGCCCTGGCCCATGTGCTGAAGATCGCGCCGGAACTGCCGAAGGACCACATCATCTGCATGAACATGTGCGGCCGCGGCGACAAGGACATCTTCGCGGTGGCCGAGCATCTGGGCGTGCAGATGTAGGCTTGCGGCCCTTGGAACGGTTGGAAGGCCGGGCCTGTGCCCGGCCTTTCGCGTCCTAGCGGCTGGTGCGCGCCAGCAGGATCACCGCCGACAGCCCGGTCAGGATCACCAGCATCGCGGGCGGGGCGGCATCGCCGATCTTCTCCAGCGAGGCCTGGTCATAGACCCGCGTCGCCAGCGTGTCGAAGTTGAACGGGCGCAGCAGCAGCGTCGCGGGCAATTCCTTCACCCCGTCGACGAAGACCAGCAGCAGCGCGGTGCCCACCGAGCCGCGGATCATCGGCAGGTGCACGTCGCGCAGCGCCCCGGCCGGGCTGCGCCCCAGCGACCGGGCGGCCATCGGCAGGCTGGGCGGGATGCGGTCCATCGCCGCCTCGGCCGCGCCCTGGCCGATGGCGAAGAACCGCACCAGATAGGCCAGCACCACCGCCGCCGCCGATCCGGTCAGCACCATGCCGGCATCCAGGCCCAGCCGTTCGCCCAGGTCGGCGATGCGATGGTCCAGCGCCGCCAGCGGCAGGAGCAGCCCCAGGCCCAGCACCGCCCCCGGCGCGGCATAGCCGAGCGCCGTCACCGGCAGCAGCCCGCGCGCTGCCCGGGCCCCGCCCAGCCGCAGCCCGTAGACCAGAAGGAGGCTGAGCGCGACGGTCAGAACCGCCCCGGCCCCGGCCGTGACCAGCGTGTTGGCGGCCGCCCCCAGAAGCCGCGGGTCCAGCCATGCCCCGGCATGGCGCAGCGCCAGATGCAGGATGATTGCGCCCGGCAGCAGGAATCCCGCCACCACCGGCAGGAGGCAGACCAGGGTCGCCAGCCAGGCGCGCCCCCCGTGCAGCCGCACCGGCGCGGGCCGCGTCAGTCCCCGCGCATGGGCATGGGAGCGGGCGCGGCGGCGGCTGAGCCTCTCGGTTCCCGCCAGCACAAGCACCAGCGCCAGGCTGACCAGCGCGATCTGCGCCGCGCCCGCCGCCGATCCGCCTTCCAGCCATGTGGAGAAGATGCCCGTGGTCAGGGTCTGGACCGCGAAGAAGTCCACCACGCCGAAATCGGCCCCGGTCTCCATCATCACGATGGCGATCCCCGCGGCAGCGGCCGGGCGGATCAGCGGCAGGCCGATCCGCAGGAACCGCGCCACCGGTCCGGCGCCCAGCGTGCGGGCGACATCGAAGATCGCCGCGGACTGTTCGCGCAGGGCAGCGCGGCTGAGCAGGTAGACATAGGGCGAAAGCGCGGCGGACAGCACCAGCACCGCCGCCCAGCGGGAGCGGATTTCCGGGATCCAGTAGTCGCGCGCGCTCTGCCAGCCGAAGATGCCGCGCAGCGCGGTCTGGACCGGGCCGGAATAGTCCAGAAGGTCGGTCAGGGCATAGGCGCCGATATAGGCGGGTATGGCCAGCGGCAGCAGCAGGGCCCAGCCCAGCCAGCGCGCCCCGGGAAAGCGGTACATGGTCACCAGCCAGGCGGTCAGCGTGCCGCTGACCCCCGCAAGCGCCCCGACGGCGCCCATCAGGATCAGCGTGTTGCCCAGGTAGCGCGGCAGCGTCGTGGCGGCCAGATGCGACCAGACCCCGCCGGAATTGCCCAGGGCCAGCCACAGGATCGTCCCCAGCGGCAGCAGCACCAGCCCTGCGATGGCCAGGGCCAGCAGCAGCCAGGGCCAGAGCCGCGGTGGTGGCAGGTGTCGCATCAGCAGCGGAACGGAGAGGGACATGACGGGACCGGGATTGCGCGCCCTGGCCGGATACCGTCCCGCGGGCCCGCGGGCAAAGCGGCCAAGCCGCGCAGGCTCAGCCCGGTTCCGGATCCGGCCGTCCGCGCCCCCGCCACAGCCCGCGCGCCTCGCCCAGCGAGGGCGCGGGGCGCGGCAGGCCGTTGCGCACGACCGGCAGTCCGTCGATGCGGATCGCCAGCTCCGCCCCGATGCGCAGCGCCGCCTCGCCGGCCAGGCTTTCCGAGGCGCAGCCCTCCGTCAGCAGCAGCGCATGATGCGGCAGCAGCAGCTGGTAGAGCGTCCAGCCGCGATTCGGCGGCAGGGTGGAGATCGCCCCGCCATCGACCAGCGCGAGCGCGGGCAGCATCACCGTGGCCGAGCGGTAGCGGCGCAGGAAGGCCGGATCGCGCAGCGCGATGCGCTGCAGCGGCGCGACGATCAGGTCGCGCCGGGGCAGGCCGGGGGCCAGCGCACCGCGCCGGATGCGGACCGGGCAAAGCCAGGGCGCCGCCGCCAGCGCCGCCCGCGACAGGCGCGTCCGCCCGATCCACAGGATTTCCTGCGGGCCCCGGTCCTGCGTGCCGACCAGATCGCCGACCTTCAGGTCGCTGATCCGGCGCATGCCGCCGGGGGTCTGCAGGCGCGTGTCGCGCGACAGGCTGCCGCCCGGGCCCTGCTGCGGGGCATCCGCGGGGTCCTGCCGCGCGGTCCCTGCTCCGTGACTTGCCATCGGCCACCTCCTCGATCCGTCCCTTCTGGACGTGCCGTGGTTTCGGTGGCGTTAAGCCCGGCGGGTCAGTCGGCCAGCGCCGCAAGCGCCGTGCCCAGATCCAGCGCCCCGTCATAGAGCGCGCGCCCCGAGATCGCCCCGTCCAGCGCCACGCCGCAATCGCGCAGCGCGATCAGGTCGGCCAGCGACGAGACCCCGCCCGAGGCGATGACCGGGATCGAGACCGCGCGGGCCAGCGCGGCGGTCGCCTCGATATTGGGACCCTGCATCGCGCCGTCGCGGTTGATGTCGGTATAGATGATGGCGGCGATCCCGGCATCCTCGAACTGCCGCGCCAGGTCGGTCACCTCGATCTCGGTCTCCTCGGCCCAGCCGCGGGTCGCGACCTTGCCGTGGCGGGCATCCAGCCCGACCGCCACCTGCCCGGGAAAGGCCTGTGCCGCCTCGCGCACCAGGGCGGGGTTCTCCACCGCCACCGTGCCCAGGATCACGCGGGCCAGGCCCTTTTCCAGCCAGGTCTCGATCGTCTTCATGTCGCGGATGCCGCCGCCCAGCTGGGCGGGCACCTTGCAGGCTGCCAGGATGGCCTCCACTGCCGCGGCATTGACCGGCTGGCCCGCGAAGGCGCCGTTCAGATCGACGAGGTGCAGCCATTCGCAGCCCGCCTCGACGAAGGCGCGGGCCTGCGCGGCGGGGTCGTCGCTGAACACCGTGGCCTGCTCCATGTCGCCCTTGAACAGCCGGACGCAGGCGCCGTCCTTCAGGTCGATGGCCGGATAGAGGATCATGGTCGGTCCCTTTCGTGATTGCCGCGTCCCCATGCCACGAGCGCGCCCCGAAGCCAAGCGACGCGAAGTTCCGCTTGACCCGGAGGGGGTGCGCGGGGCGTGGTTGCAACCGGGGGGAGACAAGGATGCGACATCTGATCTGGGCGGCGGCGCTGGCCGCGCTGCCTGCGCTGGCCGGGGCAGACCCGGCCGAGGGCCTGTGGCGGACCGAGCCGGGCAGGGGCGGGGCCTTCGGCCATGTGCGGATCGCGCCCTGCGGCGCGGCGCTGTGCGGCACGCTGGCGGCGGCCTTCAACGCCGATGGCAGCCCGCGCGACAGCACCGCGCTCGGGCGCGCGGTGGTCTGGGACATGCAGCCCGCGGGGGCGGGGCAATACGAGAACGGGCAGATCTGGGACCCGCAGCGGGACAAGACCTTCCGCTCCAAGATGCGGCTTCGGGGCGAGGTGATGGAGGTCTCGGGCTGCGTCGGTCCCTTCTGCGTCGCGCAGAGCTGGCAGAGGCTGCGCTGAGGCCGGGCGCCCGGACCGGCCGTCAGTCGCGCAGCGCCGCGACGGCGCGGATCTCCAGCTTCAGCTCGGGACGGCTCAGCCCGGCGATGCCGATGATCGACCAGGCGGGATAGGGCGGGGTGACGATCCGCGCCTTCGCTTCCAGGAAGTCCGGCAGCGTCGCCTCGATATCCAAGTGATAGCTGGTGACATCGACCAGGTCGGCCATGTCCAGCCCGGCGATGCGCAGCAGTTCCGCGACCCGGCGCAGCGCCCATTCGGTCTGGCCCGCGATGTCGCCGGGGGCGGTGCCGTCGGGGCGCACCCCGACCTGCCCGGAGATGAACAGGAACCCCCGCGACCTGACGGCCGGGGAAAACCCGTAGCGCTCGAAGGCCGCGCGGTAGCCGTCGAACATCTCGTTTCCGGGCGGTATCTCCAGCGGCTGCGGGGCCATGGTCGCGTCCTTTCCCTGTCACGGTCCGCCGCCGAGGCTAGCCGCGCGGGCCTGCCGCGGCAACCGGCGCGGCGGGGATTGACACCGCCCGGCCCTGCGGGTAGAGCGCGCCATCCCGGCTTGGTGGCCGGGTCATTGGTGTTGGTGGCCCCCGCAAGGGGAGGCCTGTCGGCCCGTCTTCCCGCAAACCCGGAAGATGCGGCAGGAGGACAACGCCCTTCGACAATCGCCCCGCAAGGGGCCGCAGAAGGAGATCAGCCGTGACCAAACGCACGTCTGCCAAGTACAAGATCGACCGCCGCATGGGCGAGAACATCTGGGGCCGTCCGAAATCCCCGGTCAACCGCCGCGAATACGGCCCGGGCCAGCATGGCCAGCGCCGCAAGGGCAAGATGTCCGACTTCGGCCTGCAGCTGCGCGCCAAGCAGAAGCTGAAGGGCTATTACGGCGACCTGACCGAAAAGCAGTTCCGCCGCATCTTCGCCGAGGCAGAGCGTCTGAAGGGCGACACCGGCGAGCTGCTGATCGGCCTGCTGGAGCGCCGCCTGGACGCGGTCGTCTACCGCGCCAAGTTCGTGCCGACCGTCTTTGCCGCGCGCCAGTTCGTGAACCACGGCCATGTGGAAGTGAACGGCCGCCGCGTCAACATCCCGTCCTACCGCGTGAAGGAAGGCGACGTGATCACCGTGCGCGAGAAGTCGCGCCAGATGACCGTCCTGCTGGAAGCCGTGCAGCTGGCCGAGCGTGACGTCCCCGATTACATCGAGGCCGACCATTCCAAGATGAGCGCCACCTTCGTGCGCGCCCCGGGCCTGGCCGACGTGCCCTACCCGGTCATCATGGAACCGAACCTGGTCATCGAATACTACGCGCAGAACTAAGGTTCCGCGCGCCCCGGCCCCCGGCCGGAAACCCGATCCCGAAGGCCGCGCGCATCCCGCCCGCGGCCTTTTTGCTGCGCTCCCGCTGGTCATGCGGCCCGCGCGGGGTTAACAGGCGCCCTAGGAGGCCCGTCATGACCACACCCGTTCCCCAGCCCGGCATCATGGATATCGCGCTTTACGAAAGCGGCCAGTCCAAGGTGGAGGGCGTTGCCGAGGTCATCAAGCTCAGCTCGAACGAGAATCCCCGCGGCCCCTCGCCCCGGGCGATCGAGGCGTTCCGGGCGACGGCCGACCGGCTGCACCGCTATCCCTCGACGGATCATGCGGAGCTGCGCACGGCGATCGGCGAGGTGCACGGTCTGGACCCGGCGCGGATCATCTGCGGGGTGGGCTCGGACGAGATCATCAACCTGCTGTGCCAGGCCTATGCCGGGCCGGGCGACGAGGTGCTGCAGACCGAGCACGGGTTTTCGATGTACCGCATCTCGGCGCTGGCGGCCGGGGCTTCCAGCGTGTCGGTCCCCGAACGCGAGCGCACCACCGATATCGACGCGCTGCTGGCGGGGGTGACGGAGCGCACGAAGATCGTCTTCATCGCCAATCCGAACAACCCCACCGGCACGATGATCGGCGGCAACGCGCTGGCACGGCTGGCGGCGGGGCTGCCCGATCACGTGATCCTGGTGCTCGACGGGGCCTATGCCGAATTCGTCGAGGGCTATGACGGCGGGGCGTCGCTGGTCGATCTGCACCCCAACGTGGTGATGACGCGCACCTTCTCGAAACTCTACGGGCTGGGCGGGCTGCGCATCGGCTGGGGCTATGCGCAGAAGGACGTCATCGACGTGCTCAACCGCATCCGCGGGCCGTTCAACCTGTCCGAGACCCAGCTGGCCGCCGCCGAGGCCGCGATCCGCGACCGCGACTATGCCGCCGATTGCCTGGCCGAGAATGCCAGGCTGCGCACCTGGCTGGCCCGGGCGCTGGCGGAGATGGGCGTGCCCTCGGACACGTCCTGCGCCAATTTCATCCTCGCCCGCTTCGCCGATCGCGACGAGGCGGTCGCCTGCGATGCCTTCCTCAAGGCGCGGGGGCTGATCGTGCGGCAGGTGGCGGGATACGGCCTGCCCAGCTGCCTGCGCATCACCATCGGCGAGGAGCGCGCCTGCCGGCTGGTGGCCGAGGCGGTGCGCGACTTCCTGGCGGAACGGCGCGGCCCATGACGCGGCTCTATGACCGGGTGGCGGTGATCGGGCTGGGGCTGATCGCCTCTTCGCTCATCCACGCGATGCGCCGCGCCGACCTGGCGGGGACCATCACCGGATACGATGCCAGCGCGCTGCACATGGCGCAGGCGCGCGAGGACGGGCTGTGCGACATGCTGGCCGACAGCGCGGCCGCGGCGGTGCAGGATGCCGACCTGGTGATGCTCTGCGTGCCGGTGGGGGCGATGGGCGGCGTGGCCGAGGAGATCGGCCCGCATCTGCGCCCGGGCGCCACCGTCAGCGATGTGGGCTCGGTCAAGCGGTCGGTGATCGACGCGGTCGCGCCGCATCTGCCGCCCGATGTCACCTTCATCCCCGGCCACCCGATGGCGGGGACGGAATATTCTGGGCCGCGCGCGGGGTTTGCCGAGCTTTTCGACGGGCGCTGGTGCCTTCTTCTGCCGCCCGAGGGCTGCGACCCGCAGGCGCTGCGCCAGCTGCGGGCGCTCTGGACGGGCATGGGCGCGACGGTCGAGGAGATGGAGCCCGACCATCACGACCTGGTCTGCGCCGTGATTTCCCACGCGCCGCACCTGATCGCCTATACGATGGTCGGCGTCGCCGACGACCTGCGCCGCGTGACCGACCAGGAGGTCATCAAGTTCTCGGCGGCGGGGTTCCGCGACTTCACCCGGATCGCGGCCTCGGATCCGACGATGTGGCGCGACGTCTTCCTGAACAACAAGGATGCGACACTGGAGATCCTTGGCCGCTTCACCGAAGAGCTGTTTGCCTTGCAGCGGGCGATACGTACCGGGGACGGGGACATGCTGCACGACTACTTCACGCGCACCCGCGCAATCCGCAAGGGCATCATCGAGGCGGGGCAGGATACGGCCGCGCCGGATTTCGGTCGCGCCAAGACGCGGCCGGGCGAATGACCCGCGCCGCTTTGGCCGCGGCGGCCGCCGCGATGGTGCTGATCCTGTCGGGCTGCGGCTCGGACGGGGCGGAGAAGACCGGGTCGGCACGCGCGCTGCAGGGCCAGAGGCTCTGCGGCTCCACTGGCATCCTGGGCGAGCTGGCCCCGCAGATCGAGGGCCGCGCGGCGGGCTGCGGCCTGCAGGACGGGGTGCGGGTCATGTCGGTCTCGGGCATCACGCTCTCGACCCCGGCGGTGGTGGACTGCACCACGGCGAAGGCGCTGAAATCCTGGGTGGATACCGGGCTTCGCCCTGCGGTGGGACGGCGCGGCGGCGGTGTGGCGGAGCTGAAGGTCTTCGCCAGCTATACCTGCCGGCCCCGCAACGGCATCGCCGGGGCCAAGGTCTCGGAACACGGGCGCGGCAAGGCCATCGATATCGGCGGGTTCGAACTGCGCGACGGCAGCGAGATCACCGTGCTGGAGGGCTGGAATGCCCGGCGCGAGGGCCCGATGCTGAAGTCGCTGCACGAGGCGGCCTGCGGGATCTTCGGCACCGTGCTGGGGCCGAAATCCGACCGGTTCCACGCCAACCATTTCCACCTGGACACGGCCAGTTACCGCTCGGGCCCCTATTGCCGCTGAACCGGTCCCGGCCCGCGCGGGGCCGGGCCGGGGGGGCTCAGCGCAGCACGATGCGCGGCGCCGCGCCCAGCGGGATCACCCCGCCCAGCGTCATCCGTCCGCCGCTGAAGGCCAGCGGCACGTCGATCGCGTCCTTGCCGCCGGACATGCGCGCCACCAGGTTCAGCCCGCCCTCGATCAGCCCGGCCATCTCGGAATTCAGCGCCCCGCTGGCGCGGGCGACCTGCAGCATCGCCTTCCAGTTGGTCGCGCGGATCGTCATCTCGCCCTCGGGCGTGCCGTCGGCAGCGATGTCCAGCGTGCCGCGGGCCTGCAGCTCCAGCTCGCCCCAGCCCGCGCGGGCGCGGCGCAGCTCGATCCGCCGGGGCTGCGGACGGGCCTCCTCGAGCGCATCCAGGTCCCAGGCCGCGTCGAAGGCGGCCGTTCCCTCGATCTCGGCCACCCCCATCGCCCCCGGGTCCAGCCCCGCGCGTTCGGCCAGCCGCGCCAGGAAGGCCGGGGGGGTCACGTCGGACAGGCTCAGCGCGATGTCGTAGCTGGGCATCCCGCCCTCCACCCGCCGCGCGGCAAGCTGCATCGCCGAGGCGGTGGCCTGCCAGTCCAGCGAGGAGGACAGGCGCAGGTCCTGCCCCTCGATCGTGGTGCGGTTCAGCGCCATGCGCGACAGCGGGTCGACCGCCAGGCTGGCGCGCAGCCCGGACCCGGCCAAGGTCATGGTCTGCAGCGGCGTCGCCAGGACCTGTTCCTCGGGCCAGACGACGATCATCTGATGCGGCTTGTAGCTGAGCGACAGGAATTGCAGGAACGGCGCCGACCAGGCCAGGCCGGTTTCGGGATCGGCCAGTTCGGGCGCCGCGATGGTGGTGTCGAAGCGGTTGGGAAAGCCGTGCGTCCCGACGCTGTCGTAATTGGCGACCCAGCCCTCCGCCGCGCGCGCCTCCAGCCAGTCGCGGATGGCGCCCTCGGTGGCATGGGCGCCCCAGACCCAGTAGCCCCCCCAGGCGCAGGCGGCGGCGAGGATCGCGGCAAGCAGATATTTCATGAGCGTCCCTTTTCTCCGGCTCCGCGCCTTGTGTACAAGTCGGGCAAAGGGAGGACCAGCCTCATGACATCCCCCGACCTGTGGGTTTTCGGTTACGGCTCGCTGCTATGGAGCCCCTGTTTCGATCCGGCGGAACGCCAGCTGGCGCGGCTGGAGGGCTGGCACCGGTCCTTCTGCATGTGGTCGGTGCATTACCGCGGCACGCCCGAGCGGCCGGGGCTGGTTCTGGCGCTGGACGCGGCGGAGGGCGGCGCCTGTCTCGGGGTGGCCTTCCGCGTCGCGGCCCCTGCCCGGGAGGCGGCGCTGGCGGCGCTGCGCGAACGCGAACTGGTCTCCTCGGCCTATCGCGAGGAATGGCTGCCGGTGCTTTTGCCGGACGGGCGGCGGGTGGAGGCGGTCACCTATGTGGTCGACCCTGCCCATCCGCAATATGCGGGCGGGCTGTCGCTGGAGGAGCAGGCGGCGGTGATCGGCGCGGCCGCGGGCCGGAAGGGGCCCAACCGCGACTACCTCGACAATACCCACCGCCACCTGCTGGAGCTGGGGCTGGAGGATGCCGACATGGCCTGGCTGGCCGGGGCGCTGGCCCGCGCATGACGGGGGCGCGCGGGCGGTGTGACAAAACTGCCAGCGGCGCCGACCCGCTGCAGGTCGTGTTTCATCGGGCGCGCGCAATCGGTTAGACCGGGGCCATGGTCATGTCCGAACAAAGCGCCTCGCCGCAGTTTTCCCAGCCGGTCCGCCAGATCTTCATGATGGTGACCGTCTCCGCCGCCTTCGCGGCCGGGGGCTGGCTGCTTCTGCCCCGTGTCTGGGGCGTGTTTTCCGCGAACCCTTATCTGAACGGGGCGATCGGCGTCGTCTTCGTGATCGGCGTGCTGGCCTGTTTCTGGCAGGTGGGGCAGCTGGTCGCCTCGGTGCGCTGGATCGAGGGTTTCGCCGCCGAGCGTCCGGGCCATGAAGCGGCCAAGCCGCCGCGCCTGCTGGGATCGCTTGCCGCGCTGATGCGGTCGCGCCGCGGCCGCATGCAGATCAGCGCCGCCTCCTCGCGCACCATCGTCGATACCGTCGCCACCCGCATCGACGAGGCGCGCGACATCACGCGCTATCTCGGCAACCTTCTGATCTTCCTTGGGCTTCTGGGCACGTTCTACGGGCTGGCCACGACCGTCCCGGCGGTGGTGGACACGATCCGCGCGCTGGCGCCCGCCGAGGGCGAGGATCCGACCGCGGTCTTCGCGCGTCTGATCGGCGGGCTGGAAACCCAGCTGGGCGGGATGGGCACGGCCTTTGCCTCGTCGCTGCTGGGCCTGGCGGGGTCGCTGGTCGTGGGCCTGCTGGAGCTTTTCGCCAGCCACGGGCAGAACCGGTTCTACCGCGAGCTGGAGGAATGGCTGTCGACCATCACCCGGCTGGGCTTTGCCGGGGGCGAGGGCGAGGGCGGCACCGACGGGGCGGCGATCGCCGCCGCGCTGGACCAGGTGGCGCTGCAGATGGGCGAATTGCACACCGTCATGCGCGAATCCGAGGCGCATCGCGTAGCGATGGACAGCCGTCTGGCCGGGCTGGGCGCGGCGCTGGACCGGCTGGGCGCGCGCATGGAGGGGGAATCGCGCATGGCCGAAACCCTGGGCCGTGTCGCCGAGGGGCAGGAGCGGCTGAGCCGGGCCCTTCAGGTCCTGGCCGAACAGCGCGAGGCCGAGGACGAGCCCGGCGCCGAGGCCCGGATGCGGCTGCGCAGCATCGATGTGCAGCTGCTGCGGCTGATGGAGGACATCAATGCGGGCCGCCAGGAAAGCGTGGCCGAGCTGCGCCACGACCTCACCCGGCTGATCCGCGTGATCGAGACCGCCACCGGGGCGGACGGGGCGCGCTGAGATGGCGCTGAGCCGCCGTTCCGGCCGTTTCCAGGCCTCGATCTGGCCCGGCTTCGTCGATGCGATGACCGGGCTTCTGCTGGTGCTGTTCTTCGTGCTGACGATCTTCATGGTGATGCAGTCGCTGCTGACCCAGGAGATCACCGGCCAGGAGAGCGAGCTGGACCAGCTGGGCGCCGATATCCGGTCGCTCTCCGAGGCGCTGGGACTGGAGCGGGACCGCGCCGCCGCGCTCCGCGGCGCGCTGGCCGAGCGCGAGGCGACGCTGGACGAGGCCCGCCGCGAGGCCCGGGCGCGCGAGACCCTGCTGGCGACGCTGCGGCAGGAGGC